>CAZAPF010000009.1:0-20830 GCA_964486885.1 uncultured Verrucomicrobiota bacterium
GGGATAGGTTTCGATGGTGACCGCAGGATTATACTGCTTCAGCCATGCCTCAGCCAATGTCACCTTCTTTTCACCTAGATTTTCGGGGGCATACAGGAACTGGCGATGAAGGTTACTAGATTCCAGATGGTCGTGCTCAACGATACCCAGTTTACCAACACCCGCCCCGGCCAGGTAGGTCAGTACGGGACATCCGAGTCCACCGGCACCAACTACGAGCACCTTGCTTTGTGCCAGTTTTTCCTGTCCTGCAGATCCAATGAATGGAAGCACGGTCTGCCGACTATAATCCATTTGGGGTTTATGTCCGTGCTTCGCGCATTCTTCGCAATTCACCCAGCCGGAGTCGCCGGACACATAGTGCTCTTTCTTCCAGATCGGAACGCGAACCTTGATCTCGTCGATGATAAACCGGCAGGCTTTGAATGCTGCATCACGATGCGGTGTGGAAACACCGACCCAGACGGCAATGTCACCGATGGCCAGATGGCCGATGCGATGAATACAGACCGCCTGCGTCAGACCAAACTTTTCTTTTGCCTCTTCCAGAATGCGTTCGCCTTCTGCATTCGCCAGCGCACTGTAGGCTTCGTATTCGAGTGACGTAACGTCATGACCATCGTTATGATTCCGCACCCATCCTTCAAACGTGACCAGTGCACCGCAGACCGGGTTTTCAGCTTCCTTTTTTAATTGCTCGGCATCGAGCGCTTCTGAAGATAGAGCAAACATAATTTTCCTCGTGGAGGGACGGGCTCTGTCCCGTCCTACCGTAGCAGGGATAGGACGACACGGAGGTCGTCCCTCCAAGTTTAACCTCCAGCAACTGGCGGAATAAATACAATCTGATCGCCATCGTTTAATGGCGTTTCCCAGTCAACAAAGGCATCATTAACCGCAAGGCGCACATGCGAGCGGCACATGGTAAATCCATGTTTTTTCTTCAGGGTTTCAAAGATGGAAACCGCATCGCCTCCCTCGGCTTCAACCTGCTCGCCGCTACACCCTGCTTCCTCGCGGAACATCGCGTAATAAGTCACGTTGATTTTCATTTATCCACCAATATAGAACATTTCAATTTTGTGTTTTGATTCCTGCTTGGTGTTTCCACCCCAGCGCAACTGGCTGTATTGGTCGGAACGGGCCGACCATACCGAACAGAGCGCATCATGGATTTCATTGTCCGAGGCACCGTTTCTCACGAGCGCCCGAAAATCGGTGCCTTCGGTGGCAAACAGGCAGGTATAAAGTTTTCCGTCCGCCGACAGGCGGCTGCGGTTACAGGGGCGACAGAACGGCTGGCTGATGGAAGATACAAAGCCGATTTCTCCCGCTCCATCGGCATACCGGTAGCGGTCAGCCACTTCGCCGGGATAATCTTTGGCTACGGGTTCGATTTTCCACTGGTCGGAAATTTGATCGATCAGCTCGGCACTGGGGACCACTTGCCCGCGTTCCCAATGATTGACGTTGCCGACATCCATATACTCGATGAAGCGAACGGTTACATCCGAATTCCTAAACCTTTCGAGAATGGGAAGCACCTCGCCCATATTTAAATCGCGGCGGACCACGGTATTAATCTTCACACTGCCGAATCCGGCGCCCTGTGATGCCTCGATCCCTTCCAGTACTTTTTCAGGAGACTCAAAACCACCATTCATTTGGCGGAAGATCGTTTCGTCGAGCGCATCCAGACTGACGGTGACCCGATCCAGCCCGGCTTTTTTCAGCTCATGAGCAAAGCGTGAAAGCAGAATGCCATTGGTCGTCATGGCAATATCCTTGATGCCCTCGATGCCCCGCAACCCTTCAATCAGTTCCGGGAGATGAGTGCGTAAAAGCGGCTCTCCACCAGTGAGGCGAATTTTCTCAACCCCCAGCCGGGCAAACTGACGTACCAGACGCAACATTTCATCAAAGGATAACTGATCATTTTTCCCCAGCCACGGAAAGTCAGGCCCCACCTCTTCAGCCGGCATGCAGTAGGTGCAGCGGAAATTACAGCGGTCAATCACCGACAAGCGTAGATCGCGCATTGGGCGTCCCAGCTGATCTTTAATTAGTTGTTCTTCAGGCATCGAAAATTCACTCAGTTATGCGCAATTCAGCACAGAAAAAGGGGACTGTGGCTTATATGGCGAAAATGTCAACCGGTTGATTTACCTAATCCGGACCACCGGAATCATCTATAGGTGAGAAATCATATAATAATATGCATATTTAGCGTTAAATAATAAAATATCGTTGATCTCGGCACGCCTCCGGGAACGGGTCGGCACGTGTATTTGGAACAGTTTATGCACTTAAAGCAACGAAGTATGCGAAAGTGACACCATTTAAAACACATTTGTATTTTTTGCCCCGATATGCCGGATAAGAAATGCCAAATTGTAAGCTCAATAAGAATACCGGCAATGTGCGCACTCCGGGAAATGAGACGCTGACGAGGCCCCAACTAAATAATTAAAATGAAGATACGTACCGCCACCAAATCCGATATTCCAGAAATGGCCGAGTTGCTACATGAACTTTTTGTGATTGAGGCCGACTTTTCACCTCATTTTGCAACGCAGGCACAAGGACTTTCACTGTTGCTTCAGCACGATGGAGCCGAAATCTTTGTGGCTGAATGCGATGGAAAGGTGGTCGGCATGTGTACGGTTCAAACGATTGTCTCCACCGCCAAGGGCCGGGAAGTTGGCCTGGTTGAAGATGTGGTGGTTGATGTAGAATTTCGCGCCAAAGGGATTGGGGCAGCGTTATTACAAAAACTGGAAGAATGGGCCTTTGTCCATGGCCTTGCGCGCCTGCAGTTGAAAGCGGATACCGACAATCCCCCGGCACAGGGTTTTTACCGACATCAGGGCTGGCGGCCCACCAAACTGAATACATGGATGAAGCACCTGTAGTCATCCTCTCTGACTTCCCGCTCTCCTCCACACCTAGCCCCTAAAGCTGATCGCGGGATTTGTGGAGCCCATATTATTGTCTGAGAACGATATAAATTTAGTATTTCCTGCTACCGAAGGCTTGCTCTTCACCCTCAGGTTATTTATGCTGTAGCGGTTAGGTCGGAATTCGAGAGAGGATATAACCGTGGCAAAAAAAACTGATAACAATTGGAGCGCGCTCAAGAAGAGACTGGAAAAGGATGGGCGTATTAATAAGTTCACCCTGGGCGAACCGGAGCAGGAATATGTTACGTCCCGCGGCATGGATATCCTGCGCCTGCACGCAACTGACTTTGTCAACAAGCGCCTAGCCCCGGCAAACCCAAAGAATGACGGCCGCCAAACCCCGACCAAAGGACACCCCGTTTTTATTGCCCAGCATGCTTGCGGATGCAACGACCGCGCCAGTGTTGAGGAATTTTTCGGCTTCGAAGTAGGCCGCGAACTGACCGGAGACGAAGTCAGCCAGGTGGTTGACGCCATTCTGGGGTGGATTGAGGAACATCTGGACACCTAACCCCTTTTCTCTCATACGTTGTAAAACCGTTCTTTCCGGACGGTTTTTCTATTTTAACCAGCGCTTGATCGCATCTGCAGTTTCATGGACCCCGTCGTACTTAAAAGATCAGACCACACTGTAAGCCGGAAGAACATTAGTTCAGCGGCGGCAAAGGTTCTTTACCACCTGAAAGACGAGGGATACACCGCCTATCTGGCCGGCGGCGGCGTGCGCGACCTCCTGCTCCACCGGAATCCGAAGGATTTTGATGTAGCGACCAATGCCACCCCCGAACAAATCCGGAAAATTTTTAAGAACTGCCGGCTGATCGGCCGGCGCTTCCGGCTGGCCCACATCCTTTTCCGCGGCGAAATCATCGAAACCTCCACCTTCCGCGCTCCGGTTCCCGAAGAGCCCGATGAGGGCACCCATTGTGAAAATACATTGCGGGTAGGCGAAACCGGCATGGTCATGCGCGACAATATTTTCGGCACCCCGGAAGAAGATGCCCTCCGCCGTGATTTCACGATTAATGCCCTCTTCTATAACATTGCCGATTTTTCCGTCATCGACTTTGCAGGCGGCCTGGACGATCTGGAAAAGAAGATTATCCGGGTCATCGGTGACCCGGACAAACGGTTTGCAGAAGATCCCGTACGCATGATTCGTGCAGCGCGGTTTGCCGGCACACTTGAATTTAACATTGAACCGGCGGCCTATGAATCAATCTGCCGCAACAACCAGTTATTAGCCAATGCCGCACCATCCCGCATGTATGAAGAAGTACAAAAGCTGTTTTTCTGCGGCCACGCGAAGAGCGTCTTTCACTGGCTGGAAAAAACCGATCTGCTGCACCCCATGTTCCATGACTTTTCCCACTGGATTGATGAGGACAAGGCACGCCATGACTGGGTTATCCATACCCTTGAGCAGATGGATCGCTGGAGAAAAGCCGGACTCCGCGTTCACCCGGCCCTGCTCTTCGCATTAATTTTCGGCGAATATCACGAATTTTTGATCCAGCAGCAGATCGAAGCCGGAGCTTCTCCGCACGAGGCTTCACGCAATGCCGTTCATGCCCACCTCAAGGGAATGTGCAAAAATGTACAGGTTCCAAAGGCTGCGATTTATCAGGTTTCGGACATCATGAGCAATCAACTTCGCTTTCATAAAACAAAAGGGCGTCGCGCCCAACGCTTTGTGCAAAGCCGTGGATTTCTGGATGCATTTCTGTACTTCAAATTTTCCTCAAAAGCACATACGCGTAATCAGGAACTACTGGAATACTGGAGTGAACAACGGAAAAATGCGCCGGAACGACCGGTGTCCAAGAAGAAAAAAAGCCCCAGAAAACCGCATCCTCCAAAGCGGTAACCTAATTATCTCTAAAACACCCTTGTGTAATACCCTGAAGGTTATATACATTTTTGTATTACGGATTGACGAAAAAAAACGCCAATCAGCATGGGGATGCACAAAATGAATCAAAGCGAAAAAGAACTTAACGTTCTGTATAATATATCTCAGACAATTTCGGCACGCCAACACAACGTTTCGGAGCTTCTTAATGAAGTGCTCCAAATTATGGAAACCGATATGGGGGTGCAGCGCGGCACACTGGCACTGCGGAAACCCGAAACCGACGTCCTGAAAATTGAAGCGTCCTGCGGCTTGTCCGAAAGTGAAATACGTCGTGGTCAATATCAGCTGGGCGAAGGAATTACCGGCCGCGTAGCCCAAACCGGACAGCCCGAGCTCATACCCAACACCAACGAGTCCCCCGACTTCCTCAACCGTACAAAAGCCCGTGCCAACGAAAATATGGCTTTCATCTGCGTTCCGATCATTCACCAAACAGAAGTGATCGGCACCATGAGTATCGACCTGCCGACCGCGGAAGAAGAAATACTGAAAGGGTATTCCCTGTTCCTGGAACACGTGGCTCAGATTCTTGCTTCAGCGGTATCCACGATTCGTGAGGAAATAGAAGAACGTACGGCACTTGAATCTGAAAATGAAATGCTGCGCCGTCAGCTGGGCGACCGCTACAGCATCGACAACATGGTGGGCAACTGCAATTCCATGCGCATGATCTATGAGCAGATTGTCCAGGTTGCCGACAGCGCAGCCACGGTACTGGTCCGCGGAGCATCCGGAACCGGTAAAGAACTTGTTGCCCGGGCCATCCATTTTAACAGCCCGAGAAAAAACAATGCGTTCGTGAGCGTTAACTGTGCAGCGCTTCCGGAAAACCTGATTGAGAGCGAGCTTTTCGGCCATGAAAAAGGAGCCTTTACCGGAGCCCAACAGCAGCGGAAAGGCCGGTTTGAACTGGCTAACGGCGGAACCATTTTCCTCGATGAAATCGGTGATATTTCCCCTGCCGTGCAGGTGCGCCTGCTCCGTGTACTTCAGGAAAAAACCTTTGAGCGTGTAGGCGGAAATGAAACCATAACCGTGAATGTACGCGTGGTTGCCGCCACCAGCCGCAACCTCGAGGAAGGCATGGAGAAAGACACCTTCCGCGAAGACCTCTATTATCGCCTTAATGTTTTCCCGATCCTGCTGCCGCCGCTCCGCGAACGCAAATCCGACATTATTTTGCTCGCAGATCATTTCCTCCAAAAATACGGCGAGATGTACGGCAAAGATATGAAACGAATTTCCACCTCTGCCATCAATATGATGATGGCCTACCACTGGCCGGGTAATGTTCGCGAGCTGGAAAACTGTGTTGAGCGCG
This sequence comes from uncultured Verrucomicrobiota bacterium, assembly GCA_964486885.1. Taxonomy (GTDB): domain Bacteria; phylum Verrucomicrobiota; class Kiritimatiellia; order Kiritimatiellales; family Pontiellaceae; genus Pontiella. The sequence continues at coordinate 6,197 of CAZAPF010000009.1, forward strand.
CCGTGCTCACTTCGTCCGACGGTGTAATCCATGGCTTCAACATGCCGCCTTCGCTGCAAACCAGTGATGAAACCCATACCAACCTGCTTCCGGAAAACGGTGCCAACCTGCGTCAGATGGTCGATGCCTATGAACGTGAAATCCTGATCGATGCCCTTAAAAAATACCGGGGCAATGCCGCCGCCGTAGCGCGCTACCTTCAGGCCACACAGCGTATCATTAATTACCGCATCAAAAACCTGGGCATCGAACCGAAAAACTATAAGTAAAAATGTGCGTAGTTCTTTGTTCCTAGTGCCGGGCAAAACACGAACACAGCACCAAGCACTAAGCACTAAGCACTATAGACCGAACAAATGGATATACAGCAGTTAGTTGAATCATTCGAGTTCCGGTTTGAAGCCGCAGGTGTTGACAATGCACGCCGCGTGAGCGAGGAACTGCTGGCCCATATTTTCAACTGCAAGCCGCTCGGTATCTACACCGGAGCAGTACCGGCTAATCCCACAACATCCGAAAAGTTTGAAATCCTCCAACGGCTGGAACCGCTCGCGGAACGCATTGAAAACGGCGAACCACTCCAGTATGTGATTGGTCACGTCGATTTCTGGGGACTGCGGATCAAATGCGATCCCCGGGCCCTGATTCCCCGGCCGGAAACCGAACTGCTGGTCGAGGAAGTATTGTCGTCCAATATATGGGATAATAAACCGGCCACCGTGGTGGATGTGGGCACCGGCTCGGGTTGCATCGTGCTCACCCTTGCGCAACAACGGCCCGATGCAAATTTTAAAGCTGTAGACATTTCTGCTGAAGCACTGGAACTCGCTCAGGAAAATGCCAAAGCCAACAATCTGGAAACGGATATTTTCTGGATGCAGAATTCCCTGCTCGAACGCTTTGCTCCGGAAAGCTGCGATGCGGTGGTGGCTAACCTTCCCTATATTGCATCCGATGACTGGGCCCAGCTATCTCCTTCCGTGAAAGAGTATGAACCGCAGTCTGCACTCGATAGCGGACCGACCGGAATGGAGCTTATCCAGATCCTTGCCACGCAGGCGCGCTATGTTCTGGTACCCGGTGGAAAACTATTCCTCGAGTTCGGTTATGACCAAGGTGATTTGGTTTACCAGTCACTGGAAAAACTGGGCTATGCCGACATCGAAATCAAACTCGATCTCGCCGGTCACAACCGTATTGCCATCGCGACGAATCCCTAATGTTGACTGAAGCGGACCAGCTACGGGCCCGGTTTTCACCGCACGACCGGGTTTCTTTTAAATACCGCACCAAGATACTTGAAGGCCTCTTAATACGGGCCAATCCCAAACGCGGAGTTGTACTCGTCGATGGTCAGGAATATACCGTTCCATACGAACTCCTGATTCCCTCCACGGATCATGAAGGATCCGAAGAACGAGTCAAAGCTGTTAAAGACCTGGCATTGGAACTTCTTATTCAACATGGACTTAAACAGTGGAAATTCAAGTTTGACCACTCAACCCGAAGGGCGGGTTGCTGCAACTATCGGGATAAGACCATCTCTATTGCCTTTGACCTTGCCCGTTCAGGGAAGGATGAAGATATCCGCGATACCCTGCTACATGAAATTGCCCACGCACTGGTCGGAAAAAAACATAATCACAATGCGATCTGGAAAGCGAAGGCCAGGGAAATCGGCTGCACCGGTGAGCGAACGCACCGCCTGCAGTTTGCACCGCCACGATGGAATGTTGAATGCGAAAACCGCTGCTGGACCCACACGGCCCAACAACGGAATTCAAAACTGATCTGCCGGAAGTGTGGAGGGAAACTGATTTATTCCCCTTGCACCCAACCGGTGTAAGACTGTTATTTAAGTTTTTTAAGCGTCGCCTGCAGAGCCTCTTTTTCTTCCGGACGCCGGCAGACATCGATGGCTTTCTGTACATCTGCTTTTTTCAGCTTCCAAGGCTGTCCCCCGGCATACAAGCGGGATACTCCTCGCATCAACGTAACATGGTTAGCCAGCGACATGGAATCATCGGATGCCATTTCCAACATTGCCGGAATACCGTTCATATCCTGCCACCCGCCCAATAGCTTAATGGCCTGCTTCTGAAGTTTTTCATCAGATGAATTGCATGCTTCGACAATAGGTTCCAGCGCTTCCTTGCTGCCGGATTGCACCAGTGCCTGCAACATATTGGCCTTGCTCCGCGGAGAGGCGGAATTCATACGAAGCACCAGGACGTCAACGGCCTTACCGGGAGTAGTCGAGCGGCGCATTATTGCAACGATTGCATTCAGTGCATCACGCGATACCGGAGATGCTTCCTTAGCAATCATCAAATCCGTCAGCGCCTCGACATGAGACAGGTTGCCAATTGAACCCACTGCTTTGATCGCTGCCGTTGAAGATGCTCCGTCATCAGCAGCAGCATACTTCAGAAATATCGGAATCAGGTCCTGACGACCGCGGATGGCCAATGCATCAATAGCAACAGCACGGCTGTTTACATCAGAAGATGCCCCGGCAATTTTTTCCAGTTCAGCATCAACACCCTCTACATTGAGCTGTCCGAGGGCCCGTCGGGCATCACCACGGCCATTAGCCATCAGGAATGCAACCGAGTCAGCTGTGCCAATACGTGCCAATGCTCGGGAGGCATTGTCCTGCACAAAAATATCGGACGATTTAAGCAGGGGCTCAACAGACGTTGCATAATCCCGGTTTCCGCTAAACTCGAGCGCACCCAGGGCCTGAAGCTGGATATGCGAAGGCAGCGACCCGATATGTTGCGCAACAGCATCATATACCTTTGGGTCTTTTCCCTGCAAAGCTGCTTCAATTACCGCTAGCTGAAGTGCAACATCACCCGAAGTCATGGCTTTTTCGGACTTTCCTGTATCGCCCTGCAGAATCAGTCCCAGCAACGCAGTTGAACGTACATGGGCAGATTCGCCATCCGCGTAAAGTGCTTCATAAACTGCTTTGCGTCCTGTTGAAAACAGTGCAGCTTCAATTTGCATCTTCCGGAATCCTTCTTCCATGGATTGGCGCTCAAACAAAGCCTTAACACCAGCATCCTCATTCAAAGCTCCCAGTGTTTTTACAGCGGCAATAAACACCTCTTGATTCTTGCTCTTCAAGGAACCGGTAATCAGTTTCGATGAACCGGCCTGCTTACGCTCACCGAGACCATAGATAAGACCAGCCGTTGTTTCAGCTGAACGGGCCTTGCGACTTTTCAGCTGGGCACCCAGCGCCTGTGCCGCCGCATCGGATGGATTCATCGACAGCGCCCGACGGGCATCGTCTCGAACCCGCTCATCTGAATGCCCCATTAACTGCACCAATGTCGGAACCGATTCTTCGCCACCAATGCGCTCGAGGTTGCGAATCAACGAAAACATGGATGTCATAGGCAACTTATTTTGGAGAGCCTGGCATATTTCCAGACAAACCGCCTTGCGCTCTTCTTCGGCTCCAGCACGTCCGGCGTTTGAACAAACCGAAAAAAGATCGAGCCGGGCCTGGGTTTGTTCGGCCAGGTCATCAGAAGCCAGCTTGGGCAGAAATTCCTGAACGGAAGCGTGAACAGTCGTGGCCATTAACACAATGGATAGAATGGTTTTCAATATCATGATCTTGCCTTCAGGTTAAAGGGTGTAGGGCGCACGACGCGGACGATCCAGCCACTTGGAGGCCTGGGGATCCCCGACGATTTCCTCGCTATCCGGATTCCAGTTAAGCGTGCGGTTCAGCCGCTCGGAAATTGCACTCAGGTGACAAATTGTTGCTGTACGGTGCCCGATTTCCACATCGGCAATGGTCCGCTTGCGCGTCCTGATCGCGTTGAGGAAATTATCATGATGGCTCTCGGTGGCACAGAGGTGGATATCTGCCGGAGCAAGCGGCTTGTTTCTTAATTCAGCAGGATCGCTTTTCAGAACGCCATCCCGGCCCACGCCAATGGAACCTTTGTCACCATAAAACTCGATCATTGCATTATACTTCCGTTTCTTGAAATTGCGGTAAACGATCGGGCCATTGGCATATTTATAGCCTTGGCATCCGGAATCATCGTAGCCTTTTGGAAAAAAGAACTCCGGGCCGGAATGATCCATGCCCAGCGCCCATTGGATAATATCATAGTGATGCGCACCCCAGTCGCCATTCTTTCGCGAACCATATTCCCAGAACCGCCTCCAGCCGCTTCCATAATTTCCGGAAACCCGCTCAGGATGATAGGGTTGCCACGGCGTCGGCCCCAACCATCTGTCATAGTCGAATCCTGCAGGAACGGGCATTTCCGGAAGCACCTCCCGTTCGGGAAAGCGGCCTAATTGTGCATAAACGGTGTGAACCTTACCGATCCAGCCGTTGCGCACCATTTCGGCCGCCTTACCGAAGGAATACTCCGAACGTTGCTGGCTGCCGACCTGCACAACAGCACCATGGCGGCGGGCGGTATCTGACAGGATCCGGCCTTCTCTGATTGTGAGACTCATCGGTTTTTCAACATAGACATCTTTACCCGATCGGACGGCATCGAGGGAAATCGGCATATGCCAATGGTCAGGTGTCATTACGAAACAGGCGTCGATATCGTCTCGCTCCATGATTTTTTCATGCTCGTTGTAACACCCGCAGTCTTTATTTCCATACTTCGCGTTTACCTGATCGCGACTGCGCTCCCGTTTTTTTGTATCCACATCACACACGGCGAGAAGCTGCGTATCCTTCCGGCTGAGCATCGGCGAAAAATGATTGCGGGATATGTTGCCAACCCCAATCATAGCGAGAGCAACCCGGTTACTCGGAGCAACAAAGCCGGCAAACCCCAACGAACTGGAAGGAATCACCATGGGGGCGGCAATAGCCGCCGCGCCCATCGAGGAAGCACGCAGCATGTTTCTGCGCGATAAAGAACTTTTCTGTGTAGTCATCAGCATACCCTTTCCTGAAAAATCGGTTTTTCGAGGCTCAAAGGTATACCGTACCAGACACAATTATTTCTAGTATCTATTAGCTCAAGACTTGTATATTTTCGGCATGTGCCAATCCAACAAACAGGCAACATTCCGGATCAGAAAGGCCAGATCCCCGGGGGCATGGGCGATGCAGGCGTCAAGTGAAGTATGGCCGGAAGAAATACTAAAGGCATAATCAAAGGTTTCCATAAATGGATTCAGCTCCCCCTGCAGCGCCCCGGAAACCAGCAGGGTCTTTACTCCTCGATCCCGCGCCATCCCCGCCAAAACAGAACAAAGTTTTCCCGAAGCCGTCTGTCCGTCTGTACGACCTTCACCGGTGATCAGCAGGTCGGCACCTTCCAATGCCGCCGGAAGACCGACCGATTCCGCAATCAGGTTTGCACCGGGCACAATCTCAGCATTGCAGAACGTGCGCAACCCATAGCCCAGCCCGCCGGCCGCGCCATCGCCGGGTGCACCTTCCGTTCCCGCAACTTTCCAAAGGTTGGAAAGTCCCGCATCCAGTTGCGCCACCATTTCGGGAGTTGCCCCCTTTTGCGGACCGAAAACCGCAGCCGCTCCGTTTGATCCAGTCAGCGGATTCGTAACATCACACGCCACGCGGATTTTTGTATGTTCCAGACCTTGGAAAATATTCGATGCATCCACACATCCAATCCTTGGAAGCATTTTCCCGCCACGTTCTGCAATCTCATTTCCTGAAGTGTCTGAAAAACGATAGCCCAACGCCTGAGCCATTCCCGTTCCGCCATCGACCGTGGCACTGCCGCCGATTCCCATCACAATGGAGGTGTGCCCTTCTTCAATCAGATGGCGAACCAACTCACCGGTTCCATAGGTGGTTGCTTCCATTGGATTCAATTGATCCGCGCGAACCAGCTCGATACCGGATGCCGATGCCATTTCCATGATGGCCGTGCCATCGGGAAGGAGACCATACTGCGCCTCCACCAATTCTCCGAGCGGACCACAAACTTCCAAGGTCTGGAAACTTCCGCCCGTTGCGGCCACCACCGCATCAACGGTCCCCTCTCCGCCATCAGCCATCGGGAACGTCAGCACTTCCGCCTCCGGCAGTTCCTGCAACAAAGCGGTCTTGATGATTTCGCAGACACGACTGCTGCGCATGTTGCCTTTGTATGAATCGGGAGCGATTACAATTTTCATGAGGAACTCCTCGGAACAAACAATCCGTCAATGAACACCTCTGCAGGATCGCGCCCTTTGACCACCGCATCGAAGGCCTGCGCCGACATCCGCTTAATGGGCTGGCGGAACGTCGTAAGCGGAGGAATAAACTGTTCAGCGGCAGGAATATCATCGAATCCTGTAACCGCAAGTTTCCTGCCGGCATCATGAAGCGCGTGGAGCGCACCCATGGCAATCAGGTCGGTGGCACAGATCAATGCCGTTTCCGAACCGTTACTCGACAGGATATTTTTAGCGGCCTGGAGCCCGGCATCGAAACCATCCACCGCCCAGACATGGTTCTCGATTTTAACGCCCTGTTCCCGTGCCGCTATTTCCAATGCCTGGAAACGCAGGGAATGCACAAACAGATTCGACCCAATGAACGCGCACTGTTTCCAGCCTTTGGAAACAATATGATCCAGCAGATGCTTAGCCGCATCGTATTCATCTACCGTAATCCGCACGCTCCTTTCGTCTGGGTTCCCGTGCCCGATACGCGCAACCGGTAGATGCTTGAAACTGCCCAGCCAATCGGATTGGTCGGCGGACCCGATAACCACAAGGCCGTCGATGGCGTGCTTATGCAATGGAGCGAGGTCTGACTCTTCGGGGTGGCGCCCTTTAAAGCCCGCAAGAACAAGGGAATAACCCTGCTCATGAGCCAGCGCCTGCAGCTGTTCGATAATCGTACCGAAGAAGGGATCCTGAAAATCGTAGACCACCACACCTATGGTGCGCGAAGACTTCCCTTTAAGCGTAAGCGCGGCCGCACTGGGCACATAACCCATGTCCTCAGCCGTTTTCAGCACCTTTTCAATGGTGGCATCCGCAATCCCGACCTCACGGGCCTTGCCCGATAGAACGCGCGATACCAAGGCAATCGACACCCCAACCTGCTCTGCAATCTGTTTTTGACTTACCGCCATTCCATCACCTCAAATATTTGAGATCTTGGTTTTCTGAACAAATAAAGCAAGATATTTGCTTCCCGGAGTACCCCGCAAAGCAATCGGAAGGCGCTTTTCAAGCCCGGAAAAAAAAACTATCTTCAACAATTCGATTAATCATGGGGAAAACGAATGCTGGAACTCATACATAAAGGCGGACCGATTATGTGGCCGCTGCTCGCTTGCTCGGTGGTCGCATTGGCGATTGTTTTCGAGCGTGCCGTCTTTTGGCTGATGGTACAGAAAAACAAACGGCAGGAATCGATCAACCGTATTTTTACCCTCACCGAAAACGGCGGCTTTGAAACCGCGATCAAAGAGGGAGAAAATTCCTCCTGCATGGTTTGCCGCATTCTCACCAGCGGACTGTCCCACCGCAACTATGGCCTCGTCCAATCGCTGGAAGCCGCCGCCCTTTTCGAAATCGAAAAAATGAAACGCTATCTCTCCGTCCTCGACACCATCATTACCGCGGCACCGCTATTGGGCATTCTGGGAACCGTTTCGGGCATTATTATTTCGTTCGACCTGCTCGGCGATGCCGGCATCGAAGATCCTAAAGCCGTAACCGGCGGCATTGCACAAGCGCTGATTACAACCGCAACGGGCCTCTCTATTGCGATCGTAACCCTGCTACCCTACAACGCCCTCACACGCAAAGTGGAAAAGGTTACCCGCCATATCGAGCAGCTCGTTACCTGCTATGAAGTCACCGTCCAAAAGGGAATGGAAAAAGAATGCGGCTAAGTTCCGGATATGAGGCTAAGAAAGCCCGGGTTGAAATGCTGCCATTGATCGACGTGGTATTTCTGCTGCTCGTTTTTTTTATCTATGCCATGGTTTCCATGGTGGTGCACCGCGGGCTGAAAATTGACCTTCCCACGGCCGGCACGGCCACCTTGGAAAGTGAAGACTATATTTCCATTACCATCGATTCGGATAATCAACTGTTTTTGAATGGCGAGCCGGCTGCTGCCGATGGACTTGCAGAAAAAGTTCAGCTGCTGCGAGCAAATTCAACCAAACCCGTATTTATCGAGGGCGATCAAAAAGCAGATCTGGGCCTTGCCATTGAGCTGCTGGACGATCTGAAAAAAACCGGTATTGAGGAAGTCTCCTTCTCGTGCAAAAAAGAAACTCCATAATCAATATACCTTTACTGGCCGGATTCTTCCTGTCCATTGCCCTGCACGTTGCAGCGTTGTACAGCCGGGGCATCTATACCCCGGCCGAGCCCTTGCTCGATTCAGGGCGCACCGTCGTTCAGCTCACGCTGATTCCAACCCTTGCAAGCAAAGCCGCCAAACCGGAACCTATTGTCGAACCACCGAAGGAAGCCACAGAGCCGAAGCCGATAGAAGAACCGCAACCGGTCAAAACCGTTATCCCAGTCGCCCCCCTGCCTGAGCCGACTGTACTTCCTGTTCCGGAACCGGTTACCGAATCCGCTACAGAACCTGTCGCAGAATCTGTTTCAGAAACCATCAGCGATCCGGTGCAGGAATCCATGCCCGAACCTGCGGCCGCAGACTCCAGAGAACAGGTTGCCTCGCTGATCGAAGATAAAGGAGTACGCACAGCAGCCAGCGCCGTTCAGGGCATCACGGCAACCTATCCCCGCATGTCCCAACGGAGAGGCGAGGAAGGCACGGTTGTGCTCTCCATTCAGGTGCTGCCCACCGGCAAAGCCGGCCTCGTGAAGGTTGTTGAATCGAGCGGATTTAAACGCCTCGACGAAGCCGCCGTCAAAGCAGCAAAAAAAGCCGACTATGCTCCTGCCGTCCGGTTCGGCCAACCGGTGGAAGATGAAATTATTCAACCGCTCACCTTTAATTTAACGCAGGAATAAAAAATGCACCGCTTTTGTTACCTATTCATTTTTTTGCTGCTCGCCGGGTGCGGATCCCATAGTGACAAACCGATTACACCTGAAATTCCTGAGCGCATTATTTCACTTGCGCCCGACGTCACCGAAACCGTGTATGCCCTGGGCCTTGGTGATAAGCTTGTGGGTGCAACCACCTACTGCGTTTATCCTGAAGCAGCGAAAAACGTTCCAAGGGTTGGAGGCTTCGGTCAGTATAATTTTGAAGCCATCGTTGCGCTCAAACCCGACCTGGTCATTCTTCACTGGAAATATGAATCCGAAAAAAGTCGCCTCGATGGACTGGGCATCCCCTACCTCGAAACGAAAACGGAACATATGACCGATATCATCGATTCCATCAGGAAGGTGGGAGAAGCTTGCGGCGCGAAAGAAACTGCGAATTTATTGCTGGCAGAAATTAATGTCCAGCGGGCGCTCCAGCTGGAAAACAATAACAGGAAAGCCCGGGTGCTGATTACCTTCGGAGGCAGCGCATCCGAAATAGATCAGATTCATGCATTCGGCGCTGACTGCCTGCACAATGAGTTGCTTGAACTTGCGGGCGGCATAAACGTCGTTGAAAACAAACTGGCCTTTTCAACCTTGTCCAAAGAAGCGATTATCCGCCTGAATCCTGACATCATTATTCAACTGGCCCCCGGAACGGAAGCGCCGGAAGACCCCGCCAAAGCCTGGAAACAGCTGTCGTCGGTCAAAGCAGTGCAGGACAACCGAATCTATGTACTGACCGGCGACTACACCTGTATTCCGGGACCCCGGTTCATTCAGATCCTCAAAGATTTTGCAGGTATCATCCAACCATGAACACGCCCATTATCCAGATAGAAAACCTGTCCATCAGCATCGCGGGAAATATGATCCTGAACGATGTTAAGCTGAATGTTGCCGAGGGTGACTATGTCTCCATCATCGGGCCAAATGGTGCTGGAAAAACCACACTGATTAAATGTCTGGCCGGCATATATGATAACTGGACCGGGTCCATTCGGCTGGAGGGGAAGCCGGTTTCGGAACGGTCCAACCGGGAGCTGGCCAAGCTGCAAAGCTATGTGCCTCAGGCGGAGGGACGCACAAACCCGCTGACGGTTGAGGAATTTGTAGCAACTGGTCGCTACCCTCATCTGTCCGCCTTTACCTCAATGCAGAAAGAAGACTACGTAGCAGTCGACCGGGAAATTAATCGAGCCGGCCTCCAGCCCTATCGGGAGCGCCGCATGGCAACACTTAGCGGTGGTGAACGGCAAATGGCCTTCATTGCAGCAGCCCTGGCCCAGAACACCAAAATTCTTCTGTTGGATGAGCCGTCCACCTTTCTGGATTACCGGCACCAGAGCAATGTGGCCTCCATTCTGAAGTCCGCCTGTCGCGAGAGCGGCATTACGGTTGTAGCCGTGCACCACGACATCAATACAGCCATGGCCTGCAGCGACCGCATCCATGCGATAAAAAACGGTGTCATGGTTTTCAGCGGGTCCGCTGAAGAGACCGCCGACACGGGTGTTCTTCATAACATCTATGAAACTGAATTTAACATTACCCCCTCCCCCCATTCTGCTATTCCCATTGTAACATCGGGAGGTAACGCATGAACAAGTCCCTGTTCGCGCTGATCGGAATAGCCGTTGTTGCCCTTGCGGTATTGGCTTTCAGCCCGCTCTTCGGCATGCAGTTTATTCCGCTGAATGCTACGGGGCAGGAGCACGATATCCTGACGGGCATACGCCTGCCCCGAGTGCTGTGTGCATTTGCAGCCGGAGCCATGCTCTCACTCAGCGGCATGGCCTTCCAAGCCCTGTTCAGAAATCCCTTGGCCACTCCGTTTACATTGGGGGTATCCAGCGGGGCGGCACTGGGGGCGGCTCTATACATTCGCTTCGGCATAGCGTTCGCTATCCTCGGAATATCAGGCACATCGGTGGCGGCCTTTGGAGGAGCGCTACTTTCGATTCTACTGGTCTACGGCTTAACCAAACTTAAAGGCGGCTTCTCCACTCCCACCCTGCTGCTCTCGGGCATTGCCATCAGCTTTTTCTTTTCCAGCCTGATTCTGTTTATTCAATATATCAGCGGCCTGACGCACTCCTTCCGGATCGTGCACTGGATGATGGGCAGCCTATCAACCACCGACTACAGCAAACTGGCCAACCTGCTTCCATTCATGGGAATCGGCACCCTACTGCTGACATTCCTGCACCGGGAAATGAATCTCTTTATGGTCGGCGAAGACATTGCCATCAGTCGGGGCGTGAATACCGGGCTGGTAAAAAAACTGATCTTTCTTGCAGCCTCGCTGATGGTTGGAGGCGTGGTTGCCGTTTGCGGTCCCATTGGGTTTGTCGGAATGATGTCACCCCATATCTGCCGCCTGCTTGTCGGAGCAGACCACCGTTTTCTTACTCCGGCCAGCTTTTTGTTCGGTGGCCTCTTTCTCACACTTTGCGACACCCTCACACGCATACTCTCCGGATGGTCATCGGGAGCTGAGCTGCCCGTTGGCGTACTGACTGCATTGCTCGGCGGCCCCTTTTTCATCCTCCTGTTGCTTAACCGCAGGGGCGGTCTGGATCTATGAACGCCAAATGTATCGCCCTGCTTGGAACCGGCTCTGATGTCGGAAAGAGCGTTGTTACCACGGCCATCGGGCGCATTCTCAGGAACCGGGGTATAAAAGTAGCACCGTACAAGGCACAGAACCTGTCAAATAATTCCTACGTCACCCTCGACGGCGGTGAGATGGGACGCGCCCAGGTGGTACAGGCCGAAGCATGCGGTATTGAACCGCATACCAATATGAATCCTGTTCTGCTAAAGCCCAATGCCGACATGGGATCGCAGGTCGTGCTGCAGGGAAAAGTCATCGAGAAAGAACAGGCATCAGCCTATTTTAAAGATTCCTCAAAAATCCAGGCTGCGGCATTTCAATCGCTGGAAAATTTGCGCAGGGAATATGAACTGATCATCATTGAGGGAGCCGGTTCCTGCGGCGAGGTAAACTTGCGCTCCCGCGACTATGTCAATTTTGAAACCGCGCATGCGGCCGACGCCCCCGTCATACTGGTGGCGGATATCGACCGCGGAGGTGTATTTGCCCAACTGATCGGTACGCTCAACGTCATCCCTGAGGAAGATCGGAAACGCGTCGCCGGATTCATCATCAATAAATTCCGGGGCGATCCCTCATTGTTTGACGACGGTATTGACTACCTTGAAAAACAGACCGGCCTTCCTGTACTCGGGCTTATCCCCTATTACAGCCACATCGAGATCGATCCGGAGGACGGCATGCCGCTGGAAACTGCTATTGATCCTCCAACTCGGCCATTACCCGGAAAAATCAATATTGCCGCCATTCGCCTACCCCATATTTCCAATTTTACGGATTTCAATCCGCTCATTCGTAACGAAGCGGTTTCATTTCATTATTTATCCAAACCCCGTAACCTCGAGGGCTACGACGCATTGCTCCTTCCCGGAAGCAAGAGTGTCCGTTCCGATCTTGAGTGGCTGAAAAATGATGGTTGGGAAAATCCCATCCAGGAGTTCCGGGGACATATACTGGGTATTTGCGGTGGCTACCAGATGCTCGGGAACAGCATCCACGATCCTCACGGGGTTGAGGGCACTTCGGGCAGCTCCAAGGGCCTTGGCCTGCTCGACGCCGAAACGACCCTTGAAAAGCATAAAGTCCTTTCCCGCTCCCAAGGAGTATTAACTGACGGCACCCTGGTAGACGGTTACGAAATCCATATGGGTACAACCACCCTGAGTGCCGGCACCCAACCGATGATCCGCATTTCCTCCCGCAACCGGAACCCGGTCGACGATACCGATGGAGCAGTTTCCCCGGACGGAATAATTGCAGGCTCCTATTTCCACGGACTGTTTGATTTTCCAGACTTTCGTAACCGGTTCATTCAGCTGCTTGATCCCTCCTATCCGGAGGAAGATACCGAGGCCGCCGCTGATTTCAAGGAGCGGCAGTATGACCTCCTGGCCGATCATTTTGAAAAATATCTCGATATGGATCGGCTCTGCTCCATTGCTTTTAGCTCCGATTCCGCTACGATGGGTTTATGAATTCGATCGAAGAAAAAGAGCAGGCCCTGCTCGAAGAGCTAAAATCCTACGGAACCCTGGCCGTGGCCTATTCCGGCGGCGTGGACTCCACCTATCTGGCCGACTGTGCCCATGAAGTCCTCGGGAAAAATGCCATGATGGTTATTGCAGATTCCCCGTCCATTCCCCGCGAGGAACTCCAACAGGCCATTGATATGGCGACAGAACGCGACTGGAATCTCCGTATCATTCAAACCAACGAACATCTCAAGGATGACTATCTGGCCAATGAAGGCGATCGCTGTTTCCATTGCAAAGACGAACTGTTCAGCAAGATGGAAACCATCCTTTCCGAGTTCGGTGATGTCGTTCTGGCCCACGGAGCCATTGAAGATGATAAAGGTGACATACGTCCCGGCACACAGGCCGCGACCAACCACTGTGTGGTTGCTCCGCTGCAAAATGCGGAGCTCTACAAGAAAGAGATCCGTGTGCTCAGCGAGCGCAGAGGTCTTCCAACCGCCGGCAAAGCATCCTTTGCCTGCCTGGGCTCCCGTTTTCCGACCGGCACCCGGATTGAGCTCGAAGCGATGACGCAGGTTGAAAAGGCTGAAGCGATTCTCCGTGCGAGGGGTTATTCCCAATACCGGATCCGGCACCACGGCGACCTATGCCGCATCGAGATTGATCAGGTCGATTTTGATAAATTGATGAATGAGCGCATCGAAATTGTTTCGGCCATCAAAAAGACGGGCTACCGGTTTGTGACCCTTGACCTCGGTGGCTACTCCATGGGCTCGAGCGCCTAAAACAGACTCAACAGTCGGAAGCCACCACATAGTGGTGGCTTTACCCGTACAGCCTGCGCTACGCGCTGGCTTCCCGGCACGATTCATCAGTAGCAATAGCGGATGCTGTAACGATAACGTTTCCAAAGCTTCGGTCGGCGGACATCCGCTGAAGGCTCCATCCTATTTTTAATCGGCGGCCCCGGCTCTCCGGCATCAACCGGCTGACCGCTGAGTAATGCAACGACCTGCTCCTGCACATCACTCAGCTCGGCAAGTTTCAGCTCCGGATCAATCACCATAAAACTTTCATTGGTCTTCTTGTGCTCGTAGATCCGGATTTTCCGGCCGTCTTCCGTGCGCTTGGCATCGCGCTCTACGAGAATCTTTTTCCGTTCCAGCATAACCGTCAGAATAAAGACCGCATTGAGGTCTTCCTCATTTTCCTTGGCCAAAAGTCTGCGGAGCAATGACTCGGCATTTTCCTTTCTGACCGCTTCCTCTTCGGGGGGCGGGGGAACAATGAAAATGGTTTTCCAGGAACTCAGGCCGGGATTGTCCTTGTCCCAGCAGGCCTTGCAATAATCGTTTCGCTGATATTCGCCGGCATCAAATGAAAGGTTCGAGAACAGGACTTCCTTGTCCTTGAACTCCTTCTCGCATTTTGTGCATGCCTTGGCGCACTTGCGCACACTCCAGTTATCAATATTTTCGCGACCCATAATTAATCCTTAAATCGTAGAAGCGACGCCCTCGTCGCTTACCCGTACGCAGAGAACGCGAC
>CAZAPF010000009.1:20840-116708 GCA_964486885.1 uncultured Verrucomicrobiota bacterium
CCGTTCCTCTCCTCCGGCTTGGGGGGGGGGGTTTATACTACTCTGTTTCTTTTTCCAAATTTTTATGGCTTTGCTGCAAAAAATAGACGACGCCCGTCCAGGCGGTCATCAAAGCGGTACCGAGTCCCAGCCACCACGCAAAGGTGGTTCCGGGCATAGGCAGATAGTCCGACTCCCAGATGAGTCCGAAAAAGTAGAGACAGATCGCCAGCATCTGAACCGTGGTCTTTACCTTGCCCCACATGCCGGCCGGCAGCACAATGCCCTTCTCAATCATCAGCAGGCGCATGCCGGTTACCATAAACTCTCGGGCAATGATCAACACAACCATCCAGGCCCGCAGGCTGTCGAGTTCGACAAAACCGATGAAAGCCGCACAGACCAGCACCTTGTCGGCCAGCGGATCCATCAGCTTACCGAATGACGTGCATCCAAAAAAGTTACGCGCTAGATAACCGTCGAGTGCATCGGTGATACTGGCAATGATAAAAATGGCCAGTGCTGCAATCCGGGCATAGGGAAAATCCAGGGTCATACAGACCATCATGACGGCGGTCATCCAGAAACGGCTGATCGTAAGGTGATTCGGAAGGCTTTTCATAGAAATCTCGTTGAGTTCCTGAGTCAGGAAACGGTTATTGTTCCACTTCCACTACACCCGGTTTAACCAGATAGGCGTCGGGAACCCCGCCAGAAATAAGCTGGCGTTCTACCGATGCTGCTCCACCGGTGGCAGCAGGTTCAGCCTCTTCATCTTCGCACTGGGTTGCGCTGAAGACAATGATGGCCAGCAGCCCAATGGCGCCGATGGCTGACAGAACGATCTTCAACGGGAATCCCGATCCGGAAATGCGCGCAATTGCTTCGTTAACCTCACCAAAGATATTATTTCCTGAGCTGGCCGGCTTGGGTCCGCCTCCATTGGATTCAACGGCAACATGATCGACACTGGCCAGATTCTGCCGCACTTCATCACTGAGCTGTGGCGCCGCATTCCCTGAATGCTGCGCCACATATTCATCGACCAAAGGACGAGCATCCAGCCCGAGATACTGGGCATACATTTTAATGAAGCTCTTCGCGTAAACCGGAGCAGAGAGCACCCCGAAATCGTCCGCTTCCATTGCCTCGATAAACTTGGAGAGAATTTTCGTGGCCTGTCCGGCTTCGGAAACCGACACGCCTTTCGACTGGCGGGCCGACTCGAGTTTCTGGCCGATTGTTCCGATATTTAAATTAGCTTGTTCCATCGTCTTGCGCTCCCGTGTTCTGAGGGATTTCCCCATCCAGATCGATCAAAATTTCGCGCGGCCCCGCACCATCGGGCGGACCGATCACGCCCCGTTCTTCGAGCAGGTCCATCACCCGGGCCGCACGTGTATAGCCGATTCGCAACCGGCGTTGCAGCGACGAAGTGGATGCACGCTTGGTTTGGCGGATAACCTCCATTGCCTGTTCGACAATATCGTCATCTTCACCGCTGTCCATTTCCGGCAGATCGGCGGTTGGCTTCTCAATCTTTTCGTGAATCTCGGTAATAAATTCGGGCTTGCTCTGTTCTTTCCAGAAGTTGGTGACATTGTCGATTTCAGGATCACTGGTAAAGGCACCCTGAGAACGAATCAGTTTATCCGATCCCGGCGGCAGCACCAGCATGTCTCCCCTGCCCAGCAGCGCATCAGCGCCCATGCGGTCTAGAATGGTTCGACTATCCACTTTCTGCGAAACCTTAAAGGCAATGCGCACCGGGAAGTTAGCTTTGATGGTACCCGTAATTACTTTTACATCGGGACGCTGCGTGGCGAGGATCATATGAATGCCGGCCGCACGCGACTTTGCCGCAAGGCGGGCAATACCGGCTTCAATCTCAGCCTGGGCCACCGCCATGAGGTCAGCCAGCTCGTCGATCACAATTACGATATAAGGCAGTTTTTCAGGAATGGAATCCTTTTTCTTTTCCGGTGCATCAACCACCGCTTCCTCGCCAAACAGCTCTTCCTGCTTGGCAATGGCACGCGCATTAAAGCCCGGCAGATCTCGAACACCGGCTTGACGGAACCATTTAAAGCGGCGCTCCATTTCGTCGATCGCCCACTTGAGGCCAAGCGCAACTTTCTTTGCATTGGTGATGACCGGAACCACCAGATGCGGCAGGTTGTTATATTGATGAAATTCCACCGTTTTCGGATCCACCAGAATCATGCGCAGATCATCCGGCGAATGCTTCATCAGCAGACCGGTCAAAATCGAGTTCATGCAGACCGACTTACCGGCACCGGTTGCACCGGCAATCAACAGATGCGGCATTTTGGCCAGGTCATACACCATGGTATCACCACTGACGTCTTTGCCCAGCACCAGCGGGAGAGCGCTCTTCCCATCCGAGAATTCCTGACTCTCGATCATGTCGCGGAAAAAGACCGAAGCCCGGGCCGAGTTCGGCACCTCCACCCCGCAAACCCCCTTACCGGGAATCGGGGCCTGAATGCGGATACTCTCGGCATGCATCTTCAGTGCAATATTATCGGCCAGTGCTTTAATACGTTCAACGCGAACACCGGCCGCCGGAAGAATTTCATAGCAGGTAACCACCGGCCCCTGCTGCACGCCGGTCACTTTGGCTTCAACGCCGAATTCTTCGAGCGCATCCTGCAGCACCTGTGCCGTGTCGGCGACTTCGCCGGCCGACATTCCCTTGGCCTGCGGAACAGTCGGATCGAGCAGGTCAATGGAAGGCAGCGTATAGACCTGGTGAGAAGCCGCATCAACATTTACGGTAAAGGCCGCATCGGCTGCTTCCTCGGCTTTCGGTGTTGCCGCAGGCGCTTCTTTCTTCGGTTTAGGCGCCACGACAGGTTTCGGTTTAGGTTCCGGCTTTTTCTTTTCGGCTTTCTTCTGCTGCTCTTCCACCATGGCGCGGATATCAACCGGCTCTTTTTCAGCAACAGGCTCGGGAACCACTTCCGGTTCCGCTTTGGGTTTGCGCGGCGCACGCTTGCGTTTCGCCTTCGGTTTTTCAGCTACCGACTCTTCAAATACCTCTTCGACCGAAGGCTCAGGCAGTTTCAATGTTTTAATCCAGGCCCACAGCTGTTTCGGAAGTTCGACAACATGCAGATCCAGCATGCGGACAATCGAAATAAACAGCAGCACGACAAAAACAATGCCGGCACCGGCATGGCCGATCCAATATCCCAGCGATCGCTGAGCCAGCACCTCACCCATCAGACCGCCCGGCGTACCGATATTCAGGTGAAGAACGGCTCCGTGCCAGACCTGCTCATTCATATCCACCAGGCCGGCCAGGCAGAAAAGTCCCAGCAGAAACCAAAGCAGGCGGGGATAGATTTTATGCGCAGACCAGAAAACCGACGAGACTCCGATCCAGAGAATACAGAACGGGATGACATAACCTGCCACACCGAAATACATGAACATTTTAAAAGCCGTGACGGCCCCGAACGGACCAATCCAGTTATGCGAACCCTGCTGATTGCGGAATAGCCCGATATCGGCCGGATCATAGGATAATACGCCCAGCAGAAGCATCAGCCCCACGGTTCCGATCAAAATGCCCGCAATCTCGCGCCAGCCCGAGCGAACGGGCTCTTTTGTCTTTGTTTTTGCCATTCGGGGAATATAGATGAATCCCCCCCGCCAAATCAAAGCCATTTCCAAACATTGGATCAATAAACCACAAAATTCACAGAAAGCACAAAACGACAATAACAGACAAACTCTGCAAGTCTTTACTCCTTGTGTTTTTTGCGTATTCTGTGGTTATCAGGAGGTTGCAATGAATCGGCATGAAAAGATTGATTATGTGGAGTTTGCGGCAAGCGACATGGAGGCCACCAAGGCCTTCTTTACTGCGGCATTCGGCTGGTCGTTTACCGATTATGGCCCAGAATACAGCGATTGCCCGGATGGCGGCATTATGACCGGGTTCTACAAAGCGGATCTTAAATCCACTCCGGAAACCGGCGGGGCACTCGTCACCTTCTACAGCAACGACCTGGAAGCTACACAGTCCAAGGTTGAAGCAGCCGGCGGCACCATTATCAAACCCATCTTTGAATTCCCCGGCGGTCGCCGCTTCCAATTCACCGAATCCAGCGGTAACGAATTCGCCGTCTGGTCAGACCAAGGTCTCGAATGACAAAATCCTGGAATTTAGGGCAATAGTCATTACGCACCCCGAATCGGGGTGCAAAGGGGCGAACAAGAGGATGTGCAGAAACATATGAAACCTTGTAGAGAATGCCATCACGAGATATCCGAACACGCTAAGGCCTGCCCTCAGTGTGGTGCCCCATTCCCTGCCAGAGAGAACTGGGATGGTTATGGATTTGAATATAGATCCAAAGCAATGGTGTGCGGTCTACCCCTACTGCACATCTCCTTCAAATACAGTCCCGCCCGAAAGCCCGTTCCGGCTAAAGGCATAATTGCCATCGGGCAATTTGCCTGCGGCATCTTCACCCTCTCACAATTTGGAGTGGGTGTGATCAGTGTCAGCCAATTCACGATCGCGGGTTATGCGCTGGCACAATTCGCCTTTGCCTATTCACTGATTGCGCAAATTGGAATTTATGTGCATGAAGGGCGTGGGCAGGTTATAAAAGGCATGAAAGAAATCATTGCCGGGTTATAAGAGACTTAAAATAATTGCTAACCAGCGAATGGAATTCGATGAGGAGAATACGGTCACGTCTCCGGCATCTGATTCGAAACGTCAGAGAGGAACGCATCATGATGTCATATGAGTATGATTCCGAAAATAATGTGATTCACCTGCGAGCATCCGGAGTGCTGGTTGTCAGTGATCCCGTAAACTATTTCAGAGCACTAGACGATGATCCCGCCTTTAAACCCAAAGCAGAAGAACTGATTTATTTCACCGACCTTGATGACATTAAATTCAGCTATTCAGATACCATTCAAATACGCAGCGCATTTGAGATGTATAAACATGGAGATAAGATTTCAAACGGTATATTTATCGTTGATTCTGACCTGTCGTATGGAATGGCAAGAATGGTCATGAGTGTCTTTGATGGCGTATTTAATAACTTTACCGTCAAACGATGCGATTAGCCTGCTGCTCTATACAGATCAGGATTACACCCACCGGTTACGACAGCTGCCTGCGATAAAACGCCAGTTCAGCGATTGAGGCTTTGATATCGAAAAGCGCATCGTGGGCGTTGGCAGCACCGATACCGCCGCCGGGAAAATATTCATTCAGCTGATCAACGCTTTCCTTATCAAATGGAGTCTTCCCCTGCCAGTCCTGCCACTGAATCTTGATCGTTGATACGTCCAACAGACGGTAGTGCAGGCGGCGTTGGAACTCCGGAAGAAACTTCCGCAACAGGAACCAGTCATTATGCACACTGTTACCGGCCAGCACAGGTCGGTCTGCTATAGAGTCGCAGGGCGTTCCGCAGGTTTGATCCAACAGGGCCGCAATCTGTTTATCCGCTTCTTCGAGTGTGACCGCTTCTTCGGACCGACATTGAGCCACCAGGCCGGATAGATGTTCTTCCACCCATTCGCTGACCTGCTCGCCCACCTCCAACCGGATGCATAGATTCAGGTCAGCCTCAACGGGATGCAGACGATTCAGGTCGGTGTCGGTGACGATAATCGCCACCTGCAGCAAACGGGCCTGATCCAACTCCAGCGAGGTAAACTCGGCGTCGAACCACACATATCCGGATGTTTTCGTTATTTCGTTTTCACTCATGCAGGAAATAGAACCATAGATAGACACGGATGAACACCGATAAAAGATACCTGTATGATATCCGGACAGTTGGTATTCCTGAGGTAGGGACGGCTCGCCGAGCCGTCCGCGCGTTAGGATGGCGCGCCCGGCGGTCGCGCCCTACCTACTGCAGAGATCTGCGTTAAACCGTACCTTTGATCAGGCGATGGGTATCCAGCGCAATGACGAGTTCTTCGTTGGTGTGGATCTTCAGTGCGGTCACCTTCGAATCATCGGTCGTAAGAATGGTTTCGTTGGCATCATTCTTCGCATCGTCGACTTCCAAACCAATGAAGCTGAAGTTTTCGAGAATCGTCTTCCGGAGCATCGGGTTGTTTTCACCTACACCAGCGGTAAAGATAATGCCGTCAACGCCATTCATGGCCGCAGTATAGGATCCAATGTATTTCTGGATACTGTAGCAGAACATTTCGATCGCCATCTGGCAGTCGGCATTCCCTTCGGCAGCGGCTTCGACATTATCGCGCATATCACTTTTTCCGGAAATCGCCAGCAAGCCGCCCTGCTTATTCATCATGGTGCTGACCTGGGCAGGCGTCAGTTCCTGCGACTCCATAATATGAAGCGGAATGTAAGGATCAAGTGTACCCGAGCGGGTTCCCATAATGATGCCGTCGAGCGGAGTGAAGCCCATCGATGTATCAACCGAGACACCATCCATAAATGCGGCCAGCGATCCTCCGTTGCCTAAGTGACAGGTGATCAGTTTCAGGTCCTTCAACGGCTTGCCTAATTCGGCAGCGGCCTTTTCGGCCACATAGCCATGAGAGGTGCCGTGAAATCCATACTTACGGATCTTATAGTTGGTGTACTGCGCACGCGGCAGGGCGTACATGTAGGCCTTTTTCGGCATGCTTTGATGGATTGCGGTATCAAATACCGCCACCTGGGGGATGAACGGACAAAGCGACGCCATCGCCTTGATGCCCATCAGATTGGGCGGATTGTGCAGCGGAGCCAGCATGGAGTTGCGTTCAATCGCCTTCACTACTCCCCGGTCGATCTCGACGGATTCCGTGAAATCTTCGCCACCATGAACCACACGGTGCCCGACACCCGTAATTTCTTCAAGATTCTCAAGCAGGTTGTTCTCTGGATCGGTCAGAAGCTTCAGAATTTCGTCGATGGCCGCCTTATGGTTCGCCAGCTCAACAAACTGCCGTTCCTTTTCACATCCCGCATTTTCATGGGCGATAGTAGAGCCTGCGATGCCGATGCGGTCGGCCTGCCCTTCACATAGGGCGGAAAACTGATCATTGTCCTCGTTTACCTCGTACAGCTTATACTTGATCGAGGATGAACCGGAGTTGAGTACCAAAATTTTCATTGTCTGGATTCCTGATAATTAGTTGTCGGCCTGCAGCGCAGTGAGAGCAACGGTACCAACAATGTCTTCGACATAGCAGCCGCGAGAAAGATCGTTGACGGGTTTATTCAACCCCTGCAGAACGGGACCGTAGGCTCCGGCATTGGCCAGGCGCTGCACCAGTTTATAGCCAATGTTGGCCGCATTCAGATCCGGAAAGATCAGCACGCGGGCTTCTCCACCCAGCGGACTTTCGGGCACTTTCTTCTGGGCAACAGCCGGAACGATGGCGGAGTCGGTCTGCAGCTCGCCATCAATCACAATGCCGGAGTCGGCATACTCGGCAGCAACCTTGGCCTTGGCCAGCTCGACTGCAGTAGAGACCTTTTCAACCAGCTCCCCCTTGCCTGAACCATATGAAGAGAACGAAAGCAGAGCCACCTTCGGCGGAATATCGTAGGCCATGGCGGAAACAGCACTGTCAACAGCGATATCGGCCAGTTGCTCGGCCGTAGGATCAACCACCAGTGCGCAATCGGAAAAGATAAAGGTCTTGTCGTTTACATCCATGATAAAGAAGCTCGAAACCGTTGCTCCTTTTTTGGCCGACTTAATTATCTGCAGGGCCGGGCGAACGGTATCGGCCGTGGAGTGTGCCGCGCCGGAAACCAGTCCGTCAGCCGCTCCGGTATGCATCATCATCATTCCGAAATAATTAACATGCTTAACCGCTTCGAGTGCCTGCTCGGGGGTGATTCCCTTTTCCTTGCGGAGCTCGTAGAATGTATCCGCATATTCCTGCAGCTGATCAGAGGTTTCAGGATTCAGAATACGAATACCATCAAGGCTCCAATCCTTTGCTGAAAATGCTGCTGTAATCGAATCCACATTTCCCAGCAGGATGACGGATGCAATGCCTTCCTGATTGATGGTATTGGCCGCTTCGAGTACACGCTCGTCGCTGCCTTCAGGAAGTACGATGTTTCTTTTCTTAAGTTTTGCAGCATCAATGATTTGCTGAATAAAAATACTTCTGCCCATTGCCCTAATTCCCCGTTGTCTATGGTTTCTGCATCCCCAATTTTGCAAAAATCTCCGCAAAAAGTATCACCTGCGCATTTTTGCGCAACCCAAATCCTCACAAATGTTACGTGTTTTCCTTTTTCAGCATAATCTAAATTTAAAGAACAGGTGATTTCCCTTCAATTAGCGTAAAAAAACAGGATCATCCAATACGTAAAACTCATGATTTCTTTTTCCATAAACGAAAAAACCCCGCTGCGGTAAAGCAACGGGGTCTATCAGAATGCTGTGTTCGACGATTTACTCGGCGGCAGCAGCTTCTTCTGTGACTTCAACTTCGGCAGCCGGGGCGGTAATGGAGTCGACCCATTCGAGCAGCACCATTTCGGAACTGTCGGAAATACGGCGGCCGAGTTTGATGATGCGGGTGTATCCACCGGCGCGATCAGCAAAAGTCGGAGCAACGCTATCGAAGAGTTCCTTAACGGAACCTTCCTGCTTCAGCGTGGCAATGGCCTGACGGCGGGCAGCCAATGTGCCCTTCTTGCCGAGTGTAACCATTTTTTCAGCCAGACTGCGGGCTGCTTTAGCCTTCGGCGCAGTGGTCTTGATGCGTTTGTTGTCGATCAGGGCACAAACCAGATTCGAGAGCAGCTCATTACGATGCGCGCTGGTGCGTCCAAGTTTAACTGTTTTTTTACGGTGTCTCATTGTTCCAACCTCTGGATAGTTTTTAAACTAGTCTTCGATGGACGTGACCTTGAGCAGGTCCGCATCGAATGTCATTCCCAGCGACAGTCCCATTTCCTGGATCTTCGCCTTAATTTCGTTGAGTGACTTCTTACCGAAGTTACGATACTTCAGCATTTCGGCTTCGGTCTTCTGAGCCAGTTCGCCAACAGTAGTGATGTTAGCGTTGTTCAGGCAGTTCGCAGCACGAACACTGAGTTCGATTTCGTTAACACTGATGTTGAGTTTCTTACGAAGCTCTTCCTTCTCGAGGTCGATCTGCTTTTCGCTTTCTTCGAATTCGATCAGATCCTTGTCGTAGGAAACGAACACATCGAGGTGATGGCGAAGAATGGCAGCGGACATGGTCAGGGCATCGTCAGGGCTGACGCGACCATCGGTCCAGATTTCGATAACGAGTTTGTCGTAGTCGGTACGACGACCAACACGGCAGGCTTCAGTAGCATATTTTACACGGCGAACTGGGGAGAACAGGCAGTCGATCGGAATAATGCCGATTTCCTGGTTTTCCTTTTTGTTCAGCTCAGCCGGGCAATAGCCGCGACCGATACGAATTTCCATTTCCGCTTCAAACACGCCGCCTTCAGCGAGGGTGCAGATCACGAAGTCAGGATTCAGCACTTCGATGGAATCGGAAGTAACGATGGAGCCAGCTGTAACTTCGCCCGGTCCTTCAACCTTGATCTTTACGGTCTGGGTGTCGCGGGTGTAGCTCTTGAACAGAATCTGCTTAATGTTCAGGATGATGTCGGTAACGTCTTCCACCACACCTTCGAGGCTGCAGAATTCGTGCGGAGCACCTTTGATTTTAACCGATGAAATTGCAGCACCTTCAAGCGAAGAGAGCAGTACGCGGCGAAGCGAGTTGCCCATGGTACGGCCGTAGCCACCTTCGAAGGGTTCTGCATAGAACTTACCGTAATTTTCCGTGGAAACATCGTCTTCTTTGACGACCTGTTTCGGCATTTCAAAACGACCGAGTCGTGTAGCCATAATATTTTCCTCCCAGAACCGGGCATTAACCGATTCATATGGTGTTTAGTTATTAATTGTTGAAAACAGTAATTAAACGCGGCGGCGCTTCGGCGGACGGCATCCGTTGTGCGGAATTGCAGTCGTATCCTTCAGCGTAGTGATCGCCAGACCAGCGGACTGGATTGCACGTACAGCGGATTCGCGACCGGCACCCGGCCCCTGAACACGTACTTCAACCTCGGACATGCCGTGGCTGATTGCGGTACGGGCTGCATCCTGAGCAACGGTAGTTGCCGCGAAAGCAGTGCTCTTACGTGATCCCTTGAAGTTACAACGACCGGCGCTACTCCAGGAAACTACATTACCGCGCATGTCGGTGATGGAAACGATGGTGTTGTTGAACGTGGTCTTGATGAACGCGATTCCGAACGGAACGTTCTTGGAACCTTTCTTGCGTTTGATCGGCTCAATAACTTCATCTGCAAGCAGGTCAGCAGCAGTCGGCAGACGGGATTTCTTTTCTTCCTCGGCCGGAGCTTCTGTTTTTGCTTCCGCCGGAGCTTCCGCTTTTTTCTCTGCTGGAGCAGCTGCTTCAACCGGTGCTTTCTCGGCAGCAACCACTTCTTCAACCACTTTTTCTTCTACTTCTTTCTTTTCTTCTGACATGGGTATAATCCTTTTTAATTCAGCAGTGCTGCTTATTTAGCAGCCTTGACGGCTGAACGGGCTTCCTTACCACGAACGATACCAACCGTACGCTTGGCACCTTTACGGGTACGTGCGTTGGTTTTGGTACGCTGTCCGCGAACCGGCAGACCGCGACGATGACGCATTCCACGATAGGAACCGATCGAAATCAGACGGCGGATATTCGCCGAAGTTTCGCGACGCAGATCACCTTCAATGTTGTAGTCGTTCTGCAGAACCGCAACGAGACGCTGAATTTCTTCATCGGTCAGGTCGTCCGCTTTTTTGGCGGGTTCCAGTTTTGCTTTTTCACACACGGCTTTCGCCAGTGAGGGGCCGATGCCGTAAATATACCGAAGGGAATATTCCAGCTGTTTTCTTCCGGGAATGTCTATACCGAGTACACGTGGCATTTAAAAACTCCTTATTATCCTTGGCGCTGCTTATGACGGGGATTCGTGCAAATGATGCGAACCACACCTTTGCGCCGGATTACCTTACATTGTTCACACATTCTTTTTACTGAAGCTCGTACTTTCATCTTATTGCTCCTGGTCTATCACCAGACGCCCCTTCGACATATCGTAGGGCGACATCTCAACTGTATAACGCGCACCGACTTGCGGCAACGGGCCACTCTGGTCGTTTCGTCGTAAAAACGCGACAAAACGATGACCATTAGGCAGTTCTGCGTCAAAAGCGTAGTTGTCTATCACAGATATTAACTGAGCGTCTAGTAAAATTGTCTCTTTTTTATCCCTCACGACTATAAATCGGGGATGGTTAAAATTTCAGCCTTTTCCTTGCCTACGGCGATCGTATGCTCGAAGTGCGCCGAAGGAAGTCGATCCTTGGTCACCACGGTCCACCCATCGCCCAGGGTTTCCGTCTTGTGAACCCCTAGATTAATCATGGGTTCAATGGCAAAAGTCATACCGGCTTTCAGCACGGGGCCGCGGCCGGGTGGTCCATAATTCGGGATCTGCGGATCTTCGTGCAGTTCGCGACCAATGCCGTGCCCAACGAAGTCGCGAACCACCCCGAAACCGGCCTCTTCCGCCACAACCTGCACCGCATTCGAAAGATCAGACAGGCGGTTACCTTCTACAGCCTGCCCTATCGCAGACGTCAGGCATGCCTGGGTAATATCCAGCAGGCGCTGCCATTCTGGATCAATTTCCCCTGCAGCAACCGTTAGTGCGGTATCCCCGACAAAGCCCCCGAAAACGAGACCGAAATCGATACTTACAATATCCCCGCTATTAATAACCCGGCGGCCGGGGATGCCATGAACCACTTCTTCATTCACCGAAGAGCAGATATGGCCGGAAAATCCGTGATAACCATAAAAGGCGCAACGCCCCTCTTCTTTCATGGCCAGTTCAGAGGCATAGTCATCCAGCTCTTTTGTCGTGACGCCGGGTGCAACCTTGGAAGCGACCTTATGCAGAATGGTTGCCGTCTTTTTTGCAACAACGCGCATAGCGTCGAGTTCAGCTGGCTTCTTGATCGTAATCATAGTTGCTCGTTATCCCAGAATAGAGAGCACGTGGCCCCGGACCATATCGATGCTCTGATTGGCATCTACCGTTTTAATGAGGTTTTTGTTATTGTAAAATTTAATCAGTGGAGCAGTCCGCTCTTCATATACTTTAATGCGCTTGCGCACCGTAGCCTCATCATCGTCCGGACGCTGCGTAATGTTGCAGCCATCGATGGTACATTCGTCTGCTGGGTTAAAGTGGACATTGTAGACGGCTCCGCATGTCGTGCATGTCCGGCGCCCTGAAATGCGCTTAACAATGACATCGTTCGGACATTCAAGCAAAATGACATCCTGTAACCGTCCGTTCTGCTCGATCAGCATTTTATCCAGCTCTTCAGCCTGAACCAGCGTGCGGGGAAATCCATCAAATAAAAACTGTCCGTCTTCGCCCGCTTCGAGCATTAGTTCACGGATCATGCCGATCACGACTTCATCAGGAACAAACTGACCGTGATCCATCACCTTCTTGGCTTCAATACCAAGCGGGGTTTTCAAACGGATCTGTTCGCGCAGTAATTCACCGGTGGATACATGGGCATACCCTTTGCTCACAAGAACTTCAGCAACGGTGCCTTTTCCCGCACCCGGGGGTCCCAAAAGTACTACTGCGTTCACACCTTTCCGCCGCGCATTTTTCCTTTTTTCAGGAAACCGTCGTAGTGGCGCATCAGCAGATGAGATTCAATCTGTCGCATGGTATCCAGCATCACACCGACAATAATCAGCAGGCTGGTTCCACCGAAGAATGAAGCAACAATCCAAGGAATGTTAAACTGGGCGGTCATGAAGTTCGGCATCACTGCAATTGCAGTCAGGAACACAGCACCCGCCAGCGTCAGACGCGTCATGGTTCTGTCAAGATATTCAGCCGTAGGACGGCCGGGACGAATACCGGGAATGTAGCCACCACGACGCTTCAGGTCGTCGGCGATCTCAACCGGATTGAACTGGGTAGCCACCCAGAAATAAGAGAAAAAGAGAATCATTAGACCGAACCAGAACATATACCAGCCTGACATCGGGAAACTGTTGGCCCATTCCTTGGCCCACTGATACGGAAGGAAGCTTCCAATCTTGGGAAAGATAGCCATGATTGCAGAAGCAAAGATGATCGGCATAACGCCGGAATAGTTTACACGCAACGGAAGATGGGATGTGCCTCCCTGCATCATCTTGCGGCCAACCATACGTTTGGCAAACTGCACGGGAACCTTCTGCTGCGCCTGTGTTACGGCTACTACACCGATGATTACAACGAAAATCAGTACCACGAGGAGTACCAGGTGGAAGATACCGATTTCGGCCACGCCGTCTACCGGCGTCAGCTTGTCGATCAGCGTCTTAACCGCCATCGGCAGACTGCTGATAATGTTAATGGTGATAATCAGCGAAATACCGTTGCCGATTCCGCGGTCCGTCATCTGTTCACCGATCCACATCAGAAGAAGTGCGCCGGTAAGCAGGCTGAGCGCGGTCAGCAGAATAAAGCCAACGCCGGGAATACGAACCACTTCAGCCGGCAGTCCAAAATAACCACCCGTCTGAAGGGCAACACCCATGGCCACACCCTGAACCGCACAAATAACAACCGTCAGATAACGGGTATACTGGGTAATTTTCTGGCGGCCGACATCGCCTTCTCTTTTCAGTTTTTCCAGATGAGGAATCACAGCGGTCATCAACTGCAGAATAATCGATGCACTGATGTAGGGCATGATGCCCAGCGTACCGATAGAGCACTGCAGCAACGCGCCGCCGCTGAAAAGGTTCATGATACCGAACAGTCCTCCCTGTGCCCCGCCCTGCGCTTCAATAAAGGAGCGAATGGCGACTGCATCCACGCCCGGAAGCGGAACGGCAGCAATTAAACGGCATACAAAGATCAAGCCAAAGGTAAAAAGAATTCTCTGGCGAAGTTCAGTAATCTTGAAGGTGTTGACGAACGCAGAAAGCATGGCAATGGGGCCTTTTGTTTACTTATACGATTTCGCAGGAGCCGCCGGCGGCTTCGATTTTTTCCTTGGCCGAAGCGGAGAAGGCATTGACTTTAACCGTCAATTTCTTTTCCACAGCACCCATGCCTAAAATCTTAACGCCATCGAAACGACCGTTAACCAGACCCTTTTCACAAAGCAGTTCAATGGTCACTTCAGTGCCGTCATCAAACTTGTTGAGGGCATCGAGGTTAACCGGAACA
Source organism: uncultured Verrucomicrobiota bacterium (assembly GCA_964486885.1). Lineage (GTDB taxonomy): Bacteria > Verrucomicrobiota > Kiritimatiellia > Kiritimatiellales > Pontiellaceae > Pontiella. Next base: position 35,116 of record CAZAPF010000009.1, read on the forward strand.
ATGGTCTTACGGGTGAAGTTGTTGAAACCACGCTTCGGAAGCTTGCGGTAAAAAGGCATCTGTCCACCTTCGAACAGCGGCTTATGGGTGGCACCTGCACGGGACATCTGACCTTTATGGCCGCGTCCTGCGGTTTTTCCCTTGCCGGATGCGCGGCCACGGCCTACGCGGATCTTCCGATGCTTGGAACCTTCTGCTGGCTGCAATGAATGCAAATCCATGATTCTATCTCCTTCTAAAAACTAACCCTTGCGGATAGCGAGTGCTTCTTCTTTGGAACGAAGTTGTCCCAGAGCGGTCAGCGTTGCTTTAGTTACGTTAAGGTGGTTGTTACTACCCAGCGATTTAGCCAATACATCACGAACTCCAGCGAGTTCGAGTACGGCACGGCATGGGCCACCTGCGATAATACCGGTACCTTCAGAGGCCGGACGAATCAAAACCTGAGCACCACTGTACTTGCCGAGGGCATCGTGCGGAAGCGTTGTGCCACGCATGGTAACAGTCTGCAGATTACGCTTGGCGGATTCGCCTGCTTTACGGATGGCTTCCGCCACCTCAGCAGCCTTACCCAGACCATAACCTACACGTCCTTTACGGTCGCCAACCACTACCAGTGCGCCAAAGCTGAAGCGACGTCCACCTTTAACCACTTTAGAGTTACGACTGATGTGGACTACACGTTCCTCGAATTCAGGCTTTTCGCGTGGAGTACGATCTTCGCGCTTGCGACCACGTCCTCCGCCTTCCCTGCGACCTTTACGTTCATTACGTTCTTCTGCCATTGAGCTACTCCTAGAATTTTAGTCCCGCTTCGCGGGCGCTGTCGGCGAGCGTCTTGAGGTTTGAACCGAAGGCGAATCCGCCACGGTCGAAGACGACAGTTTCAATGCCCTTGCCCTTGGCTGCTTCCGCAGCCTTGGCACCGAGTGCCTTGGCCGCTTCGGCATTCTTACCATTGCAGGAAACTCCTGCCAGGGTGAGACGCGCATCATCGTCGATGAACTGAACTTCAAGGCGCTTGTTAGAGCGGAAGATGGCCATGCGCGGACGCTCGGCCGTTCCCTGAACCTTGTTGCGCACACGGAAGTGGCGACGAACTCTTAAATCTTTTTTAGTTTTAGTACTCATGATTATGCAACCGCCTTACCTTCCTTGCGGCGAATCTGTTCACCAGCATAGCGAACACCTTTGCCTTTGTACGGTTCAGCCGGTGAGTAGTCGCGGATACGTGCGGCGACCTGCCCTACCAGCTGCTTGTCGATTCCTTCAATGGAAACGTTCGTGTTGTTCTGCACATCAACTTTAATTCCATCCGGAATGGCATAGTTGATATCATGCGAGAACCCGAGGGAAAGAACAATTTCCTGACCTTTCATCTGCGCTTTGTAACCGACGCCTTCAATGATCAGATCCTTCTTGTATCCCTGGCTTACACCAACGACCATGTTGTCTACCAGACTGCGGACGGTTCCATACATGGCTTTGCCAAACTTGGAGTTGTCCGTGCGGGAAACGACGACACTATTATCTTCGACCTTAACAGCAATGCAGCCCGGAGCCGTGTAGGAGCTTTCGCCCTTGGAACCCTTGACTACGACCGTTTGGCCACTCACCTCGACAGTTACTCCGCCGGGGATTAAAACAGGTTGATTACCGATTCTTGACATATCTAACGGTCTCCTTACCAGACGTAGCAGAGGACTTCGCCTCCGATTTTTTTCTGTCTAGCTTCGTTGTCAGTCATGACGCCCGAAGACGTGCTGAGTAGGGCCACACCAATTCCACCTAAAACGCGCGGAACCTCTTCGGCATTGGCATACTTGCGGCAGCTGGGCTTGCTGATACGGCGAAGCCCCTGGATAACCGGCTCGCGGTCATTCGTGTATTTCAGGAAAAGATTGAGGACGCTTTTTCCTTCGTCATTTTCCATCGTGTAATCTTTGATGAAGCCTTCAGCTTTGAGCAGGCGTGCAATTTCACTCTTCATTTTAGAGTGAGGCATCTGCACGACTTTTTTCTCCGCCATATTCGCATTGCGAATCCGGGTCAACATGTCAGCAATTGGATCTGTTAAAACCATCTCTTATACCTCGTTCCTAGTTGGCCGTTGCAAAAGGCATTCCCATCATGGAGAGAAGCTCTTTGGCTTCACCGTCTTCCGTAGCGGAAGTTACGAACGTAATGTCCATACCATGTGTGTGTTTTACCTTATCCGGATCGATTTCCGGAAATACGGTCTGTTCCTGCAGGCCCATTGAATAGTTGCCCTGCCCGTCGAATGAAGTTCCGGGGATACCACGGAAGTCGCGGATACGCGGCAACGTGACGTTAACCAGACGATCCATGAATTCATACATACGGTCGCCACGAAGAGTAACCTTCGCACCGATAGACATGCCTTCACGCAATTTGAAGTTAGAGACACTCTTTTTGGCCTTGGTAATAACGGCCTTCTGACCGGTGATCTTGCCGAGGTCATCAGCGAGAGCGGTCAGCGTATCACGGTCATAGTTCACCGAAACACAGAGGTTCAATACGATCTTCTTAATTGCGGGAACCTGCATTTTGCTCGAGTAGCCTTGGCTTTCCATAAGTGAGCCGACTACCACATCTTTATATTTAGTTTTTAGTGTTGGGGCCATTGAACCCTTCCTCCAAAATTACGGTTCCAATGCTTGGAACGGTTAAACGGATACCTTCAGGTTAGAAATCGCGATCGGGGCTTCCTTCTCTACGATTCCGCCTTGCGGATGATCCTCGCTCTTTTGCATATGTTTCTTAACAAAGTTAACTCCTTCTACGAGTACACGCCCACCTTCGGGACTGACCTGGAGAACTTTTCCGGATTTGCCTTTGTCATCTCCGGCAATCACTTCAACCGTGATGCCTTTTTTGATATTGGCTTTGCTCATGATAAACTCCTGTCCTGCGCCTGTTAGAGTACTTCCGGAGCAAGCGACACAACTTTCATGAAGTCGTTATCGCGAAGCTCGCGGGCGACCGGCCCGAAAATACGGGTACCGCGCGGATTGTTGGTATCATCAATAATTACAGCAGCGTTTCCATCGAAACGAAGGCACGAGCCATCAGCCCGACGAATGGTGCTGCGGGTCCGAACCACAACCGCTTTACAGAGGTCGCCTTTCTTAACCACACCGTTCGGCTGCGCTTCTTTGACGCTGCAACGGATGACGTCGCCAACACGGGCAACTTTACTCTTGGTGCCGAGCACCCGGATGCACATCACACTGCGTGCTCCCGAGTTATCTGCAACTTTCAAACGTGTTAATTCCTGGATCATCGCTCTCTACCTTATTTGGCTGATTCCGAAACGACTTCCACCAGACGCCAGCGCTTCAGGCGGCTGATCGGGCGGGTTTCCATCACGCGGACAACGTCGCCAACCTTGGCACGGTTTTCTTCGTCGTGTGCGTGAACCTTTTTCGAAACGCGGATTTCTTTACCGTAAAGCGGGTGACGAACACGACGTTCAACAAGAACAACGATCGTTTTGTCGCCGCTATTGCTGCATACGCGGCCTTCACGGGTTTTTCTGAGATTTCTATTAGTCTCTTCCATAACCTCTACCCCTCAACCTTAGCGGTTTTGATGGTCTTAATGCGGGCGACGGTACGGCGCAGCTCTTTGATGCGCGCTGGATTTTCCAACTGACCGGAAACCTGCTGGAGCTTCAGATTGAACTGCTCCTTCTTGATTTCAACCAGCTGCTGATCCAGCTCTTCGTTCGTCATTTCTTTCAAATCTTTTAGTTTCATTGCGCACCCTCTCCTTTAGTCATGAGCGTGGCGCTGAACGAACCGCACACGAAGCGGCAATTTCGTGGCTGCAAGACGCAGACACTCTTTTGCCAATGTTTCCGGCACTCCATCCAGCTCGAAAAGCATCGTTCCGGGCTTAACAACGGCAACCCACTGATCAACAGCGCCCTTACCTTTACCCATACGAACTTCCAACGGCTTTTTCGTAATTGGTTTATCAGGGAAGATGCGGATCCACAGTTTCCCTTTACGTTTCATGGCACGGTTTGCAGCAACACGGCACGCTTCGATCTGGATCGCGGTGATCCATCCACGTTCAAGCGACTGTAGCCCGTACTCTCCATAGGCCAGCTTATTACCGGTTTGCGCGAGACCTCCGCGCGAACCACGCTGAACCTTTCTGTATTTAACTCTCTTTGGCATTAAAGGCATGGTTCAACTCCTAAGCTTGTTTTTCGGGTTCTTTGCAAACCCATACCTTGATGCCGATGATACCGGCAACGGTATTTGCTTCCGCAGTACCATAGTCAATATTGGCACGCAGGGTGTGCAATGGAATCATGCCTTCCTTGTAGCTTTCCGAACGTGCAATTTCTGCACCGTTCAGTCGACCGGAAGCCAGAATCTTGATGCCGAGGGCACCGTTGTCCATGGCCATCTGCAAGGCACGCTTCATGGCCCGACGATGGGATACGCGACGTTCCAGCTGCATGGCCACGTTGGCAGCAACCAGCGTTGCATCCGCGTCAGGTTTCTTCACTTCGGCAATCTCGATGTAGATCTCTTTATTCGTGATCTTGGAGAGAATTTCCCGAAGGCCGTCAATGTCTTCGCCTTTACGACCGATAACCAGACCAGGACGTGCTGTCTTGATGGTGATACGGATACGGTTGGCGTAACGCTCAATGTAGATGTCGGATACCGCAGCATCTTTCAATCGCTCTGCGACAAGTTCGCGGATGTCGACATCTTCTTTAAGCATGGTTGCAAAGTCACGCTTATCCGCGTACCAGCGCGAACGCCAGTCCTTGGTTATAGCGAGTCTCATTCCAATAGGATTTACTTTTTGACCCAAAACAGTCTCCTCTCGACTACGCGTTGTCGCTTAGAATAATGGTTATATGGCTGGTCTTCTTCTGAATCGGACTCGCCATGCCACGTGCACGGGGACGAAAACGCTTCATCATCGGTCCACCATCTATAATGGCGTTCTTAACAATCAGGCTATCGACTGCAAGACCTTCGTTGTTTTCGGCATTTGCGATCGCCGATTTGAGGGTCTTGCCGATCTGTACGGCAGCCTTGCGAGCATTGAACTCGGTAATGCGCAATGCATCCGCCACTGACAAACCTTTAATTTCGTTTGCCAGATCGCGCGCCTTAGTCGGCGACATCTTCACATATTTAGTTGTAGCTGTTACTTCCATTGTGTTTTCACTCTCGATTTTGTCCACGAGGTATAAAGGGCGGACAGTCTAAGTATTTGTTTCCCGAAATCCAGCGATTTCGTTCATAAAGTTAGACGTTAGCCCTTATCCGTTGCCATACCGTGGGTTCTGAATGCGCGGGTAGGTGAAAACTCACCTAGTTTGTGCCCGACCATATTCTCCGTAACAAACACCGGAACGAAAACTTTGCCGTTGTGAACATTGAAGGTTTGACCCACAAATTCCGGAACGATCATGGAGTTGCGTGCCCATGTCTTGATCGGAGCCTTACGACCCGAATCTTCCATCTTGCGAACCTTCTTAACCAGTTTCAGGTCAACGTAAGGACCTTTTTTCAGTGAACGTGCCATAACTATTTCTTCCTCCGTTCAACGATATACTTATTGGTCTGTTTGTGCTTATCGCGGGTACGTTTACCCTTCGCGAGCAGACCCCAAGGTGATTTCGGATGTCCGCCACCGGACGTACGACCTTCACCACCACCCATCGGGTGATCAACCGGGTTCATGGCAACACCACGAACAGTCGGACGGATGCCCAGCCAGCGCTTACGGCCGGCTTTACCCATCACGATGTTGTTGTGGTCCACGTTACCCACGCGGCCGATAGTGGCCAGACAGTTGGTGCGGATAAGACGAATTTCGCCGGAAGGCATCTTTATGTGGGCAAATTCATCTTCGCGGGACATCAGCTGCGCTGAAGTTCCTGCGGAACGAACAATCTGACCACCGCGACCTGCGACGAGCTCAATGTTGTGCACCGACATTCCAACCGGAATCTTGCCCAGCGGCAATGCGTTGCCTACGGAAGGCTCAGCATCCGGACCGGACATCAGGGTAGAACCAACCGCGAGGTTGGCCGGCGCAACAATGTAGCGTTTTTCACCGTCTGCATAATGCAGCAGTGCAATGCGGGCGGAACGGTTAGGATCGTATTCAATCGCTGCAACCTTGGCAGGAATGCCAAACTTATCGCGCTTGAAGTCGATCACACGGTAGCGGCGCTTATGACCACCCCCACGGTGACGTACCGAGATACGTCCCGCGCTGTTACGACCAGCTTTACTTTTCTTTGCCTTAACCAGCGAGCGTTCTGGGCTCGACTTGGTTACGTCGGCAAAGTCGGACAACACCATGTGCCTACGGCTGGGTGTGTACGGCTTATGTGATTTTAAAGGCATTACAATAAACTCCCTAGACCAGCATCAGCTTGTCTTTGTCATCTTCATGTATGGTAACCACGGCACGTTTCCATGCTGCAGTCGTTCCGAAATGAGCTGTGCGTTGACGCTTCTTCTTGCCTTTTCGGCGCATCGTATTGACGGCCATAACACGGACTTCGAAGAGCTCTTCCACAGCTCGTTTGATTTCTATCTTGTTGGCATCCATGGAAACACGGAACAAATATTTGCTCTGCTCCTCAGCGAGGCGGGTTCCCTTTTCGGTCAACAAAATCTTCTTAATTACATCGGCTGAACTTTTCATCTCATCGACTCCTTTATGCGATGCGCGCTTCGAGCGCTGCCATGCCGGCTTTAGTAACGATTACGTTCTTGTGGCGGAGAATCTGGTAGGTATTCACCAGGCTCGCAGTCGCAACTTCAACCTGCTGAATGTTGCGGCTAGCCAGCACCAGGTTATCCGTTGCTTCATCCACAACAAACAGGCCGCCACGGTCGAGGCCGAGGTTCTTCAGCACAGCAACGAATTCCTTGGTCTTAGGAGCAGTCAGTGCCAGCTCGTCGATCACGGTAATTTCGCCCTGATCAACCTTGGCGCTGAAAGCGCGCTGGAAAGCCAGCTTCGTTACTTTCTTGGAAAGCTTCTTCGTGTACTTACGGGGATGCGGGCCATGGGCCACAGCGCCGCCGCGCCATACAGGAGATTGCTTGTAACCGGCACGTGCGCGGCCAAGCCCTTTCTGCTTCCAGGGCTTTGCGCCGGTTCCGGAAACAAAGCGCTTGCTCTTGGTGGAGGCGGTGCCGGCACGCTGATGAGCGTTGTATGCAACAACGGCTTCATGTACGGCCTGGTCGCCACGATCGAGTACGAGGAGGTTGTCTGCAACTTCGTAGTCGCCAACGCTGTCTCCCTTAACATTTTTTAAAGGTAATTTGCTCATGATCTCCCCTGCCTATTTCTTTTTGAGGGCTTCTTTGATCGTAACGATGCCGCCCTTGGCACCCGGAACCGATCCCTTGACCAGAATAAGGTTTTCTTCAGGACGAACCTGAACCACCTTGAGATTCTGAGTAGTAACGCGCTTGTCGCCCATGTGGCCAGGCATCTTTTTGCCCTTGAAAACGCGTCCCGGGAATTCGCACATACCGATCGAACCGGTACGCCGGATCCATCCACCACCGTGGCTGGCACGACCGCCGCCAAAGTCGTAGCGCTTGACTACACCCTGGAAGCCGCGACCTTTACCGGTGGCAACGATGTCTACAAAATTAACTTCTTCGAATGCGCTGGCATCAACCACATCGCCAGGAGCAACTTCAGCACCTTCAACGCGGAACTCACGAAGAACACGCTTGGCCGTTGCGCCGGCCTTTTTCAGGTGGCCCATTGCCGCTTTGGTCATACGCTGTTCTTTCTGGTCTTCATAACCGAGCTGAACAGAAGCATAGCCGTCTTTTTCGTTATCCTTGAGCTGCGTGACCACGCAAGGGCCCGCCTCAATAATTGTTACCGGAACAGCAACACCATCTTCAGTAAAGATGGAGGTCATCCCGAGTTTCTTTCCAATCAAACCTTTCATGAAACCCTCCTTCTTAGATCTTAATGGTGATATCTACACCAGCTGGCAGATTCAGCTTTTTCAGTTCGTCAACCGTCTTGATCGTCGGATCGATGATATCCAGCAGGCGTTTGTGCGTGCGAATTTCGAACTGTTCCATGGCTTTCTTGTTCACGTGTGGACTTTTGTTCACCGTGAAACGCTCGATACGGGTCGGAAGCGGAATGGGGCCTGCAACGCGGGCGCCAGTGCGACGTGCCGTTTCGACAATTTCAGAAGCTGAAACGTCGAGCACACGGTGGTCGAACGATTTCAATCTGATTCTGATTCGTTGATTCGTCATAATTATCTCACTTTAACGGTTGAGGATAGAATCCGTCATAGTCGCAGGAACCGGTTCAAACGCTTGCGGTTCCATCGAATAGCTCGCTCTACCCTTTGATAAGGAACGCAACGACGTTGCGTATCCAAAAACTTCAGCAAGCGGAACATCCGCCTGCACAACTTGAAGATCATTTGTCGCCTTGATTTCGCGGACCCGGCCGCGACGGCTGTTAAGGTCGCCCATCACATCACCCAGATGGGCTTCAGGGGACTCAATTTCCAGCAGCATAATCGGTTCCAGCAGAACCGGACCGGAATTGGATGCCGCGTCGCGCAGTGCCATAACAGCAGCGGAGCGGAATGCCATTTCAGAAGATTCCGTAGCATGGGCCTGACCACCAACCACCGTAACTTCAGTGTCGATGATGGCAAAGTTACCGAGCACACCGGTCAGCAGCGCATCGGCGATGCCTTCTTCAATGCCCTTGCGGAATTCGTTGGGAACAATGTTGGCGGAAACGTCGAATTCAATCTTGTTTCCTGTACCTGCAGATCTTGGTTTAACCTGTAGCGTCAGCGCGGCAAAATGGCTTTCGCCACCGATTTCGCGCTCGAAAGTAAAGTTGCCGGATCCCGTTTTCGAAACGCTTTCGCGGTAAGCAACCATCGGCTTGCCGGCGTTGGCCTGCACTTTGTATTCACGCAGAATACGGTCTCGGATGATTTCGAGGTGAAGCTCGCCCATACCCTGAATAATGGTCTGACCGGTTTCTTCATTAATGCTGGTGATAAACGTCGGATCTTCGTCCGAAAGATCTCTCAGCGCATCAACCAGCGAATCCTTATCCGCAGTGCTCTTCGGCTCGATCGCCATCGAGATAACCGGCTCCGGGAATTCAATATTTTCCAGAACGATCGGGTCATTTTCCATGCACACCGTATCGCCGGTGGTAAAGAGCTTCTGCCCCACCATGCCGCCGATTTCGCCGGCATACAGCACATCCACATCTTCGCGATGGTTGGCGTGCAGGCGAAGCAGACGACCAATGCGCTCACGCTTACGGGTGCGGGGGTTAAAAATGTTCTGCCCTTTTTTCAGCTGTCCGGCATAGACACGTACAAAGGCCAGCTTGCCGACAAACTTATCGCTCGCCATCTTAAAGACGAGGCCGGTCAACGGTTCAAAATCAGATGTTTCACGGATGATTTCCGCTTCGCTCTTAGGATTGATCCCGCTCACGGCATCAATATCAATCGGGGAAGGAAGATAAGACACAACGGCATCCAGCAGTGGCTGAACCCCTTTGTTTTTCAGCGAAGAACCAACCAACACCGGTACGATCTCATTCGCAATGGTTGCACGGCGCAACGCATCAACCAGCGCCTGCTCGGAAACATCGGAGTTTTCCATGTAGGCTTCGAGCAGCTCTTCATCAACCTCAGCCACTTTTTCGATCAGCGTTGCGCGGGCTTCTTCCGCTTCGGCAGCCAGATCAGCAGGAATATCGATGTATTCAACCTTCGAACCCATGTCCTCTTCGGAGAAGGTGACGGCTTTCATTTTAATCAGATCAACCAACCCATTAAAGGTTTCGGATGCACCGATCGGGAGTTGGATTGCAAAAGCAGGAGCACCGAGCTTGGTCTGAATTTCAGACAGCACTTTATCAAAGTCTGCTCCCATGCGATCCATCTTGTTGACGAATGCAATGCGGGGAACATTGTATTTCTTGGCTTGGCGCCAAACCGTCTCGGACTGCGGCTGAACACCGCCTACTGCACAGAAAACGCCCACTGCGCCATCAAGGACTCGGAGTGAGCGTTCAACTTCCACGGTGAAATCAACGTGGCCGGGAGTGTCGATAATATTGATTTGATGATTATGCCAGAAACAGGTGGTTGCCGCGGAGGTAATCGTGATACCGCGCTCCTGCTCCTGAATCATCCAGTCCATCGTGGCTGTGCCATCATGCACTTCGCCGATTTTGTGGACTTTCCCGCTGTAATAGAGAATACGTTCGGAAGTCGTGGTCTTGCCCGCATCAATGTGGGCCACAATGCCAATATTGCGAACAGAGTTCAACGCATGCGCACGACCGTCAGCTTCCCGTTTGGGAGCTGCGCCCTTCGCTGCTTTGTCATTCTGCTGTTTCACCATTGTCATTTCTTTTTATCCGACAACGGAAGCTTCCAGTAACTGGAAGCTTCCTTTCCATCGGCGACCCCCATCCGTTGGGGATTTCCTATATAACCACCACTAGGGTTTCTTACCAGCGGTAGTGAGCAAAGGCCTTATTGGCCTGCGCCATCTTATGCGTGTCGTCACGCTTTTTGATGGCAGCGCCCTGTCCGCGGAACGCGTCGATCACTTCATTCGCCAGTGCTTTACGCATCGGCACACCCTTACGGTTTCCTGCATAAGAGATCAACCAGCGTGTTGCGAGTGCAATCTGACGCTTAGGTTTAACTTCCAGCGGAACCTGATAGGTAGCACCACCCACACGGCGGGACTTAACTTCCAAACGAGGGGATACGTTTTCAACCGCAGTGGTGAATACATGTACCGGATCTTCGTCTTTCAGCTGGCTCTGGATATCTTCCAGGGCACCATATACAATTTTAGCTGCAACCGATTTCTTACCGCGTTCCATTACGCAGTTGATCATGTACGCAACCATCTGGTTGTTGTACCGGGGATCCGGAATCAGTTCGCGTTTTTCGGCTCTACGTCTTCTTGCCATAGCTCAAATATCCTTATTTCGGGCGCTTCGCACCATACTTAGAACGACCACGCTTACGGCCGTCGACACCCAGGCAATCCAAGGCACCACGAACGATGTGGTAGCGAACACCCGGCAAGTCCTTCACACGACCGCCACGAACCAGAACCATGCTATGTTCCTGCAGGTTGTGGCCTTCACCACCGATGTATGCGTTAACTTCACGACCGTTCGTCAGGCGAACACGTGCAACTTTACGCAAAGCCGAGTTCGGCTTCTTCGGCGTCTGTGTTTTTACAAGCAGACAAACTCCCCGGCGCTGCGGGCAGGTCGTCAGTGCAGGAGACTTGCTCTTCTTGCGAGCCACTCCACGCGGTTTTCTTACTAATTGATTGATTGTAGGCATATCGTTTTCCTTTATTGCCGACTTCCGATTTTTGATTTCCGATTTATGGAACTCACTCGGCGTTGGCCTTCATTACTTAAAGCCGTCGCAGACCCACAATTCGTCAGTCTAAAATCAAAATTCAAAATTCCGCTGCCTAAGCAGTAAAATTCCTTCCTAAAAAAGACAAGCGACGGACAATAGAGATCCGGCGCACACTCTTCAAGCGAAACATTTAACTTATTTCGCTTTTTTCAACACTCCCCCGCGCGATCAAAATCGCCAGCCACTTCGATATGAGAAAGGCGCAAAAGCATCTGTAGATTAATCAGTTGCAAAAATATGCGCCCTTCCGCAATTCACAAATCAACGCGAAAGGACGAGCACAATAGAGAAACTGACGGCAGATACCAGAAAAATCTTTAATGATTCGGCGGTATTTGGTCGTTTTTACCGCTTTCCCAAGCCTGAATCGCTTTTTTTCGGGCAATGCCCCAGTGATAACCCCCAACCGCTCCGGTTTCACGAATCACACGGTGGCATGGAATCAGGTAGGCAATGGGATTATTTCCAACGGCGGTTCCGACGGCTCGGGAGGCTTTCGGATTTCCGATAAATTCAGCTAAATGACCATAACTGATCAGCTTCCCTACCGGAATCCGGAGCAATGCCTGCCAAACCTGAACCTGGAATGCAGTTCCCCGAACATAAGCCTTTAGGGGCATACTTGAACGAATATCAGGATTGAAGATGACCTCCCCCATCTCCCGTGCTCGCTTATCATCCCGCTCCAATTCGGCATTCGGCCAATTATCCCTAAGGCTCTGCCATGCTGCGGACATTTCATCAGGCTCAATAAACGACAATTCACATAAGCCGTGCGGATTTTCGGCCAGAAGAGCACTTCCAAACGGCGTATTCGTGTAACCCGCGGAAACAGTCCACCCCTCACCCCCGGATTTTATCTCTCCCGGCGTAGCGGCCTGAAGACTGATACATAGGTCGTGCAATCGGCCGGGACCGGACAGTCCGGCATCCAACGACGCATCAAGCACCGCATTTCCCGCCAGCAAACTTTCCCTCGCATACTCCAGCGTTAAACACTGCAGAAAATCCTTCGGCGTAATACCGGCCCAGGACGAAAACAGTCGATGAAAGTGAGATGGGCTCAGACCGATATGATTTGCCAATGCAGCCAAATCGGGTTGCTCCTGCTGATGTTCGTCCAGATAACGAATCACCTCAGCTATGCGGTCATAATCACTCATAGGAGCAATATGCCATGCTCCATTCTTTCAACCCACCCGATTCTTGCTGCCAATCCAATCCACGGATTGCACAGATTAAATGTATGCGACTCTTCGTTGTCCTCCTTGACAGGACTACGTGGTCTGAGTCTTGCGGGATGCTTCCCACTGAGCTGGTGTCCAACGGACAGCTTCGGATTGATTCATGGTCGGCAAAGCCTCAAGGACTTCACGAAGATAGTCGGCGGGATTGATATCAAGTTTGCGGCAAGTTTCGATGAGGCTGTAAATGACGGCACTGGTCTGGCCGGAGTCAGGGCTGCCGAAGAAGAGAAAGTTCTTTTTGCCGATGGCCGTGGGACGGATGGCGTTCTCGACGAGGTTGTTGTCGATCTCGAGCCGTCCATGCTCGAGGTAAAGGTTGAGTGCATCCCAGCGTTCGAGGGTGTAGTGGATCGCTTTGCCAAAGTTGCTTTGCGGCAGCTGTCGGGACCGCTCGGTTTCGAGGATGGATTTTATCCTTTCCAGAACAGGGGCTGAGTGCTCCCGTCGGTAAGCGGTTCGGTCGACTTCGGGGTTGTCACGTAGTTTGCTTTCAACCCGGTAAAGCTTAGCGATGCGTTTCACGATATCTTCAGCGGTCGGGTTGCCCGGAACTTCTTTAAATTTGCGGCGGGCATGCGCCCAGCAGGCAGCATGGATGATGGCTGCTTTTTCTTCGGCATGCTTTTTGTCGTTAAGCCAGGCGGGGTACGCGCCGTAGCCGTCCGTCTGCAGCAGTCCGGCGTAGTCGGGCAGCATGGTGTCGAGACAGGTTGCGGCACGGCTGGCATGCCATTCAAAGAGCACGCCTTTGCCTGGCGAATGATAGGCCCATAGGTATCCGTTAGGACAATGGTCCTTTTTCGGATCCTGATAGCGTATGAATGTTTCGTCGGCCTGAATGTATCCGCTCGCGCGGATTTCATTTCGAAGCGCCTCATAAATAAGCGACAACCATTGGGCAACGAGATACATCCAGCCTCCCATGGTTTTGCGGCTGATTTCAACGCCGAAGCATTGCTTGAAGATTTGTTCCTGACGATAAAGCGGAAGGTGGTCGCAGTATTTGCTAAGAATGATATGGAGAACCAATCCGACGGAAGCATAGGAGTTTTCGATCAGCTGCTTTGGAGCGGGTGCGATCAGCGGGGCAACGGAGCGATCGGCGCGTTTCTTGTATTTATTGCGAATAGTGATGGTCTGGAAGAAGCGTGTCGGAGTGACATCGAGTCTAACCGTGCGCACTTCGCCGATCTTTTTATACAGCTCCGGATTGGCCAGAACTTCATCCGGATCAATGATAACGGTTTCGGTCGGGAGGTCCTTGGGGACGCGCGCATCGAGCCCCTTGCGTTTTCCGCGCTTTGATTCTTTCTGCTCCTCTTCGGCCAGTTCGGCTTTCGTTTCGGCCAGCTCCAAAGCTTCCTGCAACTCGCGCAGTTCCTCGAGTTCGAGCATGAGCTGATCCGGGCTCAGCTTTTCTGAACTCCGACCAAACAGCTTTTTCATTAGGCACTGAACCTTTTCCTGAAGAAGTTTGATCTCTGCCTTCTGATTCGCATTTTCGGCGAGTAGCTGATCAAAATTTTCCCGTGAAAAAACCATGCGGCATATTATACCAAAACCGCTCCGCAAAACGCGGCATCAAGAGCTGGAAAAATGCAAAAAAAATCAGCGCTGATACCACGGCTTGAACGATCCCTGCTTCAGATCAACTCCATCGAGCAACAATGCCAACGCCTCCGGGGCCAGCTCCAGCTTTTCATTTTCAGCCACGCCCTTCGGCCAAGTGAAGCAACCCTGCTCCAGCCGCTTGATCGCCACCCACATTCCGGTGCCGTCCCAGTATAATGTTTTGATCCGGTTCCGTCGTCGATTCGTAAATACATACAGCGCCCCTGAACACGGATCCTCCTTTAAGCGATCAAGCACGATACCGTGAAGACCATTAAAGCTTTTACGCAAATCCACCGGTTCCACCGCCAGAAACACCCGGATCGAATTATTCAATCCAAACATCCGGCAGCCTCCCGCAGAAGGCTTCCGAGTTTTTCCAGAGAAGGAACCGGCACCACAACCTCAACCTGGTTCGGCAGGCGAATGAGCACCTCATCAGCCAGAACCGCTTCACCGCTAAGCACTACCTCGCAAAAAGACACCTCATTATCTTTCCGCTCGATTCGCAGCCATCTGGCCAGCGTTTTGGAATTGAGATTCCATTCCCGACAGAACGCTGCCTGCGTCAAACCTGACGTTTTAAATTCCTCGATCAACTCCCGGCGTTCTTCATCCGTATACGAAGCCCGCCCCGTCCCATTGTTTTCATTCGTATCCATGCCCAATAAATTATCAGGCTTTATCCGAGTTGCCTACGAGGTCGCGGAAGAGGCCTTTACGATTAAATGGATTATCTATTCATAAAATCATCGGTGTAATCAACGAAATCTATGGATAATAAAAAAGCGCCCCGGCTGGGACGCTTTTTCCAGTAGTTGACGAATCAACCGTTAGGCTTCTTCTTCGACCTTTTCAACCATGGCCAGCGGATCGCCACCCAGTGCATCTTCGACCGAGATTTCTTCGCCCAGTTTAACCGGTTTGATATCGCGGTACAGCGGGAAGCCGGTACCGGCAGGAATCAAACGACCCATAATGACATTTTCCTTGAAACCACGCAGCTGATCGACCATGCCGAGCGTTGCCGCCTTGGTCAGTACACGCGTGGTATCCTGGAACGATGCCGCCGAGATAAAGGACTCGGTTTCGAGGGCTGCCTTGGTAATACCCAGCAGAACCGGGGAAGCTTCCGACGGACGACGACCTTCGGCAACCGCCTTCTGGTTGACTTCCTGGAAGGTCTGTTTTTCAACCTGTTCGCCCCAGAGAAACTCCGTATCGCCCGGATCGGTAATCTTAACTTTACGCAGCATCTGGCGAACGATCACCTCGATGTGCTTGTCGTTGATTTCCACACCCTGCAGACGGTATACGGCCTGAACTTCGTTCACGAGGTATTCCTGCAGATCCTGCGGACCGCATACTTCGAGCAGTTCCTGCGGAACGATCGGACCTTCGGTCAGCTGCTGTCCCTTGTGAACAAAGTCGCCCGGGAATACAATCACGTGCTTGTTCATCGGGATCAGGTGCTCTTCCTCGGCGCCGGTAACGGTGTCGCGAACGATCAGCTTACGTTTACCCTTGGCGATGCCGCCGAGCTCAACAATACCTTCGATCTTGGCAATTTCGGCCGCTTCTTTCGGCGTACGGGCTTCAACCAGCTCAGCCACACGTGGCAGACCACCGGTAATATCCTTGGTACGAACCGTCTTACGCGGCGTACGAGCCAGCGTGAAACCAGCGGAAACAACTTCCTTTTCCTTGATCATCACCTGCGCACCGGCCGGGATGGAATAGTAACCCACTTTGTTTTTATCTTTCTTGTCGCGGATCACGATCTGCGGATGGAGGTCTTCCTTATGCTCCATCACTACGAGACCCTCAACACCGGTAGATTCATCGACGCCCTTCTGGACGGTCACGCCTTCAATGAAGTCGTGGAATTCGATTTTACCATCGTGCTCGGAAAGAATCGGAACGGAGTATGGATCCCACTCAACAAACGTTTCGCCGGACTTAACTTCGCCGCCGTCATCAACGGAAACCAATGCACCGATCACCAGCTGGTAGCGTTCCAGTTCGCGACCTTCGTCATCGATAATCAGGAGGCTGCCGTTTTTATTGAGGATCACGTTCTGGTCGTCGACCTTAACGGAACGGATACCTTCGTACTTAACGATACCGGATGCCTTAGCGATAATCTTCGGCTGTTTAAAGACCGAACTCGCAGTACCACCAATATGGAAGGTACGCATGGTAAGCTGTGTACCCGGCTCACCAATGGACTGCGCGGCGATAATACCGACCGGCTGACCCAGCTGAGCAGGTTTGCCAGTTGCCAGGTTTTTACCGTAGCACTTGGCGCAGACGCCGCGGCGAGATTCGCAGGTCAGAACCGAACGAATGACCACGAGTTCAACACCGGCACTTTCCACCTTGCGGGCGGAATACTTATCGATCAGCTCGCCAGCCGCCACAAGGACGTCCAGTGTGTGCGGATTGCAGATATCCTCTGCAGCCGTACGACCGATGATGCGGGTTGCGAGGGAAACGAGTTCGTCGTCACCTTCGGTGATGGCCGCCACTTCAATACCGTTAAGCGTATGGCAGTTTTCTTCAGTAATAATGATGTCGTGTGAAACGTCGACGAGCTTACGGGTAAGATAACCGGAGTCGGCCGTTTTCAACGCGGTATCGGCAAGACCTTTACGGGCACCATGCGTCGAGATGAAGTATTCGAGTACGGACAGACCCTCACGGAAGTTCGACAGAATCGGACGCTCAATAATTTCACCGGACGGCTTGGCCATCAGGCCACGCATACCGGCCAGCTGACGAATCTGCTGACGCGAACCACGGGCGCCGGAGTCAACCATCACGTAAACCGGGTTGAGTTCTTCCTTGGACTGCTCGTTCAACGGATCATCGTTTTCTTCGAGCACGTCAAACAGCTTGTTGGTAAGCTTGTCGTTGGTATCCGTCCAGATATCAATGATCATGTTGTAACGTTCACCCTCGGTAATGAGACCCTTACGGTGTTTATTTTCAACATCTTCGATTTCACCACGGGCATTACCGACCATTTCGCTCTTATCCTGCGGAATGATCATGTCGCAAAGACCGATAGACATACCGGACATGGTTGCATTTTCGTAACCGAGGTTTTTCAGGGCGTCGAGTACCTTCACGGTTTCGGCGTGACCGGCAATTTCGTAGCACTGCTCAATCAACGTTCCAACAACCTTCTTGGTTGCGGTCTTATTCACAAAGCCAAGTCCGTCCGGCCATACTTCGTTGAAGAACACGCGGCCGACGGTGGTACTGATTACAGAACGATCCTTATCACCATTGCGGGTTTCGCGCTGGTAATCCGGATTACGGAAACGGATGCGGTCGTGCAGGCTGACTACACCTTCATCGAAAGCCGTGTGCACTTCCATGATGTCGCCCATCATGCGCAGATGTTCATTACCGGATTTCTTCTTACCTTTTTTCCGTTCCATCTGATAGGACTGGGACTCGGATGTCAGGAAGTATACCCCCAACGCGATATCCTGCGTCGGCGTGGTAACCGGCTTACCGCTTGATGGCGAGAAGATGTTGTTGGTCGCGAGCATAAGGCTCTTGGACTCAACCTGGGCTTCTACCGAAAGCGGAACGTGTACAGCCATCTGGTCACCGTCAAAGTCGGCGTTGTAGGCGGTACATACGAGCGGATGCAGCTGAATGGCTTCACCTTCAATCAGGATCGGCTCAAACGACTGGATAGAAAGTCTATGCAGGGTCGGCGCACGGTTAAGCATCACGGTGTGGCCGCGGGTTACCTCATCGAGGATATCCCATACTTCGTCCACTTCGCGCTCAATCATTTTCTTCGCGCTGCGAACCGTGTGCACTACCCCACGCTCTTTCAAGCGGCGAATAATGAAAGGTTCAAACAGAACGAGAGCCATCTTCTTCGGAAGACCGCACTGGTTCAGTTTCAGCGTCGGGCCTACAACGATCACGGAACGGCCGGAATAGTCGACACGTTTACCGAGCAGGTTCTGACGGAAACGACCTTGTTTACCCTTGAGCATGTCACTCAATGATTTCAGCGGGCGGTTACCCGGACCCGTTACAGCACGACCATGACGACCGTTGTCGAACAGGGCGTCAACAGACTGTTGCAGCATGCGTTTTTCATTGCGGATGATGACTTCCGGAGTCTTCAGGGCCAGCAGCGTGCGCAGACGGTTGTTACGATTGATGACACGGCGGTAAAGGTCATTCAAATCGGATGTCGCAAAACGGCCGCCTTCGAGCGGAACCAGCGGACGCAGATCCGGAGGAATGACCGGAAGCACTTCCATGATCATCCATTCAGGACGGGAGTTGCTCTTAATGAACCCTTCCATCACCTTCATCTGGTTAACCAGTTTTTTACGGGTCTGCTTCGAACGGGTGTTCATCATGGCTTCTTCCAAAGCCATCAGCATTTCCGTTGCGTCGATTTTGCTGAGCAGCTCACGAACACCTTCAGCACCAATCTTGGCTTCAAAGCTTTCGAAACCATAGTTATCGATCGCTTCGCGGTATTCCTCTTCGGACAGCAACTGCTTATCCTTTAGCGGAGTGTCGCCGGCGTCAGTAACGATATAATTATCGTAGTACAGTACGCGCTCAAGGTTGCGCATGGTCATATCAAGGATAAGACCCATGCGGCTCGGCGTAGCCTTGAAGAACCAGATGTGCGAAACCGGCACCGCCAGTTCGATGTGCGCCATGCGTTCACGGCGTACGCGGGACAGCGTGACTTCCACGCCGCAACGGTCGCAAATTACGCCTTTATGCTTAATACGCTTGTATTTGCCGCACGAGCATTCCCAGTCCTTGGTCGGGCCAAAGATACGCTCACAAAACAGACCGCCCTTCTCAGGCTTGAATGTTCTGTAATTGATCGTTTCCGGGTTTTTAACTTCGCCGTGACTCCACGAACGGATCGCCTCAGGTGAGGCGAGCGTAATGTTTGCGTAGTCACTTTGTTCCTGCTGCTTAATTCCGAAGATGTCGGCAACGTTGCTTGAATTCTTTTCCACGGGTGTTCCTCCTGCAGTCTAAATATGGTCGATGAGAAGTGGACTAGCTTGAAAGGATGGGTTCGCCATCCTCGTTCTTCACCTGGAAGTTCAGGCCGAGTCCCTGCAGCTCCTTGATCAGTACGTTGAACGATTCCGGACGGCCGGAGTCGAGGACGTTTTCGCCCTTCACAATCGCTTCGTACATACGGGTTCTTCCGGCGATATCGTCGGATTTCACCGTCAGGATTTCCTGCAGTGCGTGCGCAGCACCGTAGGCTTCGAGCGCCCACACTTCCATTTCCCCGAAACGCTGACCACCGTACTGGGCTTTACCACCCAGCGGTTGCTGCGTAACGAGCGAGTATGGACCCACTGCACGTGCGTGGATTTTTTCGCTGACCAAGTGATGCAGTTTGAGCATGTAAATCACACCCACAACCACACGCTGTTCGAAGCGCTCACCGGTACGGCCATCGAAGAGATCGGTCTTACCATCATCAGCCAGGCCGGCTTCGCCGAGCATGTCACGAATCTGCTGCTCCGAAATACCGTCAAAAATCGGCGTGGCGGCATGCATACCCAGATGCTTACAAGCCCAGCCAAGGTGCGTTTCAAGAACCTGCCCCACGTTCATACGGGAAGGTACACCCAGCGGGTTCAGTACGATATCAACCGGAGTTCCGTCCGGAAGGAACGGCATGTCTTCCTCGGCAACAATTCGGGAAATTACACCCTTGTTACCATGGCGGCCGGCCATCTTATCACCCACCGAAAGTTTCTTCTTGGTGGCAATGTAAACCTTAACGGATTTAACGATACCGGCATCCACTTCTTCGCCGCTTCCGGCCCGGTCGAGTGAACGATCCTTGTCGGCTTTGGCTTCCGTGAACTTGTTGCGGTATTCATCGATGATGCCCATGATCTTAATACGGATCGGGCTCGGATCGATTTCCACGTGCTCGTAGCTGGCTGCCAGTTTGCGCAGCAGCGTTTTGGTGATCTTACGGTTCGCCGGAATGATCACGTCGCCGCTTTCGGCATTCATGACGTCCAGCGGAATCTTTTCACCGAGCAGAATATTGGAGAGGGCTTCCGTCAGATCTTCAGTCAGCTGTCCGACCACGTCGTCATGACGCTCGGCAATCTCGTTCTGAAGCTTCTTAACGTCGGTCGGCTTATCCTTGGCGGATGCACCCAGCGCGTTGTCTTTAGAAGAAACCTTAACATCCATCACGATACCGTAGGTGCCGGACGGCGCCTTCAGCGAGGTGTCACGAACATCGGCAGCCTTTTCACCGAAGATGGCGCGCAGCAGGCGCTCTTCAGGAGCAAGCTCAGTTTCGCTCTTCGGCGTGATTTTACCCACGAGAATATCCCCGGGCTTCACTTCCGCACCAATCTGAATGATACCGTCGTGCGACAGGTTCTTCAGCGCTTCTTCACCAACGTTTGGAATGTCGCGGGTAATTTCTTCCGGACCGAGCTTGGTATCACGGGCGCCGCATTCGAACTCTTCGATGTGAACCGAAGTGTATACGTCGTCACGAACCAGCTTCTGGTTGATCAGGATGGCATCCTCAAAGTTATAACCGCCCCATGGCATAAAGGCCACAACCACGTTTTTACCGAGTGCCAATTCGCCTTCGTCCGTTCCGGAGCCATCAGCAAGAACATCGCCTTCAGCAATCTTCTGTCCCACCCGTACGAGCGGGCGCTGGTTTAGGCAGGTGCCTGCATTGGAACGCATAAATTTGCGGAGTTTGTATTCCTGAGACTCGCTGTTGCCGGATTTCTTAACCGGCATCTTGCCGTCAGCAGAAATCACGATGCGGTCAGCGGAAGCATAAGCAACCTTACCGGGTTTATCCGCAGTGATCAGGACGCGGGAGTCGCGAGCCAGACGGCCTTCGATACCGGTTCCAACAAACGGACGTTCCGACTTCATCAGCGGAACAGCCTGGCGTTGCATGTTCGAGCCCATCAATGCACGGTTGGCATCGTCATGCTCGAGGAACGGAATCAAGCCCGCAGCAATGGATACCACCTGTTTCGGCGATACATCCATGTACTGCACTTTTTCCGGCGGGACTTCAATGAAGTCGCCGCGAACACGAACCATGATGCGGTCGTTTACGAAGCAGCTCTTATCATCCAGCTCGGCGTTGGCCTGCGCAATAACGTAGCGTTCTTCTTCGTCGGCTGTGAGCCAGTCAAGGTGCTTGCTGACCTTTCCTTTAGCACACTTCAGGTATGGCGTAACAATGAAGCCGTACTCGTTTACCTTCGCGAAAGTAGACAGCGAAGAAATCAGACCGATGTTTGGTCCTTCCGGCGTTTCAATCGGGCAGATACGGCCATAGTGCGAACTATGTACGTCACGCACTTCGAAGCCGGCACGGTCACGGTTCAAGCCGCCCGGACCCAATGCGGAAAGACGACGCTTATGCGTGAGTTCCGACAGCGGGTTGGTCTGGTCCATGAACTGCGACAACTGCGAGCGACCGAAGAAATCCTTAATCACGGCAGAAAGCGCTTTCGGGTTGATCAGCTTCTGCGAAGAGAGGCGATCGACCGTCGTATCGAAAATGGTCATACGTTCTTTAACAAGACGCTGAATACGAGCCAGACCTACACGACACTGCCCTTCGAGCAGTTCACCAACCGTACGGATACGGCGGCTGCCAAGGTGGTCGATATCGTCCAGCGTACCCTCGCCCATGCGAACCATCAGCAGGTAGCGAAGTGCTTCAACCACGTCTTCAACTTCCAGCGTCAGCGAACTGCTGTCAACCCCCAGCTTCTGCTGGATCTTGTACCGGCCGACGCGACTGAGGCTGAAGCGAGCTTCATCAAAGAATAGACGTTTGATCATCTGACGGGCAGATGCGGTGGTGGGCGGATCGCCCGGACGCAGTTTCTGGTAAAGATCCTTGAGCGCTTCATCAACCGTGCGGGTGGTATCAGCCTGAACACTCTTAAGGAAAACGCCCTGGTCCCAGGAAACATCTACCACGGAAACTTTCTTGTAACCGGCCAGCTTCATGCGCTGGATCATGTCAACGGTCAGGTTGTCATAACGACGACCGATAACCGACTCGGAATCAGCATCGACAATGTCGTCGCTGAGCACGAGGTTTTCGAGATCTTCTTCAGCATACTTGCTCTTGCTGAGCGAGAACGAAGCATACTTGTAGTAGAGATTGAGAATTTCTTCGTCGGTCGCATATCCCAAAGCGCGCAGGAACGTCGAGGCCAGGAATTTGCGGCGGCGGCGTTTGCGGTCGAGATAGATATAGATCAGGTCGCTGGTATCGAACTGTGCTTCAATCCATGATCCATGATCCGGAATAATACGGAACGAGTGAAGAGTCGAACCATTCGCATGCTGCGATGATTCGAAGCAGATGCCCGGCGAACGGTGCAACTGACTGACGATTACACGCTCAGCACCATTGATTACAAAGCTTCCGCTCTTGGTCATCAGCGGAATTTCGCCCATGAACAGCGTATCTTCACGGAGATCTTCACCTTCACGAAGCTTGAACGTTACATACAGCGGAGCCGAAAAAGTTTCGCCTTCACGTACGGATTCAAGATGTTCGAGTTTCGGCTTTTTAATTTCGTAACTTACGAAATCCAGCGCAATCTGCCCGTCATAACTTTCGATCGGGAACGCTTCCCCGAGAACAGCCTGCAATCCCAGCTTTTTACGGCGAGACGGCGAAACTTCCTGCTGGAGGAAGTCTTTATACGAGTTCAGTTGGATTTCAATTAAGTCGGGCGCATCTAGCGCATCGGTGAGCTTACCAAAGTTTTTTCTTTCAGCCATCCCGCACCTTCAGGTTGTCTTAATATTGGATAACACTTGTTCCCCTTTGAGTTTCAAAGGGGAACAATCTACGTGCCACCGAATGGTGGCACAATCTGTATAAGTTAAGTAAACCGGAGGCTTACTTAACGTCTACGGTAGCTCCAACACCTTCGAGCTTTTCTTTCATGGCGTCAGCGTCTTCCTTGGAAAGACCGGCCTTAACGCTGGTAGGAGCGCCATCAACCAATTCCTTGGCTTCCTTCAGACCCAGACCAGTCAGACCGCGGAGCTCTTTGATCACCTGGATCTTAGATCCGCCAGCAGCGGTCAGAACAACTTCGAATTCAGTCTGTGCAGCAGCACCGCCTTCATCTCCACCACCAGCAGGAGCTGCAACAGCTACAGCAGCGGGAGCGGCTGCGGTTACGCCCAGACGGTCTTCGAGAGCCGTAACGAGCTGTGAGAGTTCGAGAACCGAGATGGTTTCAACCCAATCAACGAATTCTGCCATTTTACCTTCGAGTACTACTTCATCTTTTACTTCTTCGGACATTTTGTGCCTCCTTGAACTGCTATCTGATTCAAATTAAATTTATGCTTCTTGTTCTTTTTTGTCTTTTACCGCACTCAGTACGTATACCAAACTTGCGACCTTCTGATCCAAAACGCCGACCAGCTGACTGCATGGTGCCTGGAGCGTTCCAAGCAACATGGCGCGCAATACATCCTTGGAAGGAAGCTTGGCTAACTCAACCACATCTGCAGCGGAGACAGCTTTGCCTTCAACAAAGCCGCCCTTCACTACGGGCTTTTGATTTGCTGCGGTAAATTTCTTAATAACCTTTGCAACTTCAACTACGTCACCATCACCATAGATCATTGCAGTCTGCCCTTTCAGCAGTGCTGCAGCATCTTCCGGAAGCGCACGGTTGAGCATGCGGTTTTTAACAACGTTGTAAGATGCACCGTTTTCCCGGAGTGAGTTTTTCAACTCAGTCGTTGTAGGCATGTCCATACCGTCATAGTCGGCGAGGATCATGTACAACGCACCGGAAACGCGCTCCGTGATTTCGTTGGCTTCTGCAATCTTTTCTGGTCTCAGACCTTTTTCTTCAGGCTTCATAATAAATACCTACCCTTCCTTTGAGGAAAGTTCCTTTAGAGCAACCCGTAGCCCAGGACCCATGGTACTGGAGATGGAGCAACGCTTAATATAGGTGCCTTTGGCACTGGAAGGTCGTGCACCATTGATCGCATCAACGACTGCCTTAGCATTTTCCAGCAATGCGGTCTTTTCGAATGAACGCTTACCAAAAGGAACCGCAATATTACCGTTACGATCCATACGAAATTCAACGCGACCAGCTTTGAGCTGATTAACCGCAGCAGCGGTGTCATCTGTAACCGTTCCCGTTTTCGGGTTAGGCATCAGACCACGCGGACCGAGTACACGGGCAACTTTACGCACTTCTTTCATCGCGTCCGGAGTTGCAACGGCGGCATCAAAATCGGTCCAACCATCCTGTACTTTCTTGATCAGGTCATCGAATCCCACTTCAGCAGCACCGGCTTCGCGGGCAGCTTCGGCGGCATCGCCCGTAGCAAAAACGATCACACGAACGTCTTTACCTGTTCCGTGCGGCAACGCAACGGTGGAACGAATTGCCTGATCCGACTTAGAAGGATCAACTCCCATGCGGAAGGCAAACTCCAACGTTTCGTCGAATTTTGCTGTTGGATTTTCCTGTAGGAAACCGATAGCGCCATCAACGCTGTAATCCGTTTCCTTATTCACTTTTTCAGCAACACTGCTGTATTTTTTACCGTGTGTAGCCATTATTCCACCTCGATTCCCATGCTGCGGGCTGTGCCCTCAATAATGCGTACTGCGGCATCGAGATCGTTTGCGTTGAGGTCAGCTTTCTTGACTTCAACAATCTCTTCGATCTGCGCGCGGGTTACTTTGCCAACCTTGTCGCGGTTCGGAACTCCGGAACCTTTAGCAAGGCCGGCTGCCTTTTTAAGCAGTACCGCTGCGGGCGGGCTTTTCGTTATAAACGAAAAGCTGCGATCGGTATATACGGTGATAACCACCGGAATAACCAGACCAGCCTGGCTCTGCGTTGCGGCGTTATACGCCTTGCAGAACTCCATAATGTTAACGCCGTGCTGACCCAACGCGGGTCCGACAGGCGGCGCAGGGTTTGCTTGCCCTGCCGGGATCTGCAACTTGATATACCCTGAAATTTCCTTAGCCATAACAATCCTCTAAATCTTTATTCGGCCGACCGTTCAACTTGCCAATATTCGAGCTCCACAGGCGCAGAACGACCAAAGATCGAAACTGAGATCTTTAGTTTTCCGCGTTCCGGATCGACCTCTTCGATCATTCCGCTGAAGTTCATGAAAGGTCCATCTGTAACCTTTACCGTTTCGCCTGGCTCGAACATTACCTTCGGCGCAACCGCTTCCTTCTTTTCCTCGATTTGATGAACGATGCTATTCACTTCGTCGTCACTCAGAGGCGCGGGTCTTTCACCACCCAGGAAACCGATAACACTCGGTGTGTTCTGTATAAATGACCAGGCTTCAGCGTTTACCACATTTCCTTCGTCGTACAGGTTGATATTAATCAACAGGTAGCCGGGGAAAAACTTGCGGTTAACCGTCGTTTTTTTGCCTTGTTTAACTTCTGAGACCTTTTCGGAGGGGATTAAAACCTCTCCAATAATGTCTTCCATCTCTTCTTGCTGCACTCGGCTGACAATGTTCTTCTGAACTTTGAGCTCGTGACCGGAAAGCGCGTGTAGAATGTACCATTGTTTCGGCATATGATTTTACGTCCCTGAATAAATTAGCGGATGATGTAATTGAGCAAACCCATGTTCACTACATCACATAAACCCACAAACGCACCGAGAATGATGACAGAAATGACGACCACCACAGACTGACCAAACAGTTCTTTGCGGGTAGGCCACGAACATTTCACCAGCTCAACCTTCACCTCTTCGAGGAAGGTCTTCAAATTTCCGATGCTCTTAATTTTATCCATTGTGCTTTCCAGTATTTTCAAAAAGTGGCAGGTCGGAAGGGACTCGAACCCCTAACAGCCGGTTTTGGAAACCGGTGCTCTACCAATTGAACTACCGACCTGTATTCAAAATCGAATCAGCTACTTCGTTTCGCGATGCAAGGTATGCCGCTTATCGCGCGGACAATACTTCTTGATTTCGCGACGACCGGTTTCCAGCTTCTTATTGCGGGTACCCGTGTAGTTGCGCTCTTTGCACTCGGTGCAGGCCAGAGTTATAATATCTCTCGGCATGGTTTTTTCCTATTTGGAATTAAACGGGACCGGGGCAAGAATAGTCCTGCCCGTCGCCCGAAAGAATACCGTTATTAGTCAACGATTTCGATAACACGTCCGGCACCAACGGTGCGGCCGCCTTCGCGGATAGCGAAGCGCATGTGCTGTTCCATCGCGATCGGCGTGATGAGCTCAACATCCATAGTGATGTTGTCGCCAGGCATAACCATTTCAACGCCTTCCGGCAGCTGAATGTCGCCTGTCACGTCAGTTGTACGGAAGTAGAACTGCGGACGGTAACCCTTGAAGAACGGAGTGTGACGTCCACCTTCGTCTTTGGACAGAACGTAAACTTCGCCCTTGAACTTGGTGTGCGGGTTAATGGTGCCGGGCTTAGCCAGAACCTGACCACGCTGTACTTCTTCTTTCTTAGTACCACGCAGCAGAACACCAACGTTGTCGCCAGCCTGACCCTCATCGAGGATCTTGCGGAACATTTCAACACCTGTGCAGGTAGTCTTAGCAGTATCTTTGATGCCGATGATTTCTACTTCGTCGCCGGTGTGGATGATACCACGCTCAACACGACCAGTAACAACGGTACCACGACCTTCAATAGAGAAGACGTCTTCGATAGGAAGAAGGAAAGGCAGATCCGTTACACGCTCGGGCTCTGGAATCCAGCTGTCGAGGGCATCCATCAGATCCTGGATGCACTGTGCTTCCGGACCTTCCGGGTTCTGGATTGCGCCAAGAGCGGAACCACGAACGATCGGAGAATCTTCTTCGAACTCATACTTAGCGAGGAGTTCCTGAATTTCCATTTCAACGAGTTCGATCAGCTCTTCGTCATCAACGAGGTCGCACTTGTTGAGGAATACAACGATTTTCGGTACACCAACCTGGCGGGCCAGGAGGATGTGCTCGCGAGTCTGCGGCATGGGACCGGAAGGAGCTTCAACCACCAGAATCGCGCCGTCCATCTGGGCAGCACCGGTGATCATATTCTTCACGTAGTCAGCATGGCCCGGGCA
The DNA here is from genome assembly GCA_964486885.1 of uncultured Verrucomicrobiota bacterium. Classification (GTDB taxonomy): domain Bacteria; phylum Verrucomicrobiota; class Kiritimatiellia; order Kiritimatiellales; family Pontiellaceae; genus Pontiella. The sequence goes on from CAZAPF010000009.1 coordinate 62,635, forward strand.
GTCAACGTGGGCGTAGTGACGCTTGTCTGATTCATATTCAACGTGCGAAGTCGCAATTGTCAGAATCTTAGTGGAGTCACGACGTCCCTGGGACTCGGATGCTTTAGCAACACTATCGTATGCGATGTACTCAGACAGACCCTTAGCTGCCTGAACGCAGGTGATGGATGCTGTTACAGTAGTTTTACCATGGTCAACGTGACCAATCGTGCCCACATTCACGTGGGGCTTTGTCCGTTCGAACTTATCCTTAGCCATTTTAGTTTACCTCCTGAATCTTTTATCAGTTTTACATTATTACAAATCGAACAAATGGAGCCCATGAGCAGATTTGAACTGCTGACCTCATCCTTACCAAGGATGCGCTCTACCAACTGAGCTACATGGGCCTGTTTATCCAAAAAAACAGACAAACAAGCCCGCACGCACACCGGTAAAAAATGCACTCACAGAGCTTGTTCCTACAAAATTATTCCTAAGTGCCACGTCTTTTGATTTGGCAAATAAGACGGCGGACTTTATAGAAAACCACTGCTGTGTCAACACCGAAGCTTAAAAAAACTTCAGCAAAATCGCTATCAGGGACGATTTGCCATAAACCACAGCATTTTCAGTGGTAAGGTCGTTGTATTAAGCAGGAAATCCCGGTCCAGGTCAGCCTAATAGGGCCACAAAATCCACAACTCCGGACCGTGTGGTAAATTTTCAAATTTTTTGCTGATTATCACAAACATCCTCACGTTTATAAAACCTCCAAATACCATCCCGTCCCATTTGAAATTAAACGGCACAATAAAGATAGCTCTGCATTCGTTCAATGAATCAGCACAGCACCCCAATAAGTGTTGCTTTTTCCAAACTTTGAATGGCAGACTCCAGAGCAAATGTTAACTACGAATACAAGAATACAAGACCTACTCGAATCCACTGACCTTTTTGAACAGGAGCAGCTGGTCCAACTCTTAGCCGATGCCCGCGAAAATGGACGGCCTGTTTGCGAGGTCATTCGCGAAGTCGAGGACCTTAAGGAAGACCAATTCCTCGAAAAGCTTGCTGAAACCATGGAATTGCCCTTCCAGCGGCTAAAAGAAATCGAGATCGAAAATGAAATTCTCGAAAAACTCCCGACAAAGGCGATCTTCCAATATAATGTAATACCCCTTACCGATGAGGATGGTTGCCTGAAAGTTGCAACCAGCGATCCTTTCCTTCCCGGACTGGTCGACGCACTCCGACTTGCTGCGGAATGCAGAATACGGCTCATCCTTAGTCCCTCCGACGATATTGCCACCTCTGCAAAACGTTTTTACGGCGTGGGTGCGGAAACGCTGGACCGCATGATGCAGGATGATCGCATAGATCTTGAAGATGATGACGATCTCCTGAAACAGGATCTCAGTGAACTCGATCAGGAAGCATCGGTTGTAAAATTTGTAAACCAGATCATATGGGAAGCATACAACGACCGCGCAACTGATATTCATATTGAGCCCATGGAGACGGATCTGCGCATCCGTTATCGTGTAGACGGAGTTTTACACGAAACCCCCATGCCACCTCAGTTAAAGCGCTTTCAGTCATCGGTCATCTCCCGTATTAAGGTAATGGCCAATATGGACATCGCCGAAAAGCGCCTTCCGCAGGATGGTCGCATCAGCGTGCGAATCCGTGGCGCAGAAATCGACGTTCGTGTATCCACCATGCCCACCGTATACGGCGAAAGTGTCAGCCTTCGTCTTTTGATGCGCGGGGGCGGACTCGTTACCATGGCGGACCTCGGCCTCAATGAAAGTGACAGCACCCATTTGAAAAAGATGATCACCCGCCCGCACGGAATTCTTCTGGTTACCGGTCCAACCGGTTCGGGAAAATCGACATCACTCTATGCCTGGCTCCACACCATCAACTCGGTGGACAAGCGCATTATGTCGGCGGAAGATCCGATCGAATATGAAATGCCCGGCGTAAACCAGGTTCAGATGCGTCCCGAAATCGGCCTGACATTTGCCGACACCCTGCGAACCTTCCTGCGTCAGGACCCGGATGTCATTATGGTCGGGGAAATTCGTGATAAGGAAACTGCGGAAATTGCAATTCGCGCCGCTTTGACGGGCCACCTTGTATTCAGCACCATTCATACAAACGACTCAGCCAGCACCATAACCCGCCTACTTGATATGGGTATCGAGCCGTTTCTTGTTGCCTCATCCGTTGAAGGCATTGTTGCGCAGCGCCTTGTACGTGGCTTATGCAAAAACTGCCGCCAACCCGTTGAGCTCGACGAAGCATTCCTGCTGGAACATAATTTCCCCATTGAACGACTTGCCTCGGAAGGCCCGATTTATGAAGCCGTTGGATGCGATGAATGTCGTGGAAATGGATACAAAGGCCGAACCGGTATCTTTGAAATTCTGCCTGTAACTGATGACATACGCCCATTAGTAGTTGCACACGCTTCCGCCAGCGTCATCAAGCAGACCGCATTGGATCAAGGCATGAAAACCCTACGCGAAGACGGCTGGGACAAGGTGCTTGCAGGTGTTACCACGATTGATGAAATTCTTCGTGTTACTGAAGAGGCAGAATTTGACGAGGAATAATTAGTTTTCTCTTTATTCCGGCGGAAGGATTCCCTCAGCCACCAACTGATCATCCATATCCTTAGTCAGCGGTATCGGTAGCGGCGGCATACCCTGACGAATGACCTCCATTTGATACTGACGCAGATTTTCGCGAACTTCCTCGCGCTTTATGGCCTGCTCTTCCGGTGTTAACTGCGGCTCCGGCGGCTTTGCGGGTTGAGGGGCCGGACGGCGGAATCCCCCGCCAAACCTACGCTGAGGCTGAGCCGTTACTTTCGCTGCAGGCTTAGCAGCACCCTTAGCCAATTCAAATGTGACCCTGCTCCCACTCCGATCAAGTGTTGCACTTGATGTTGCCAAATCAATCTCCAGCAACTTCATGCCTCGAAAACTTTCGCCAACCATCAGCATAACACTTTTCGGGTCGCCTGCTTTTGCCGTTTTATTCTCAAATCCGGCACGAACTTCACCACTATCTGATTCCAGCAGAAAACAAAGCCGTAATTCTTTTTCCGCGGCTTTCGAAGCGGCCGCAGCCGCCGCTGCATCTTTTGCGTTTTTTGCGGCCTCTGCGGCAATCAGAGGGTCGGCACCAAAAGGCGAGCGTTCGATAATTACCGTATAACGCTTCGCATCATACTGTGTGTCAGCAGCGAAGCCACCCGCAACCGTAATGCCCAATGCAACAATGATTCTACTGATCTGTTTTCCAACCATAATTGGAAGCTTCCTTTTCTAATCCACCGAAACAATGCTTGCTTGCCCTCGATTCGTCAAGTGCAACTACCGTTTCCACGACAAGAGAAATAACGCTCCATGGCGTGGAAATATTGCCCGCACTCCCCTTTTAAGCATAGGATATGTTGATGGAGCCCAAAACCATTATCATTACCGGCGCAAACTCAGGCATCGGAAAAGCATCCGCTGCCGAAATCGCCAGACAGGGGCATCAGGTTGTGCTGGCATGCCGCAATCTGGACCGCGCAGAAAAAGCCCAAGCTGAAATAGGCGGCAATACGCTCATTGCTGAATTGAACCTTTCTCAGCGCTCCAGCATTCATGCATTTACAGAATGGGCCCACCATGAGCTCGATGGCGTGGACGTACTTATAAATAATGCCGCGGATTTTGACCTCTCCCGCAAGAGTCATGAAATGACGTTAGATGGTTTCGAAAAAATCTGGTTCACCAACCACCTTGCACCCGTTTTACTCACAGATCGGTTGATGGATATGCTGATCGCCAGCCCGCAGGGTCGCATTCTAAATGTTTCATCCAAGGGCTTACTGGTTCACCCATTCCTCAGCGTTAACCTTAAAGATCCCATGTTTACCAAACGCCCATATTCGGTATCGAAAGCCTATTACCAATCCAAGCTGGCACAACTCATGTACACCCTCTGGTTATCGCAGCAGTTGACCGGCACCATGGTTACAGCAAACTGCATCCAGGTAGCGAATGTTCGGCTGGATATGAACCGTTTTCCAGATCTTCCGCAATGGCTCAAGAATTTATATACGATAAAAGCCCTGTTTTCCATCAACCCGGAACAAATGGCAGAAACCTATGCGCAAGCTGCCGTAGATGAAAAAACTGGAAACCTCACAGGCAAACATATTGCCCACCCCTTCAAAGAAACCGATATGCCTGCTTATGCAAAAGACCCTCTCTGCATAGAACAGGTCATGCAACTCACCTACAGGCAACTCGGCATACAGCCATCGATTTCATACGAACCGGGCGAAGGTTAACGACGGCGCCTACCCAGCGGAACAGATAAGGTTCCATTGAAAAACTCGATGATGTGCCCCCGCTCGATAAGCCAACCCAAAGGTTGCAATGCATCCTTCGCCTCCCTCGAGGCCGGATCTAACGACGGGTGCAACACCTCTAATAAATGCTTACGCGTTGAACCCGGATGATCTTTGAGAAAAACCAGCACCTCAGCAATTTTCTCAATTGTTTTTTCAGGGCTGACCGGATTGGGCTTAATGTGTGTGACAAAGTTAATCTTGCCCGCCTTGAACATGTAGAGGTGCATATGGCGAAACGCGGCACGCATGGCAAATGACATGGTTAGCGGAAAGCGACTTTCCTTAGACCAAACCTGCCGGATAGCATGGGTCACATTCCGATCCGTTAAACCCTGTGCCACTTTGGCAGGTACGATTGCCCGATGCGTTGTTTCATAGAGGTCCGGCACCTGCTTCGCGAAATCAAGTTCAGCGCGTCGATGATCAAGCGGCTCGGCCTCCGGGTCGGACTTGAGTTTATAGATCGTCTGCTTCCGGCTCTCTTCTTTCCACTGCTCAACCAGCTCTTCATCCTTCACAATCTCAACATTGCGTTTGTAGTCCTCAATCGACATGTGAGCAAACCGCGCCTGATGAACTTCATTGAGCTTCTCGGTGTAGCTATGGTGATTCGGCGGTCCCAGCAATATTCCGGTTTTCCGACAGCGGGCCACGCCCGGGAAACTGCCGGATGGCGGCTCGGCCTCAATTTCTTCTTTTTCATAAACGTCTGTCAGGTGCGTCGACATCACATGCTGCTTAAGAAGCTCTTCTGAAGCAGAAACCGCTTTGCAGCGCTTGCACTGAAACAGCTCGAAATCAGGCGCCCCTTTGCTTACCTCGATTTTCACCAGATACCCTTCCGCGTCGTGAACCAGAAGATTGGCCAGATCCATCAGCGGATAAGCGCGGCGGGAATGATGAATCTGCTTCACCAATGAAGCCAAACGTTTCTGCTCAGGAAGAAAGGATACCGTAACCGGAATTTCCTTAATCGGTTCACTCGGCGGGCGCGGGCGCTCACGGCGCTCCGGCCGTTCCTGCCGAGGGCGGCGGGGTCGGTCATCCCTGCGTCCTTCACCCCGTGGCGCACGACGGTCATCACGGCGCGGCGGCCGTTCCTTTTCGGCATAGTTCTTTTTACTATAGTGATTTTCGCCCGGAGGCTTGCGCGCCCACTGGGGAACAAAGTTGAGATCAAGGATTACATCGTTCGAATCCTTCTGCCCATCCTGTGCGTGTGATTTATCTTCCATGGCATCAACCGTACGTTTAGTTTATTTGAAAACAAGTTTAGAGAAATCCCGCTTAATGAAAAGCAATAATCCACATGTAGATTTTAAACGGCATTTCATCCATGAGTAACTTTCAGACCACTTTTCTGCATGTCGACATGGATGCTTTTTTTGCATCGGTCGAACAACGCGACCATCCTGAGTTGCGAGGCAAACCGGTGGTAGTGGGTGCCCCGCCTGATCAGCGCGGTGTTGTGGCTGCTGCATCGTACGAAGCACGAGAGTATGGAATCCATTCCGCCATGCCCTCGCGAACGGCTAAACAAAAATGTCCGCACGCCATCTTCGTTTCCCACAACATGGGGAACTATAAGGAAGCCTCGCGCCAGATCATGCGCATCTTCGAATCCTATACCCCGCTTGTGCAGCCGCTATCCATCGATGAGGCCTTTCTGGATGTAACCGGGGCACAGCGTCTGTTTGGCTCAGGCCCGGAGATTGCTGAAAAAATTCGCAGCGATATCCACAAGCAAACGCAACTCACTGCTTCGGTCGGCGTCGCATCGAACATGTACCTTGCAAAAATTGCGTCCGATATGAATAAACCTGACGGACTGACTCAGGTCCCCTTTGAGCAAGATGCCATTGAAAAATTCCTAGCTCCACTTCCCATTGGTCGCATGTGGGGCGTCGGCAAAGTAACCCAGAAAAAACTGCTTTCCCTGGGACTGACAACCATCGGGAAGCTACAGGAATGCGATTTTGATATATTAAGAAAGGCTGTGGGTGATCGGGCGGCCCATGGATTCAGCCGACTCGCACGAGGGATCGACGAGCGCTCAATTGGGGGTGAAGTGGATGAAAAAAGTATTTCCAATGAAACAACCTTCAGCTCGGATGTGACGGATCATGATAAGATCGAATCTACATACAAAAGACTGGTCGACAAAGTAGCAGGCCGCCTCCGCAAAGCCGGTTTTTTCGCAACCACGGCGCACCTGAAAATACGTTGGTCCGATTTTTCAACCATCACCCGGCAGACCCGATTTTCCATTCCCGCCTGCGATGATGTGACTCTGCGCGAGGTCAGCATGGAGTTACTGAATGAACATCTGCGACATCGTCCTGTACGCCTTATTGGCTTCGGCGTCAGCGGGCTTGTTGAAACGGATGAATCTCCTATCCAGCAACTTAACCTGTTTGAAGCACCGGACACGGCTCTTCAGGAAAAACGCAGACGGCTGAGTCAGACGGCCGATACGATAAAGGAAAAATACGGATCTAAAAGTCTGCGACGCGGGTCTGACCTCGGCTAACCTCTTTTATCATACGAATTTTGTCCAGTATCTGGTTAAGGTTTCGTTTTGTGCATATAGAAACTTTCTTGGTTTCTTCTTCCTATTAGCGGCGCAGGTGCATACCCCTCATACCTGCGTCGCTTTCTTTTTACCCATTACTCCCGGCGCTTGGATTTGCCTTTCCCCCGAAAAACCCCTAAAAACAAACATTCTACTTTTATATTGAAATATCCGGATAAACGGATATATACATCCCAACCCTTTTAAAACGGATGATTTTAGATGACTGAAAAATCAAACTTACCCGAATACACAACAAACGGCGGAAAGCAGTTTGCTGACTTACTGAAAAACCAAGTGCTGATGCTGGATGGAGCCATGGGCACGATGATTCAAAAGCATAAGCTGGAAGAATTCGATTTCCGGGGAGAACGATTTTCCGGCCATGCATCCGACCTGAAAGGAAACAACGATCTGCTGGTCATAACCAAACCGGATCTGATTGAGGATATTCATGTCGAATTTCTAGAAGCCGGTGCAGATATCATTGAAACCAACACCTTCAGTTCCACCACGATATCTCAGGCCGACTATGCACTGGAATCGCTCGTGAAAGAGCTGAATATCGAGGCGGCAAAGGTCGCCCGAAGGGCTGTTGACCGTGTTCTCTCGAACGATCCATCTCGCACACTCTTTGTTGCGGGCTCCATCGGCCCAACGAACCGTACGGCCTCCCTCTCTCCGGATGTAAATGATCCGGGCTACCGGGCGGTAACCTTCGATGATCTCGTCGAAGCTTATACCGAGCAAACCGAAGCTTTGATTGAGGGCGGCGTTGATGTCCTGCTTGTTGAAACCATTTTCGATACCCTCAATGCCAAGGCTGCGCTGTATGCGATCGAAGAAGTCTTCGACAGGACCGGCACCTGCCTGCCGATTATGATTTCGGTAACCATCACCGATAAATCCGGGCGTACCCTTTCCGGCCAAACACCAACCGCATTCTGGTATAGTATCGAACACGCCAAACCGATCTCCGTCGGTATTAACTGTGCGCTGGGCGCCGAAGATATGCGCCCCTACATTGAAGAACTTGCCGAAGTGGCCCCCTGCTACATCAGCATCTACGCCAACGCCGGCTTGCCAAACGCGTTCGGCGGATACGACGACACCCCCGAAGACATGGCAAAAATTTACGATGACTTTGCTGAACACAGCCTGGCCAATATCTGGGGAGGCTGCTGCGGCACCACGCCGGACCATATTCGTGCCATGGCGGGAGCAGTTAAGAACCATACCCCGCGTGTTCCTCCTGAACCCGACAACCACCCTCGCTACAGCGGGCTCGAGCCCCTTCGCATCACACCGGAAATGAATCTGGTGATGGTCGGCGAACGTTCCAACATTACCGGCTCGCCAAAGTTTGCGCGACTCATCCGCGAAGGTGATCTCGAAGCCGCACTGCAGATTGCCCGGCAGCAGGTGGAAAACGGCGCCAACCTGATCGATATTAATATGGATGAAGGATTGATCGATTCCGAAGACATGATGGTTAAATTCCTGAACCTCGTTGCTTCGGAACCCGACATTTGCCGTGTACCGATCATGATCGATTCTTCCAAATGGGAAGTGATTGAAGCAGGTCTCAAATGCGTTCAAGGAAAAGGCATTGTCAATTCCATCAGCATGAAGGAAGGCGAGGATGCGTTCCGTGAACATGCCCGTAAAATCCAGCGCTATGGCGCAGGCATGGTCGTAATGGCGTTCGACGAAACCGGACAGGCTGATACCACACAACGCCGAATCGATATCTGTACACGGGCCTATAATATTCTCGTGAATGAACTGGGCATCGACCCGACCGACATTATTTTTGATCCAAACGTTTTTCCTGTGGGAACCGGCATGGAGGAGCACTTTATTAATGCCACTTCCTTCTTCGAAGCAGCGGCCTACATCCGGGAAAACCTGCCTGGCGCCATGGTAAGCGGAGGCATCAGCAACGTGTCCTTTTCATTCCGTGGCAACAACCGTGTACGCGAAGCCATTCATGCCGCCTTCCTGTATCACGGAATGGAAGCCGGCCTGAACATGGGTATCGTGAATCCAGGCATGCTGGAAGTCTATGACGAGGTTCCGGCCGATCTGATGAAGGCGGTTGAGGACGTGGTTCTCAACCGCGATTCGGATGCCACCGAAAGGCTGATCGATTTTGCCGAGCGCGTTAAAGCCGAAGGCGGCGGCGCCAAAAAGGAAGTCGAGACACAGCAGTGGCGCGAAGACTCTATTGAAGATCGCTTATCCCATGCTCTCGTGAAAGGAATTGTCGACTTTATTGACGAAGATGTGGAAGAAGCCCGCGTTAAATATGGCCGCCCGCTAAAAGTGATTGAAGGCCCGTTGATGGACGGTATGGGCATTGTGGGCGATCTGTTTGGCTCCGGAAAAATGTTCCTGCCGCAGGTGGTGAAGAGTGCCCGCGTTATGAAAAAGGCAGTGGCCTATCTGCTGCCGTTCATGGATGCCGAAAAAGACGGCACATCATCGAGTGCCGGTAAAGTGCTGATGGCTACCGTAAAGGGCGATGTTCACGATATCGGAAAAAATATCGTCGGTGTCGTACTCGCCTGCAATAACTTTGAGGTGAAAGACATCGGTGTGATGGTTCCGTGGGAAACCATTCTGAAAGAAGCCAAGGAATGGGGGGCGGACATTATCGGCCTGTCCGGCCTCATAACGCCATCGCTCGACGAAATGGTGCACGTGGCCAAAGAGATGGAACGCGAAGGCATGAAGATTCCGTTGCTGGTCGGCGGCGCCACCACCAGCAAAAAACACACGGCCGTAAAAATTGAACCTGAATACAGCGCCCCTTCAGTACACGTGCTGGATGCTTCGCGTGCAGTTACGGTGGTGCAGTCATTGCTCAGTCAGGATATTATGTATCGACGTGGCCTGAAAATTGAATATAACGCCATCCGCGAATCCCACGCCGCTTCGCAGGAAAAGCGTGAATTCATGACAGTTGATAAAATGCGTGCCAATTCCTTTGCCCCCGACTGGACATCCTACGAACCTCCACAGCCGGCATTCACCGGAATCAAAGCGGTTACCGGAATCAAAGCCGAAGACGTTGTTCCCTATATTGACTGGCTTCCCTTTTTCTGGACGTGGGAATTGCAGGGTAAATATCCGGAAATCCTCGAAAACGAAGGTGAGATCGGCGAACGAGCCCGCGAGGTATTCAATGATGCGCAGGTATTGCTTAAACAGATTATCGACGAAGATCTGTTTAACTTCAGCGGTGTCTATGGATTCTTCCCCGCCAACCGGGTTGGCGACGACATCGAAGTCTATACGGATGAAAGCCGCGACGCGGTTAAAACCACATTCCACTTCCTTCGTCAGCAAATGATCAAGAAAGACGAAACGCCTAACCGCAGTCTGGCTGATTTTGTGGCACCGAAAGAGACCGGCATTGCTGATTACATTGGAGGCTTTGCCGTCACATCCGGAACGAATGTCGGAGAGATTGCCCAGGAATACCGCGAGGACCACGACGACTATAACTGCATTCTCATACAATCCCTCGGCGATCGCCTGGCCGAAGCCTTTGCGGAATATCTGCACAAGGTTGCGCGCGACGACTGGGGCTATGGCAAAGATGAGGTACTGACCAAAGAACAGCTGATCAAAGAACAGTACCGCGGCATCCGACCAGCTCCGGGATACCCGGCCTGCCCCGACCATACGGAAAAGCGCATCCTCTTCGACCTGCTGGAAGTGGAAGCCCATTCTGAGATCCAACTCACGGAAAGCATGGCCATGAATCCACCCAGTGCGGTTTCGGGACATTATTTCTCGCACCCTGATTCGCGCTACTTCCCGCTCGGACGCATCGACCGCGCACAGGTCGAAGACTATGCTGCGCGCAAAGGTTGGTCCGTTGAAGATGTTGAAAAATGGCTTTCCCCAAACTTAGGATACGACGCATGAAAAATATACTAGAACGCATATCTGAGCATCCTCTCATTTTCGACGGGGCAATGGGCACGATGATCTACTCTAAAGGCGTGTTCATTAATACCTGCTATGAACATCTATGCATCACCAGCCCGAAGCTGATTGCCGGCATTCATCAGGAATATGCCGATGCCGGAGCGGATGTAATCGAAACAAATTCGTTTGGCGCAAACCGTCTGAAGCTGCAGGGGCATGGTCTTGCCGATCAACTGGAAGACATTAACCGGGCATCCGTACGTCTTGCCCGCAAAGCCGCCGGAGATGATGCTCTGGTTGCAGGATCTGTTGGCCCTATTCTTAAATCGGGACAGGTCTACCTGGATAGTCAGGCGGAAGAATTGGAAACAATATTCCGCGAACAACTGGCGATCCTGGCCGACGAAGGCGTCGACTTTTTCATGCTTGAAACGTTCACGCATATTCAGGAAGCACAGCTGGCCGCCAAAGTTGCCAAACAGTTCAAGATTCCGGTCTTTGTCTCTGTCACGGTAAGCAAGGAAGGCGAAACGGAAAAAGGCCGGAAGATTGAACAGCTGATTCAGACATTGGAAGGCGACAGCAACGTCGATGGTATAGGCCTCAATTGCGGTGTTGGACCGGCAGCGGCCTATGCCAATGCCGAACGTGCCCTGCCCCATACCACCAAGCCTTTCGTCATTATGGCCAACGCCGGACTGCCGCAGGAAGTGGATGGCCGGATGATCTATATGGCTTCGCCGGAATACTTCACCGAATACGCAAAACGTATGATCGAGCTCGGCGTGCGCGGTGTCGGCGGATGCTGTGGAACCACGCCAGCTGATATTGCCATCATGGCCAAGAACATCAAATCGATGACCGGCGTTAAGCAGCATGTTGCCATTGCCAGCCATGCCGAACAGGCAGCGCCCGAAGTGGACGTTATTCCGATGGCAGACAAATGCGGTTTTGCCGCCAAACTGGCGCGCGGCGAAAAAGTGACGAGTGTTGAAATCACGCCGCCCCGTTCCATCGACCTTCAACCCATGCTTGATAAATGTCAGGTGTGTAAAGATGCCGGTATCGATGCGATTAACATTCCCGACGGCCCCCGTGCCAGTGCACGGATTTCACCGATGGTGGCGGCTCTCGCGGTTGAGCGCGATGTAGGTATTGAAACCGTGCTGCACTATTGCTGCCGCGACCGCAACCTGATCGGCATGCAGTCGGACCTGCTCGGCGGCTATGCCGGCGGCCTGCGGAACTATCTCATCATCACCGGCGATCCGCCCAAGCTCGGCGACTATCCCGATTCTACCGCCGTCTTCGATGTCGATGCCGTTGGCCTAACGCAGGTGGTCACCAACCTGAATCATGGAATCGATGTGGGCGGGAATCCGATCAATCCTCCGACCGGCATCCTGATCGGCGTGGGAGCAAATCCCTGTGCAGTGGAACCGGAACGGGAGCTGCAGCATTACATCAATAAGATTAACGCCGGGGCGGAGTATTCCATTACCCAGCCGATCTTTGATCCTGAAGCCCTGCTGCGCTTCCTGGATACTGCCGAAGCCAAAGGCGGCGACATCCCGGTCGTCGCCGGCGTCTGGCCGCTGGTTTCGTTCCGCAACGCAGAATTCCTCGCCAACGAAGTGCCCGGCGTGGAAGTGCCGGACGCCATCCTTGAACGCATGAGCAAGGCAAAGACCAAGGAAGACGGACGCAAGCTCGGCATCGAGATTGCCCGCGAAATCTGTGACCGCATTGCCGACCGCGTCGCCGGCTATCAGGTCAGCGCCCCGTTCGGTATTGTCGACCTCGCACTGCAGGTACTGGAATAAAATTGATTCAAAGGCTGGAAGTCAGGGACCGGGGCCTGTATATAGCACCGTTTTAGTGAGGTATTTATGTCCGAAGATTTAGAAAAACTGCATGCGTATTACCGCGAAGACGACAATCAATTCCAGATTGCCGGTGGCGTAGAGGGTATTACGAAACTCGCCAATGATTTTTATGACCAGATGGAAACGCTGAAGGAATCCCGCAAGATCCTTCATATGCACCCAACTGACCTGACCGTATCACGCGAAAAGCTTGCGCGCTTCCTGTGTGGATATATGAACGGCCCGGAACTGTATGAAGAAAAATACGGCCCGCTGGCACTGGGTCCGGCACACAGCCATCTTCCCATCGGAACTCCGGAAACGGATGCGTGGTTACTGTGCATGAAAAAGGCGCTGGAGATGCAGGACTGGCCGCAGGAGTTCAAGGACTTCATGTATATGCGTCTGTGCACGCCGGCCAGCCGGATCCAGAACCGCCCTTAAAGCATCCTTCTCATATGGAGGGACGGCCTCCGTGTCGTCCTAACGGAGAATCGGAGAGCTATATTGCGTGCGAAGGACGGGACAGAGCCCGTCCCTCCACTAGGTGAACATGGAAAATGAGGGGAGCAGAAGCAATTGAAGTACCGATTTCATAATTCCAATGGCTGGAGTTTTTTCCAGTGGCTGGAACTTGCAGGGGAGCCGCCAAGCTGGCGGCGGTACGTACCGCCAGCTTCCAGCAGGCTCGGCTGTAGGGGTAACCTCCGTGTCGCCCTGTGGTGAATCGGCACAACTAAAAACACCACTCCCCTAACCCGGCAGGCCCACCCACTTCAGGAGCATGGCGGATAACTCCGCCACATTAATCGGCTTGGTAACATAGCCATCCATGCCCCCTTCCAGGCACCGTTCCCGGTCGCCGCTGAGGGCATGGGCCGTGATGGCGATAATCGGGATCCGGGATTCCCCCTCATTAACTTCACGTTCGCGAATAATCCGGGTGGTTTCCAGTCCGTCCATTTTGGGCATCTGCACATCCATCAGCACGAGGTCGTAGACTTCATCCTTCAGACGTTCTATCGCATCAAACCCATCATTTACCGCATCGGCCTTGCATCCCATTTTATTCAGTGTACGAACGGCCACAGTCTGATTCACCCGATTATCTTCAACCACCAGCACGCGAACAGTCCAATCAAGGGAAGCAATGGCCTGCCGCGTTTGCACCAGTAAATCTGTCGTGATATTCGGGTCATCTTCCTGATGATTTCTGCGTGGCTCATTTTTCTGAAAGTCAAAGGCCGTTTGAGCATTCCGAGCATTTTGCAGGTCTACCGAAATTTCAAACCAGAAAACCGACCCCTGGCCAACTGTACTTTCCGCTCCGATATTTCCACCCATCACTTCCACAAGCTGTTTGCAAATAGTCAGGCCTAGCCCAGTACCACCATAGGTTCGCGAGGTGGACGCATCGAGTTGCTGAAAAGCGTCGAAGATATGAGCCAGGTGCTCGGGCTCAATTCCGATGCCGGTATCGCGGACTTCAAATCGAAGATGAATATGATCCGTGTGGTGGTCCGCCAGCGTAACGCGCAGGGCGACCTCGCCTTCGTCCGTAAACTTGATCGCATTACCGGCAAGGTTGGTCAAGATCTGCCGCAGCCGGCCCACATCACCGCATAAACTGGATGGAGCCTCCGAGTCGACATACATGCTCAGCCCAACCCCCTTGCGCTTTGCCTGCAGGGCGAGAATAGCATGAAGATCATCAAATACCTCTTTCAGATCAAAATCCAGAACTTCGATCTGCATGTGCCCCGCTTCAATCTTAGAAAAATCAAGAATGTCATTTACGATAGAAAGCAGAGCCTTCCCGCTCTTGCGGATGGTATCGGCATACTCCTGTTGCTCCGCAGCCAGACCGGAGTCCAGCAACAGCGTTGTTACCCCAATGATTCCGTTCATGGGTGTCCGGATTTCATGGCTCATATTGGCCAGAAATTCGCTCTTGGCAATATTGGCCGCCTGCGCCTCAACCGCCAGCTTGTTGGCGCGGTCGATCGCAATCTGCAGTTGTTCGTTGGCTTCCTCCAGATTTTCGCGCGCTTCTTCCGTATCCTCATTCATGCTGACGAGTACGGCAATGTTGGATTCCTGCTCCTTCAGCAATACATCACGGGCAACTTCTTCGTTACGCCTGCCCGTAATGTCCGTAGCCGAAAAAATAATCCCAGCAGACAGCACTTCTGGGTGCGTTGCCGTCAGCGTCAGCTCAATATCAAGAATGCGCCCATCCTTACATTTCCATCGGGTTTCGGTCTTCACAAACCCTTCCTGTTCGAGGACGTCATAAACAATTTGACCGATCCGGTCATACTCTTTCTGATCGGCATAAATGATCCGGGCATCCTTGCCGATTAACTCCTCTTCTGAAAATCCCGTCAGTTCAAGGAAGGCCGGATTAACCCATTGGCAGCAACGATCCGCAACCATTCCAATACCGATGGGAACGGCCCGCACAATGCTTTTCATCTGAGCTTCATTATGCTCAATGGCCATGCGCAACAGTTCGGCCCGGGCGCGGTCATGGTCCAGATCCGCGGCCCGCTGCTCCAACCGTTTTTTCAGCCGGCGATTCCAAAGAAGGACAACTACCAGTGCCAGCAAAGCCAACAACTGAATGGCCATAAAAAACGGCCAGATACGGGATGGGTCATACCAGGGTGCCGATGTTGCGGCTATGGCAATAAAAGTGTTCATTTTTCCTGTGTTTGGAAGTGCTTTCTGCTTCCAATAGGAAAACTATGACAAAAACAGTTCTATAGTGCGATCAATTCTTGCCAACACTCTGACACGTCCAAGGACGGCCAGCAGCGGAAACAGATCCGGACCGGATTGCACGCCGGACACCGCAATGCGTACGGGAGCCATCACGGCACCGAATCCCAATCCGGATTCTTCCACAAAATCATGCAGGGCTTTATCCGTACTCGCTTCGTCAAACGTTTCGAGTGATTCAAACATCGCCTTCACTTTGGCCAGCGTATCCACGACTCCGTCTTTCTGGAGTTTTTTACGGACAGCCTTTTGGTCGTATTCAAAATTATCGTTAAAGAAATACCCGACCATGGGCACAATATCGGCTACCGTTTTCACGCGCTCTCGGATTAATCCAAACACCTGCTTTGCATAATCCGGTTCCGCATTAATGCCGGCCTGTTCCAGTTGCTTAAATGCCGACGCTTCAAATTCTTCAGCAGGCAGTTTCTGCATATATTCGCCGTTCATCCATGTCAGCTTGCGCAAGTCGACCTGCGCGGCGGACGACTGGCAGCGGGCCAGATCGAAGGCCTCGACCATTTCATCGCGCGTCATTACTTCGCGGTCATCCCCCGGCGACCACCCGAGCAGTGCGAGATAGTTAAACAATGCATCACCCAGAAAACCCTTTTCCCGAAAGTCGCCCACAAAGGCATCGCCATCACGTTTGGAATAGGGTTTACCCTGCGCATTTACAATCATCGGAAGGTGGGCAAATTTCGGTACTTCCGCACCGAGCGCCTGATACAGCGCAATATGGCGATAGGTATTTTCAATGTGGTCATCTCCACGAATCACGTGCGTGACGCCCTGCTCGATATCATCCAGCACATTGGCCAGATGAAATACCGGTGTTCCGTTAGAACGTACGATTACGAAGTCCTGCATGTTTTCCGCAGCCTTGGAAAGCGTGCCCTTGATGCCATCCTCAAAGGATGTATCGTTGCCCGGCATTCTAAAGATTACGCATTCACCCTGCCCGGTGCCACCTTTATCTTCTTTGTAGGCCATGCCCTTGGAAAGCAGCAGTTCTGCCGCCTCCAAATGGGCTTCCATACGGGTGCTCTGATAAAGCGGCTCTTCATCTACATCCAGTTTGAACCACGCCATAGCATCGAGAAGCGTCTGAATGGCTTCCGGGGTTGAGCGCTCGCGGTCGGTATCCTCTACACGGAGGAGAAACTCGCCGCCATGATGGCGCGTAAACAGCCAGTTATAAATCGCGGCGCGCATATTGCCGATATGGACATTGCCCGTCGGACTCGGGGCAAAACGTGTACGTACTTTCATGAATCAAATCTCCGATTTACATAATTCGTGACCCGTAATTCGTAATTTCCCCTCGACAAGGTCAGATGCACTCGCAAAATTCATTACGCATTACAAATTACGGAGCCGGAGGCTACCCCATGAGAGCGCACGATGTAAAAGAAATCCTGATTGATAAAATGACAATTTCGGAACGTGTCGATTCCCTGGTAGACGAAATCATTGATGAAGCCAAACCGGACAAACTGGTGGTGGTCGGCATCCTGAAAGGCAGCTTTATGTTTCTGGCAGATCTGATGCGCAGCTTTCACCGCCATGATGTCCATCCGCGCATCGACTTCCTGACCCTTTCGAGCTATGGATCGGGTACGGTTTCGTCGGGATCCGTCGCAATTATTCACGATATCCGCGAGGACCTTTCCGGAGCCGATGTTCTGCTTGTTGATGACATTCTCGATACGGGCAGAACGCTGGCCTTCACACGACAGCTTATGCTTAAGCGGGGTGCCAGATCGGTTCATTCCTGCGTGCTGCTCGATAAAAAGGCTCACCGGGCAGTGGAATTTGAAGCCGATTATGCAGGTTTTCCCATTGATGACCACTTTGTGGTCGGTTACGGGCTGGACTACGACAATCTCTACCGCGAGCTTCCCCACATCGCCAAAGTAAACTTCCATTAACCGTTTCGGCACCAATCCCAACTGGAGGGCGATGAAATTGCTTCTAAGGTTGCAATTATATCCGAGCCGGCACGTGCGCAGGGGTTCGGACTGAGCCTCACCCTCCAAATTTATATCCGCTGAGCCGAATGTTTTGATCATTCCTTGGGAACTGGCATATCCGCCAGAATGAAGCGAGGTTTCATCCAACCCAGCACCCACGTTTTTCTGAAGTCAGAGCCGCCTCGTGTGGAGGGCGAGGTTCCATCCGAGCCGTACGTGCGCAGGGAGTTCGGACATAATTGCAACCTTAGAAGCAATTTCCTCACCCTCCAAATTTATGTCCCCTGAACAAAGCGCTCAAATCCCTGTCCAATGTAACCACTTAACCATCGTCTTTGTGGTTGAAGCAGAAGGATGATCATAATATACGTCTATTTGGTACTCGAAATGCTTAATCAGTAACCTTCTGCCCAGGTTAGAATAACAACGATAAACTGTGAGGATCAGACCTGTGAAAGTTTTGAATTCTAGGCCCATTAAAATGATTTTAGCCGGTTTTGTTGCCGGAACCCTCGGTTTTTCGGCATTCGCAACCATTAATTTCGAGGCTGAGGTACTGCCTATTTTCCA
Source organism: uncultured Verrucomicrobiota bacterium (assembly GCA_964486885.1). Lineage (GTDB taxonomy): Bacteria > Verrucomicrobiota > Kiritimatiellia > Kiritimatiellales > Pontiellaceae > Pontiella. The sequence continues at coordinate 80,731 of CAZAPF010000009.1, forward strand.
GGAAAAGTGCTTCCGATGCCATAGTGGACGCATTGATGAGCCCGATGGAGATATTCGCCTTGATCAGGCGGACGCCATTTCAGAAGGCAACGAATACGGCCCTATCATCAAAAAAATGCTGCCAAAAGACAGTGTACTGTACCAACGCATCACCCTCCCTGCTGAAAAACAGGGCATTATGCCGCCCGCCGGAAAAGGCGACCCGTGCTCCCCGGAGCAGCTGGAAATTATTCGCCAGTGGATTAAGGAAGGCGCAAAGTTTGGAAACTGGACCGGTATTGATAAGCCGAAAGTGATTAAACCCCCGAGAAAACAAAACAACAATTCCAGGCTCGCGATCCAAAACTATGGCACCGCAAAAGGAATACAACTCGACCTGACACCGGCCCCCAAATACCCGACACGGTTTTCTCCCAAAATGGTTAAGACCAAAGCGGCGGAAATCGATGCGCTGGTAGATAGCTTTAGAAAAGAGCATGGCGTGAAAGCGCTGCCTGTGGCAAACGATCGAATTTTTGTACGCCGGGCCTATCTGGGAATTGTTGGCCGGATGCCGACAAACGATGAAGCTGTAGCATTTCTTTCATCAAAGAATCCGAAGAAAAGACCAAAGCTGATTGATCACCTTATTGAGTCCGAAGGATATGTGAATCACTGGTTCAATTACTGGGCCGATTTGCTCAAAGTGGAAAGTGTGCGGTTTGTTCCCGCCATCTTTTATGCGGATTGGATCAAGGAAGCACTCCGCAATAACATGCCGTACGATAAGTTTTCCTTCGAGCTCATCACCGCCACCGGTATGCCCTACCAGAACGGCGCCACCGGCTGGGCGGCCAGCGATGAAAACATGGCACCGGATCACATGGCCAACACGATGCAGGCCTTCCTCGGCATGCAGATGCAATGCGCCCAGTGCCACGACCATCCATTTGACCGCTGGAACCAATATGAATTCCAGAGTCTCGTTTCGTATTTTGGCGGCATGCGCTGGAACGGTGTGAGCAATAAGCACTTTGTGAATCAGATTGAAAAAGCCGGAATCGAAATCTCGGTTAAACAGGAAAAATATTTCGGAAACAACATGGGCTATAACTATCGTTATGCCATCTGGGAGCCTTCCTTTACCCGTTGGAACCGCCTTCCCAAAGATTATCAGTACGCCGATGCCAAACCGAACCAGACCATTCCCCCGCATGTGATGTTCGGCGATCAACCCAATATTGAAGACAGTCCGCGTGAAGCGTTTGGGAAATGGGTTACCTCTGAAGAAAACGCATGGTTCACTAAATCCATCGTCAACCGGTTATGGAAACAGACCATGGGCGTCGGCCTGATCGAACCCGTGGATCAGATTAAGTACGATACCGAGGCCATTATTCCCGATGTGCTGACCCATCTGGAAAAAACCATGAAAATGGCAGACTATAACCTGAAAGATTTCCTGCGTATTTTGTACAACACAAAAACCTGGCAGATGGAAACCATGAGCGCCGACTTACCGGAAGATCTGGCAACCTACCAATACGAAGGACGCCCGCTGATGCGGATGACCGGGGAACAAATGTGGGACTCGCTCGTCTCGTTAGCCATTGTTGATCCGGACGAACGGAAAGGCCATGGCTCCCGCTACACAAACGATGAATATAAAATGCACGTAGAAAAAATCTATCATACACCGATCGAAGATCTGGTTGCCACCTATACGGATGAAGCGATTGATCAAGAGCGGCAGGAACAGAAAACAGCCGCAAAAGAAGCCCAGAAAATGTTCCGCTCAAAAAATCCGAAACATAAGCCGGGAAGATATGGCGTGAATGCAAACTCCTGGAGTTTTGACCATATGACCGATCCCCGCTGGCAGGGAATGGATCAGGGACTCGTACGTGCCGCTGAACTGACTTCCCCCGCCCCTTCATATCACTTTATCCGCCAGTTCGGTCAGTCGGACCGTAAAATTATCGGCAGCGGGCGCACCGATCCCAGTGTGACCCAGGTGCTGAATATTCTGAATGGTCCCATCCACTACATTCTCGATAACAACCTGTCTGTGCTCTCGAAGGAAGTGGCCGAGCATGAAACGGCTGAAGAAAAAATTACCGTTATTTTCCGGAGCGTGCTCACGCGTAATCCGACAGAAGAAGATATCGAAATTGCATCCAATGTGCTGGCTCATAACAAAGGGCGCCAAGGCTACCGTATGATTCTGTGGGCCCTGCTCAACACCCGTGAATTTATGTACATCCAATAACTGGAGAAGACTATGTCTGATATATTCAAAACATCCTGTGAACTGGGCCGCCGCGGCTTCATCAGCAATATTGCAAAAACTGCCCTGGGCGTCGGTGTGGGAATGCCATTTCTCAACCCAGCCATGGCCAATGTACTCCCTAAGACCGATAAAAAACTGATCTTCCTCTATATGGCCGGCGGCATGAGCCATCTGGATACCTTCGACCCCCACCCCGGCACGGACGAAGCCGGGCCAGTCAAAGCAATCGGCACCAATGTGGACGGCATTCAGCTCAGCGAATTTTTCCCCGAAACGGCAAAGCATATGGATAAGCTGGCCGTCATCCGTTCCATGTATTCCACGCAGGGCGCTCATGCCCAGGGAAACTATTTTATGCATACCGGCTATGCTCCCCGCGGCAGCATCGTGCACCCCACCCTCGGAGCATGGTCGATGCTGCATCAAGGCAAACTGAACGAAGCATTGCCGGGTAATGTAGTGATTGAACCCGGCAACTCATATCCATTTGCCGGCTTCCTTCCACCAGAACTGGGAGCCGTTCCGATCGGCGATGCCGCCAAAGGCCTGCAGCACAGCAAACGACCGGGATGGGTTAACGAACAGCAGTATCACGATCAGCTTGAGCTGGCGTCGGTATTCGATCGCGCGTTTCAGGAAAAATATAAACAACGTTCAATTACAGCCTACAAAAAGTTTTACGATGAAGCCGTAACGCTTATGGAAAGTAAGGATCTGGAAGCATTCGACATCAACAAAGAGTCGGAAGAAACGCGCGCCCGCTATGGTAAAAACTCAAAATTTGGAAGGGGCTGCCTGCTGGCCCGTCGACTGCTCGAACACGGCGTCCGCTGTGTTGAAGTAACCAAGGGCGGATGGGACAGCCATAATGAGATGCCAGAAGAAAAAGCACGCGACCTCGACCGTGCTCTCGCAGCTCTCATGCAGGACCTTTCAGAACGTGGACTGCTGGAATCCACCATCGTGGTAGTAGCAACCGAGTTCGGCCGCAACCCCAACATCAAAGCCGAATCCATGGGCCGCGATCACTGGGCCAAAGCCTTCAGCACGATGATTGGCGGCGGCGGAATTAAAACCGGACAGATCATCGGCGCAACCGACCGCGGGCACGAAGTGATATCCGACAAAGTGCTCATCCCGGACCTGCACACCACCATCGGAACCGCCATGGGCATGCCCGTCAAAAAGGTCATCATGTCCGACTCCGGCCGCCCGTTTAACGTCGGCTACAAAGGCAACCCCATCCCCGGCCTGATTTAGAGTGGAGGGGCCGTGCGCACAGCATGCGCTGATCCAGAGTGAATGGCCATGATTGTTGATGCGACGCCCACGTCGCATTTCCGCCGAATGGTATTCTATGCGCGTGCACGTTAAAGAAGCCCGCACCACACCCTTTAGTTACATCGCAATGGATTCAAAATCCCCCCTGCCTTCTTGCCATCTGTAACCACTTCCTTACTATGTGCTCAGATGGAAACCGTTCCAATGACGCGTAATTAATCAGGAGCACCGATGAAACCAGGACATCTTATGAAGATCCTTCTCGCATCGACACTGTTGGCGACCTCAGCGCAGGCCACTAAGGTTTATTTCGGAACCAGTAAAAGCAAAGGGATCTACGTTGCTGATTTTGATGCAAAGGCCGGCAAACTGACGCCCCCTAAACTTGCCGTTGAAACAGAGGGCTGCGGATTTATTACCATCCACCCGAATAAAAAATTCCTTTATTCAACCGGAGCAGCAGCCTTCAAAATTAATGACGACGGATCACTCACCCACCTCAATACCCGGACCACCGAAGGCGGAAAAGCCTGCCATATCAGTATTGATAAAATGGGGCAGTGCGTGATGGTGGCCTACTATGGCGGCGGTGCTGTGGCCTCATTTCAGGTGCTGGAAGATGGTTCGCTGTCGGAAGCCAAATCCTTCTTTGAGCACGAAGGTTCCGGAGAGCATCCGAAACGCCAGAAAAAACCATACGCCCATTCCATATTTCCCAACCCCGACAATAGTCATGCCTATGCCGCGGATCTCGGAATCGATAAAGTCATGATTTATAAGATCGATCCGGCTCAAGGAAAGTTATCCCCTGCCGGGTCTGCAGATGTTCCGGGCGGCAGCATGGGGCCCCGTCACATGAAGTGGTCAGCAGATGGGAAGATCCTCTACGTACTCAATGAACTGGATCTGAGTATTTCCGTATATAAACCGGGAGAAACTGCTGGTTCCCTGGAATTTATTAAGACTCTATCAACCCTTCCTGAAGGGGCCGATAAAGAGCGGATGACCTGTGCGGAAATCCGCATCCATCCTAACGGTAATTTCATATATGCCTCCAACCGCGACCTGGAAGAAACCGGCCGGGACTCGATATCCGTTTTCACTCGCTTCGAAGACGGCTTCAAACGCCTTGAAACCATCCCTGCCAAAGTCTGGATTCCGCGCAACTTTAATCTCGATCCGACCGGGGAATGGTTGCTTGTCGGAGGCCAGAAGTCGAATGACATTGCCGTCTTCAGCCTGAACCCCGAAACCGGCCGGATTAAATTCACCGGAACGAAAGTCCCGTTCGATGGCGGCCCCATCTGTATCGAGTTTCTGGATGATTAATGGCCACAAGAGAACGCAAAGAACTCAAAACACATACGGCAGAAATATCTTTGCGCCCTCTGTGTTCTTTCGTGGCTAATCTCTGTTGTACTTATCCGGAATATGCCGTCGCAGACCCACAAATCAAAATTCAAAATTCGCAATTCAAAATTCGTCCACCTATAGTGGCCGCATGAACATTGTCTATAACGCATCGGCCGGGACCGGGAAAACCTATCAGGTGACCCGGCTCTACGAGGAACTGGTCCTCAAAGAGCAAATCGATCCCCGCGAAATTCTACTGATGACGTTTACCGACAACGCCGCAGCCGAGCTGCGCATGCGCGTTTCCCATCTTCTGCTGAAAGCCCGCCGGCATGCTGAACAGGAAGGGAATGATGAACGGGCGGAGCAGGCCATCACGGCCATGTCCCGCCTTCCCTCCGCACCGATTGGTACGATTCATTCCTTCTGTACGCGCCTGTTGAGGGAACATGCTCTGGAGGCCGGCCTCTCTCCGGGCTTTTCGGTGCTGGTCGGCGATGACCATGACGATTTGTTAAATGACATCTGCCGCAGGGAACTGCTGAACCGACTTGAAACCGACCCCGACTTTAAAGCCTTCTGCTCGGGAGCACACATCATTGGCTCCGGCGGCGGGTTTGGCTCCAGCATTACCGAAACCGTGCCCAATCTCATCGCCCAGGCCGGCAGCCTGGGCATATCACTCGCTGAGGCAGAGAGGATGCTGCCCAATCCTGAATCTGCCGGATCGCTCCCTGCCTTTTCAGTAATCCTTAACCGCCTGAAAGAACTGCCCAAGTTAACCGCGAAGGCTCAATTGGTTGCCCAATGCCTCGAAGAGTATTTACCAACAGTCAAAACCGTGGAGGAACTGGCAGGAAAACTGAACAAGACGAAGCTGGTTAAATTCGGGCAGGGCAAAGGGCAAAAACCCATCTCCGATGATTTTTGGGAGTTGCTCAACGCCGTTAATGATTCAATTAAATACAGGGAACGTTTTCCGGCAGCGAAAGCCTTTGCCCGTTACGTGCAGTCGGTCGTTACGCAGTTTCAACAGCGGAAACACGACATAGATGCTGTTGACTTCGATGACCAGCTGCACATGGCGGCCGACCTGCTGGAATCCGGAAAAGCGAAGCCGGAATTTAAATATGTAATTGTGGATGAAGTTCAGGATACCTCCCGCATTCAATGCCAGCTGATCCAGTCGCTTTGGGGCTCGGAAACAAACCTGGTGATCTGCGGCGATAAAAAACAGAGCATCTACACCTGGCGCGGCGCTGATCCGCAGGTTATGCCCGACCTTGAACAAGCCATTCTTGCCCGCGAGGACAGCACGCTGGAAAACCTACAAACCAGTTACCGCTCAAAGGAGCCCATCCTTGAGGTGGTTAACGCACTGTTTTCCTCAGTATATGGAAGTAAGGACTATGCAGAAGGCGACTGCTTGCTGCCCAACCCCGCTTTTAAAACCGGCGGAGAGAAAGCATGTGTAGAGTTTCTGCAATCCGACGCCGGAGAAGACCTGCAGAAGCAGGAAAAAGTGGCAGAGGAAATGGCGGCGGTCGCCAACCGTATTCAGCTGTTGATCAGCGGCTCCAAAGAGTGGCAACCGGGTTTCCGATATTCCGAAACATTCAGAAAAACAGAAGAGACAAATCGATACCGCTATTCTGACATTCTTATCCTCTTACGGCGCACCACCCATCAGTCCGCCCTGGAACACGCCCTCCGCCACGCCGGGATCCCCTATACCCTTGGCGGCAAGGGTCGCGGACTTTTTACCCGGCAGGAAACCCGGGATGTATCTCTTTTCCTCAACGTGGTCACCAACCCGGACGATGCTTATGCTCTGGTCGGCTTTTTGCGTTCCCCCTGGATCGGTCTGTCCGATGAAACCATCGCTGAGCTGGCCTATTCCGACGACGGATTTTCAATTGATAACCTGAAAGAGTATTTTAGTGGCATGGGCTGCCTTCCCATGAGTCACGGGCAGGATGCCCGTGCTACTATCCTACGCTATCGCAAGCTGCTCGGGACACATCTCGCTTCCGAACTGGTTCGGATGCTAATCAACGAAACCGGATATGATGCCCTGCTGGCCGGATTGCCTCGGGGCACACAGCGGCTGGCTAATCTTCGCAAGGTTCTTGACTGGCTTCGGGAAGCCGAACGCGGGGCGCAAACAACACCGGCTTCGGTTGCCCGGAAACTGGCCGAACAAATCAACAACCCGCCCAATGTCCCGGAAGCTGCTTTGCTGGATCCTGCACAGAATGCGGTCACGGTAATGACCGTGCATGGCTCGAAGGGACTCACCAAACGCGTCGTCGTGTTACCGGACATCAGCTTCCGGCCGGATTCAGATCGCGATTTTTCCCGCGTTGGCTTCAATGATCATCACCAACCGTTACTGAGCGTTAAAATTACAGCCCCGGATAAATCGAGTGTGATGTCGCCCGGCTTCAAAGCGGCTAACACGCGGGCCAGAGATGTTCGTAATCACGAACTCAAGAATCTGTTTTATGTGGCCATGACGCGTGCCCGCGACCTGGTTATCACCTCGGCATCCATTGGAAAGAAGCCGGAAGGCTGGCTCGAACAGATGGAACCTTTGATTTGTTCGGCCATTCCGGCGATCCCCTACTCCCGGCTGAGCGAAGCTGCAGAGCATGCCCTGCAGCCAACCCATGATATCCCGATGCCTGAAAAGCTGACTGAAGCACTTCATTCCATTCCTGCACCGCCGGAGCGACCAAGAATTCAACGCATTCCTGCAACCCGGCTGGCAAAAGAAGAAGATGTGCTGGAACAGGAATTTGAACACACTAATTTTAAATCCATGAAGAAGGCTGCGGCCATGGGATCGCTCGGCCACGCGGTACTCGAACAACTGGCACTGAATGGCTGGAACGGATCGACTACCGAATGGCTGAAACAACTGTGCGATGAATTTAATTTATCCTATGCCGAAGCAAGCATTCTCACGGAACGGCTTGAGCAAACCCGGATCCTGATGATTGAGCTGACGGCTGATATGAAAGAACTCCATCCTGAATTTCCCTTTCTCCTGCAGCACGAGGATAAATTGATCGACGGCTCTATCGACCTTTTGTGCAGAACGAAGAACGGATTTGCCATTTTTGACTATAAGTTTACTGAGGCCGACGACGCTGCAGTGGCGGGTCAGTACAGGGCCCAGATGAACATTTATCGTCAGGCCGCCGAAAAAAAATATCCCTATGCCGGAGAAGCAAGCACTCAGTTGATCGTGGCATCCAGCGGAAAGCCTCGCATAATTTCATTGGATTTCTAACAGCAATACTTGCACCGGACTCCCTTTCCGCCTACATTTTTCCACTATGAGCGATATAGACACGCTGGTCATCATACCAACCTACAACGAAAAAGAGAATATCACTAAAATAACCACGGCGGTTCTGGATACCTCACCGCATGTGGATATTCTGTTTGTTGATGACAACTCTCCCGATGGAACCGGTGAAATTGCAGACGGCTTATGCAAGCAATTTGACCGGGTCCACGTCATGCACCGCAATTCCAAGGATGGACTGGGTCGCGCTTATATTGCCGGATTTAAGTGGGCTCTGGAACGGGACTACCATTTCGTGATGGAAATGGACTGCGACTTTTCGCATGACCCGACTGAAATTCCAAACTTTCGCGATAAGGTTCTTGAAGGCCACGATCTTGTTATTGGCTCGCGCTATTGCGGCGGCATCCGCGTACTCAACTGGCCGATGAACCGCCTCCTGCTCAGCCGGGGTGCAGCAATCTATGTCCGTATGATCACCGGCATGCCGATTTCCGATCCGACCGGCGGGTTCAAGTGCTTCCGCCGCGAAGTCCTTCAAGCCTATGACTTTGATGCCGTTAAAGCCAACGGTTATGGCTTTCAGATTGAAATGTCGCACAAGGCCTGGATGAAGGGCTTCCGCATTGGCGAAGTGCCGATTGTTTTCGAAGACCGACAGGAAGGCACCTCAAAGATGAGTGGCAACATTGTCTACGAAGCCCTCTGGGTCGTCTGGACGCTTGCCATCCGCAATGGTTTCAGAAGAAAGCCGAAGGCTAAGAAGTAGAGCCGGCATCCTACCCGTTTTGGCGGCAGGGGAATCATGGGCAAGATGCCCATGCTACCAACAACTACGACAAAATCCGCGCCAGTTCCGCCCACCGCTCTATCTCGATTTTTTCCGGACGTTCGGTGTGGTCGATTTCAGCTTCAAGCAGCTTATCATCGACTGCTGCAATACCCATGCGTTTCAGAATGGTTCCAATCTGTTTGCGGCGCTGTGAAAAACAGTGCTTCACCAGTTTCTTAAACGCCGGATATTGGTCATTACTGATAACCGGAATATCACGTCGCTCCATTTTCACCACAGCAGACCAAACTTTCGGGGGAGGAAGAAAGCAGGTAGGACTGATCTTTTTAACCAGTGTATTTATATAGAATACACCGGTCAGAATACTCAGCACACCATAATGCTTATCCCCTGCAGGAGAGCACAAGCGGTCGGCCACTTCCTTCTGAATCGTGAGCGACATTAACTCAGGACGGCGTTCGCACTCGGCAATATCCACCATCAGCCGGCTGGCTACTGAATACGGGAGATTGGCGGCCACCTTGGTGATTCCTGCGATAAAAAGCTCATTCATATCCACATCCAGCGCATCCGATTCAATGAGTGAAAACGTAGCACGGGCATCCTGCCCGTGATCCATGGGCAGGATGCCCATGTTACTTTCAAAACGCGACTTGAGGTATTTCACCATCGTCGGATCTTTTTCAATGCAGGTAATCAATTTTGCCTTTGGAATAATCCGTTCCGTCAGGGCTCCGAGACCCGGGCCGATTTCCAGCACAGACTCATCCGCATGGATGTCGGCTGTATTGGCAATGATATCAAGAATGTTGGCGTCGATCAGATAGTTTTGGCCCAGCCCTTTATTCGGTCGGTGCCCCAAGCTTTCCAACAGGGCACGCACTTCCTTCGGGCTCGTTAATCTCGGTTCTTCAGACATATCTATCCTTATCTATAGGCAGAAAAATAAACGGCAGAAACATGATCAGAACAAATGTATTTTTCTGCCTTAAATATTTTTGCCTGTTTACTTCCAGGGGTTGGGTTTTCCGGCCATATCGATAGCTAGTTTGATTGCGTATTTCATGCTTTGCGGGGATGCCTGATTCTTTCCGGCAATGCCGAAGGCCGTTCCATGGTCCGGTGACGTGCGGATAATCGGCAGGCCGAGCGTGACATTAACGCCTTCATCAAACCCAATCATTTTTAACGGCCCGAGCCCCTGATCATGATACATCGCCACAACCGCTTCGTAATCGCCTCTCAGCGCCTCATAAAAAATCGTATCGGCAGGCACCGCATCGGATACCTTATATCCCTTTTTCCGTGCCGCCCGAATAGCCGGATTAATCAGGTCGATTTCCTCGCGCCCAATAATGCCGCCGTCGCCTGCGTGCGGATTCAATCCACATACGCCGATCTTTCCGTTTTTCATCCCGAACAGCTTAAGCGCTTCACCGGTTAACTGAATATGATCAACTATGGTTTGTTTGTTTAATGCTTTCGGTACTTTGGAAATCGGAAGATGGCGAGTTACGAGCATCACGCGCAGACCTCCGCCCATCAGCATCATGCCGAAGTTCTTTGTATTGGTGAGCTCTGCCAGATATTCCGTATGCCCGGGCACGTTGATACCGGCCTTATGAAAACCTTCTTTGCAGATCGGTGCGGTCACCATGGCATCCAGCTCGCCGGAGAGACAGCCTTTAACCGCCGTTCGGATTGCCTCGGCGGCCAACCGCGAAGCATCCACGCGGATTTTTCCAGGATTCCACTTCACGGCAGTTTCCAACGCCTGAAAACTGATCTTTCGCGATACCGGGAGCTTCATGGTTTTCGCCTGCGCGCGAATCATCTCTTCTGATCCCAGAATCACAAACTCCACATCTGGCGCCCAGCGTCCTCGGTTGATTGCTTTCAGCGCCACCTCCGGCCCGATGCCGTTAACATCGCCTATCGTGATCCCAATCCGTTTCATATCTCATCAATCATTTTGGCATTCGTTTTCTGCATGCTGCTGCAGGGTCTTAAAGATCTGGCTTCCGACGGGCGGACACCCGGGAACAAATACCCCGCCTTCTCGTTGTTTGACCGTACACTGGCCGATACAGAGCGTCCCTTCGGGCAGTTCTTCATGCCCCTTGCCAATTGCCACCTTCAGAACTTCGCCTTTTGGAATATAGTCTGCAAGCGAATCGCCAAAGCGCTGAAGGAACAGCAGCAGGGTTGACTGGCAGGCACTGCAGGAATTTTTATCGAGCACTTCAATATCAGGAAATTCGAACGAAAGGTTTTCCGGTGCCGCCTTGAACTCGGACGCATAATCCAGCCAGTGATCCGGAAACACCCGAATCTGTTCGAGATCGATGGTGCCGCATCCGTTTGCCGCTCCAATCCGCAGATGCGGAATATCGGAAGCATCACGTCCCATCAGCCGGCATGCAACGGCATCCGCCGCAAATGGATCCGCTCCGGCCAAAACCACATTCAGCTCTTTCGGCGTTCCGGCACCCGGTCCGAGTCCCTCCAGGCCAATCGAACCGTCAATAATGGAAAAATGCGGAGTCAGTACGGTTGCCATATCGCCTATAGCAATATCCAGCGATTTATCCGTTGCTTCCTCCAACTGCGGCAGCATATGCAGATCAACCTTGCTGCGCCGCCAGAGGCAGCCCTTCATATTCTTAATCGCCAGGGTTACCCCGGTGTGCATATGGATCTTCATGACCGGAATAGAAACCACGAAGTCAAAATCGGAAACGTCCGCACAAACTTTCAGGGAGTCAATCACCCTTCCCTCCGGAATTGAAGTGATCACCGGCGTCCGCTCATCCATATCAATCAGCCGACAGTTTTTCTCCTTCGCTACAGCCGTCATGCCCGACCGTTCAAAGGCCTCCATGGTTTTGACACCTGTGATCGGGCTTTCACCGATGGCTACGGCCGCGCCGGCATCTCGGAATGCATCAATGGCCGCTGCCACCACCTGCGGGTTGGTATTCACCCCCGAACCGATTTCCGCCATCCGCCCTACATTGGGCTTCAGCAGAACGGTCTTTCCCTGCACCGGTGATAAATCCACAGCTTCCAACACGGCAATGGTATTGGCATAGGCATCGGGACCATGGGCAACATGGACTTCCGGAGACTGCGGATTCGGATTGAGCGGGTTGTCGATCATCGTTTTATCGCAAAAGAAAAAGGTATCCCGCTTTGCTTTGCCGAACAAACAAAAAGGCCCCGCTTAAAGCGAGGCCTTTCGATGAGCTGTCCGGGTCGGTTAGACCTGAAGCAGTTCGGCATAGCTCGGCAGCGGCCAGAGCTCAGCAGGAACGAGCGTTTCCAGAGCGTCAATAGACTCACGAAGTTCGTCCATGGCAACAATCTGATCAGCCGGCTTTTCAGCGGCTTCCAGCTTCGAAATACCCGCAACAGCGGATTCGAGCAGGCTGGACATTTCATTCGTGAGACCAGCAACCGCAGGAACGGAAGCATATTCATTGATGGCCATAACCGTAGCCGGAACCAGCATGGTTTTAGCAATCTCAGCCGCAGTGTCCGCTTCGATACCGATGAGGGTTTCATAGGTTTCTTCGTAGATATTGAAGCGCGACTCAAGCTCTTCGTTCGTCAGCACGTTATACTTCGCGAAGAGATCCTTGGCTTTCTGCGTCTGGAGCATCGGCAACGCATCTTCAGTCGTAACCAGATTCGGCATGCCGCGCTTGGCTGCATCTTCCAGCCATTCGTCGGTGTAGCCATCGCCATTGAAGAGGATGCGCTTGTGCTCAGTGATAACACCAGCCAGTACGCTCTGAAGAACTTCATTGAAGTCACCGCCCTTTTCGAGACCGGCTTCAACTTCGGTACAGATATAATCGAATGCTTCAGCAACGATGGTGTTGAGCACAACGTTTGCTCCGGCCGGGCTCTGATTGGAACCAACCGCACGGAACTCGAAACGGTTTCCAACGAACGCGAACGGTGAAGTACGGTTCCGGTCGGTATTACCGCGCGGAAGCTTCGGCAGCAGGTCAACGCCGAGGTGAATGTGGCCGCCGTCTTTGGATTCTTTCGCGCCACCGGCTTCTATCTGCTCAACAATGTCGGTGAGCTGGTCGCCGAGGAAGACCGATACAACTGCAGGAGGTGCTTCATTGGCACCCAGACGGTGATCATTACCAGCCGTTGCAACCGCAGCGCGGAGCAGGTCAGCGTGGGTATCAACCGCTTTCAGCAGCGCCACAACGATGGTCATAAACTTGGCATTTTCGTGCGGGTTGTCGCCCGGCTTCAGCCAGTTCTTTCCATCCGGTCCCATGATGGACCAGTTGTTGTGTTTACCGGAACCGTTGACAGCAGCAAAAGGCTTTTCGTGCAGCAGGCAGGCAAATCCATGCTTCTCGGCAGTTACAGTCAGCACTTCCATCATGATCATGTTGTGATCAACGGAAATATTGAGTGTTTCGAAGACCGGAGCAATTTCGAACTGGGCCGGACATACTTCGTTATGACGGGTCTTAGCCGGTACGCCATACTGCCAGAGAACGGCATCGAGCTCAGCCATGAATGCCGCAACACGCGGTTTGATGGCACCGAAGTAGTGATCGTCCAGCTGCTGGTGCTTGGACGCTTCTTTACCAAACAGGGTACGGCCGGTACGCAGGATGTCGGGACGTTCTGCAACAAGATCGAGATCGATCAGGAAATATTCCTGCTCTGATCCCAGCGTGGCCTTAGCCATGGTATCGCCACAGTCGATTCCGAAAAGCTTTCCGAGACGAACCGTCTGCTCGGACAGCACGGTCATGGAACGCAGCAGCGGAGTCTTTTTATCGAGGGCTTCGCCGTTGTATCCACAGAAGATTGTTGGAATACAAAGTGTGGCAGCGCCAACAGAGTCGTATTTAATGAATGCCGGGCTGGTCGGATCCCAACCGGTATAACCGCGGGCTTCAAATGTCGCGCGCAGACCTCCGGACGGGAAGGAAGAGGCATCGGGCTCACCCTGGATCAACTCATCGCCTGAGAATCCAGTAACAACGCCACCCTTGAAATCGGGGAAAATAAATGAGTCGTGCTTTTCAGCAGTGGAGCCGGTAAGCGGCTGGAACCAGTGCGTGTAATGAGTAGCACCCTTTTCCATGGCCCATTCTTTCATCGCTTCAGCAACTTCATCCGCGATGCTGGCATCCAGCATAGTTCCTGCGTCGATAGTTTTTTTCAATGAGGCGAAAGTCGGAGCCGACAGGCGGGCTTCCATGACCGGAAGGCCAAATACGAGTTCGCCGAACCCTTCAATGTTGTTCTTCATAATGTTACATCTCCTTAATAATTAATTGCCCCCGAAAACGGCGGCAATACACCCTACTTCCTAAGCCAATCCAGCTCCCAAGTCATGGGTTATTCCGTATCGGCTGATCAAGAATTACATTTCAAAACTGATCGACCATAGTGCATGTAGTGTACCAAGCGAATAGGACAACCTTAATTACCTAACAAACAGCATGTTACATAAAATGCGAAACATAATATGCCCGATATATTATTACATATATGTATTCTGTATAAAGTTATCGATACATTTATGGCACAGATCAACCATGACGAACCAGCGATGGTTATTCCGACTTCAGCTTGGCAACCGCACCTTCGAGCTGCTTCACCTTATCTTTCAGCTTAGGCAGCGTAATCATGTTCGCGATCATTTTTTTCGCCTGAAGATGATTCATTGCAGGCGATCCAATCACAAAATCTTTTGGTGCAATATCTTTCATGACACCGGCCTGAGCGCCGACAATTGAGCCGTCACCTACCTCCAGATGGCCGGCCAGCCCGGCCTGTCCGGCCAGTATACAGCGCGATCCAACCGTCGTGCTGCCCGATATACCGGACTGACCACACATGACTGTATGCTCTCCAATCACAACATTATGTGCAATCTGAACCAGGTTATCAATTTTCGAGCCTTTGCCGATTTTGGTTTTCCCAAACCGGGCTCGGTCAATGGATACGTTTGAGCCGATTTCAACATCATCCTCAATTACGACTTTTCCAATTTGCGCAATTTTTGTGCGCGAACCATCGTCTTGAACCGCATATCCAAATCCATCCGAACCTACGACGGCTCCATTATGGATGATTACACGGTTGCCAATCTCGGTAAATTCACGGGTGGATACCAGGGGATAGATCAGACAATCGTCTCCGATAACCGATTTGTACCCGATCACACAGTTCGCTTGAATGACCGTGTTTTTACCAATTACCACGCCCTCTTCGATCGTGCAATGTGCTCCGATTGAAACCCCATCCGCCAGCTGAGCGGATTCCGCAACAACTGCAGAGGGATGAACCCCGGAAACCGGAGCCGGCACGGGCTCATAAAACAACTCCGCCACCTCAGCAAAGGACTGGTCAGAATTTTCCACACGCAGAGTTGCACAGGATACAGAACGATCCCAATCAAGCGGGACAATGACGGCTGCTGCTGCTGTTTCAGCAACATGCGAAGCATATTTTGGATTGGCCACGAAGCTGATGTCACTTGCAGAAGCCTCTTTCAACCCGGCTACAGCCGTAATCTCAAGCTCCCCATCTCCTTCGAGAGATGCTCCCAAATGCTCTGCAATTTCGGATAGCTTCATCCCTTATTCCTCCACCTTATCTGCTTCTACTTTAAATTCTGGAGAGGCCTCTCTTGTTCCTTCACGGCCTTCATTCATCACGGCAAGTACATCGGCTGTAATATCGACCTGGGGACTGACAAACAAAATGGCATCTGTGCCGATACGGCTTTGCGCTGAGCGGTCGATCACAGCGGAGAAACCCTGAGCCTTTGCATAATTAATGACAATGTCGTGAATTTCATCAAACAACTTTTTCGTCATGCGCGTATTCTGCTGCTCCATCTGCTGCATCCGGAGCTTTTCAAAATCCGTCATGTCCTGCTCTTTTTTCTGGAGCTCAACCAGCTTTTCCTCGAGTTGGTTCCGTTTATTTTCACGTACCTCATCACTGAGGGTTTCATCCCGGGAATCGGTACGGAGGACTTCGATTTCCTCCTTCATGACCTTTACTTCTTCCTCAATTTCTTCGCGTTCCATTTTGATGTCGTCAGCCTGCTGCCGAATCTGGTCCTGCGCCAGCTGGGTTTTATAGAAGCGCTTGAAGACCTCCTGCAGGTCAACAAATGCAATTTCATCGGCCGCACGAACACTTCCCGCAATCAATACAGCAGCCAAAACCAAGGTCTTCAAAATCAATTTCATAGCCATTATCCTTTCGATGAGAAACAGGCGAGGAGAGTACCCAACCCTCAAGAGCCTGACAATCAATTCATTCGGATTTTCAGACGTTAAGATTGAATTCCTCCGCACCAAACAGAACCTCAAAACCGGTGCAATTCGGAAAAAACCAATGCCTATTGGCTGGTTGTTTTTGACAGAAGGGAACCTGCTCTCTGGCCGAGAATCCTCCGCCGCATAATTAAAAAAGCTCCATAAATCATTTTTTCTTCGTTTTTTTTAACACCGCTTTCATTGAAAAAAATGGTTATTCTCTAATGAAATTGCATAGAACCCCTGCATACCGCCTTGCTGGAGCTATATTTTACTAGCCAACGGTTCGTTTAAGTGGTGTACTTCCTGACGTTCTCAGCGAGGAAGACGTATTGATGCTGAGATATGATCTTTTATTTTTTAAAATGGGTACCGTTGTTGGGTTCCCGTTTTACGGCGCGTGGTTTCCCTCCTCTTTTCCACGCGCCGTTTTTTTTGCTTCAGCCATTTCGCTGGTATTTATAATTCTGAACGTTTCTCCGAACAACGGTCAAAGCTATCAACACCCCCTGAACGGCATGCCACGCATGCCATCTACGGTGCTTGGAGCCTCCCTCCATGCGCTGTTTTATATCGCATCGATAACGCGTGTGATTCAGGAATTTCCCTTGCATGCCACAGCAGTTGGATTACATATTCAATTTTCTCAGACAGCACGGGAGTGGCGCATGAAACCGATTCAATATATACTCTATACTTTGACCCTTACCATATGCATCTCATCAGGGGACGTCCGGACCTGGACCAGCAGCTCGGGTAAAACGCTTGAGGGGAAATTCGTTAAAGAAAAATATAATATCGTCTACATCGAGACGAGCGAAGGATCGGCGAAGAAAATTAAATTATCCGACTTATCACAAGCGGACCGGGAATGGATCAAACAGCAAACAAATCCCCCTCCCGCAAAAACAAAGAAAACACTTAACGCCTCGACCGAGCTTGTTGACCTGTTCGGAAAGGAGCTGAGAAACTCCAGAAAACAAAAGGTCTCGGTTGATTCACTTGCCGGAAAAACGATTGGGATTTACTTTTCCGCGCACTGGTGCCCACCCTGCAGAAGCTTCACACCTGTGCTTGTCGATTTTCATAATGAGATGACTAAACAGGGAAAACCCTTTGAAATCGTTTTTGTCAGCTCGGATCGCGGCAAAAGCGAAATGTACAACTACATGAAAGAGGAGGAAATGCCCTGGCTGGCGGTTGACTACGACCAATTTAAACTCGGCATGATCAAATCCACCTTTGGAGTCAGCGGCATCCCCAAACTGGTCATCATTGATGACGAAGGAAATATAATCACCGAAAATGGTAGAAACGATGTCTCCCGCTTACGGGAAAAAGCTTTCGATGAATGGAGCAACTAGACGTTGAACAGGAATTCAATCACATCGCCATCCTTAACGATGTATTCCTTGCCCTCGGTGCGCAGCAGGCCGGCTTCACGGCACCCGGCTTCACCACCGTTTGCAATAAAATCGTCATAAGCCATTACCTGGGCACGGATAAAGCCCCGTTCAAAGTCAGTATGAATAACGCCGGCAGCTTTCGGCGCAGTATCTCCCCGATAAATGGTCCAGGCCCGCGTTTCCTTGGGACCCTGCGTGAGATAGCTGATAAGGCCCAGTGTGTGGTAGCCGGTATGTACAATCTGATCAAGACCGCTTTCCTTCACTCCATATTCCTTCAGAAACTCATCCCGTTCTTCATCGGACATCCCGTTTAGATCTTCTTCCATTTTTGCACAGATTTTGACGACGTCGGCACCGCGTTCGGCAGCATAACCCTTCACCGCCTTTACGTAATCATTATCTTCCAGCAGACCATCTTCGTCCACATTGCAGCAATAGATAACCTTCTTATCGGTCAGGAACTGCGATTCCTTAAAAATGATCTGAGCCGCATCCGAATCCTTGTCTTCGAACGCATGCGCCATTTTTCCTTCACCCAAGTGAGCAACCAGCGCTTCAAAAGTCGGCAGCGTTGCCGCTATCGCCTTATCTCCACGCGCGGCTTTCTGAACGCGGCCCAGCCGGTTTTCCATCATCTGGAAATCGGCAATAATCAGCTCCGCTTCAATAATCTCAATGTCACGGACCGGATCAATTGAACCATCGACATGGACCACATTACCATCATCGAAACAGCGTACTACCTGAAGAATGGCATCGGTCTCCCGGATGTTGGTCAGAAACTTATTACCCAGGCCCTCTCCCTGGCTTGCCCCCTTCACCAAACCGGCAATGTCAACAAAATCGACCGTAGCATGAATGGTTTTCTGGGATCCGGCCATTTCAGCCAGCTTATCCAGACGCGGATCGGGAACCGGAACGACCGCTTTATTCGGCTCAATCGTACAAAAAGGATAGTTTGCCGCCTCCGCATTCTGCTCACGCGTTAATGCGTTAAAGATGGTCGATTTTCCGACATTCGGAAGCCCTACAATACCTACACTCAGTCCCATGGAAGTTCCCCTGATACGTGAAACGTGAGCCGTGACCATTCACGCCTCACGCTTCACTTTTCATACTTTCGATTTATTTCTTTTCTGCAGCCTTTTTCTTCTGCGCCGCTTTCTTTTTCGCGGTCGTCCGCATCAGCGGTTTTTCGGAAGGAAGCAGCACGCCGCCCACATTATTCGCACCGCCATCTACATAGATGGTCTGGCCGGTAATCTTCTTGGAATATTTCCCCAGCATGAAGACCACCGAGTTGGCCACTTCCTGCTTGTCGTTGACCACGTCCCACGGCAACGGACTCATCTGACGCCAGGTTTTGGCGAGATGCGCAAAGTGGGGAATAGATTTCGCAGCCTTGGTAGCCAGCGGTCCTGCTGAGATGGCATTCACCCGGACATGCTCACGGCCATATTCACGTGCAAGCGCACGAACGAGAGCTTCGAGTGCCGCTTTATTTACACCCATCCAGTTATAAAACGGGAAGGCAACCTGCGACTCAAACGAGAGCGTAACAATTGACCCTCCCTTTTCCATTTTTTCGAGGGCGAAGTGAGACACGGTAGCCAACGAAGCACAACTGATATGGAAGCCTTGCTTAATATCTTCGTAGGCAGGAGTGTACATGCTGTCCCCAAGACAGGTTTTGGGATTCGCGAAACCAATGGAATGCAGCACACCATTAATGGGTCCGGTTTTTGAAAACAGGTTGCGGACTTCGTTTTCGACGGTCACGTCGCAATATTCAAAACGCATGGCATCTTTCTCTTCCTGCGTCAGATCGGGGCTGCGGTCGAAGAAGATACGCTTCATGCGCTCACTCTGAACGGAGTAGATCACATTGCCGCCTAATTCTTCGATCATCTTACCCGCTGCGTAGGCAATCGAATCAGTATTAAGCAGACCCATCACTACGTAAGTGCTTCCTTTTTCAATCATTTCGCATACTCCTTTCGGTTAAAATCGGGCGCAAACTTATCAGGTTACCCATTATTTGCAACCGGGTAATCCAACGATATTCAGGCGCAAAATAAACAACGAACCGCCGAAAGTTCTTAGAAACCCTGCGCCTATATATGCGAAAAACATCAGCAACCCAAAAGCTTAAAGCGTACAAAATCTAAATATACTTATTGAGCATATGTGATTTATGTTTGTGAGGTTGAAGCACTCCAACTACACTGTTTCTTTTATTGTTATTAACTAGAGTAAGGGGTGTAGATGAACATCGTGGTATGCATTAAGCAGGTGCCGGATTCAGACAAAGTCACCATTGACAGGGAGACCAACCGTCTGAACCGTGCAGGGGTTCCTAGTATTATCAATCCATTCGACGAGAACGCGCTCGAAATGGCATTGCAGCTCAAGGATGAACACGGCGGAAAGGTTACCGTCATTTCAATGGGGCCGCCGCAGGCGGAAGAAGCACTGCGAACCGCACTTTCCCATGGCGCGGACGATGCCATTCTGGTTTCCGACCGCAAGTTTGGCGGAGCCGATACCTGGGCCACGTCCTACACCATCAGTCTCGCCATCAAGAAACTGGAAGACGTTGACCTGATTCTCTTCGGCAAACAGGCGATCGATGGCGACACCGCACAGGTCGGCCCCGGCGTTGCCCACTTCCTGGATATCCCGATGCTCACCTATGCGAAAGGCGTCGAAGTTACCGGCGATACCTTTAAGGTTAATAAGGTCACGGAAGACGGATATGAAATCTGGGACGTCGATAAACCAGCGGCCCTCACCGTTGTGAAAGAAGCCAACGATCTGCGTATGCCGTCTCTGAAAAAGAAGATGGCCGCCAAGAAAGCTGAAATCCCAACCTGGGGTGTGGAAGAGCTTCAGCCGGAAGAAGGCAACATCGGCCTCGCCGGCTCACCAACCAAAGTGAGCAAGGTCTTTGCACCGCCGGTCAAATTGAACAAAGAAATTCTCTCCGGCGAACCTGCCGAAATGATCACCGAACTTATCGGAAAACTGAAGGAGCAGCACGTACTATGAGCACGACAAAAGAACTTTGGGTATATGCAGAGCAGCGCGAGGGCAAAATTGCCGGCGTGGTGCAGGAACTCCTCAGCCAGGGACAGGTCCTCTGCGAAAAATCGGGTTACACCCTTTGCGCGGTCCTTCCGTCCGCCAGCGGTGCGGAGCTCTGCCAGGAACTCTACAACTTTGGCGCCAAGAAGGTTTACACCATCGACGATCCGAAACTGGCCGACTACCAGAACGATTATTATTCGCGGGCTGTCGCTCAACTGATCAACGAGAAGAAACCGGAAATCGTCCTCTACGGGGCAACCACTATCGGCCGAAGCCTTGCTCCGACCGTGGCCGTCATGGTTGATGCCGGCCTTACTGCCGATTGCACCGAGCTCGACTTTGATGTTGAAGAAGGCAACCTGCTGCAGACCCGCCCGGCCTTCGGCGGCAACATTATGGCCACCATCATCTGCCCGAATCACCGTCCGCAAATGGCCACGGTCCGCTCCAACGTCTTTAAGAAGACCAAGCTGTCTGATAGCGAAGGAGGCGAACAGATTCAATATGATGTCGATCTTTCCGGCGTGCCGGAACGGATGCGCCGTCTTGAATCCGTGCATGAAGCAGACGACAACACCATCGATCTCAACGCCGCACAGTTTATTGTTTCCGGCGGTCGCGGTGTCGGAAAACCGGAAAACTTCAAAGTGATCTACGACTTTGCCGCTGAGATGGGCGCCGCAGTCGGTGCCTCGCGCGCCACCGTGGATGCAGGCTGGATTTCGCACCATCACCAGGTGGGGCAAACCGGCAAGACCGTCTGTCCGGTGGTCTATATTGCCTGCGGGATTTCGGGTGCCATCCAGCATCTGGCCGGCATGCAGAGTTCCGACATGATCATTGCAATCAACAAGGATCCCGACGCTCCGATCTTCGACGTGGCCGATTTCGGCCTTATCGGAGACCTGCATGAAATCGTGCCGGAATTCCAAAAGCAAATCGCAGCATTTAAAGCATAAGTAACGTGAGGGTGCCGGCCGCAAGGCCGGCGGGGTTTAACACTAAGGAGAAAGACATGGCAATCAACTGGGGAATCAGTGAAGAGCAACAGGAAATTATCGACCTTATCGATGATTTCGGTAAAGAACGAATCGTTCCGGTTCGTGCGGAACTCGACGAAAAAGGAATCTTCCCTGCAGACCTGCTCAATGAGCTGGCGCAGATGGATCTGATGGGACTTTATATTCCGGAAGAATACGGCGGATTCGGAGCCGATCAGCTCGGCTTCTGCATGGCCATCGAAACCATGTCCAAATACTGCATCGGTGTATCCGTTTCCTACGCAGCCAACGCCCTCGGTGCCGATCCGATCATCATCGGTGGTTCCGACGAGCAGAAAAAGAAATACCTCTCCCCTCTTGCAACCGGCGAAAAATGGGCGGCCTTCGGCCTTACCGAACCCAATGCCGGTTCCGATGCCGGCGGCATCCAGACCACTGCCGTCAAGAA
The DNA here is from genome assembly GCA_964486885.1 of uncultured Verrucomicrobiota bacterium. Taxonomy (GTDB): domain Bacteria; phylum Verrucomicrobiota; class Kiritimatiellia; order Kiritimatiellales; family Pontiellaceae; genus Pontiella. Next base: position 103,004 of record CAZAPF010000009.1, read on the forward strand.
AGGCGACAAGTATGTCCTCAACGGCACCAAGCAGTGGATCACCAACGGTGGCGAAGCCGATATCTACACCGTCTTTGCAGTCACCAACAAAGCCAAAGGCGCCCGCGGCGTTTCCTGCTTCATTGTTGAAAAGGACACCCCCGGATTCAGCTTCGGCAAAAAGGAAGACAAACTCGGTATCCGTGCTTCCGCTACCCGCGAACTGATCTTCGAGGACTGCGAAGTGCCTGCCGAAAATATTATCGGCCGCGAAGGTATGGGCTTCCTGCTCGCCATGAAAACATTCGACGTTTCCCGTCCGGGCATTGCCGCACAGGGTGTTGGTCTTGCACAGGGTGCGCTCGACGAAGCCGTCAAGTATGCCAAAGTACGCAAACAGTTCGATAAGCCGATCATCGCCAATCAGGGCCTGCTCTGGATGCTCGCTGAAATGTCGACCAAGGTCGAAACCGCACGAGCCATCACGTATGCCGCGTGCCGCACACTCGATGCCGGCATCAAGGATGTCTCCAAGATTTCCGCCATGTGCAAATACTATGCAGGCGACGTGGCCATGTCCGTTACCACCGATGCGGTTCAGGTACTCGGCGGCTACGGCTTCATGAAAGAATATCCGGTCGAAAAAATGATGCGCGATGCCAAGATCCTCCAGATCTACGAAGGCACCAATCAGATTCAGCGCGACATCGTGGGCAACTCCCTTGTCAAGGAATACGCCTCAAACTAGTGGAGGGTCACACGGCGTGTGACCGGGCGGACAGCGTCCGCCCCTCCAGCAAACCCCGCCAACACGGCGGGGTTTTTCGTTTTGGGGATATGAAAAAGCCCCGGAGCACTTCCGGGGCCACTGGGCATCAGGAGCTTTGTGTGAATCATTTGCCTGTCGACCGTGACTTAACACAATCTGGACAAGGGCATCAGCTTATTGATTTGCACCTCCGTGTCGCCAGTTAATTTTTTAGATACTATTCTGCGAAAAATGTTCCAAAAAAAACGAAGACCAATGAGGAAAGGTTTTCAGGAAATGTCACCATACCGTGGAGGGAGCTATAGGTGTAGTTCGCAGAACCAACGGCACTAGCCGTTCAGCACATAAAATTCTTGCCGACATTTAAGGATTGCTCTCAGAGGATGCAAGGGGAAGCATTTCCCATCTCGCTTCATCGGCCACCCAAAGAATGACATTCATGTTGTCGAGATTCTTTTCCAGATTGATTTGCTCGGTCAGTAATTCAATTCGTTCGGCTTTGTTTTTCTCGAAGGATTCATAATTATTCGCTTCTGGGACGGAGAGCAGGAGCTGTTTTCGGGCATCGAGTTCTAGCTTCCGAGTATTAATAATGGCGAGGGAGTTGTGAGCATCAATCAACTTTTTTGTCCGTTCCTGCGAGTCTTCGTAAAGTTTACCCCAAAGCAGTGCCGTATTACGCCGTGTTTCACGTAGCTGGTCTCGTACTTGCAGGTTGGTATCCAGCTTCATCCGTACGGAAGCTTCAAACCGTATGTCTTTAGCATCAAATTCGAATCCTCCCCGGTCACCTCCACTGAGGAGATAAACAGAGGGACTGTATATACGCATGTTCATCTGCGGCCAATACTGGAACTGAATGCCGAGTTCACGCAGTCGGACTCCTTCGAGTTCAATCGCCTGCAAGGTTATGAAAAGGGTTCCGATTTTTTCAGGATTGTTCCAGTCCAGAGCCTGATCGAGATAGTTGAACTCAGGAACCCCCTCCATCGATAGTTCCCAGCGATTGGAGTAGCATCCGACAGCAGCCGAGATACCAAGCCACAGTTCTGTTCGCTCTTGCTTCTGTCGAAACTCGAGTTCGTTCCGATCCGCGCTGCTGAAGTATGGATGAGCCGCTTGAAGTTCCTGTACCATGTGATTTTTTTGTAGATAACGTTTTTTCTTGAAAAGGTTATACAAATTTATCACCTCACCGCGATGTGTCAGTTCATATTGCACCTGAGCCTTAAAGCGGACTAAGGCCGCTGCATAATATTCCATTCGGAGCCGCAAAAACCCCGGTACCTGAAAAAGAGCATTCATGTTCACATTGAAATTATCATCCGTAATCTCAGTTAGCTCGACGATCTCACTACCAGATTAATGCCGCGGTTGAAGCTGAACGAGTTTCCATCGAACACCGGCGAGGTGTTTCGCGAATAGGAGAACCTGATTCGACTGCAAGTTAGTTGTTTCATTTTTCTGCTTCGGTTGTGGTAATGCCCAAGTGTGTTCTTCCGGAATAGAGTATTTTTGCCGTTGGCCAGATGGGTGAGATAGTTCCTTCCCAACCAGCAAAGGATCCTTTTTCGCCAGTCATGCATGCCAATTCGATTTTGGAGACAACATGAAATGATTGATCCGATTGAACCCAGAGTTCACAGGTGAGGTTTGCGCCTATCAGGGAGGTGAGGCGTTTGATCTCCTTGGGGGCAAAGGAAAAACGGTAGATCAACACATTTTGCTGGTGGATTTCCAGTACTTGCGAATCGAAGAAGGTTCCGTGAAAGACCGGGTCAGCGTCCCGTTTGAATTTAACCGACAGCTGTTGCGGGGGAATGCTGGCAATCTGCGGGTCGCGGATTGCCAGGTGAAGGTGCAGTTCGGAAACATCCCGCATCATCCCGATGGGGGTGCCGGCTGCAATCCGGAATTCAGCGCGTTCTTCAGAGGCAGGAAGGTAGATCAGCAGTTCGCCGTCAAACGGCATGACCAATTTGGAGCGTCGACTTTTTTGCTCAAAGTTTAACCGCTCAATCACGCCGCACAGGGTTAACTGTTCCTCCAGCAACTTCTTTTCTTCATGAAGTTGCTCCACTAGATTGGTGGAAACAGGGATTCGGTCTTCATAGGGTAGTTCCCGGAGAGCAGGGTCGTTCAGCATACATTCTACCCGTACAAGTTCCCGTGCGGCATTTTGAATCTCTTCCCGGAGTCGCAGTTCTTCTTTCAGGATGTTCAGTTCCAGTTCCTTCCTTCCGCTAGCAAGCTGCGCCGGATTAACTTCGGCCCATAACGTATCTTTGGTGAGTTTCTGTCGGGTCTGGGTCACATAAAAAAGAATATTCCCGTCGGCCGGCGCGGTAAGCGGAATACTGATCAAGGGTTTTAGTTGTGCCTGATATTCCCCTAGCAACATCCGGTCGGATTTAGGAAATGAGCCCAGTTCCCGACTGATCGTTCTTTCGCTTATTTTTTCCCGCCCCGCCGTTGGCTCGGAGCACCCATGGCACATTGTCAGCGCCAGAACCGTTGCCACCTGTAAATATTTTTTTTGCATAAGGCAAGTCATAGCTTCCCCCACAAAAAGCGAGAGGAATGCGGTTCTCGAAAGAACCGCATTCAGGTTGTTGGTAAAATCCAACCCTTTCTAAGTAATTATGGTTGACAGCCTATTGCTTAGTAAAACTCGTAGTGCCTGAACCCCAAAGCGTACCGTTTACATATATACGGAAATTTACAGTCATGGATGAGGTGGAAAAACTACCATCTCCCCTGAGCTCAATGAGATCAGGCCCGTCGTAAAAACTCGCGGAAAACGTGAATGTATCTCCTGATTCGGTGTATGTTCCGGCTGCATCAGTTCCGTCGGCTGTATCCACAACTCGAAGCGAGGATCCATCAGAACTGAATGTCAGCGATGAAGTGGGTAATCCATCTTCGACCCATGTTGTTCCGGCAAGATCTCCCTCAGGTGGTGGCGGTGGGGTACCCCTTCGGGTTGCTGTGAAGGTTCCCGAGCGGACTACGCCATCTTCGGTATGTGTATATTCTACAGTCATAGTTATTCCATCAACATCAACCGTTCCGATCATTGTAAAGTTCCCACCCGGCCAATCAAATGATGCCGTGACCTTCCTTCCGCTTATAGCACATGTTCCTGGAAGATCATTAACTCCATCGTCTGGATCCGTGTCGGTAAAATACACATCCGCGTCAGTACCAAACTCAAGCCACGCAGCGTAGTCCCAGTTGTTAATATCCCATGTACTTGAAGCCAGTTCGATTTCTGGCGTGCTACCACCACCGCTACTGCCTCCACCGCTGTCACAGCTGACCAGCGCTATGACGCAACAGATGCTCAGCGCAATCAATGCGCCTCGTTTTATAACCTTCCACCATTCAATTTTGGTTTTCATTATATACCTCCCATTAGGTATTTTTTGATTCCCGTTAATTTACTTTTACCGCTCTCGGGTTCGTCTCTTCATCCAACCTCCTTTCTATTGGTTTGTATTCAAGACGTTGATTCCTTTTCTATTTCAACTGCGCATCCATCTGGCAGCACGTGTCTTCTGCTCTATGAATGTTATCTGCGCTGCTGTTGCGCGGGTATTCGATGTCGGTTTTCAAGGTTTGGAAGTTGTGAGCGGGACGCCTTATCCATTCGGGATTAAGCATCGAAATGGAATTAATTATATTGCCAAGAAAATTCAGAAGTATGCAAGAGCAATATACTTATTAATAATAAGTATTTAGATGCCTATTTATTGAGAAAGTAAAACACCTTTAAAACAGGATTTTCGATGACGGCACCATGCCTCGCAACCGACGCCATAAGCCCCTAGATCTACCAAGGCACTGACAAGGTTCAGTGCGACATCACGGACAAATCCCCCGTCTAAGTAATACGCTTCGTATCTAAATTATTCTGTTCGTATGAACACAAAAAGCCCCGCTTTCGCCGGCGGGGCTTTTTCAATACTGGATGGATTAGGATCTACGTATAGATCTCGGCATCCTGCTCAGCGAACTCGCGGGATTTTTCATCCATACCCTTTTTGACGGCTTCCTCTTCGGAAATACCTTGCTCAGCCGCATACTGACGTACATCTTCAGAAATGCGCATGGAGCAGAACTTCGGTCCGCACATACTACAGAAGTGAGCGGTCTTGGCGTCTTCGGTCGGAAGCGTTGCATCGTGGTAAGCCCGGGCAGTCACCGGATCGAGCGCCAGATTAAACTGGTCTTCCCAACGGAATTCAAAACGGGCCTTACTCAAGGCATTGTCACGAACCTGCGCACCAGGAAACCCTTTCGCCAAATCAGCCGCGTGTGCCGCAATCTTGTAGGTGATCACGCCGGCCTTCACATCTTCCTTATCCGGTAGTCCCAGATGCTCTTTCGGCGTCACGTAGCAAAGCATCGCACAGCCGTACCAACCAATATTGGCGGCACCGATTCCGCTGGTGATATGATCGTATCCCGGAGCCACATCGGTAACCAGCGGGCCGAGGGTGTAGAACGGTGCTTCATGACAGGATTTCAACTGCCAGTCCATATTGTCTTTAATCCCATGTAGTGGAACATGGCCCGGACCTTCAATCATAACCTGCACATCGTGCTTCCAGGCAATCAGGGTCTGCTCGCCGAGCGTTTCCAGCTCGCCGAGCTGAGCTTCATCGTTGGCATCGGCCACCGCGCCGGGGCGCATGCCGTCGCCCAATGATAGAGCAACATCATACTGTTTACAGATTTCGCAGATTTCTTCGAAATGCGTGTAGAGGAAGCTTTCCTCATGATGCGACACACACCACTTCGCCATGATGGATCCGCCACGGCTGACGATGCCGCACGTGCGCTGGGCAGTCATCGGAACATAGCGCAAGCGGACGCCGGAATGGATGGTGAAATAGTCGACGCCCTGTTCGGCCTGTTCAATCAGTGTATCGCGGAACAGCTCCCAGGTCAGATCTTCCGGATTGTCGCCTACTTTCTGCAGCGCCTGATAAATCGGCACGGTTCCAACCGGTACCGGGCAGTTGCGGAGATTCCATTCACGGGTGTCGTGAATGTTTTGTCCGGTGGACAGGTCCATAATGGTGTCGGCGCCCCAGAGTGTGGCCCACTGTACCTTTTCAACTTCTTCACCAATGCTGGAGGTCACGGCTGAGTTGCCGATATTGCCGTTGATCTTCACAAGGAAGTTGCGGCCGATAATCATCGGTTCGGCTTCCGGATGGTTTACGTTGGCCGGAATAATGGCGCGACCTTCAGCCACTTCCTTACGAACAAACTCGGGAGTGATCAGCTCAGGAATATTCGCCCCCCACCCCTGCCCGGGATGCTGATGGTTCGGGTGACGCATGCCAGCCGTCTGCGCCTCGGTCAGCAGTCCGACATCATGCTCGGATTTACAGTAGACCGCATCAAAGGCAGCTTGCCGCCCCAGATTTTCACGGATGGCAATATATTCCATTTCCGGAGTGATGATACCCTGCCGTGCATAGTGCATCTGAGAAACATTTTTTCCGGGCAAGGCACGCAGTGCCGTTTTTTCCAAGGACTGAAATGGAATACGGGCTTCATCGCCGCCCTGCCCGTCATCGCCAGCCTGATAGCCGCGGGCAGGATAGCTTTCGGTGTCAGCACGTTCTTCGATCCAGTCAGCACGAAGACGAGGTAGTCCTTTTTCAAGATCGAGTTCGAAGGTCGGATCGGTTACGGGACCGCTGGTGTCGTAGGCGAGAACCGGAGGATTTTCTTCAATGCTCTCATCGGCCTTACGGGTATCTGTCAGCTTGATCTCACGCATCGGGACACGGATGTCGGGACGGCTTCCGGTGATATAAACCTTGCGTGAATTGGGATAATCGGTTCCGTAATCATCGTATGTATGCTTTTCCTGAATCATGCTTTTCTTCCTTTCAGTCAGAACGTGACGCGTAATGAGTGGCTTAAAACACCTTTCGTATTACGAATAACGTATTAATCCTTTTCCAACTAGAACCTGATCAGGTGCAAGGGCGGCGGGTTTCGCTTCCCTACGCCGGCATTATCCGAACAGGTTCGAAGGGTTTTTCTCAGTGTATCGCTCGATGCACACCCCTAGCGGTAATGCGTTGGAATCTACTCCCCTGCTTAACTGAGTCAATTTATTTGTGGCATCTGTTTTTTAGATTTTGTCTAAGTAGCCGTTTACATCACCAAATCGCGTGCTAGTATTCGCGCCCATTGAACCATTTGGAGAAGAAATATGGACTGGAAAGCAATAAGTAACCGGGTACTCGAGGGCGGCAAAATCACGGAAGCCGAAGCCCTCGCGATTCTGGAATCGTCCGATGACGAGCTGCTGGAAGTACTGCAGGGAGCCTACCGTATCCGTAAAAAACACTTTGGAAACACGGTTTCCCTGCATCTGCTGCGCAATGTGAAAAGCGGAAAATGCCCGGAAGACTGTTCCTTCTGCTCCCAGTCCACCTCGGCAATCAACGATGTTGAACGCTATGATTTCCAGACGGTGGAAAGCATTGTTGAAGGAGCCCAGGCCGCAGCCGATCGAAATGCTAAGCGCTACTGTGTGGTATCCAGTACGCGTGCCCCCGCCCCGAAAGAGCTGGAAACCATCTGCGAGGCCGCCATCCAGATTAAACAAAAACATCCGGATCTCGAAATCTGCTCCTCACTCGGCCTTCTGACCGAAGAAAAGGCCATCCGCCTGAAAGAGTCGGGCGTCGACCGCTTCAACCACAACCTCGAAACCTCCGAAAACTATTTTTCTGAAGTAGTCACCACGCATGATTTTGAGGACCGCGTCAACACGGCGAAGATTGTCAAGAAAGTCGGACTCGACCTCTGTTGCGGCGGACTCTTCGGTATGGGTGAGGCTCTGAAAGACCGGGTTGATCTGGCCTTTGCCCTGGCCAATCTCGATGTCGACTCCGTGCCAATCAACTTTCTCGATCCCCGCCCCGGCACCCCGTTTGCCGGCAAGGCCAATCCGCTGACCCCGAACGACTGTCTACGCGGCCTGGCCATGGTTCGTTTTGTCATGCCATCCGTGGAAGTCCGGATTGCCGGCGGTCGCGAAACCACCCTGCGTGACCTTCAGCCGCTCGCACTCTATCCGGCCAACTCCATGTTCACGGCTGGCTACCTGACCACTGGCGGACAGGATTACGACACCGACAAGCGCATGATTGAAGACGCCGGCTTTGAAATCGAAATTTCCGGAGCCAAACCAGTAACAGCATAACATTTCATCGCGCAAAGACGCGAAGTCGCGAAGAAAACAAATCTTAGTGCCTTTGCGACTTAGCGTCTTTGCGCGAATTATCACTATGAATTTCTGGAACACATTCGAAGGCCCGATCATTGCGCTTGCGCCGATGGAAGATGTTACGGACACCGTATTGCGCGAGCTGTTGCTGGGGCTTGCTGATCCAGGGGCGCTGCATGTCGTGATGACCGAGTTTGTTTCCACCGACGGACTCACGCATAAAAAAGCCAGAAAACGCGTTATCCATCGGCTTCAGGTAACGGATGCAGAACGTGCACTGCTTAAAGAAAAGAACGTTAAGATCGTTGCCCAGATCTGGGGAAACACACCGGAAAAATATCAGCAGGTGGTAAAAGAAATCACCGAGGAAATGGAGTTCGACGGCATCGATATTAATATGGGCTGCCCGGTTCCCAAGGTGGTGGCACGTGGATGCTGTTCAGGACTCATAGGCAACCCGACGTTGGCCAAAGAAATCATTCTCGCAGCGAAAGAAGCAACCCACCTTCCGGTTTCCGTAAAAACCCGCATTGGACTTAAGTCGGTCGCCACGGAAGAATGGATCGGGCATGTGCTGGAAACTAAACCCGCGGCACTGACTCTTCACGGACGCACACAAAAACAAATGTCGCACGGATTGGCCGACTGGAGCGAAATTGCCAAGGCCGCACGTTTACGTGATGAGTTAAACCTTGATCTTCCGGTACTCGGGAACGGCGATATTCAGTCGATAGAAGAAGCTCGCAGAAAATGCACCGAATTCGGCTTGGAAGGCGCCATGATCGGACGGGGAATCTTTGACAATCCCTGGATGTTCATGGAAGAACAGCGTGACCGGACCAAAGAAGAAAAACTGGATATGCTATGGCGTCATACAGAACTTTTTGACCGCGTCTGGGGCGACACAAAAAACTTCCACATTCTACGCCGCTACTATTCCATCTACTCCAAAGGATTTTATGGAGCCGCAGAACTACGCACACAGCTGATGCAGACTGAAAATATAGCTGACGTTAAACAGGTTCTTACAACGCACTCATGAACTGCATTCTAAACAGGTTATGGTGATTTGTATTCCGCTCTAACTGTCCCACCGAAAATCCTTTTCCGATAGAGAGGTTGGTTTAGAAAATTCACGCATAACCGTCGATCCATCTCCGGCCTTTAAATATAATCGACCACGAATGCCGTGTACATCTCCTATCCCGGGACGCCTTTGATCTCCGTCCCCGCCTTGAGGAATATCAATCAGGTTGTCCTCATATATTTCCGCCGGCTTGGTAAGCACCTCTGATTTAGATTTCCCCTGAATAACGGTCACATCAATCTTACCTTTGAGTGTTTTTTGCTGCATCTCTGGCTTCTCGCCTCTCCGCGTCAATTTGGATTGCTCATAGAAAATGCAGTATTCCAGCGTCATTCCCTGCAATACCGTTGCACCGGTATTGTTAAATGCAATTTTATAAGCGATCTGCTCAAATTTCTTCACATTAATTGTAAAATCCTTTTCAACTGTACCGTCCGTATACCGAATATCCTGTGTCTCTTCCTCTTTCCACTTCTTTACGGTTTCGTCACTGCACGTGATTTTGAATATATTGGGGGAACGGAAGGCTAATGATTTAGCCCATTCACGTATATATGCCTGATCCTCTTCCACGAAAACAGATGGTTTAACCTTTACTCGTTTTCCATCGGCGCGTTTGAGTTCAACCAGACCAAGCTTGGTGTTGTAGTCCATAATCTCCGCTTCGAGTGCCCGGCCATCCGGCAGAGAAAACGCATGCATTTCCGCATACCCCACGGAAGACAGCAGAACTACAGAGGCCATGCTAATTAAACTTACGTGACGGAATTTCATAAACACCTCTCGGTTGATTAAAATCATACGTTAATAAATTAAACTTACTTCTTTTTCTTCCGTGATGAATTCATCCCCACACCCACAGAGGATGACGCCCAGGCTTTCTTGTTATTGAGGCTGTCAGGAAGGCAATAGTCTCGAGTGATTGTTTCGCCAGAATCCAGTTTCATATGAGCACGAACCCAGATGCCATGCACTTTTCCCTTTTGGACATTTTGTGATCCTGAGGTGTAATAATAATCAGCATCCAACTCGGTTTTATAAACCCGAACCGTTTCTGTCATGAGTTCTTTCTTTGACTTCGGGCTTAAGTAGGGAACTTCAACGCTTTCACAGCGAACTCCCTGTTCACAAAGTTGTTTTCCTCGGTTAGAGCGCTCCTGCTCATAATAGATACAATATTCGAGCTCAAGATTTTGCAGCTTAGAGGTCGAGCGATTTTCCAAAATGAGCTCATACCCCATGTTTTCCACTTTTTTGGCATGGACAAAACTATCATAACTTTCGTCCTTGTCTTTCACCTCTTTGCGCTTGGCCGTGATTTTGAAACTGCTCTCTGACAAAAAAACTTTATTAAACTCCCAAGCCAGAACATATTCCTGATCCTTATCGGAAAAAATGCTCAACGGAACGGTTACCACCTTTTTATTATCACGTTCCATCGTAACGGCCCGTTTCTTCGCATCATACCGTAGAACCCGACCTCGTATGGAACGGCCTTGCGAATCCATAAAATCACGATACTGCGTTGCTGCCCCCGCATTTAAAACAAACAATATACCGAATAGGATTAGTACTTTAACCTTCATAGATCCATCCCCGTTAAATTTCCCCAATACTTACTTTTTCCCCATCGAAACTGAATTACAATTCCCAAGCTCATTTGTAACCAGTTACACACATCATGTACTTTCTCAGTTTATGTTACAAATTTTCTTTGCACGAAAATAATGCTCTCAAAAAAACTGGCCCTCTATCATTCCCTTAGCCACACACCCTATGTCTTAATATACGTCTATGAACGAAAATTTTGGACTTTACCTCATTCTTACAGATCCCGTTACCAGCTATGAAACCTGCGCTAAAGCAGCGGTTCAATGTGGCGTACGCTATCTTCAGTTAAGGATGAAAGACGCCCCCCGCAAAGCTCTACTCACAACCGCAAAGCAGCTACGAGAAATTACAGCGGAAACCGAAACTCGATTCATCATTAACGACGACCTAGAAGTGGCCATGCTCTCCGATGCCGACGGCATTCATCTGGGCCAGGATGATATGGATATCGTGCAGGCACGACATAAATGGGCACGCTCGGATAAATTGTTCGGCCTATCAACTCACAGCATGGAGCAGGCGCTTGCAGCCCAGCAGGTTAAGCCCGACCTGATTGGCATAGGCCCCGTCTTTCCCACACAAACCAAAACGCTGGCCGACCCGGCGCTTGGCGCACAGTCTGCGGGGGAAATAGCACAGGCCATGCCTCTGACTTCTGTAGCCATTGGAGGCATCAATGAAGGCAATCTGGAGGCGGTCTTATCAGCCGGGTTTAACAACTTTTGCGTAGTGAGTGCCGTTAACGCTGCGCCCAACCCTGTCGAGGCTATTCAGGTGCTGCAGAAAATCTGGGAAAACCATCGTTTTTGAACTTGAGCCAAGGCCTGCATCCCACTAAGTTACGCGCTCATTTTGCTGGGCGAGTGGTGAAATTGGTATACACGCGAGATTTAGGTTCTCGTGCCTAACAGCGTGCGGGTTCGAGTCCCGCCTCGCCCACCATCTCTTTACTATCAGGCTCTCCCCCAAAAATGTCTCACACAGAGATAGCGGAGGGAACAGAGGTTTTCAATAGAAACGGAATCAATGTAATCCGTGTAATCTGTGGATTTAATTCTTGAGGACGAGGCATAAAAAAAGGTCAGCCGTTAAGACTGACCTGAAAGTTTGGTGCTCGAGGTGGGAGTCGAAGCTACCGACCCCCCCTGCTACCATTACCTATGATGATTCGCCACCCCGAATACCACCCTTATTTATTGACTCAGACAGTCGCCTCCTGACCGTAATTTCAAGCTGGAACACTCTTTCCGAAGCTTTGCGTGAAGCCGTCCTTGCAATTGTGCGGACTGCATCAGGCAAGGAGGTGTCGGAATGAGTTTTCTCTGCGCCCCCTATTCCATCATCACCAGAGCGTTGAAGCGCGTTGTGAATCCCTTGGGATCAATGTGCTTGATCGCGGATGATTGCGGCCCTTCCACTAACAGCCTATCACCGTGTCCACGGCGTTCCTGAGCCAGCAACTCCCTTCTAGTGTTCCTCGCAGCATAATGCGCCTGGTTTCTGCTCTCATTTTGGCTGCTGAGTTAGGCTCAGTTAAGTCCCTCATCCCAGATCTTACAATTTGACAATCTGATTTTAAAAATGTAAACAACGGCATGATCACGAGGAAAATGGAGCCATTACTGAAGGAAATCGCGGGACAGTTTAAGGCTGTCGCGATTACAGGACCACGCCAATCTGGAAAAACAACACTGGCCAGGATGACATTTCCGGACAAACCCTACGTCACACTTGAATCTCTGGACGAACGCGAACGCGCTACCAGGGATCCTCGCCTGTTTCTCTCCCGGTTCCCCGACGGTTGCATTCTTGATGAGATACAACGGGCTCCAGAGCTGTTCTCATATCTACAGGAAGATCTTGATTCTCACCCTGAGCCGGGCCGCTTTATTCTCACCGGATCCCAACAGTTCGGCATGATGGAAAAGATCACCCAAAGCCTTGCGGGCCGTATCGGAATTCTCTCGCTGCTCCCCTTTTCTATTTCAGAGCTACAAAACGGGGAGTTTCTTTCCAACAACGTTAATGAAGTCCTTTACAAAGGAGCCTATCCACCTATTTTCGACCAGAAAATCAATCCACACCTTTGGCTCGACTCCTATATAACAACCTATATCGAACGCGATGTCAGACAAATCATCAACATTCAGGACACCGCGCTGTTCCAGCGCTTTCTCTCCCTCTGCGCCGGAAATATCGGTCAGCTCTTCAACGCCAACCGCATCGGAAACGACTGCGGGATCTCCCACGGCACGATCAGCAACTGGATCTCTATTCTGGAAACATCCTACATTGCCTTCCGCCTTTCCCCCCATCACAGGAACTATCGGAAGCGTGTCGTCAAAACCCCCAAGCTTTATTTCTGGGATATCGGTCTGGCTATCCGGCTGCTGGGGATTGAGTCGCCCCAGCAACTCGCAACCCATCCGCTCCGGGGAGAACTTTTTGAAAACTGGGCTATTGTTGAACTTCAGAAAGGTCGCTTCAATCGAGGAAAAAAAAGCAACCTGTTTTTCTGGCGAAACAACACAGGGCTGGAAGTGGACGTGATCGCCGAACAAGCAGACAAACTTCTGCCCGTGGAAATTAAATCCGGCGCAACACTCTCAACAGATTGGTTCAAAGGCATCAACCAATGGCTTTCCCTTGCCGGAACCGATGCCGTTAATCCCACCCTGATCTATGGTGGCGACACGACATGGAAAGAAGGAGCAACGGCGGTGACTCCCTGGAAGGAGATAGCGAAACTGGCTGATAAGATTTAGTAAAATCCGTTCTCAAGCTCCTTGAGGACCAGCAAAACAAGCTCGCTTTCACGGTGCTTGAATCCCGCCGCCTTCACCGCCTTTTTTATTAAAGGTCATCTTTCGATTCCCTATCTCATAGGTTTTTGACGGTCCATCTGAAAGACAGATTGCTTGAGCAGGAACCTGTACAGAAAGCCCTAACCCGAATGTTGCATGAACGGATCTATTTGCCGCAAAGGAACGCAGAGAAC
>CAZAPF010000010.1:0-11084 GCA_964486885.1 uncultured Verrucomicrobiota bacterium
TCCGAAAGGACGACACAGAGGTCGTCCCTCCAATTGAATCTTACGGCATCTCATCTGTGATATGCTCTAGCAGCAGTCTGGTCTAAGCGGTAGTTTAGTTCTACTTCTTGCCGGGTACGTGGTCTTCAGAAATGGTGGCTTGGGATATGCCATAACGGCGGATCACCCGCTGCATGCGCTCTTCCACATCTTTGGAAACCCAGATGCCTTGATAAAGCGTTTGGCTTCTTTCGTTGGTATAGCTAGATGCAGACAGCAGCACAAAACCCTTTTTGCGGAGCTCTTTATTCTTCTTACAAAAATTGGCCTCCCCATACAGAAACCAGAAATTATAAAGAAAGCCGTCGGGATTATCTTCATAGATTCGCCGTTCCCCTTTTTCGGAGGTTTCCATATAGATTACAAATTGGCCTTTACGTTCGTAGCGTCCGTATTCTTCTTTTTTTTCTTCTTCCGTTGACACCCATTCCGTGAATGCCTTGCGGCGCTTGGTTTCATTCTTTTCGGATAGCTCGGACAATTTAAATTCAGCGGTGGCGAAGGATGGCAGCAGCATGCTGGCGGCGGCGAAGATAAGTATAGGTTTCATAATTTCCCTTTGGGTTATGGTTGAAAGTATTGTTCTATTTCCCTGCCGGCACTTTTGCCAAAGAGAATTTGAGCCGCTTCCGGCAGGCCGGGATCGCAGCGCAGTGCCGCGCGATGCATAATGAGTTCAAGCCGCGTACGCCGCCGCAGGAAATCTTCGAGGTGGATCACCATTTCCTTTTCGGCGATATAGTGCAATTCGGCACGGAGAATGTTGCCGAGGACTTTTTCGGTCATGCGCGCGTCGCGGCGCATGATTTCCAGGCATTGGTATGCCGCCCGCCCGTAGCGCCTCCAAAGATGCGTGCTGTCTTCCTCGGTTAATCCCAGTTTCCGGCATTCTGTCTTGAAGCGGATCTGCTTCTGCGCATTGGGTTCGCCGTACCAGCTTTCGAGACCTTTGAACAGAGTGACGCCGAACGATTCTATGATATCGGTGATTTCTTCCCCGACATTAATGCAGTCGGTAAGCTTCCCTCCATAAATCGTGCACAGCTTCTGTTCGGGATGGATGGTCACTTCGTGCTTGCGGGAAAGGGCGGTCCATTCGGCATGGCACACCTCGGCGCTTTTCTTAACAACCAAGGGCCGGACACCACAGCGCTGGGCAATGACATCGTCTTTGGTCAGCGGTTTTTCCAGGTTCAGCAGGGTGTTGGCATTCTCGAGCAGAAAGTCAACGTCGTCTGCAGAGGGTTCGGCGACTTCGCTGTCGACCCGCGTGTCGGTGGTTCCAATGCAGGTGCGGTCGCTCATGGGAATCATAAAGAAGAGCCGGCCGTCGGAGGCAAAGAATGTCAGCACGTGCCGTGTGCCGGTGATTCTGGGAACGATGAGGTGTGCGCCTTTGGAAAAGATATGTTTAAAGGGGCTGTCGATCCGGAGCAGGGTATTGACTTTGTCAGCAAATGGCCCGGCCGCATTGACCATGCTTTTTGCGGACACGGTAATCGTTTCGCCGGACAGGTGATCCCGCAGGGCGCAGTTCCACCGGTCATTATTCCATTCCGCGGCAACCAGTTCCATGTAGTTGATGGCGTTGCATCCTTTCATCAGAACCCGACGAATAAAACTGAAGGCAAAGCGTGTGTCGTTTTCCACAAAGCAGCAATCGGAATATTCAAGCCCCCCGGCCAGGTCGGCCGTATTCACCATAGGCGCCTCCTTCCGGATGGTTGAAACCGAGAGCGGCCGGGGAGGGCGGGTTTTGCAGCGGCCCATAAACCAGTAGAGCAACGCGCCAAGATAAATCAGAAAGAGGGGCTTTCGGAAGCTTTTGGATATGTTGGTGAAAAAGCGGATTTCCTGCACCTGGCTGGGGTAGGATTTCATCAGATGGTTGCGGCTTTTGCAGAGATTCCATACGAGCCCGAACTCATAGTTTTCCAGATATTTGATTCCGCCCCAGGCCAGGTTGGAACTTTCCTGCGAGGTAAACGATGCAAAGTCGGCTTTGTCGATAACCGTTACTTTTGCCCCTTTCCCTGCCAGGGCGGCCGCGGCGACGGCGCCGTTAATTCCGGCCCCGATGACCAGGCAGTCCTGAACATCGTTTTTAGCCCGTTCTATGCACGTTGTACGGAGGCTGTTCATATTATTTTTTGGCCGCGAAAGAACGCAAAGAAAACAAAGAATTACTGTTGCCCGGCATTTTGAGTTCTTTGCGTTCTCTTGCGGTCATATTAATCGAGATGCACTTTCATGTTTCTTAGCTTAAGGACATCGTAGGAATAAACCTCGCGTACCAGAACAATCAGGCAGGCAAGAACCGGAACCGCGAGAACAAGTCCAAGTGCACCGAGCGCCATCGTGATCAGCAGTTGGAAAAGGAGCAGGAAACCCGCGGGAATGTTCAGCTGGGCTTTTACGACCTGAGGTGTAATGACGTTGCTTTCGAGAAACTGGATGCCGAGATAAACGGGAAGGTAGAGCAGCAGCTTCGAAGGATCCGAATAGGCCAGCGTGAAAATGGCGATGGGGATGATCGGCAGCACCGCTCCGATATTGGGAATAAAGGTGGCGAATCCGGCAAAGAGTGCAACTACCATTGCGTTGGGCATGCGGAGGACTACGCCGAGAATGAACCAGACGAGGAGTACAATCACGGTGACGGAGAAGAGCTGGGCATTCAGCCATTTTGTAAGGGTGGAGTAGAGTTGTTTGATTACCTGTCTTGTGCGCGGGTGGCTTTTGGGTGGAACCAGATAGAGCAGCGCCTTGATGTAGCTCTTCGGGTCGAGCAGGAAAAAGACCGCGATGAATAAAACGAGCCCGAGATTGACGAGGATGCCGGCAATCAGTCCCAGCCCGCCCAGCAGGTCGGGCGCAATGGCCATGCCGGATTTGACGAGCCAGTTAAACACGTTCCTGACGGCATTTGGATCGAGCGGTTCTTTTGCATTGGCCTCAGGAATTTCCGGAAGCAGGGATTGCATTGTCGGCGTTGCATTCCACCATTCGTCGTAGGCCACCTTGGCTTTGTCGGCTGCCGCGGGAATATCATTGACCAGTTCGGCCACTCCTTTGGCCAGGGTCGGCATCACCCATAAGGTAATCAGGGTTACTGCGGAAAAGCTGAGGACGATGGCCATAGCCACCGCAACGCCACGTTTGCAACCGTGTTTCTGCAGGAAATGCATGGGCTGGGCGATGGCGATCGCTATAACAACGGCCGCAAAGGCCAGCATCAGGATGGAGCGAGTCGACCAGAGTGCGTAGAACAAAGAAAGAAGCAGTACAGTTGCCAGTACGCGTTTAATGTAATCTCTGAAAGTCATAATCTTCTCCCCGACGGTTCAGTGTACGTACCGGAACATAAACGATTCCAGTCTTACCAACAATTGTTCCGCTCACTTAATTATAAGGCTATCCAAACCGCTTGCAGAACTGGCATCGCTGACAGAATGGTTCAACGAGCTCGTTGCGAGCAAAGCCTTCGCGCATGGCCCGTGCGCGGGGAGAGTTCAGGGCCGCTTCAACACAGCCTTTTTCCACGTTCCCGATTTCCAGGTTTCCTTTGTAGTCGAGGCAGCATGCAACAATGCGTCCGTCCGCGAGAATGGCGCAATGTGTATCGAGGGCTTTGCATGTGCCGTGTGACCTCGCCTCAATATGCTGCGAATCCGCCGGCCATTCAAATCGGGTGTCTGAATGAAGAAAAGCACGTCCACCCAGACAAAAGTTTTTCTTCCGCGGGGTAAAAGGCCGTTCAGGAACCTTAATCTGTAAGGCCTGTTCAATATGCAGCCGAACCTGCCGGTTCCATTTGACCAGCGATTCCGTTTGGCCATCGCCCTCATTCCATAGGCGGAGATTCGTATACAAATCAGGACGGTGCTCCATGGCCAGCTTCACAAACGTGAGGCTGTTTTCCAGTGCGGTTAATGCCTCATCAGCATCGGGCAGTTCTTCGAGGGCATGGAGGGAAAAGTTGATCTGCCGCAACGCCTCAGTCTCAAGCAGGGTTTCGGCATGCTTGGCGATCATCAGGCCGTTGGTTGTAAGATTAACCCGGAGGTTACGATCAGAACACGTGCTGATAAAATCAGCCAGCTGAGGATGCAGTAGCGGTTCGCCCAGAACATGCAGGTATACTTCGTCAACAACGCCTTTCAGCGAATCCACGGCCTGATTGAAGCGTTCGGGCGGCATCCATTGCCGCAAGCCCTTAATGGATGGACTCGGGCAGAAGGAGCAACTGAGATTGCAGGCATTGCTGATTTCGATATAGGCGCGATTCATTCCGGAGATCCTATGCTGACTCTTTCTGAAAAGCATAGCGGTAATAGACTCCAATTGATGGGATGTCTTCATGCTGATTTTTTCCGCGCACTTTTTTCCGGCATTTGCAAAGATAGTCTGTGCTACAGGCGTATCCATGTTGCCGGCCGGGTGGCCGGAGGAGTAATGGAGTCTTGGATGAAAGGATTATTGGAATGACCGATACAGAAAAACAGATGGGCAGTAATCCATTAATCCAGTACTCCAACACTCCAATGCAAAACTCTCTGGAGGATGCCATGGAACAATATCAATCAGCCCTGTTGAGATACGCCACCCGCGTATTGAACAACGAGGATGCCGCGCAGGATGTGGTGCAGGAAGCTTTCATCCGCCTGCACGGTAATCTGGATAAAATCACAAAGCGGGGCGTTCAGCTCAAGGGCTGGCTGTTCCGCACCACGCACAATGCGGCCGTCGATTATATCCGTAAAGAGTCGCGCCGCCGGAGCCTGCATGAACGGCAATCCAAACAGGCCGACCTGTTTGTCACGGATAAGGCCGCACTGGAAGACCGCAAAGAAAAGCAGGCCCTGGTGATGAGACACATGAATGCCCTTACTCCTAAAGAACGCGAGGTGCTTGTGCTGCGGCTTCAGGAAGGCATGTCCTACAAGGAAATCGCCGGCGTGCTCAAACGATCGGAGGGCTATGTTGGAACCCTCATCCATACCGCAACAAAGAAGATGTCCCAAAGCCTGCGTAAGGCGGGGGTGGTATCATGAAAAACTGCAAACCATTTAAAAAACAACTCACCGCTTACCTGCATGGTGAGCTCAATGAAACCGATCTCCGGAACATGGAATCCCATCTGGAGACCTGCGCGGCCTGCCGCGCGGAATTAGCAACTCAACGCACCACGCTGGAGCTGCTGGGTGAAGCATTGGAATCGGCGCCGGCACCGGTACAGCTGGATGCGTGGCGCGATATTCCACATCGGCCACAGGTACACCGCTCGGTAATTGCCGAGTGGTGGTACAGCCCGCGCTTTCGTGCCGGTATGGTGGCCGCTGCGGCCTGCAGTGTGTTTATTTTGCTTAGCTTGATATCCGTACCCAAACTGGGAGGGCGGTCTGATATGGCTAAGGACTATGCCGAGAGCCTGGCGGACAGCCGAGTCGAGGAACATCCCGTTGTCGTACATCCTGCGCCTGTAGCAAAACCCAAAATGAAGTTGAAAAAGCCGAGCGTTCCGCAATCTACGGCGCAACCCCAATTAAGGAAACGTATTGTAACTAAAGTAAAACGCGCAGAAATGCCTGAAGTTCAGCTTCCTCAAATGGCGGGTGCCGAAGTTGCGGTGTTTGGAAGCTCGGCAGGCTTTGATATGCTTGCCGATACGGATTCCGTTAGCTGCCTCGGGCAGACAATGCAGATTATTGATAAGGAATTCAACACGGAGCAGTACGACCTTATCGTTGATAACGCCTTTAAGACGGCAATGGATAATCCGCTTTCGACATTCTCGATTGATGTGGACCGCGCGGCGTATGCCAATGTAAGGCGCTTCCTGACGGATAACCAGCTGCCGCCGCCGGACGCGGTGCGCATTGAGGAAATGGTTAACTATTTCAGCTATGATTATCCGCAACCCAAGGGTGAAGATCCGTTCCTGGTATCCATGGAAGTGGCGGACTGCCCATGGAACAAAGAACATCAGCTTGCTCTGGTCGGTCTTCAGGGTCTGGAAATCGAAACGAAAGACCTGCCGCCGAATAACCTGGTCTTCCTACTGGATGTATCGGGTTCCATGAATAATCCGGACAAGCTTCCTCTGCTGAAATCGGCCATGCGCCTGCTGGTGGATCAGCTCAGGCCGGAAGACCGGGTGTCTATCGTGGTCTATGCCGGCGCTGCCGGGATTGTGCTGGAGCCGACGGCGAATAAAGGGGCGGTCCTCGAAGCCATCAAACGGCTGAATGCCGGCGGTTCGACGGCGGGCGGCGCGGGCATTGAACTGGCCTACAAAACGGCGCAGCAAAGCTTTATTGAAGAGGGGAATAACCGCGTCATCCTGGCAACCGACGGAGACTTTAATGTGGGTGTCAGCTCGGATGGGGCACTGACCCGCCTGATTGAAAAAAAGCGCGAGTCAGGCATTTTCCTGACCGTACTCGGTTTCGGAACCGGCAACTATAAAGATTCCAAAATGGAAAAACTGGCGGATAAGGGCAATGGAAACTATGCCTACATCGACGACATCCTTGAAGCGAAGAAAGTGCTCGTAAATGAGATGGGTGGTACGCTCGTGACGATTGCCAAGGACGTAAAGATTCAGATCGAATTTAATCCGGCACAGGTCAAAGCCTACCGGTTGATCGGTTATGAAAACCGGATGCTGGCTGCTGAAGATTTTGCCGATGACAAAAAGGATGCCGGCGAACTGGGGGCAGGGCATACCGTAACGGCACTCTATGAACTGATCCCGGCCGGATCAGATGAGCAGGTTCCTTTATTAGCTGGTGAGTTGAAATACCAGAAGACCAAATTACGCAAGAGCCGGGAGCTGATGACCGTAAAGCTGCGCTACAAACAGCCGGACGGCGATACAAGCAAGCTCATTACCCATGCCGTGGAAGCTGAGGATATTCAGACCGTGAACGAGTCCGATAATCTGCGCTTCGCGAGTGCCGTAGCTGAGTTTGGACTGTTGCTGCGTGATTCCGATTATAAGGGCAACGCAACCTATGATGATGTACTTCGTCGGGCCAGAGAGGCTAAAGGGGCGGATGCAGAAGGTTATCGGGCCGAGTTTATCCGCTTGGTCGAAAAAGCAGAAATGCTGAGCCAGGACGTGTACGTGGCCGAATAGGCCACTCCCGGGGTTGAAAGGGCATTCCGGCAACGGGATGCCCTTTTTTCGGCTTCATGTCCTATCTGCGGGTAGGCGGTAGGGTTTCCTAACGTAGACGCGACGCCCTCGTCGCGTTCCGTTCGAGCGGTTCCGAACAGCGGAAAAAGCGACGAGGGCGTCGCTTCTACATTTTAGCTCTCAGGAAACGGGGCATGTACCTTTTTTCGTGGAAATAGGCCGGCTTTGGTACAAAATCTAATTTAGGTATTGCGACTCGTATTTGCATACCATATGTTGTGCTACCTTGAGTAAGCGCGTCAATATGTTGTGCTTTTGTACGTGTATTCCAAAGGGGCCATTTCAGAGCTAAACGCCTGTATTACGGTAGTTTGTGCCATTTCCGCCCCTTCATGAGTAAAATTAGCAGGGTAGGTTATGAGCAAAGAATTATTGGTGAATAAGCGCAGTGGCGAGCTGGCCCCCATGGATCTGGAAAAGATCCATAAAGTAGTGACCTGGGCGGCGGAAGGACTTGAGAATGTTTCAGTTTCCCAGGTGGAGCTGAAATCACAGATTCAGATGTACGATGGCATTCGCACCTCGGATATTCATGAAACGATCATTAAAGCGGCTGCCGACCTCATTTCTGAAGAAACGCCGGATTATCAATATCTGGCAGCCCGTCTCGCGATTTTCCACCTCCGTAAAAAAGCCTATGGCCGCTTTACTCCGCCTTCGTTGTTTGAGCATGTATGCAAAATGGTAAAAGCCGGCCGTTACGATGACCATATTCTGGAAGACTATACCAAGCAGGAGCTGGAACAGATGGATCGGTTTATCGATCATGGCCGAGACCTGACATTCAGCTATGCGGCAGTAAAACAGCTGGAAGGAAAATACCTTGTGCAGGATCGGGTTACGGGACGGATTTATGAGAGCGCGCAGTTTTTGTATATCCTCGTTGCAGCCTGTTTGTTTGCCCATTATCCAAAAGAAACCCGCCTCGATTACATCAAGCGCTTTTACAACGCCGTCTCCACGTTCAAGATTTCCCTGCCGACCCCGATCATGGCCGGCATCCGCACGCCGACCCGCCAGTTTTCTTCGTGCGTGCTGATTGAATGCGGCGACAGCCTCGATTCCGTGAATGCAACCTCGAGTGCCATCATTAAATATGTCAGCCAGCGCGCAGGCATCGGCATCAACGCCGGCCGGCTGCGTGCACTCGGCAGCCCGATCCGTAACGGGGAGGCCTTTCATACCGGATGCATTCCGTTCTACAAACATTTCCAGACGGCGGTGAAAAGCTGCTCGCAAGGCGGGGTGCGCGGTGGTGCTGCCACGCTGTACTATCCGCTGTGGCATCTGGAGGTTGAGGACCTGCTGGTGCTGAAAAACAACCGTGGAGTGGAGGAAAATCGCGTACGCCATCTGGATTATGGCGTGCAGTTTAACAAGCTGATGTATCAGCGCATGCTGAAGAACGAAATGATCACCCTGTTCAGCCCCAGCGATGTGCCGGGCCTGTATGATGCCTTCTTTGCCGATCAGGAATTATTTGAAACGCTGTATGTCCGGTACGAGGATGATCCGACCATCCGTAAGAAACAGATTCCGGCGTTGGAGTTGTTCACCCTGTTTGCACAGGAGCGTGCCAGCACCGGACGCATTTATCTGCAGAATGTGGACCATTGCAATACGCACAGTCCGTTTGATCCCGCCGTGGCACCCGTACGCCAGAGCAACCTCTGCCTGGAAATTGCCCTGCCGACCAAACCGTTGAACGATGTGAACGACGAAGAGGGCGAAATTGCACTCTGTACCTTGTCTGCCATCAATCTCGGTGCACTGGAATCGCTCGATGAGCTGGAGGATCTTTCTGATCTGGCCGTGCGTGCGCTCGATAGTCTACTCGACTATCAGGGTTATCCGTTGCCTGCCGCAAAGCATGCCTCCATGGGCCGCCGCACCCTCGGCATCGGGGTGATTAACTATGCGTACTACCTCGCCAAAAACGGCGTGCGCTATTCCGATGGGTCGGCCAAGGCCTTGACGCATCGCACGTTCGAAGCCCTGCAGTTTAATCTGATGAAAGCTTCGGTCAATCTGGCGAAGGAATTCGGTGCGTGCCCGATGTTTAACGAGACCACCTATGCACAGGGCCTCATGCCGACCGACACCTATAAAAAGGATCTCGATGGGGTTTGCGCCGAGCCGCTGCATTGCGATTGGGATGGGCTGCGCAAAGAAATCTTGGAGCATGGTATTCGTAATTCAACGCTGACGGCATTGATGCCTTCGGAAACGTCGTCGCAGATTTCCAACGCGACCAACGGCATTGAACCGCCGCGCGGATTAATCAGTGTCAAATCGAGCAAGGATGGAATTCTTAAGCAGGTCGTTCCTGAATTTGAAACGCTCAAGGATCAGTATGAACTGCTCTGGAGCATTCCGAATAACAAGGGCTACCTGGAACTGGTGGGCATTATGCAGAAGTTTGTCGACCAGACGATTTCGGCCAATACCAACTATGACCCCGCCCGTTATCCCGATGGCAAGGTGCCCGTGAAGCAGATCATTCAGGATATGCTCACCGCCTACAAACTCGGGGTGAAAACCCTCTATTACCACAATACCCGCGACGGTGCATCCGACACGCAGGTGGAGCTTCAGGACGACGGCTGCGCCGGCGGCGCCTGCAAAATTTAAGGAATTTCGACCATGGCATTCTCAACATTCAGACTAGACAATACCGACCCGCTTACCGAACCGATGTTTCTCGGGAACAGCGTCAACGTTTCGCGCTTTGACCAGCAGCGCTATCCCGTTTTCGAAGGCATCATCGAAAAGCAGCTCTCCTTTTTCTGGCGCCCGGAAGAAGTCGATATTTCGAAAGACCGCGCCGACTGGCAGTCGCTGACCGAATGTGAACAGCATATCTTTATTTCAAACCTGAAATACCAGACCCTGCTCGATTCCGTTGCGGCCCGCAGTGTGAATGTCTGCCTGCTCCCGCTCGTCTCGCTGCCTGAGCTTGAGACCTGGGTGGAAACCTGGGCATTTGCCGAAACGATCCATTCGCGGTCGTATACCCACATTCTACGCAATCTGTTTTCCGATCCCAGCGCGGTGTTTGACGACATCATGGTGAACGAAAATATTATCGACCGGGCCAAAGATATTACGCGGCACTTCGATGACATCATTCTCATGTCGCATGTCTATTTTTCGCAGGGCGAAGGAGAAATTACTTTGGAGGACGGCAACACCATTCATGTGAGCCGACGTGAATTGAAGAAACGGCTCTATCTCGCCATCTGCGCCATCAATGCACTCGAAGCGATCCGCTTCTATGTATCTTTCGCCTGCTCCTTTGCCTTTTCCGAGCGCGAACTGCTGGAAGGTAATGCCAAGATCATCAAACTGATTGCACGCGATGAAGCTCTGCACCTGACCGGAACCCAGAATATTCTAAACCTGTGGGCGGATGGAAAAGATGATCCGGAAATGGCTGAGATTGCCGCCGAGCTTCACGACGAGGGCCTGGCATTATTTCTCGACGTGGTCGAACAGGAAAAGGCCTGGGCCGACTATCTTTTCAAGGACGGCTCGATGATTGGTATGAACGCCGCGATTTTAAAACAGTATGTGGAATACATCAGTAACCAGCGCCTGATAGCCATCGGATATGAGCCACCGTTCGAAATTAAAACCAATCCGCTTCCGTGGATGGATTCCTATCTCGTGAGCGACAACGTGCAGGTCGCTCCGCAGGAGGCCGAAATTTCATCCTATCTGGTCGGGCAGGTCGACTCCTCTGTCGATAGCAGCGACTTTGCTGAATTTGAACTTTAGAGTTGGAGGGACGGGGGGGTTGGGGCGCGGGCGCGGCCCGGGGAGGGCGGGGCCCGCCCCGCCGCCC
>CAZAPF010000010.1:11094-88609 GCA_964486885.1 uncultured Verrucomicrobiota bacterium
TTGGCGGGCGGGGCGGTGCCCGGCCGGGCCGCCGCGGGTATCGCCGGGCACAGCCCCCGTCCCTCCAATGAGGTATGAAAATGGGCCACCGAATCTACGTTGATGATCAGTTGACGCCATTCAACTTTGAAGAAGCGGACGATTATAACCTGCTCGACTGTCTTGAAAAACAGGGCGTGCAAATGAATTACCACTGCCGCGCTGGCTTTTGCGGGGCCTGCCGCTCGAATCTCACCAAGGGTGAAGTCGACTATCCCGGCGGTACGCCGCTCGTTTATCTGCGCGAAGGCGAAATTCTGCCATGCAGCTGTGTGCCTACCTCCGATATTGAAATCCAGACGAACCACTAGTGTCGCTCCATTCGTGCGGAGAGCCAGCACTTAGTGCAGGCTTTACCGGTAGAGCCGCCACTACGTGGTGGCTTTCTGCCGCAGAAGAAAAAGGATGCCTTGACAGACAAGCCTCTCCCTCGACACGGCCCCGCTTTTCTGTAAACTGCCTTCCATTAATTGAAAAGAGGTCGCATGAAAGTTTTAATGGTTGGAGATATTGTCGGGAAGCCGGGCCGCAACGCCTTTACACAAGTTGCCGCGCAGCTGCGGGAAGAGGGGCGTGTTGATTTCATCATAGCGAATGGCGAAAACGCCGCCGCGGGCCGCGGGCCGACTCCGGAGATTGCCAATGCGATTCTCAATGCCGGAGCTGATGTGGTTACCCTTGGTGATCATGCCTGGGATAGCAAGGATATGGTGGCAGGCATTGATTTGGAAGACCGCATTATCCGTCCTGCAAATTTCCCCAAAAGTGCACCCGGCAAAGGGTGGATCCGTGTGGAAACCCCGGAAGGTCCATTGGTTGTGTTGCAACTGGTTTGCCGGGTATTCATGCAACCGGGCTATGACTGTCCGTTTCAGCTGGCCGACCGAATGCTTAAAGGTGAGCTGGGTGGCGACAAGGTGATCTTTCTTGATTTCCATGGGGAGGCCTCTTCTGAACGGATGGCCATGGGCCGTTTTCTGGATGGTCGCGTTTCGGCTGTTTTCGGAACGCATACCCATTGCCAAACCTCCGATAACCGGGTCTTCCCGAATGGAACGGCCTACATGACTGATCTAGGCATGACCGGGCCGCAGGATTCGGTACTGGGCCGCGAAGTGGAACCGGTAATTAAAAAGTTTTTAACGGGCGTTCCTCAAAAGTTCGACGTCGCCAAGGGCGATCCCACACTTGAAGGCGCTATTGTTGATGTGGATATGAAGACCGGCAAAGCCAGCTCGATTGAGCGCATTCGTATTACGATTTAGGGGCGTGAGTCGTGACGATTACAACGTGACATTCACGACTCACTGATCACTCGCTACAAATTACTCAGTCGCTGAGTAAAATTACTCAATGATTGAGTAATTTGTTGACACATCTCATTTATTTTGTGTAAGTACCACCCAATGAATGCATTCAAGAGAGAGCATATAGCAGGTGTTTTGGCTGGTTTGATGCAGGAATTACCAGTGTTTCAGGTTATTACCGGGCCTCGTCAGGTTGGGAAGACCACAGCGGCAAAACAGATTATGGAGCTGTTTCCGCATGAGGCAATCTATGCCTCCGCAGACTCCCCGCTTCCGGCAGAGCCGGATTGGATCGAAAGCCAATGGCGCTTGGCCGAGCAAAAGGCTGAAACCACCGGCCAGCCCGTGTTGCTGGTTCTGGACGAGATCCAGAAGGTTTCAAACTGGAGTGAAAGCATCAAGTATCTATGGGATCAGCGCAATGCCGACATACGTTTGCTCATTCTTGGTTCCTCCGCATTGTTGATTCATCAGGGCTTAACGGAAAGCCTGGCTGGTCGCTTTTTCTTGAACCGCTTTACGCATTGGAGCTACCCCGAGTGTGCAGAGGCATTCGGCTGGTCGTTGAATGATTGGTTCTATTATGGCGGATATCCAGGGGGCGATGTCTTTAAGGCCGATGACTTTCAATGGAAGCAATATATCAGCAATGCCTTGGTCGAAACTGTGATCTCCAAGGATGTGTTGCAAATGCACCCGATCACTAAGCCGGCTTTGTTGCATAACTTATTTGGATTGGCCGCAACGTTTCCATCGCAAATCTTCTCCTACAACAAGATGCTTGGCCAACTACAGGAAGCGGGCAACACCACGACTGTTGCGCACTATCTCCGTATCTTGGGTCAAGCCTATCTCGTGAGCGGGCTGGAGCTGTTTTCCATGGGGCAGAACCGCAAGCGCGGCAGCAGCCCCAAGCTCATTCTGTGGAACAATGCGTTGGTTAATGGACTTTCATTGAAGAGCTATGAACAAACTTTGGGCGATCCGGTCTGGTGGGGGCGCGTAGTTGAAAATGCAGTTGGCGCGTATCTGCTCAATGCGTTCGCCGGTAAATCGGTTAGTGTGACCTATTGGCGCAAGCGGTCGGCGGAAGTTGATTTTGTGGTGCATACCGGCAACGATGTCGTTGCCCTGGAAATTAAAAGTGGCCGGCAAGGAAAGGTATCGGGCTTGCAGGCATTCAAGGGCGAATATAAAAAATCGCGCGCTATAATCATCGGCGGAAATGGAATCCCGCTCCAGGAATTCCTCTCTACCCCGCCGGAAAAACTATTGTTTGGATAATGGGTAAAGAACGTAAAATTTACTCCGTTGCCGATGTCAACCGCAAGGCGCGGATGGTGCTGGAAAGCAGCATGGGTGAACTGTGGGTGGAAGGCGAGCTCTCCCGCGTGGTGGTTCATGGAAGCGGGCATTGGTACTTTACGCTGAAGGATGAAGCGGCATCCGTTTCCTGCGCCATGTTTGCGCGCGATAATGCCAACGTTCTTTTTGTGCCCAAGGATGGGATCAAGGTCCAGATGCTGGCTCGGCCCAGTCTCTATGAAGCCAACGGTCGCTATCAGCTGATTGCCTCCGAAATGGAGGAAGCGGGAAAGGGCAACCTGCAGGAGCAGTTTGAAAAACTGAAAGCCAAGCTGGCGGAAGAGGGATTGTTCGACGAGGACCGCAAAAAGCCGTTGCCCGTGTTGCCCCGGAAAATCGGTGTAGTAACCTCGCCGACGGGTGCGGCCATTCGGGACATCATTAATGTGCTGACGCGTCGTTTTCCCAACCTCGAAATTTTGCTGATTCCCGCCAAGGTGCAGGGTGCCGGAGCGGAGCAGGGGATTGCCAAAGCGATAAACTATCTGAACACGCGTGATGATATCGACGTGATGATTGTCGGGCGCGGCGGCGGAAGTATCGAAGATTTATGGTGCTTCAATGAGGAAATAGTTGCCCGGGCAATTTATGAATCGCGAATTCCGGTGATCTCCGCGGTGGGGCACGAAATTGATTTTACGATTGCTGACTTTGCGGCCGATATTCGCGCGCCGACCCCTTCGGCTGCGGCTGAATTGGCGGTACGTGAACTCGAAGATCTGGAAGATGAAATTGCACTCTTTGACCGCCGTCTCAAACAGAGCCTTAAAACCATGGCACAGGACTTTCGTCTTCGGTTGAACCGGGCGGCTCACAGCTATGTATTCCGTGAGCCTAGCAATCTGGTTCGGCAATATCGGCTCAATATACAGACCCTTGAAACGCGGATGGGCGATCTGCTGAAACTGGAGGCCCAACAAACCGCGCAACGGCTGGAACGCTCAAATATCCGGATGACTCATTTGCTTCAGTCGGGTGTTCAACAGGCGCATCAGCGAGTCGATGAACTGAGTATGGTCATGCAGCACCGAATGGAACAGAAGGCCGGAAAGGATCGGCAAACCCTGCAGCGCCTGGATAGCCAGCTGCGCATGCTGAATCCGCTTGCGGTGCTCGGGCGCGGCTACAGTCTGACGAGGAAACCGGATGGTACGGTGGTGAGGCGCAAGGAAGATATTGAGGTTGGCGATGCGATGGTTACGCAGCTGGCTGATGGAAAAGTGATTTCAACTATTACAGAAAAAGAGTAAGGAAATGTTTCGGGAGACGAACTATGGCTGAGAAAAAAAGTGCTGATTTTGAAAAGTCGCTGGAGCGACTGGATGAGCTGGTTGAACAGATGGAAAGCGGTGAGCTGAGTCTCGAAGAAATGATTAAACATTTCGAGGAAGGCTCTAAACTGGTTGAGGTCTGCTCCAAGAAACTGAATGAAGTGGAACAGAAAATTGAAAAGCTTGTGAAGAAGGATGGCGAGCTGAAGGAAGTGCCGTTCGAGATGGAGGACTAGATGGAACGGAAAAAGTGGATCCTTATCATATTCTGCAGCGTGATGGTTTTGAGTGCTCTGTTCTCGGCGTTAACCAGGCAACGGCAGGTAGAGACCATTTCCGAGCAGCTGGTTGATTTACCGGAATCACGTTTTGCTCCTCGTCAGCGCCCGATCAGCGGCATCAACCCGGCCCGGCAATACAGTGATGCCATTGCGGATGCCGTTGAAAAAGTAATGCCTTCGGTTGTGGTAATCCGTACCGAAAAACTACAGTACAAATATGGGCGTGACTGGTTCGGTTTTTCCTACCGTATTCCGGAGCAGCTGGCTGGCGAAGGATCCGGAGTTATTATTGATGAGATGGGGCATGTCATTACCAGTTGGCACGTGATTGAGGGGGCCCGCCATGGCGAGGTTGTTCTGAACGACGGCACCAAACTTTCCGCTAAGCTGGTGGGATATGACAAAGCAACCGATCTGGCTGTTCTGAAAATAAATACGGAGGGGGCAGATTGCCCCGCAGTTGAATTCGGCGATTCGGATAAGGTCCGGGTGGGCGAGGTGTCCATTGCGATCGGTTCTCCATTCAGTTTGCAAAGTTCAGTTACGGTGGGGCATGTCAGTCAGAAGGGGCGTAAAGTCCACATCCTGCTCTACGAAGATTTTATTCAGACAGATGCGGCCATTAACGAAGGGAACAGCGGCGGGCCGTTGATTGATGTAGATGGACGCCTGATTGGTATTAATACGGCGCGCAAAACCGACGATCAGGAAAAGGGTGTGGGCATAGCCTTCGCCATTCCCTCAAACCTGGCGATGGTCGTTGCCAGGTCGATCATTGATAATGGCGAGCACAACTGGCCTTGGATCGGCGCTTCTTTTTATTCCGTGGAAAAAAACTACCGAAAGGAAATCTTTGACGGAGCCGGTGTGGTAATCTCGCAGGTATGGAATGATACACCCGCATCGCGTGCCGGGCTATTGCCGGGCGATGCCGTGCTGAAAGTGAATGATATGGTGGTTCAGGATGAACATGATATCCAGCGGATCATCTACAACAAGTCGGTAGGGGATAAGGTTAAATTTCTTTTCCAGGCAAAAGAAAAGCAGCTCGAAATCGAGCTGCTTTTAGAGGAATTTCCTGGAGTTGCGCCTTAGTTGTCGACACGTAATCCGCGTACAACGGCCTGGTCGAATCCAAGCGGTTCAAGAAACTCGGTCATGAGCCAGTCCGGAGGTGTTTTTCCAATCTCCATTTTGCTGCAGTATTCCGTATAAGCCGTCCAGGCATCGCGATGAGCCAGCAGAGGGGGCAGATGTGCGCGGGCATTCACACCATCCACAATCGCAATGGAGATGGCCTGCTGTGCTTCCGCCATACGGGCATAACTTTCCAGCTGCGTTTGGGTCAGGTCCGGATTGGCGGCACGGGCATTACGCATCAGCTTTTTCTGATGTGCGGTTGTTTCACCCGGGAAGCTGAATTGGCGGTAATCTTCTGCCGCATCGGCAAACCCGCTTTCTTCGAAAAACTGAATGCGTTTATTGGTGCGCTCGGCAGGATCACTCCATGCCTGGCCCAGATAAACCACTTCCGTTAAGCCGGAGGAAAATCCGGCAAGCCAGCCGAGTCGGCCGTTATTCACGTCCTGGGGAAGGGTGAATACGCTGTGACCAATCATAATCCGATGCTGATCATCCGATGATTCCAGCACTTCAATATAGATTTTTGTGCGGGCATTCAGATAGTCATTCGCAGCGCGGCGCGGGTACAGCTTGGCTCCGTAAACCGGCCAGGCCAATGCCATGGTTTTAAGCGCCAGCTCATTATCCGGTGTCGCGGCATAGCCATCCGCTTTGCCTGTTTCCAGCAGAATGCTCTTATGCGAAAACTTCGGCAGCATGAGTGCGGTCTGGTCACCTGCTACCGGGAAGGATCCCGGATCAATGCCGGCCGCCAGCTGCAGGAAGTTATAGGCCGTCAGATCGCACTGCCCTAGGAACGACTGTCCCTCTTTTGCCGAAACCGTCAGACCGTCTTTCACGGTCGTGGACGATTGGGCCGAGGAGGGACTGAAGAGGTTTACCATCACAAACGGATGGCTGCCATAGATCTCGCGTTCAACAGCAAGCCGTTCGGAAGTGGTTTCCGAATAGTCAGCGTTCTGCGCCTGAAGATAGATCCACGGGCGGGTAGCGCCTCCGCTGAAGTGGTTGGGCTCAATATACACATTGAGCTGTTCCACAACGTTCAGCGCAAGCACGACCACGAGGGTGATCAGCACGATAACTGTGCAAAGCACCATGTCCGAGAAGGACTCATAGATGCCCTCGGAATCGGAGGGCGCATCATGACGGGTGGCCGCACGCATTACGCCACCTTCTGACTGTCTGTGGTAACGGCCTTCTGCGACAGATACTGCTGGATCGAGTCAGCCGCAATGGAGAGATGACCCGCAATTTCTGTAGCTTCGGTATCGAGACGGGCTTTGGCCATGCCCACCATTTCACCGGTGGCCTGGCTGATGGCGCTGTGCAGTTCGCCCACGGCATCCTTCAGTTCCAGACTGGTTCCATCGACCGCCAGTTTAAAGTCGGCCAGAGATCCGGCCACGGTGTCGCCCGCCTGCTGCACAGAGCTGTTCAGGCTTCCAAAGGATTCGGTTACGCCTTCGCCGGCGCTTCCGATAGTGCCGTTCAGGTTCTCAAAGGATTCGGTTACGCCTTCACCTGCTCTGGCAATGCTGCCATTCATTCCATCGAAGGCTTCATCGAGTTTGGTTGTGGATCCCTCGATGGAGCGATTTACGTAGCCAATAGATTTTCGGACATCCTTACCCGCCTGTTCAATTGTATCGGTGAAGGCATGCACGGAAATGCCGATTTCATCGCCAAATACATCCAGATGATCGGTCATTCCGGTTATGGATTCCTTGGTGGAAACCATCGCGTGTTCGCCGGCATCCGCCAGAGAATCACCGAAACTCTTCATAGTGGTTTCGAACGATTCCGACAGGCGTACAGTGATTTCTTCGATTTCCTGCTGCATTTTCTGGAAGCTTCCGATGACCTTGGAAACCTGCTGATTGAGTTCTTCTTCTTTGCTCTCCAGTTTGGCAACCAGATTATTGTCGGCATATTCTGCGGCTTCAGCACAGAGTTCGGAAAGGGAGTTCAACTGCGAAACAGCAACCGCACGCAGAATCAATCCGCCCATGGCTCCGAAGAAAGTGGTGTAGAAGGCAGTGCCCATGCCGGAGACGGTCGCTTTCAGCGCTTCCATCATCGTGGTGCGGGACAGGCCGATATTCTCAACCATGGCACCTAAGCCGGAAATCGACATGATCAAACCGACTACGGTTCCCAGCAGCCCCATCGAAATAACGAGGGCAGCCATGATCGATACGGAGCGTACGCGGGAGTTATGCTTGGAGTGGTAGGTATCGATGGCGGTATGAATATCCACCGTTTCACCATTTTCCTTGAATCCCTGCAATTTTTGAAAGACCGAAGCCAGATCCGCTTTACCGTTGGACTTAGGAATTTTTTTCGTTTTGTTAATCTGTGCAAGAACCGCCCATTCCGAGTGCAGCTGTTTGGCCGCGAGGAATGAAACAACCAGACCAGCACCAAACAATGCGGTAATCACGAAGGACATACCGGTTTCGTCTGCCTGGAATCCGGCAATCAGGTGTTTGCGGGTAACAATACCCATAATGAGCGACAGACCGCCGGCCCATATGCTCCATGATACTATTGGTTTAATCTTTGTTTTCATGTGGTACGAACTCCCATTCAGGTTGTTTTCAATTTAATAATCAACGCGGAGTTAAAAGCAGGTTACATGCCACGAATGGAAAACGTTGGGTAAAATTTAAGAGATGAATGCATATCCTTTTAAAACTTTATACTTCTGAGGGAGAATTAGTGCACGCACCCCGCCTCAGTTTCGCTTTTAAATCGCAGGGAAATAGGTAGAGTGCGCACGCATTTAAGGAATTCAAACTATGGCCAAGAAGAAAAACAGCCGGCTGGTTGCCGCAGATATCATTGCTCAATGGATGGAAGACCAAAGTTTTCCAGACCGGCAGTTGGCAACGCTTGAACACGATCATGCTTTCATTCTCGAAGTGGTGAACGGAGTGGTGCGCAACCAGAATATTTTCCAATGGCTGGAAAAACAGTGGCTGAAATCTGTGCCGGCAAACTTTTTCCGGGCTGTCCTGCACGTCGGTCTTTACCAGATGCTCTTCATGGATAACGTCGAGGAATATGCCGTCATTAATGAAACGGTGGATGCAGCCAAGGGCCGTCCGGGCGGACCCGGTAATGCCAAAATGATTAATGCCGTATTGCGCCGTGCACAGCGCGAAAAAGAGGAAACGCTGGAACTGCTGGCCAAGCAGCCACCGCACATCCGCCTGTCGCACCCGAAATATCTGATGGACCGGTGGACCAAGGCCTATGGCGAGGCCGATGCCGTGATGCTGGCCGAATGGAACAACGAGCCACCTTCCACGATTCTACGAATCGAGCAGTCTGCCGTCGATGCGGTCGGTTTTATCGATATGCTCCGCGAGCAGGAAATTGAGCCGCTGATTCATCCTTATAGTGATAAGGAAATATTCCTGGTTCTGCCCCGAGGCGTGCCGGTGCGGAAAGTGCCGGGCTATGAAGAAGGCTGGTTTACCGTCCAGGATCCCGCGACTTCGGTGGCAGTGGATCTGCTGGCCCCGCGCCCGACCGAAGAGGTGCTCGATGCCTGCGCCGCCCCGGGCGGAAAAACCGCCATGCTGGCCAGTCGCATGGAAGGCGGAATGGGAAAACTGGTGGCCATGGATAAGCACGATGACCGGATCGATGTGCTCAAAGAAAACCAGAAACGCCTGAACCTGGACTGGGTTGAAATCGTTAAAGGCGATGCCCGTTATCCGGAAAAAACCTTCGGTGACCGTAAGTTCGACTGCATCCTGCTGGATGT
This sequence comes from uncultured Verrucomicrobiota bacterium, assembly GCA_964486885.1. GTDB lineage: Bacteria > Verrucomicrobiota > Kiritimatiellia > Kiritimatiellales > Pontiellaceae > Pontiella. The sequence goes on from CAZAPF010000010.1 coordinate 20,276, forward strand.
TCCCTGCCTGAATACCGGCGTGCTTCGCCGTCGGGCCGATGCCCGCTGGCGTGTGGATGATGAGCGGATGGGATCGATTACGGCCCTGCAGACCAAAATTCTCGATGCCTGTTCTAAACTGCTGAAAGACAAAGGCCGCCTGGTCTACAGCACTTGCAGTCTCGAAACGGAAGAGAACGAAGAGCTGGTATCCCGCTGGGTCGGCAATAATCCCGAATTCCGCCTCGGTAAAATGGAAAAATCCTTCCCGCCCGAGTCCGGTACCGATGGTGCCTTCGCCGCTCTGATCCGGAAGAAGTAAAGTAGATGCGGCATCCTGCCGCATTGCGCCGGAATAGCCGGAAGCTGCGCGTGCGCAACGCGGCTGGAAGCACGCGTCTACATTTCCGGATCGAGGTGGTCGCTCAAAAGTTTGAGCAATGTTTGTTCGGCTTCAGCAACTTTGGCTTCGTGATCGGGATTTGCCGTCAGCCGGATCTGAACCTTGCCGTTGCCGGGATAGAATCCCAGTTCGATGTCTTGCGGTTCAAAATTTGCCGCTTCAAGCAGGGTGACAATATCCGATTCGCCGATCCCTTTGGTGCGGACAATACGGACGAGTCGTGGGCGTGCTTCAGCATAACATTCTTTAAGCCAGGGAATAATCTCTTCATTCAGGATGGCATTGAATTCATTGGGTGGGCCCGGGAGAACAAACAGGGTTTCGCTTTTAGAAAGCTCAATGCGCTGTCCGGGAGCCGCTCCGACTGAGTTTCGCAATACCACGGAACCTTCAAGAACCTGCGCCTGCCGCGTTGCGGCAATCGTAATGGTCTTGCCCTTTTGTTCGTACCAATCTTTTAAATAATCAACCGTGGTCTGATCAATCACCACTTTCCGATCCAGCAGTTTGGCCAATGCATCGCGGGTGATGTCATCAACGGTGGGCCCCAGCCCACCACTTACAAAAACAATTCCAACACGTTCAAAGGCTTCATCGACGGTTGCACGGATGGTAGGGATATCATCGGGGATCGTCGTGTCGCGTGAGAGCTGAAGCCCGATGGCCGTCAGGGCCTCGCCCAAATCCCGCCCGTGCGTGTTCAGGGTTTGACCGCTGAGCAACTCGTTGCCGATGGATATGAGTTCTGCGGATATATTCATAATATATGGATATTAAATATAATTCGGACGGCAAGTAAATGCCCGTCCCGATTTTTCATATTTGTAAAGACGCAAACTATTGCGCAGAAAAACAGTATTGATATCCAGATAGGTCGGCCAGCGATGTATTTAATGACTAATCGTTAGGAGGGAAGAGGCCGAGGCGGTGGGCTTTGTTGATGGCCGACGGGGCGTTGCGGACTTCAAGCTTTTCGTAGATATGCGCAACATGGGTGTCGACGGTGGTGTAGCTGATGTCGAGTTGATCGGCGATTTCCTTTTTCACGAGGCCTTCACCTAAAAGCGTGAGGATTTCCAGTTCGCGCGGCGTTAATACGTTCTCCATCTCGCCTTTGGGAAGATTGGTTTTCAGGGTATCCAGAATAAAACGGGCCACGCCAGAATCGAGCGGAGCTCCTCCGTCCATTACGGTTCGGATTCCATCGGTAATCTGATCGACGGTGGAGGATTTTAACAGGTAGCCGGATGCGCCGCGAGAAATGGCGCGCAGCACGTCGGCCTCGTCGTCGGACTGGGTGAGGATGATAATCTTCGCATCGGGCAGGGCGGATTTGAAATAGGCTAGCGAATCAAGGCCGTCCATGCCGGGCAGGCGCAGGTCGAGCAGTACGAGGTCGGGCACCTTTCGGGTGCTCATATCCTGCAAACTGCGCAAAGCAATTTCGGATGTGCCGAATTGGCTGGTCAGTTCAATATCGGTCTCATCTTCCAGGGCGAGGCTGATAACGTCCCGGTAATCGGGATTGTCTTCCACAAGCATGACGCGGATTTGGGAACTCATTTTAGCACTCCGACTTTTTTAAGCTTAAGATTCAGTGAAATCGTTGTCCCGCCCGATGGAGTTGGTTCGGTTGTAAGTTGGGCCCCCAGCAGGCGCGCGCGGCGCTTCAGGGAAGATGGAGCTTCACCATTCAGTCCATGGCCATTGTCGGTAATGAGCAGGTCAAGTTGTTTGGTGTCGGCGGTGAGTTTGGTACGCACTTCGGTCGCTCCCGAGTGACGGATAATATTAATCAGGCATTCTTTATAGAACAGGAAGAGGTCGATGCGTTTACGGGGTTTGAGTTGTGCGAGAAGTTCTTCACCCTCAAATTCAATGCTGTGGTCGAGATCGGCCACAATGCGGGCGGAGGTTCGGCGCATATCCTCGACCAGATCTTCGTAGAGCCCTTTGGCTTCCAGCAGGTTGGTGCAGTATCTGGCCGCCGCGCCCGTGCGTTCAGTCAGCGCTCGCATGCGCTGAAGGAGCCGATCCAGTTTTTCGGGCGTGCCCTTTGAGGCCTGGGCGAGGTCGCCCAGCAATCCGATGGCATGCAGGTTGGCTCCGAGTTCGTCATGCAGGTCGGCGGCAATCCGTTCGCGGGTGCGGTAGATGGCGCGTTGGCGGATGATACGATCGACGAGAACAATGATAATGGTTCCGGCTGCAAGCAGTGCGGCAAGCCAGGCCAGTCGTCGGAGGTTGGTTTTCTGGCGGGCATAGCGGTGGTTGAGTTCTTTATAAACAAGGGGGTGTTCCTGCTCCAGTTCATGTCGCCGGGCCAGTTGGGCCAACCATTCCTTGAGCGGGAGAATGGACCCATACATATTCAGGCCATCCGTTAGATTGGATAGGGGGCGGCCGGGCGAATCCAGCTCAAAGTTTGTCGCCACCTGTCTGTTGAGCGCAACGTTCCGTCCTTTGGAAAAAACCTCGATTTCCGCAAAGCCTGTTTGCGGGGGGATCTGCCCGTACATCGATGTGGATGCGGATTCCGTGACCTTAAACCGGATATAGCGGCACGGGGTTTCAGGGAAACTATGCATCATGATCTGACCACTGTCGTAGATCGTTTTGTGGTGAAGGTTCAATAACGCTGTTGCATCCGAGAAATCGGGTTGGTTTGCGCCTTCGATGATGATTCGTTTCGGTATACCGAAATCGCCGATAAATGCCTGAGGAACGGTGTCGCTCTGATCAACGGCATGAAGGTGGATGCGGGAAAGGGGATAGGTTTGTCCGAGGTCGATCAGGAGGGAGTGGGTGGAAGTTATTTCTCTGGGCGTTAGATAGGCTACACTTTTTGCACCTTCCGCTGAATCCATGAGGTAGGGAACCAACCCATCCACCAGGAACCGTTCATGCCAGCCCGGGGTGGTTTCACCGGTAGAAGTGGATGCAGACACGGGTTTGTTCAGCGCCACGTTTTCCTGGCCGCTGAAGGCCAGTATTTCTGACAGCTGTAAAACATGCCGTTCGTCAAATGCACGAAGGGAAAGTTTGTCCGCTTCAATCCGGATCCATGATGCCTGGATTCCTTTGCATGGAATGATGAATGGGGCGATGCGTGGTAATATGTTGTCGTTGCCTGTAAATTCGGCGATAACGCGGCCTTCACGTTTTTTGTCGGTTCCGGCAATAAGCCGGAAGTGTTCGGGAAAGCCATCAGCCTGGAATCCGTTTTCGGTATCGCGCCGGATGGCGGGAATAAGCAGGACCTCATTGAGCGGCACCGTCTTCGCGAAATCGATTTCAATCCATTCAAGATTGTCCGCAGTATCATGGGCACTGGATCGGTATCCTATCGCTCCGATGCCGCTGCCCAGACTGTAGTTGGCCAGTTTCGACAATTCGGTATCGATATCCGCCGCCCGTTGTTCCAACGCGGACAAAGAAAGGTTTTCCAGTTTTTCCGCCATTACCGCCATGGGCAGAAGCGTTGCCAGGCAGGCTGTTGTTAATCGTGATAAAGTGCTGTGCATATACCTGTTATACCCATGAATCCATCTACAGTCGATTCGCCTGTAGTTAAAAGGTTTTTCGATGTTTTAGAGGGTATGCCATGCAGGGTAATGCGGGTATCCTGTAAACACGGGATATGCAAACTTTCGGGGTGTGGTAGTTTGGTTCTCAGATCGGGGAAGGCCAAGGTTGTTTCCCATGGGATAAACAAAGAGAAGCTGGAGGTAGGCAGGATGATAAAAAAAACATGGACAGGTATATTGGGTTTGGCCGTGATGGCCGTCGCCGTTCAGGCCGGGGTTATTCTTGAGGATGATTTCAGCAGCGGGAGTTTCACCCACAAAGTCAGGGTCTATGAGGTCGATATCGACAACGGCTGGCTGTCACCGATGCAGACGGGCGTCGTGACGTCTGAATGGGAAGTCGTCAGCGGACAAATGGTGAACAGCGCCACCACCCCCGGCAACTATCCGACCAATATGCCGGCCGAAGGCCCGTTGGTGCAGGTGGTTTCAACCACCGAGACGAATGCGGTTCTTGAAGTCGTCTTCGACTACAATGTGGCTTCCGGCGATCAGCTCTATGTACATTTGTGGGGGTTGGATGGAACCTATGATATGGATGCGCAATGGTTCGCCAACCACCAGGGCGGGAATGGCGGCCTTAATCCTGCTGAAAACAGCGATGACGGGGTGATTAAATACAATCTGACGGATGGGTCGGTGGCGACGGCCTCGACTCCGATTCCCGCTCTTACAGGCAGCGGAACCTACAGCAACAGCTTCAACATCGCCGGTCTCGGCATTGCGGGCGTCAATAACACTGCTGATTTTGAGTACATCCTCGTTGGCTTCGCGAAAGAGGAGGATGGCACCGCGGGAACCACCTGGATCGACAATCTCTCGATTTCCGCTGTAGAGGGAGCCGCAGGTGCTTTCCAGGAAAACCCGGTTTTCCCGAATGAAAATGTCCTGGTCAGTCAGCTTGACTACAACAATACCGGTTCGGTTCGCTGGACAGGAGCCTCTGGCGGGGTAAACTCCGGTCTCGGCCAAAGCTTTGAGTTTGGAACCGCGCAAACCCTGCGAGCCATCACCTTTCAGAAGGGCGGCAGCGTTGCGTTCCCTTCCAGTGGTACGCACGAACTCAAGCTTTGGATTGGTGAGTACGACTCTAAAACAGACACAAACTCCCATACCACCGGAACCACGCTTTACACGGAAATATTCGATGTTGCGGGACAAGCCTTCATCGACGGAAGTTTCTACACGATCAATCTGGGTTCCGACCTCAGCCTTTCCGCCGGGGTGGAATATGCCTTTGAGCTGGCTTTCAGCACGCTGGATGCAACGCACACCTTCAATATCAACCGCTACTATGAAGGGGCGGGGTTAACCGATACGTATGCCGATGGCACCATCGTCTATAAGCAGAATATCGACGGGGGCGTTCCTTTTGTATCCCAGCTTAATGAGCCGGAAAACGACATCACCTTCGGGCTGCACAGCGCGACCGTCGGCACCTATGCCTACCTCGATGCCGATCCGGACGAGATTTCCGAAGTCTTCGACTCTACGGCGGTGAGTCTGGTTACCGGATCCGTCGATGTGGTCTTCAATTCCGCTACCAACATGGATATTACCATTTCCATTTCGGACCAATCCCATTTGGGGGCGTTCTCGGTACTTTCGACAACGCCGCAAACCTTGACCGTTCCTATGACGCCGACCACGCTTGAATTCGAGTTCGACAACACCGTTGCAACCCTAGCGGCTGGGCAGACCGCAACCGGTCTGGCCACCATCGCCTGGAGCGAAACAGGCGGTGGTGCCAGTGGCTCGACTGTGGTTCCGCTCAGCGCCACGGCGGCGTTTCCGGCCGACCAGATCAACTCCTTTAACGGGAGTGGCGATGGTGTGAGCTGGAACGATCCGGACAACTGGCAACTCGATCGGGTTCCCGGCACACTCGGTGCCGACCGGGCCATCATCCAAAATGGAGGATCGGTTAACGTTTCCTCCGACTTTGCGGGCGCGTTTGTCTGGGAAACAACGGTACGCAATTCTTCAACGCTTAATATCGCGGCTGATTTCACCGGAGGCGATGAGATGTATATTGGCCATAATGCGGGCCATTATGGGCTGGTGAACCAAACCGCCGGGGATGCGGATACCACCTTCCTGAAATTGGGTGATGATGGAGCCACTTCCGTGTCCAACTCCGTGTACAGTCTGACGGGCGGAACGCTGATCGCGGATGATGGCGATCTGACGGCAACGGGCATACTGGATATCAATGGTGGTGTGTTCACGATCAATGAAGTTGCCTCCGCCGGACTCCTAACCATAAACGGCGATGGACTCATCCAGTTGCAATCAGGAACTTTTGACCGAACGGGAACAGCCGGTGGCGATGCCATGATTGTAAAGCCGGATATTACCATCAGCGGGGGAGCCGTGAATCTGACGGGGCAGAACTATTTGAATGGAACCACGACCATCCAAGGGGATGGAGCCTCCATCACGATTCAACGCCTGAACAGCAACCCGTCAAACACAGGCGACTATGTGTTTGAAATGGGGGCAACCGGAGTGAGCGGAATCGCCAACACCTCGTGGATGAACCTCGGCAGTGTTTCAATTACGGTGGACGGAACAGCCTACACCGGCGGATCGGCCACTTTCACCCTATTCGATACGGTAAACCTCTCCACTACTTCAACGGCGGTCTCGGTGACCGGCTTTGCAGCAGGGTATACTGCGGTTGTTACGCAGGATCAAGGTGTGGATGAAGTCACGCTAACCATCACACAAGGCGGCTATGCCGGTTGGGCAAATGACTATGGTGTTGGAGCCTCCACAAACAATCCGGACGGCGACGCGTTGAATAACCTCTACGAGTATGGTCTTGGCGGCGATCCCACCAACAGTGCCGATATCGGGTTGGATTCGGCCCTGGTATCGGGTGCCGGCTATATCGACTATGTCCACGCTCGTCGCGTGGCTGCCACCAATGAAATCAGCTATGCACTTGCTCTGACTGAAAATCTGGTTGTTGGAAGTTGGACCACCAACACGGGATACACGGTTGAAGGTTACGGCCCGGTCGTGGACTACGGACCGGGTGCGGGAGAGTTTGACACCGTAACGAACCGCATAATCACCACCGGAAAGACAGCTGAATTCATAGATCTGGTGATCGAAGAACTGCCGTAAGCAGTCTTGAGTTGAGAATCGTGCGTGCCCGTGCTGTCAGTAAGTGCGGGCACGTTTGTGTAGGTGAAGCTTTATTTTTAGCTGGCGAATGAATCCGATACAACTTTTTGATCTGAGCCTCGGGCTTACATATCTCAAGTGGATTCGCAGGTGGCTGCACCACCGGCTCAATATCTAAACTATTCCTGCCGCTATTTTGAAAACGGCTATCCAACGCGCCTTAATGGAAGATCCACAAAATCGGCGAATGGTCCGGCATCCCGAAATGGCACTGACTTAAGGACAGGTCCAGCCGGAGGGATACGCTCTCCGCATTGCTCCGAGCGCACTACAAAGGGCTCCGAAAATGAACGGCTATGTAGTGCCATCGGAATAAAATGGAGATGGTATTCCTGCTTAAGTCAGTGCGGTTTTCGGCATCCTGTAAACACGGGATATACAGATTGCAGGGGACCTGTATTGTATTTAACGCTGTAAATAGAGATTTGACATGAAAAAGGAGCAAGACATGAAAAAGAGACTATTGACGGGTTTGGTGTGCCTGGCATTTGCTGGATCCGCCGTGGCAGACAACTATGCCAGGGGGACAGCGGGCAACTGGAGCACAACCAACCAGTGGAACTGGCACAACGGTACAGCCTGGGTCGCGGCTCCGGATCTGCCCGGGCCGGCGGATAACACGGTTTTCAACAACAATTCGGTCGTGGCGCTGGACATCGACGCGAGTGTCAACCAAATCCAGATGGTCAACGGGGCGCCCTCGGCCACCATCAACGTGAACAGCGCCAGCACGCTCAACGTGGGCACACTCAACCTGGGGCATTCCACCCAAAGCGGCACGGCCACGCTGAACCAGTCGGCCGGCGCGGTGAATTCGACGACGACGAAGATCAGCGACGCCGGCACTGGAACGTACAACCTGACGGGTGGAGCACTGACCGTGGATGGAACGACCACGATCAACAGCGCCGGCCTGCTGGACATCGACGGCGGAACCTTCACGATCGACAAGTCAGCCGCCAACCGGACCGTTGGTGGCACCGGGCTGCTGAAGCTGCAGTCGGGAACGCTAAACAATATTGGATCGGCTCCGGGCAACGTTGCATTCATCGAGAGCGATATCGAAATCAGCGGCGGTATGGTGAACCTGACCGGCCAGAACTATCTGAGCGGAACCACGACCATCAAAGGCGACGGGGCCACCATTAACATTGACCGCCTGAACAGCAATGTCTCAAATTCGGGGGACTATGTTTTTGAACTGGGTGCAGCCGGTATCAGTTCGATCGAGAATGGAAGCTGGATGACGCTTGGCGATGTCTCGATTACGGTGGACGGCTCGGCCTACACCGGCGGAACAGGCACCTTCACCCTGTTCGATACGGCCAATCTTTCCACGACCTCAACGGTTACCAGCGTGACCGGCTTTACCGGCGGCCTGAGCGGATATATCACGCAGGACCAGGTCAACGACATCGTCACTCTGACGGTAATTCCGGAACCGGCTACCTTGGGAATGATTGCCGCCTTCGGCGGCGGGATGCTGTTTATCCGGCGCCTGCTGCAACTTTAGTGCAACCCATCGCGAAGCAAGCCCCGGATGAACATTCCGGGGCTTTTTTGTGTCTTTAAAAAGGAGGATTAACTCCGTCCCAGGACGACACAGAGGTCGTCCCTCCATATAATTTGGCCGGATTCCGCCTTCCCGTAAACACGGGATAGGCAACCGGCGGTAAAGGTGTATGGTTTTAATAGTAAATAGCGAATTGACGCTTAAATTGGAGCAGGGAATGAAAAAGAGAGTACTAGCGGGCCTGGTGTGCCTGGCATTTGCTGGATCCGCCGTGGCAGACAACTATGCCAGGGGGACAGCGGGCAACTGGAGCACAACCAACCAGTGGAACTGGCACAACGGTACAGCCTGGGTCGCGGCTCCGGATCTGCCCGGGCCGGCGGATAACACGGTTTTCAACAACAATTCGGTCGTGGCGCTGGACATCGACGCGAGTGTCAACCAAATCCAGATGGTCAACGGGGCGCCCTCGGCCACCATCAACGTGAACAGCGCCAGCACGCTCAACGTGGGCACACTCAACCTGGGGCATTCCACCCAAAGCGGCACGGCCACGCTGAACCAGTCGGCCGGCGCGGTGAATTCGACGACGACGAAGATCAGCGACGCCGGCACTGGAACGTACAACCTGACGGGTGGAGCACTGACCGTGGATGGAACGACCACGATCAACAGCGCCGGCCTGCTGGACATCGACGGCGGAACCTTCACGATCGACAAGTCAGCCGCCAACCGGACCGTTGGTGGCACCGGGCTGCTGAAGCTGCAGTCGGGAACGCTAAACAATATTGGATCGGCTCCGGGCAACGTTGCATTCATCGAGAGCGATATCGAAATCAGCGGCGGGACGGTGAACCTGACCGGCCAGAACTATTTGAATGGAACCACGACCATCAAGGGCGACGGAGCCATCGTTAACATTGATCGCATAAACAGCAATGCCTCGAACTCGGGTGACTATGTTTTTGAAATGGGTGCGTCCGGAATCAGTGCGATCACGAACACCAGTTGGATGACGCTCGGCGATGTTTCGATTTCGGTGGACGGCTCGGCCTATACCGGCGGCACGGGCACCTTCACCCTGTTCGACACGATCAATCTTTCCTCGACTTCAACGGTTACCAGCGTGACCGGCTTTAGCGGCGGCCTGAGCGGGTACATCACGCAGGACCAGGGCTCCGACATCGTCACGTTGACGCTCGAAGAGGGTGTGCCTGATACCAATGCCTTGGTGCTGGCGCTTGGAAACCTGACGAATGCGCCGACGATGTATGCGGACGATAGCACGATGACGACCACGAACGTGAATGCGGGCGAGCTGAACGCCATCTATTTCGACGCGCTCGACTACAACGGTACCAACACCCGCGTCTATGCCTATATCGGCATTCCGGCCGGCGCCAGTTCCAACAGTCCTGTGCCGGGCGTCGTGCTGGTGCATGGCGGAGGCGGAACCGCTTATGACGAATGGGTCGAGCTGTGGAGCAACCGCGGCTATGCCGCCATCAGCATTGCCGTGGAAGGGCAGACCGATTCCACTAACGCGCCGACCATCAATACCGGCTGGCATCAGCACAACATGGCCGGGCCGGCTCGTGTAGGAATCTACGGCGATTCGGATGAGGCGCTGACCAACCAGTGGATGTATCACGCCGTGGCCGATACGGTGCTGGCCAACTCGCTGCTGCGCTCGCTGCCGGAAGTCAATGCAACCAACGTCGGCGTCATGGGTATTTCGTGGGGCGGCGTTATTACCAGCACCGCCATCGGAATCGATGATCGCTTCCGCTTTGCCGTCCCGACCTACGGCTGCGGAAGTCTGGCAACGGCCGATAACCAATATGGCGCAGTGCTTGGCGACAACGATCTCTACAAGGATGTGTGGGATCCGATGGTACGGATTACCAACGTAACCATGCCGACCCTGTGGTTCTCATGGCCGGGGGACGAACACTTTCCGATGGAGAGCCTGGCGGATTGTTATACCAATATGCCTGGACCCTACATGGTGTCATTAGTTCCCGGCATGGGGCATGGCCACGGTCCGGGCTGGAACCGGCCGGAAAGCTATGCCTTTGCAGACAGCATCATCAGCAACGGCACACCGTGGTGCGTGCAGCAGAGTGTGAGTCTTAGCAACGATGTTGCCGAAGTGGTCTTTACCTCGTCTAAAACACTTGATGGAGCCAAATTGGTTTCAACCGTGAACGGGGGCTTTACCGGCGACCGGACCTGGAACGAAACGAGTGCCACACTGGTCACTAACGGCGGCGGAACGTACACGGTAACAGCCACGCTGCCGGAATATACCACGGCATGGTTCATCAACGGACTCAGCGGATCCCTGGAGGCCAGTTCCGACTACCAGGAAACGGATGCACCGCCTCCGTCGAACATTGTGTACGACGTTACCGCCAACTGGTCGTCGAAAACCGTGAACGGAAACGATGTCGTAACCATCACCAACGGCGCAGTTGTGACGCTGGATGTAGACGCTGCAGCGGCCACGCTTACGGTGGCTGACGGCACCTTGCAGGTGAATACGAATAAACCCCTGTCCCTCAGCGGTGCACTTGCGGTGGAAGCCAGCGGGCTCGTAAACCTCAACGCCGGGGCGGTGGCCTCGGATGCAACGACCCTGTCTCTTGACGGAATCTTGGCGATCGACGGCGGCACCTTCAGCCGCGTGACCACCGGTACAGGATATACCGTTTCCGGCGGGGGAACGCTGCAGGTGCAGTCCGGTCTGCTGGCCTTTACAGGCGGAGCTCCAACCGATGTAACAAAGCTGAATACCGATATCGAAATCAGCGGCGGTTCGGTGGATCTCGATGGACAGATCTATGTCGGCAACAACGTCGCGACCGGGTTTAAGGTGATCGGCGACGATGCCACGATCAACATTGAACGGCTCAACCAGGGAGTCGGCGGGAACTCAGGTACCTTTACTTTTGAGCTCGATGAAACCGGCGTAAGCACCGTCAATGTGAGCGCCTGGATGGGGCTGAACAATATAACGATTGCGGTGGATGGATCGGCCTATACCAACGGCGCAGACAGCATGCTCCTGCTGGACGCAGTCAATTTGTCTGCGCTGGCCGATACCAACAACTTTTCGGTTTCGGGCTTTGCGGGTCAGGGGCTGGATGCAACCATCGTGCAGGATCAAACCGATGGAAAGGATTGGGTGCAGCTGGTGCTGACCGAACATGTTCCTGAGACGGTTACGTATGCGGCCACTGCCGACTGGTCGTCGGAAACAGTTTTCAATAACGATAACGTGGTGATCGATCCGGGGGCAACGGTGACGGTGGACGTTGAAGCCGCGGCCGGAACCCTCCAGATTAATGGAACGTTGCTGCTGCCATTGGATATGACGGGCTTCCGTCCAATGACTCTCTTGGGAGGCGTGACCGTAGGCGGTTCCGGAAGCATTGAAGTGGACGGCACGGACTATGAAGGTTTCGATGGTTATTTTCCGCTGATGCTCTCCACCAATCTTAATGCGGGCCTTACGAATGATGTAACCTTTACCGGTTTCGGTACTCGCGAACCCGCCGTGGTGGTTCAGTCCGACGGACTGTGGCTGCGGCTCATTGCACGCCCGTCTCTTTCCGAACGTCTTACCTCGCTCGTACCGGACAGCACGATCGCGGTCGACTGGTCCAACAGCACCTTCTCGGCCACCCGCGCCCTGCAGCCGACCGTTTCCGAATGGTCGCCGACCTTCCATGAAGCGCATGTGCAGGACACCACGCTGATGCAAACTGTTGCTGGAAACAGCACTAACTCTTGGGATATGCGTACGGCTCGCGGCGGAAATATCTATTCCCTGCGTACGCCGCTTTTGGGCGAAACCGTGCCGCCGTCCTACCGATCGGAGAGCGATCCGTATGGAGTCAACAAGTCGCCCTGGAACGACGAGGTGTGGCAGGGCGTTGCCGTGGACAGTTCTCAAAACGATCCGCCGACGAACAGCTATTTCCTGCACCAGGCCGGTGTGTATCTGAAAGACCCGGTCATGACCGAGCCGTTCTATTCGCCGCAGGTTGCGGCGTATCTCGACGAAACCGATCGCAGCTTCACAACCGTCAACTGGACCCCCCAGGCGCATAACAATATTTATGCCGACGGGATTGCGTCCAACGACTTTAAATCTTATCTCTTAATGTACACGTGCTACCGCGATCTCGGACAGGGTGTGATTGAAGTATCACTCGGTATGTACAACTATGGACCGGACGTTCTTAACTGGCTGAACATGCCGTGGGGCGGTGTCCGCCGCACCAGTACGGAATATGCCTTTGTTGCCGAGCCCGGGAGCACCAACTGGTCTGCTCCGCGTACAGAAAGTTGGGGCGTAGTTACCAACTTTAACGAGACCGGCGGCTGGATCGGCTATAGCGCAACCTCCAACGGGAGTACTCCTGCACTCGGGTTTGTCTTTGGGGAGGATGAGGGAACGCTGTTGCCGGATCAGATTAAAAAAAGCTGGTTCCGTTGGGGCTATGCCGGGGGAGCATACCAACCGGGTGAGGCGGATTGGCGCAACTATTTTGTAACCAGCGTTGTTCGTCACTATAACCTTTCGCAGGGCAATGGAGTTTGGTCTCGCTTTTACTTTGTGCTTGGCGACGACATGCAGGATCTCTCCGACCGTATTGCCGCCCGTAACCTGGTGAATGCCGAGCTGGCCGCATTTGACTTTACCGAGGCAACGAGTCCGCTGGTGGCCTACAGCTATACCGGAAGCGGAACCAGCTTCCGGATCAAGGAGGATGGTGCCTCGCCCGACTTTTTCCTCTACGCGTATCCCGTCAACAAGAGCCGTCCGATCTTCGAGGTGATCAGAAATGATGAAAGCCGATATCTGACGTGGAATCCATATGTCAACGGAATCGTAAAACCCTACGACGGCACCCTTGCCGGAATGCGGTTGCTCGGTTTTGCCATGCGCGAAAGTGATATTAATTTTGGACAAAGCGTCTATCCCTACACATCGTTCAATAGCGTGATGGCGGCGGCGCCGGGCAACTATATGGCCGACGGCGAGGTGTTGTCCGTCCGCACCATCACGGAGATCGAGCGCTGGCGCGTGGAATATTTCGGTTACGCGGATGATGCCGGCGACGGTGCCAACGCCGCCAATCCTGATGGTGATCCCATCAATAACCTCTACGAATACGGACTCGGCGGTAACCCGACCAACGAAGCCGATATCGGCAATATCCCGACATTTGAAAAAGCGTCGATAAGCGGTACCAATTTTTTCGAATATGTTCATGCCCGGCGCACCACGCCCGGCCATGGATTGTCCTACTATCTTGAACTGACACCGGACCTCGTCGCCGGTAACTGGACCAACAGTGGCTATGTTGCACTACCGGCCACCGGAACCATCGATACCGATTTCGAATCCGTCACCAACCGTATCGACACCACCGGCAAGACCAACGAATTCATCCGTCTGGTTATTGAAGAAGTGTAGACGGGCTGTGCGGCACATGGGCAGGTTGCCCATGCCACGAAAGTCGAACGGGCATCTTGCCCGTTTGCGGCGTAACGGAACTGGCGGATCTGTCCCGCAGATGTAGAGATCGTTTAACCCCAACGGGGAAAACGATGAAACGCGCTCTCCGCTTCGCGCAGAAGCCCGTCCTGCAACATCGCTTTTATTATAAACACTTTAGGCATCCCCCAAATGCGGGATAGGCAGGTTTCGGATACTTGATAGTGTGAAAACACAAATCCAACAAATGGGTGACCGGAGCTTGGTTTTATAAGGAGGAAAAAATGAGTGTGGTCTATTACATTACAGTCGTTCTTGCAGTGTCGATCATTAGCGTTGTTTGTCTGGCACGATCCAAAAAACCAAATCTGAATTCGTACTCCAATAGTTGTCCTGCCTGCGGTAGCCGGATGGTATCAAATGCTACCGGACATAACCATTTTGCGCAGATCTGCCCATCGTGCACATGCTGCTCCGATGAATTTGGAAACACCCTCTAATCCACCCGGATCCTACTCGGTGCGGAGGATCCATTCGGAGGTGCGGAGCCCATCAAGCGGTAGGTTGACGGTCAGGCTGTAGGTGTCGGATTCGGGGTTGTAGTCCGTTTGCCAGTAGTCGTTTCCGTGTACGCTTTGGTCGAGCTTGATTTGCTTTCCGTTAACCACCTGGTAGAGGGAATGGTTCGGCGTTTTGAGCCCATCGAACCGCACAGGAACCGCGCCGATGCCTTCGTTGATTTTAAACTGCACCGTTTCCTGATTCGTGACTTCAATGATGAGCGGATAGGGGTGTTTGACAGTTCCGCCTTCGACTTCGGGTTTCAGGTTGTTGCCGAGGGCTTCGCGGTAGACGGTTTTCCAGGAGCGGGGATGCTTGGCGAGATGGTTGCGGTAGGTTTTGTTCGGCCCGTAATAGTCGTCGGCTTCGCGGTGCGGGGTGATGACTTCGACGTCGAAGTCGATGGTGTCGCCGGGATTAAATTGGGTGATGCCGGGGGGCGGCATAAGCAGCAGGTCGAGGTTGGGGCTGCCGTCGGTATGAACCTGGCAGACCGGAGCGGAGATGGTCGGGTTGGTATTGGTTTGGCCGTTGATGATGGCCTGGTATGAGCGGATGATGATGGCACGGCTGCCGGTGGCATAATTTTCCCGCCCACGGTTTTGATGGTAGGTCACGGGGTGGTGATGGGCTCCGGGCTGGGCAATCCACCAGGGAGCGGGGCCGGTCAGGGTGGTGGGCTCCAGGTGGGTTTCGTTGCGCTTGAGGGTGTTGGGTATCTGATGCTCCCGGATGAGGCCTTTTCCGTTTCCATAGGCCAGCTGCGGTGTGACGTATCCCGGGGTTCTTCCCATCTTGAACAACCAGCCGTTGGTGGCGGAAACGGGTTGGTTAAAGGTGTAGCTGAAGGTTTGGAAGGTTCGGGCATAGTCATCGGTGCGCAGGGTGCGCACCGTGGTTTTACTGTCGATCTGTCGATCGGTGCCGTAGCACCCTTCGTATTGCACCTCGGTGAGGCAGGGGCCGTGGGCGTTGTAGGCGGTTTTAAGTTCGGTGCAGTAGAGCTTTTGGTCGAGGTCGTCGCGGAGGTTGAGCCAGTCGCCGCCCCAGCCGGCATCGGTCCAGGTCCATTTTTTACCCTCGCGGCCGTTGCGGGCCATAAGCATGCGGACATCGGTGATGGTGACATCGACGCAGCTCATATCCATATCGAAGCAGATGGTTTCGCCCCAGCATCCGATAGCCAGCTGTTCCCAGCGGCCATTGTTGCCGCTGTTACCATCATTCCCATAGCCCACGAGCGAGAGCTGGGCATGGCTGGCGGAGGGGAGGGTGCCATAGAATCCGTAGGCAATGCGCAGTTTATATTTTGAGGTGCCCGGCTGTGCAGGGATCAGCGCATAAGCACGCAGGTAGGAGCCGAGTCCAACGTGGTGCCAGTTTTTGCTGAGCTGCACGGGAATACCGGTGGGGGTGCCGGATGCATCGCACAGGATGGGACAGAGCCCGGTAATGTTGGCCGGGTTTGTCAGATCGAGCAGAAAGGGGGCATACGTATTCCCATCGCCTTCGTTTTCGATAGTGATATCGAACTCGTCGTAGTTGCGGATGTCGGTGTAGCCGCTCTTCCAGTCGCGCGGAGGGCTTTTGATTTTGGCGACATGGCTGTTGTAGCGTTCATCAAACACGACGGGGACGCTTTTCTGCTGTGCGGCCGTGACTTTGAGGACAATGCCATCGTTCGCCTTTTGCCGGTCGTTGAGGTTGCAGCTGAGCGACAGCCGGTTGTTATTTCCAACAGCCCATTCGCCGGGCACCTGTTTTTCAATGTGCCAGTCATTCAGGCGTATACTGAACCGCGCGTCGGTCCAGGCGGAGGTTTCGGGGGCGAGCTCCACATTCAGCGTCAGTGCATCGGGCCAGGCAACGATGTCGAGCATGCCGTAGCTCGGGAGTTCGCGGCCGGTGTTGTCTTTGAAGACCAGTCCGGCGAAATCGAAGTGCTGAACCAGCTTACCGGATTCCCACAGGCGGGCGCTTTGCAGGCGCTTTGGGCCGCGGTCGAGTCCGGCCTGGCAGGCGGCGGCGCGATAGACCCGTCCATTTACCTCCACCTCGATCTCCAGCGCCGCCGGGGGCAGTTCATTGATGCGCTGTGCTCCGGACTGCAGTGCCTGGGTATAGCCGGCGTTATCGTTGAGCAGGCCGAAGCGCATTTTTGAAAAGTCGCCAACATTCAGCGTCATGCCATAGTTGCCGGTCTCGAAGCAGAGGATATCGGGGGAGGTATCGTCGGCATTTTTTCGCCATCCATTCAGCCAGTAGGCATAGGAATAGTTTTCCTGCTTCCATGGAGCCAGTCCGCTTTTTTCGGAAGCACCGGCGGCCGGTGCCATTAAGAATCCCCCGATGGTGACCACCGCTATCCATGCCATGATTTTCATATGTTTCCTGAAATTATTCCACCGGGCTGATGCGTCGCCCTTCGCTGTATTTTGCTGTTGCAGGACAACGTAGCACACTAAGGGGAAGTGACGGCATCCTGTGTATGAGGGATAGTCGATTCCTGCTGTTAGGTCATACTAATGCAAAATAAAAGGATGATATGTTCGTTTACTATTATACCAATGGGTATGGGCTGCAGGTTTTAGCTTAGGGAATGAATAATAGTATGGCCACTTACGATACATGCATTTACAATGCATGCAATTCCGAGAGAGGGATACGAGAGCGATGAAGTCTAAAGGAAAAAAGACAAAGGGTGTGGTTAAAGGAGCTCCGAGCGGATTCGTGATCAGCCTGCTGGTGCATGCGGCGGCCTTTATGCTGGCCGGCCTTCTGGTGGTGTTTACGGTGCAGCAAAAGGAAGAGAAAAAATTTGTTCCACCCAAGCCGGTTGATCGCCCGAAGATGAAACTTAAGAAGCCGAAGGTGAAGGTGAAAAAAACCGCCAAGCCCAAAGCGACTACCCGGATTGTTACCAAGGTAAAGCGCGCAAGCATGCCGGATATCCAGCTGCCGGAAATGAGCGGCATGACCGACGGCCTTTCCGGTAGCATCGGCGGCTTCGAAATTATGCCCGATCTGGATGAGGTGACTATTTTCGGATCGGGGCAGACCATCGGCAACGACCTGGTCGGCACGTTCTATGATTTTAAGCGCGACCGCAGCGGTCGGGATATTCCCATGTCCGACTTTCAGTTTGTGGATGAGTTGACCAAGTTCACGCGGGGTGGCTGGAGAACCTCGAAAATCGCCCGGTTCTATCGTTCGCCCAAAAAGCTCTATGCAACCAGCATCATGATGCCCCAGGTCCGGTCATCTGTTGCCCCGGCGGCGTTCGACGAGGCCGACACGGTCGGTTATGCCTGGATGGTGCATTACAAGGGACAGCTGGTGTATCCGGAGGATATCACATTCCGGTTTTGGGGACACGGTGACGATGTTATGGTAGTCCGGGTGGATGGCGAAACAGTGCTCAATGCCTGCTGGCCGGACGACAACCGCGGCACTCCGCTGATTGGCGGCACATGGGTCAGCAGTTCAGCGGATTCGCGCAGATATTATCTGGGGAATAATCTGGCGGTGGTCGGCGACTGGATCACGCTTAAGGCCGGCGAACCGCAGAATATGGAAGTTATTATCGGTGAGGTTCCGGGCGGGGCTTTCTGTTCCATGCTCGTGGTCGAGGTCGAAGGCGTTGAATACGAGCGGAACCGGCAGGGCGCACCCATTCTTCCCATGTTTAAAACCACGGAGCCGACGATTGATCTTATCGATGCTATCAGCGCGCATTTGGTTGAGGGGGAGGCTTCGATCACCACCGGCCCCGTTTTTCGAGACTATGTCTCTTCGACTGAAAGCACACCGGAGCCGGAGGTTGCCGAAACACCGGAGCCGGAAATGCCTGCGGAATCCCCCATACGGCCGTGGACCAGTTCGGGCGGCAAGATCATCGAGGCCGAATATCTGAGCATGGTTGCGGGGCAGGCGGTTTTGCGCAACGCCAAAGGCAAGCAGTTAAAAATTCCGATGGAGCAGCTTTCGCCGGAGGATCGTGAATTTATTGAGCTCGCCAATCCACCGAAACTTAATCTCTCCTTTGTTAAGCAGAGTTCCCAGCGCACTATTGAAACGACTCCGTATCTTAATGAACAGCCCCCAAGGATACTGGATTATGTATTCGGGGCCAAGATCCGGCAGGAAAGCAGCTTGGAGTATAATCACGAGCTGACCATTGAAAGCTTTGCCGTGGGGCAGCGATTGGTCGATTCGAACGAATATATTCTGCTCGACCGCCAATCCAGCACGTTTGTTCCCTCCAAAGAGAACAAGCGCTCCCAT
Source organism: uncultured Verrucomicrobiota bacterium (assembly GCA_964486885.1). Taxonomy (GTDB): domain Bacteria; phylum Verrucomicrobiota; class Kiritimatiellia; order Kiritimatiellales; family Pontiellaceae; genus Pontiella. The sequence goes on from CAZAPF010000010.1 coordinate 39,304, forward strand.
CAGTTTTCCGGCGAAGAGGTCGAGATCATGGAGTATGAACTCAACGGATCGCGCCGCGGCGACCGGTATGCGGAAAACCTCGTGATTGTTACCGATAAGCGGGGCAACATTATTGCGCACAGCACCTCGGCCAAATGGTTGTATGAAAACCTGGAAAACCTGAAAAAAATGCCGGTGGGCCGTTACATGGATAAAACCTGCCGCCGCATCATTCCGTCCGGCCCCGAATCCGGAATCTATTGAGCTGATAAGGCGGGTCGGTATCAGGGGCTATATCTCCTGTGTATACGGGATAGGCTCACGAGGCGATCATGCTAACCTTGCAGTATGAATTTTAAGTGGATTACCGCGACTGCGGTTATAATAGCTGGAGCAGTAGGGGCGGGATCTGTCGTCCCTGATACGTTTTGGACGTATAAGGAAACGGACGGAAAATCCCTGAAACTTTCGGTCTTCTTACCCGATAACTATGCGGATTCCAGCAAAGCCTTTCCGACCTTTGTTGTTTTCCATGGTGGCTCCTGGAGGACGGGCAGTCCGGATATGCACTACCCGGACTGCACGTATTGGGCACGCAGGGGCATGATTGCCGTTTCCGTCGACTACCGCCTGAAAGACCGCGATAACGTCGAAGTACCGCTTGAATGCATCAAGGATGCCAAATCGGCCGTCCGGTTTTTACGGCAGCATGCTGAAAAGCTGAAAATCGATCCCGACCGACTAGTGGCTGCGGGCGGTTCGGCGGGTGGACAAATGGCGGCGGCGGTTGCGATGATCGAAGGGGTTAATGACGATTGCTACGACCTTTCCATTTCGTGCGTGCCCAATGCGGTGATCCTCTATAATCCATATTGGGTAACCGGCTGCACTCCGGAGTTAACGCCGCCTAATTTTATTACGGAAGGCCTTCCTCCCTTTATCACCTTTCTTGGGGGGCAGGATCCGGCCATTCCGGTTGAGGGTATTCTGGAGTTTCACACGGCGTTGAAGAAAAAAGGAAACATCTCGGAGTTTTACGTTGGGAAGGCTGGCAAGCATGGTTTCTGCAATGGGCGTAATCCGAAAAACACCTTCTTCTACTGGTCGTTGGATTTGGAGGACCGGTTTCTTGTAAAGCATGGCATTCTGTCAGGAATCTCTCAGGTGGCGATACCGGTTGGGGTGCCTGCCTTGCAACCGACTGATTTCGTTTTTTATCCTTAAATATTGGTAAACCATAAGGTGAGTTATGAATAAAACTGTCCCGTTGATTTTAGCTGGAATCCTCTTCAGTACAATAGGTCATGCCGATCGTCCGGCAAAGCCGAATGTGGTGTTGCTGTTGACGGATGATCTGGGCTGGCAGGATGTGAAGTGCTATGACATTGACGAGCCATCGCCGATGGAAACGCCGAACATTGATGCGCTGGCAAAGAAAGGAGTATTATTTTGGCAGGGCTATGCTCCGGCCCCGACCTGTGCTCCGAGCCGTTGTGCGATTATGAGCGGTAACCACCCAGCACGCGCACAGAAAACCCATGTGGTGGGCGGTGCCCCGCCGTCGCCCTACAACAAAACCGCGCACCGCATGATGCCGCCGTGGTACAGCGGCCGCATGCCGGCCGGGACCGTGACCATTGCCGAAGCGCTCAAGACGCGTGGCTATACGACCGGCCACTGCGGAAAGTGGCATATGGCGATTGATCATAATGCCTTCCCGCAACCGGAAGACCAGGGATTCGACTGGACGCGTCATGAGCGGGGGGCAACCATACCCATGCGTCCACACCGTTTAACCGACTTTGCAACCGACCAGGTGGACGATCCGTATCGATTGGATGAAAACGGATTCCCATATCACCAAAACAGCGAGGATGCGCTGGAGTTTTTGCGGGAGAATAAAGATGAGCCGTTCTTTCTCTACTATGCGACCTGGCTGGTGCATACGCCGATTCATACGCGCAGCGAACAACTGCTGAATAAATATGTCGAAAAACTGGGTGTCGAACTTCCTGATAACCCGAAGGTATGGAAGGGCAAAGGGCAGACAAATCCGTTTTATTGCGCCATGGTGGAACAACTGGACTATTATGTCGGCAAGCTGTTCGACTACCTGGAGACCACCGAAGATCCGCGCTGGCCGGGACACAGGCTGATCGAGAATACCTATATTATTTTCACGTCGGACAACGGCGGCATGGAAGGGCATCCCGGGGAAATCATTACGGATAACTACCCGCTGGATCGTGGTAAGATTTCGGCGATGGAGGGGGGTACCCGCGTTCCGCTCATCATCGCCGGTCCCGGCATTAATGCCGGAGTGGAGTCGGATGTCATGGTTAACGGCCTCGATTTCTATCCAACCATCCTGTCATGGACGGGAACTGCACGGCCGGAAGGAAAACGTTTTGACGGTTGCGATATTTCGGGATTACTAAAAACCGACCCGACGGATGCGTCGCTGGTCAAGGAGGCCGACGGCTCGGTACGCGATACGATGATGTGGCACTTTCCCAACAGCGTCGCGCTGGAAAGCACGATCCGCATTGGCGACTACAAACTCGTCCGTAATTATGACCACGTCGGCAATGCCCACTCCCCGGAACTGGAGCTGTACCGTCTGTATGAAACCCGGAACGGCAAGCAGGTGCGGAGCGATATCGAAGAAGCAAAAAACCTGGCCACGGCAATGCCTGAAAAAGCGATGGAGATGAATAAAAAACTGACATCTGTGCTGGAGGAGATGAAGGCCAGTTATCCCTACTATAACCCCGACTGCCGGTTCGCTATCCCGGGGAAGGAAAATGTATGCAAGGTGCTCGCCCATGAGCAAAAGGGCAATGTTGTTGAGTTCGTCTATAAGGAGAACGGGGCGAGCGTGGTTCGCGCTCAGCTGATCTATACCCTCAATGGAGGGCAACGCTATGAAGAGTGGTTCCGAACATCAGCAAAGTTGCTTCCCGGCAACAGGGTATCTGCTGTGCTTCCGAAAGGAACCACGCACATCTTCATTAACCTGATTGATGAAAATAATTTCCTGAAGAGTTATCCGGAAGTCATGGACATGCTGACGGTTAATAAAATGAAAAACCCTTATTCTAACACTGCAATTTTAACCGTGCACGGACAGCGGAAAGTCGGAGAGTAACCTGATGGGTAAGAAACAGTTTTTTACAAGCCATGCTAAATCAAGTGCGGCTGTCGTCAGTTTGGGCATTCATGCTGTCCTCATCGTTATTGCCTTATCGTTCGTTGCGGTAACGGTTATTCAGAAAGAAGAAAAGGCTTTCGAGGCTAAGCCGCTCAACCGACCGAAAATGAAGCTTAAGAAGCTGCAGGTTCCGGTCAACATCAAGAAAAAGAAGGCGCAGAAGCCGAAGCTGCGGAAACGCATCGTGGTGCAGCCGAAAATGAACCAGACCATGCCCGATATCAAGATGCCGGAAATCAGCGGAGTGAAGGGCGGCCTTGGTGGTGGCGAAGCCGGCGGTCTGGGCGGAGCCGGGGGCGTTGGGTTCTCCATGCCGGAAATCGAGGTGTTCGGTATCAAGGGCAGGGGCGAAAAAGTATTTATCATTTTGGATTCCTCGCCGGAAATGATGTACGACGAAATGGGTGGGATTCTCGCCTATACCATCATCAAACAGGAGCTGGTCCGCATTCTGGATTCATTGCCGCCCACCGCGTTGTTCAATATCATTGTCTATGATCCCGGCCGCAGTTTTATGCTGTTCCCGAATATGGTTTCAGCCAACCGGGCAAACGTGGCCAAGGTCGATGCCTGGTTGAAGCCGCTCAATGCGGCAAAGCCGGGTATGGGAAGCAAGGAATACGGGGTGTCCACACTTGGAGCGGGAGCCCAACAGAATAACGGGAATTTTCTTACGGGCGTTTTCAGGCACCAGCGCGAGTGGTACCGCCCGACCATGGTGGCCATGAAACAACAGGCCGATGCGGTCTTCCTGCTCACCTGTTGGTGGGGCAATCAGTGGTATTACAAGGATGAAGTTGATCGAAGCTGGGACCAATCCTCCGCCGGGAGACGGTGGTTCGAATCCTTCGAAAAAGCCAAAAAACTATTGGCTGAGGAAAATAAAGAGCGTGCCGCCAACGGGGAACCTCCCCGGGTGATCCGGGAATCTCCGTGGGAGATGAACCGCGTTTATTTTCCGGACATTGAGCGCCCGCCTCGGCCGGAGGCCTATCATTACCAGGCCCGCGACTATATTCCTGCCATGTTGGAAATCCGTAATTCCAACCGGCCGAAAGCGGTGCAGACCAAAAGCGGTCTTCGGAAAAAAACCAGTAAGACCAAGATCGATTTTTCATTCAATGTCGTTCATTTCAGGGAAGTGGACGAATCGCGCGATACCCATCGGCACGATACGACGGAGATGCGCTTCAAGGAACTTACCGGCAAGGTTAGGGGCCAATATACCACCATCGCGGGGCTCGAAGCGATCAAGAGTTCGATCTCCGGCGGGGATTAATCGGCGATAACCTTCGCGATCTCTACGTCCAGGGTGCGGCTCTTCTCTTCAGCTTCAGCAAGGGGGAGGGTTGCTTTTTTCAGCACGTTTTTATTCCCGTGGCCGATATCGTTGAGCAGGGCGCGGTCGTAGGCGAGGCGCTGTTCTTTCACTAACGCAATGACGCGGTTCCTTCGCGGATCATCGGTCATAGTGCCGGTGTCTTTTCCCAAGGCTTGGAGTAAAGATTCGGCCATGAGTTCATGGCCGAATTTATTCGGATGGATGGGTTCTTTCGGATAACACTTTTCCATAAACTTTTCGATAGGCGGGCGGATGGTGAAGGCGCGGATGCCGTTCTTTTGGTCGAGGGAAAGAATCCAGTCCGCATATAGTGAGAGCACGTCGTTATAGTCGGAAGCGGGTCGTTTATAGCTAAAGGTTTCCCCCTCGGCAGGCGGGGTGCGCGGTTTTACCCGCCCTGCGTAGGGCGGCGGGGTGAGCAGGATCACTTTTGCCCCAATGGCCTGTGCGTCGGTGATGAGCTTGCTGATGCCGGTCTGGTAGGCCTTAAATCGTTCTTCTGAAAACGGATGATAGATGCCGCAATTCATGCCGTAGCAGGCAATGACAAGGTCGGGCTTTATGCGTTCCAGCACCCGGTCGAGCCGGGTGTGAAGACAGGGGCGGGGAAAAGGATGGTCGGGCTCGGAAAGTCCCGAAACGGTTTCGCTGCTCAGCCCGAGGTTAATGATTTCCGGTGCAGCGGCCGCATTCAGCAACATCCAGGTTTCAATATAGTCGGTATAGTGCCCAGCCTGGGTAATGCTGTCGCCGAGAAACAGCCAGCGCTCGCGCGCCAGACAGGAGATGCCGAAAAAAAGAGATAGGTACACAACAAGTATTCGAACGCTATTTTTCATAGTGAGATCCTTTCAGAATATAATCCGGTCAGGCATCCTGTATTTAGGGGATGTTGCCTTGGTCGATAGACTGTATATTAAACGGATGAATGTGAAACGTTTCTTTACGGCACTTGCATGGATCTGGTGCCTTGTACTGTCTATAAACGCAGAAAAACCCAATATTATCTTTATCTTTGCGGATGACTGGGGATATGGCGATCTGGGCATTCATGGCAGCACCTTTTGCAAAACACCGCGGCTCGACCGCATGGCCGCGGAGGGGATCGACTTCCAGAATTTTACCGTCAACCATCCGGTCTGCTCTCCGAGCCGCACGGCGGTGATGACCGGGCATTTTCCCGCGCGCCATAATGTGCATGGGCATTTTGCCTCGATGGAATCGCACGTGAAGCGCAACATGCCCGACTGGCTTGATCCGCAGGCACCGATGCTCCCCCGCATGTTGAAAAAAGCCGGCTATGCCACGGCCCACTTTGGCAAATGGCACTTGTGCAACGATCATATTCCCGATGGGCCGATGCCGACGGCCTATGGCTACGAGGAATTTGGTGCCTTCAACCTGCCGAGCGAGGCCGACGAGCAGATGCCGACCGTTGCCACCTGTCCGCGTGCGGTCGACTTTATCAAGCGCCATAAGGATCAGCCGTTTTTCATCAACCTGTGGCTGCACGAAACGCACACCCCTCATTATCCGCTGGAGCAATACCTGAAACAATTTGAAACATTGGACGAACAGAAACAGGTCTACGCCGCAATTGTGGCCGAGGGAGATGCCGGAGTTGGGCTGGTACTGGATACGCTGAAGGAGCTGGGACTTGACGAGAATACGCTGGTTATCTTTTCCTCCGATAACGGCCCCGAGTGGACGGGAAAGAAGAAGCAGACAGACGATACCTCTACTGGTCCCGGCCTCGGCTCCTTTTACTCGGTTGGAGAGAAGGGGGATCTGAAGGGGCAGAAACGTTCGCTCTATGCCGGAGGTATCCGCGTACCGTTCATTGCCCGGTGGCCCGGTGTTGTTCCGGCCGGGAAAGCGGACCGGGATTCCGTGCTGACCGCAGTCGACCTGTTGCCAACCTTCATGGAGCTGGCCGGAGAGGAACTTCCGGAGCAGTATAAGCCGGATGGCGTCAGCATGCTTGCGGCTTTGAAGGGGGAACCGTTTGAACGTACCAAACCTATATTCTGGGAATGGGCACCGGCGCGTAACCATCCCGAGATCTGGCCGCACCTCGGTATCCGCGATGGTAAATGGAAGCTTCTATTGAACGAAAAGCTCGGAAAAGTTGAGCTATATGACATCGAAAACGACTGGGCGGAAACCTCCGATATGTCGAAGGAACACCCCGAAACGGTCGAAAAACTGACTCAGCAATTACATATTTGGAAGAAGACCCTGCCGCCTGAACCGCCGGCCTCGTGTTTTTCCAGACTTCGAAAATAGACTGCCGGGGCATCCTGTAAACACAGGATGTGTCGAGACAAGCCGGATGGTATTTTTATATGGATTTAATTCAGGAGACAAAATGAAGAAGCAGTTAACAATTTTAGCAGCCGCTCTCACGATAGCGGGTTATGCCGCAGAGCAGGGAATGAATGAGATGTGGGGAGAGAGTGTCGTGAAGCTCCGCGCCGAAAATGCCGAACGCGGCCAGCTTTTTGACGAAGGAAACTATGCGATGTTTATCCACTGGGGCCTCTATTCCCAGCTCGGTAACAAGGTGGACGGCAAGACCTACTATGGTATTGGCGAGTGGATCATGAATCCTCGCATGGCCGGTATTCCGATACCTGAATATAAGAAACTGGCCGGAACGTTCAATCCGCAGCTGTTTGATGCCAAATTCATTGCAAAGCTGGCCAAAGATGCCGGTATGAAATACATCATCATCACCAGCAAGCACCATGACGGCTTTGCGATGTATGATTCCAAGGCCTGCGATTTCAATATCACCAAAACCACCCCCTGGGCGAAAGATCCCATGCATGAACTGGCTGACGCCTGCCGTGCCGAAGGACTCGGGTTCGGTTTCTACTATTCCCATAACCAGGACTGGACCTTCCCTGGAGGGGGCAATGGGCCGCAGGCGGATGAAGATGGAAATGAGGCAACCTTCGATGATTACTTTGTAAAGAAGTGCCTGCCGCAGGTGGAGGAAATCACCAGCAATTATGGCCCGATCGAAATCGTATGGTTCGACACCCCCGGCAAGATGCCGAAAAAATATGTTCAGCAGTTGGTGGATGTGGTTCGCAAGAATCAGCCCAATGCACTCGTTTCCGGTCGAGCAGGTCACGGCCTCGGCGATTACCAATCGCTCGGCGATATGGAGGTTCCGCATAAAAATGTAGCGGGTATGTGGGAAGCCGTAGACACCACGAATGACTCGTGGGCCTATGCGTGGTATGATGAATATTGGAAAACGCCCAAAGAAATCCTCCGCCGGCTCATTGCGTGCGTCGGTCGCGGTGGAACGTACATGCTAAATATTGGTCCGCGGGGCGATGGCTCGGTCCCTGAGCGGGCGGTTCGTTCTCTGCGTGAGTCCGGCGAATGGATCCGCCGTTACCCGCAGGTGGTCTACTGTACCGCCGCATCCCCGTGGCAACATGCGTTACCCTGGGGTGATGCGACGGTTAAAGAAAATAAACTTTACCTCTCGGTCTTTGAGTGGCCGACTTCCGGCAAGCTCTGCCTGCCGGGGCTCAAGACAGAAATCACTTCTGCTAAGCTTCTGAAGGGCAGTGAGGGTAAAGCACTCAAATTTACAACTTCCAACGGGTGGACGGTTTTCGAGGTTCCGCAAACCGCCCCGGAAAAACTGGTCTCTGTAATTGAAGTTGATCTGTCCGGTGCGCCGGAGGTGGACCCGACCTTCGGTCTTGATCCATACTGTGGAACCGAGATTCTTTCGGAATTCGCGACGGTTAAAGGGGCCAAGTTATCGCATAAGCGGTGGATGGAAAAATTCGGTGAATGGAAGGCGGTGCACCACGTGCACAACTGGACGTCTGGAGGCAAGGCCGTATTTGAGGTCGATGTACTTACTGCGGGCGACTATAACGCCAGTCTGACCTATTCCGGAGAAGGCCGTCTTGTCTGGGGGGTCGACATCGAAGGGGGGGAACATATCCAGAATGAGCAGAATTCCTCGCACAACTATCAGGAATTTCCGATTGGCTGGCTCAACTTTCCAAAGCCGGGTAAATACAAAGTTTCCGTCTCCTGCCTTGAAGGCGACTGTAAAACCTCCAGCCTTAAGGCCATTCGCTTTACCCCGGTTCAATAGCAGGCCTATTCTTTAGCATTAGGCCTTTTATAAAGGATTTCCTCCTCGTTTCTGCTTATGAGGCGATTAATCGGGCATGGACATGAGTTCTGCTTGAATGTTCATGGTGCTCTCCTCAGAATGCGTCGCCATAGTTAAGTTATGGAAACGACGAATCAACAAACTTTAAACGTGGATACGGCACAGGCCCGGCTGGATGCTTTTCTGGCGGCGGAGGTGCCTAAGGTTTCGCGGTCCGGTTGGAAAGCCTTGATCCAGGATGGTCTGGTGACCGTGAATGGGGCAACGTGCAAACCGAATCAGAAACTGAAGGGAGGGGATCTAATTAGCTGGACGATCCCTAACCGCGCTCCTGTGGCAGCTATTCCGGAAGATATTCCGCTTCATATCCTATTTGAAGACGATGCGGTGCTGGTACTCAACAAGCCGGCCGGTTTGGTAGTGCATCCTGCCGTCGGGAACCCTTCCGGCACCTTGTTGCACGGATTGCTCTTCCATGACCCGGCTTTTCAGACGTTGGAACGGGGCGGCATTGTGCATCGGCTGGATAAGGATACGAGCGGTGTCATGGTGGTGGCCAAAACGGAAGAGGCGATGGCAGAGTTGCAACGCCAGTTTAAGGCCCGGGAAACAGAGAAGGAATATCTTGCGCTGGTGTGGGGAAGTCCGCCGGCTAGTGGGCGTATAGAAACGTTGCTGGGCCGGCATCCGGTTCATCGCCAAAAGCAGGCCGTGTTGAAGGAAGACGGACGCGAAGCCATTTCAAACTTTGAAACACGGGAACAATTTGACGAAACCGCATTGGTGCAGGTGAAGATAGAAACGGGACGGACGCACCAAATCCGAGTGCATATGACGCATATCGGCCATCCGATTGTCGCTGATTCCACCTATGGCCGTTCCCGAAAGAATAAACTGCCGCTGAAGCCTGAGCGACAGATGCTTCATGCCGCAAAGCTTTCCTTTACACATCCGACCCACGGGAAAAGGCTTTCTTTCGAAGCGCCGTTGTTTGATGATATGCGCCAACTATTGGAACTCCTACGGAACGGATAATGGCGGAAACAACATATTACGGTTTAATTGAAGATCTGGAAAGATATCTGGAATATCAGCGTGACGAAGGGATTCAGCGGCTGGAGGTTGACCGTGCAGTATTGGAAGCGCTGGCGAAAGAGCCGGAAGTGGACGAGCCGGAAACGGTTACGTTAGAAGCGGCCCCTATTCCGGACGATTTTATATCGTTAGAGGCCATTGCCACTCATATTTCAACCTGTGCCAACTGCGAATTGTGCACGGAACGGACCAACACCGTTCCCGGCGAAGGGAATGCAGAATCGCCCGACATTATGTTTATTGGAGAAGGGCCGGGCGCAGAAGAGGATGTACAGGGGCGCCCGTTTGTTGGCAAGGCCGGCAAGCTGCTCGAAAAAATGATTGAGGCCATGGGCTATGCCCGCAGTGAAGTTTATATTGCGAATGTGGTCAAATGCCGACCCCCGAACAACCGCAAGCCGATGCGGGAAGAAATGGATAGGTGCCTCCCATACCTCCGGCAGCAGATTAAATTGATTCAGCCGAAAATCATTGTCGGCCTGGGTGGAACGGCCATGGAAGGTTTGCTGGGCAGGGCGGTGGGCATTACCCGGATGCGCGGAGTCTGGCAGGAATATGCCGGGATCAAATTAATGCCGACTTTCCACCCATCCTATCTATTGCGCGACCCCACTAAAAAGAAGGATGCATGGACGGATCTCCAGCTGGTACTCGCGGAATTAGGTAAAAAACCGCCTGCGAGAAAATAATTGAACGTTGATCACCCTTTGTATGTCTTCAATCTTTTTGCTGGTAAGGGGGGCGCATTGGCTTAACATTGCGCGCAAGTATGGCTGAAGATGTAAATATAGAGCCGGACAAGGATTCGGAAGAGGAGCTTGAGCCCGTCGAGGAGCTGGTCGAGGGACCGCCTGATGATGAACTGGTGCTGAAGTCGCAGCAGGGCGATGTGCACGCTTTTGACCAGCTTGTTGAACGCTATCACGGAAAAATATACGGTCTTACCTATAATATGTGCAGTAACCGCGAGGATGCGGAAGATCTCACACAGGAAGTTTTTGTTAAAGCATTCGAGGCCCTGCCCCGGTTTAAGGGCAAATCCTCCTTCTACACCTGGCTCTACCGAATTGCGGTCAATAAGACCATAAACTATAGGAAAAAGCGGAATCGTAAGCGTGCGCTTAGTCTCGATCAGTTTGATCAGGACATTAAAACCGATGAATCCTACCATGATCTCACGTCCAAAGGGTCACCGCTTCGAAACATCAGTTTATCGGAACTTCAAATAAAATTGAACGAAGCCCTGCAGAACCTGTCTGAAAAGCACAGAACCGTTGTGGTAATGCATGATATGCAGGGGATTCCACACGAAGAAATCGCGAAAGTGGTGGGGGCATCAGTAGGAACAATCCGCTCCAGATTATTTTACGCGAGACGACAAATGCAGGCGGAACTAGCGGAATTCGTAAAATGATGAACGAAAATGACAACCTAGCAGGGATGGCCGAAGAGCAGGCCGAGGTGCTGTTGCAGCAGTTGATGCATCTGAAACAGTACGAAAGGCCGGAACCGGCCCGAATGACGCGCAATAAGCAGAATATTATGCGTCAGGTGCGCGAGGCCCAGGCTAATAAGCGCAAATCTATAGGCGACCTGATCGAGCTCAATATTCCATGGTTTTTCGCTGAACCCAAGTATGGTATTGCCGCTGTCTTTGTTGCCTTTGTCGCCTTGCAGTATGCCGGGATTACAGCCCAGAGCTCTTCGCGCAGCACTGGAATTTATACCAGTAACAACAATATTGCCGCGCTGGAGCAGAGAACCACAATTGCAGCAACCAACACGATTACCTATCCGAGCCTGCCGAGCAACTATCAGCTGTTTGACGCTCGTAAACAATCAAGTGACGTTGAGTTTGTGGGGCGGCTCGAGCCCAAACGGTAAATTTATCATCTCCTCCCTGAAATGAGAAAAGCGCCCTTTTAACGGGGCGCTTTCTTTTTCCGGTAATGGAAGGGATGCTTAAGGAATGGGAAACTCAGCCGTGAGGGCAAGTACTTCTTCACGCACCTGGGCCAGCACGGCATCGTTTTCCGGATTACGGATAACCCGTTTAACGAATTCTGCAATTTTTTCCATTTCCGGTTCTTTCATGCCGCGTGTCGTGATGGCCGGAGTTCCGATACGGATGCCGGAGGTAACAAACGGGCTCTTCTTATCGTAGGGAATACCGTTCTTGTTAACCGTGATTGCAGCCTTATCGAGTGCAATTGCGGCATCCTTACCCGAAATATTGGCGGCCGTCAGGTCGACCAGCATCAGGTGATTATCGGTTCCTCCGGAAACAAGACGGATATCGTCGTCTTCCAGTGCGGCGGCAAGCGCCTGTGCATTCTTAACAACCTGCTGCTGATACGTTTTGAATGCAGGCTGCAAATCTTCGTGGAAGCAGACGGCTTTTCCAGCAATCGTATGCATCAGCGGTCCGCCCTGAATGCCCGGGAAAACCTGCTTATCAATGTCGGCCGCAAATTTTTCCTGACACAGGATCATACCGCCGCGCGGTCCACGCAGGGTTTTATGCGTGGTGGTCGTAACAAATTCAGCATAAGGAACCGGATTCGGGTGGCATCCTGCAGCCACGAGCCCGGCAATGTGGGCCATATCAACCATTAGGTAGGCACCGACGCTGTCCGCCGTCTTGCGCAGCTTTTTGAAATCGATGATCCGTGAATAGGCGCTGGCACCGGCCACAATCATTTTAGGCTTATGTTCATCGGCCAGCTTCTGCAGGTTATCATAGTCAATCTGCTCTGTTTCCTTATCAACACCGTACGGTACGATATTGAATAGGCGGCCGGAAAAGTTCATCGGATGTCCGTGCGTAAGGTGCCCACCTTCAGCCAGGCTCATCGCAAGAATGGTGTCGCCCGGATTGAGTACGGCAAAGTAGACGCCCATATTGGCGGCACTTCCGCAGTGCGGCTGCACGTTGGCGTGTTCTGCTCCGAAGAGCTCTTTTGCACGGTCAATGGCAAGGCGTTCAGCTTCGTCGACCCATTCGCATCCGTTATACCAGCGTTTGGCCGGATAGCCTTCCGCATATTTATTCGTGAAGCGGGAACCACCGACTTCGCGGACGGCTTTGCTCACAATATTTTCAGAGGCAATCAGCTCCAGATTTTCTTTCTGACGCTGGTCTTCCTTCTTCAGCAAGGCATAGATTTCCGGATCGGACTCGTAAACGGCGATGGTTCCGGCGGTTTCCGAGGCATAGTCTTTAATCTTTGCTACGCGGCGCTCGTGACGGCCGCCTTCAAATTCAGCAGAAAGCCAGGCTTCGAGTACATCCACGACCTCTTCATCGGAAGTATACTTGCCTGCGAGGCAAAGCACGTTGGCATTGTTGTGCAAACGGGAGCTGGATGCCATTTCAGGATTCAGGCATAGCGCAGCGCGCACACGCGGGAATTTATTTGCAGTAATACTCACGCCGATGCCGCTGGTGCAGACGATAATACCCTGATCCACGGTGGCATTCGAAACTTCGTCGGCCACAGCCGCAGCAAAATCGGGATAATCAACTGCATCGGCGCTGTCGCAACCGAGGTCTTTCACCGTAATGCCTTTGTCCATCAGGAGTTCAGCTATACGGGTTTTCAGATTAAATCCTCCGTGATCGGAGCCAATTGCAATCTTCATAAATCGTTCCTCTGTCTATTGTTTTCCTGTGCGAATAAAAAGGATCAGGTCCGAAAGGGCCCGATCTATCTCATCCCGCGTTCTTTTGTAGGTATTTAGCGATCCGCCAAACGGATCTGATACGTCGGCGGGCACTTTCGACGTTCCGAACGAGTTAATCAAGAAAACTCTGTTTCCAACCTCAGGAAACAAATCGAGAATGTAATGCCGGTGTGCTTCCGTCATTGCCACGATCATTCCGGCATGCTCAACCAGTTCCGGCGTAAGGGGTTTGCTTTGATGGTTGGTCAGGTCGATTTCCAGCTCGTGCAGGGCGGAAACAGCATGCTCACTCGCCGGAGATCCCGCCGGGGCATAGATGCCGGCGGATGTTGCATCCCAATCGCTGTCTACGCCCATCCGATGCAGAAAAAGAGCCTCGGCCATAGGGCTGCGGCAGGTATTACCGGTACATACAAAAAGAATCATCTTCATTGCTCCAATCCTGCATTAAACACTTCTGCAACCTCAGTAAAAGGCAGACAACCCTCACGCAGGCACTCGATTTGCTGTCCATCCACCTTCACGACCGTGCTGGGAATGGCCTGTTCAGCCGAGGGTCCGCTATCCAGCGCCAGGTCCGCAACGATAGAATCCATAGCTTCCTGCGCTGTTTTGGTGTCCGGCTCGCCGCTCAAGTTGGCACTGGTCAGAGCCAGCGTGCGTCCGCAGGTATTCGCCAGGCCGACGGCCACAGCGTGGTCGGGAACGCGGTAGCCCGTCCACCCTTCGTGCGTTTCCAGCACAATCGTTAATGGGCCCGGCCAGTATTTTGACGCAAGCAACGCAAGACCGGCATTCCAATCTTTAGCCGTAGTTTTAACCTGTTCGCCATCCGCGGCGAGCCGGGCAATCGGCTTGTCGCCATCCCGGCCCTTGGCCGTGATCAGCTTTTCCATGGCACCGGGAACGGCAGGATCGCAGGCCACGCCATAAACGGTTTCCGTGGGCACAATAACCAGTCCTCCATCCGCTAAAACAGTTTGTGCCTTTATAAGCATCTCTTGTTCAGGATGGTTACGATCAATTTGTAATGTCTGAATCATGCGGGCGATACTACTGTCCGCGCCCGGCAAATCAAGTGGAGGAATGTTTTTTCCGTGCCTTTCCAATCAGGGATAACTACATTCACCCGCTTATGGCAACCATCGCTAAAGTTGTAGTGGAGATATCGCTGGACCGGGAGTTCGATTACCGGATTCCTGCGCACCTGCAGTCCTCTATTCATGTAGGCTCCCAGGTGGTGGTTCCGTTTAAGTCGCGCGAGCTTCGTGGTTTCGTGGTTGGTCTGGCCAACTATTCCGCTTTTGGTGACAAGCTCAAAGACCTGGCCAGCGTGGTCGGTGAAAAGCCGCTCATCCCCGATGAAATCATGAAGCTGGCCTACTGGATAGCGGACTACTACTGCGCACCCATAGAACACGCCGTCCGCACCGTCCTGCCCAGCGCTGTCAGAAAGCGCGGCGCAAAACACAAGAAGCAGCTCTTTGTTTCCTTGAATGTAGACGCGACGCCCCCCCCGCGCGGGGGCGGGGATGGTTTTTTCGGGCCACAACCCCCCGGGCGTCGCGTCTACGTTACCGATCAACGAATTTAATCCTCAAGATCCTGCGGCACATTTGAACGGGAACCTTCCTCACTGGAGGCAAGATGGCACAACGCATTTTGTGACCTTCCGGTTGGCAGATTCATTGCCGAAAGAAAAATTGGAGCAATGGAAGAAAGAGCGGGATCAGTGGTTGGCGGAGAATCCGAGGCCGGAAGCCGGGAACGTAGACGCGACGCCCTCGTCGCGTTTGGTGGAATGGCAACAGCAGTACAGAGAGATTTTCACCGAGCGAATTGAACAGTGGATCGATTCCGGATACGGAAGTTGTGTTCTTAAGGACTCCAATGTTAGGAAAATCGTTTGCGATGCTTTGAATAAAATGGACGGCACTCAATATCGATTGCGCAGCTATGTTGTGATGCCTAATCATGTTCATGCCCTAGTGTCACCCTTAGGCGAAAATACGCTTTCAAAAATCATTCAAAGCTGGAGGTCGGTTTCCTCTCGAAAAATCAAAAAAGAGATCGGTGAAAATTGGGCCGTTTGGCAAAAGGAATCATTCGATCACATTGTTCGTAGTGGCGAAAGTCTGGAACATTTTAAACGCTATATAGAAGATAATCCTGCTGGTTTGAAAGCGGACAGTTATTCCCTTTTCAGCGGGAAACGCGACGAGGGCGTCGCGTCTACATTGCCCCCCAAGCAAAAGCTCGTTCTTGAAACACTGCAACAGCACGGTTCGATGTCACTTTCGGAGTTGAAGGAGCGGTCGGGATGCTCCGATTCTCCGGTTCGGACGCTGGAAAAGAACGGATTGGTAACCATCTCGGAAGAAACCATTCAGCGCGATCCGCATGCGGGCATGGAGCTGTTGCGAACCAAGCCTTTTGAATTGATGGTGGAACAGCAGGCCGCGCTCGAAAAAATCAATGCGGCCATGGACCTGGAAAATCCGGGCACGGTACTCCTGCATGGTGTGACGGGAAGCGGAAAGACGGAAGTATATCTGCAGGCGATTCAGCATGCGCTCAATCAGGAAAAAGGAGCGATAGTCCTGGTGCCGGAAATTGCACTGACTCCACAGACGGTTGATCGGTTCCGCTCGCGTTTTGGCGAGTGCGTGGCGGTGCTGCACTCCAGCCTGTCTGACGGAGAACGGCACGACGAATGGCACCGTATTCGGAATGGCGAGGCTCAGATTGCCATTGGCGCGCGTTCGGCTCTGTTTGCACCGGTAGAGAATGTGGGCTTGATCGTGGTCGATGAAGAGCATGAGCCGACCTATAAGCAGGATGAATCACCGCGTTACAATGCTCGCGATGTTGCCGTCATGCGCGGCCACCTGGAAAACTGTTGCGTCGTACTCGGTTCAGCCACCCCCGCGCTGGAATCATTCTGTAATGTGAAAAAAGGGCGGTACGAACTCGCTGAGATGCTTCAGCGGGTGGATGACCGGTCCATGCCGCTGATGCGTGTAGTCGATATGCGTATCGAGGCGGAAAAGGACGGACGTCCGCAGATTTTTTCTGCGGAGTTGGTGCAGGCCATCTATGACCGGGTTAACAATCGCGAGCAGGTGATCCTGTTTCTGAACCGCCGGGGATTTTCATCGTCGCTCCAATGTGAGCAGTGCGGCTATGTGGCCGAATGCGATGAATGCAGCGTTTCGATGACCTACCACAAGCGGGACCATAAACTGCTATGTCACATCTGCGGAGCGGAGGAAAAAGTTCCTGCTCGCTGCCCGGACTGCGGTGATCCTGATTTTAAATATGCGGGCATGGGTACACAGAAAATTGAAGAAGTACTCGAAAAGCTTTGCCCGAGCGCGAAGGTTGCCCGAATGGACTCCGATACGATGCGCAAGAAAGATTCCTACCGCACGGTGCTGGATAAATTCCGATCGGGTAAAATTGATATTCTGCTCGGCACACAGATGATTGCCAAGGGACTGGATTTCCCGAACGTTACACTGGTGGGAGTACTCTATGCCGACATGTCGCTGCACGTTCCGGACTTCCGCGCCGGGGAGCGCACGTTCCAGCTGCTTACCCAGGTGGCCGGCCGGGCCGGGCGCGGAGAAAAGTCCGGCGAGGTGATCGTTCAGGCCTACACGCCGCACCATCCGGCCATTCAGGCGGCCCGCAGTCTGGACTTTGAAGGGTTCTGTTCGCAGGATCTCGAGTTCCGCAGAGAACTTTCCTATCCGCCGTTTTCCCATCTGGTGCTGCTCACCTTTAAAGGAGAAAGCGAGATGGAAGTCATGCAGACGGCAGACGGATTTTCGGAGCGGCTGGAAAAACTCTTGCCCGAGTCTGTTACCCATTCGCCGGCCATGCCGGCTCCGCTGGCACGTGCCAAAGGGCACTACCGGTATCAGATCATGCTGCGCTGCGAGCACACCGTGAAAATGACCAGACCGATCCGCCACGTGCAGTCCTCCTTCCGGTTACCCAAGACCGTTACTTGCACAGTGGATGTAGATGCCTTGTCTCTTTTATAGAGCATTTACCTCTTTTTAAATTTCTATATTCATGCGGGATAGCAACTTGACGGAGTTACGGCTCCATACTACAATCGCAACGTCGCCAAAGAGAGAGCGAAAGGTTGTATGGAAAAGTTCCGCACCATTCCGGAAATGCTTCTTAACCACGCTGCGCAGCATGATAACGCGCGCGCGGTCAGCGACCGCAAAGCCGGCTCCTGGCGGCCGGTATCAATGCAGGAACTTATTCGGCGGGTCAAGATGCTGGCAGCCGCACTCGATGCACGGACAGCTTCAGTCGGAACTTCGTTTGGAGTGTTGGCTGCACCCTCGGTCGACTGGTTGACGGCGGACATGGCCATAATGCTGGCCGGCGGCGTATCCATTCCTTTCTTTGTCGACTTTTCTGAAGCGCATTTCAAATACAAGGTGGCCGATGCCGGCATGAAAACCATCTTTGTTTTTGGTGAAACCCTGTGGCAGCGCTTTCGC
Source organism: uncultured Verrucomicrobiota bacterium (assembly GCA_964486885.1). Classification (GTDB taxonomy): domain Bacteria; phylum Verrucomicrobiota; class Kiritimatiellia; order Kiritimatiellales; family Pontiellaceae; genus Pontiella. The sequence goes on from CAZAPF010000010.1 coordinate 57,291, forward strand.
CCGTTTGCCGATCTGTTCGATCTGGTGATAACCGATCAGCGGGTGGATGAGTTGCCGAATACGGTTCAGGTGGATACACTCTATGCGGAGGGGGAAGAGAGGCTTGAGGCGGATCCGGGGCTGGTGGAGCAGTTATTGAAACGAACCCGGCCGGAAGACCTCGCTGTGATTATCTACACCAGTGGATCAACCGGTATGCCGAAAGGCGTTGAACTGACCCATGCTAACCTGGTCGCACAGCTGCGCGATATTGAAGGACTCTTTCCGGTCGATCCTTGTCGGGACAAGGCGCTGAGTCTGTTGCCGGTTGCCCACACTTTTGAGCGGACGGTCATCTATCTCTATCTCATGGAAGGCATGTGCATAAATTTTGTTGATAATGTTGAGAACGTCGGGGCGTTAATGCAGGAAACACATCCCGCCATGATTACGGTGGTGCCGCGCATGCTGGAAAAAACACATGCCCGCATTCGCGAAAAGGCTGCGGCCATTCCCGGGCAGAAAGGACGGTTTGCCCGGTGGACCTTCCGGCGTGCAAACCGAACCTTCGATGAAGGTGAAAGCTGGTCCTTTCTCAACTGGTTAGCTGATAGACTGGTGGGATACCAGGTGCGCAAAGCCTTTGGTGGAAACCTCAAAATGATGGTGGCTGGCGGAACCCATATGCCGGATGAGCTGAACCACTTTTTTGTGCGGGTTGGAATTCCCCTCTATGAAGGGTATGGCATGACGGAGTCATCACCGGTGATCAGCGTTAATTATCCCGGGCAACGTAAAGTCGGCACGGTAGGCCGTCCACTGACCAGTGTTGAAGTTAAAATTTCCGATGCCGGCGAAGTATGGGCGCGCGGTCCGAATGTGATGCGCGGATACCACCATCGGCACGAAGAGACTGCGCGGGTAATCGATTCCGATGGGTGGCTGCATACCGGTGATCTGGGACACCTTGATGAGGATGGTTATCTCACCATCGTGGCCCGCAAGAAGGAGCTGTTCAAAACGTCGACTGGCGAAACCGTCTTTCCCGGTCCAATGGAAAATGCGTTATGCCGGTCCATTTTGGTAGAGATGGCCTGCATCATTGCCGAGGCACGTAAATTTACCAGTTGCCTGATCTTTCTCAGCGAGATTGCCTGCGAAATGGATACCATTTCTTTGAAATTGAAAATCGAAGAACTCATTCAGCAGGTCAACGAGGATCTTGATCATTGGGAAAAGATTCATGGTTATGTCCTGCTGAGAGGAATGCCCTCTATTGATAACGGAGAGTTAACTCCTACATTAAAAATCCGGCGGCATGAGGTACAGGAGCATTATAAGGATTTGATTGAGCTGATTTACGATGAAACCAGAACATTGGAGGACACCTGTGAAATCACGGTTGGCCATTGTTGACGGAATCCGAACACCGTTTTGCAAAGCGGGTGGAAAACTTCGCACTGTACAGGCAGACGATCTCGGTGCTTTTGCGGTATCGGAGTTGATGGCGCGTACAGGATTCCCAGCAGAAGAGATCGACGAAGCAATTTTCGGCAGCGTGGCCCAGCCGATCCATGCGGCAAACATTGCACGTGTAATTGCACTGAAGGCCGGATTGCCTGAAAAGCTGACCGCCCATACCGTACACCGCAACTGTGCCTCGGGCATGCAGTCGTTCACCACCGCAGCCCAGATGATTGCTGCTGGTGATGCCGAGACCGTGCTGGTTGGCGGAACAGAATCGATGAGCAATATCCCCTTGATCTATGGGCCGCAGATGACGGAGCTCTTCGGCCGCTTGATGAAGGCAAAAACAGTTTCGAAAAAACTCAAGGCGCTGTCTTCGTTCCGCCTTTCGCACCTCAAGCCGGTCATCGCACTGGAGCAGGGGCTGACCGATCCGGTCTGTGGTTTAATCATGGGGTTGACGGCTGAAAAATTATCGCGGGAGTTTCAGATTACACGGGAGCAGCAGGACTGCTATGCGCTCGAAAGTCACCGCCGCGCAACCAAGGCCATCGAGGCCGGCAAACTCGCGGAAGAAATTATGCCGATGCCGGTCCCGCCGAAGTATGCAGGAATCCAGCAGTGCGACGAAGGTCCCCGCCCGAATCAGTCGATCGAGGATCTGCAGAAGCTCCGGCCCTACTTTGACCGAAAAACCGGCACGGTAACCGTGGGTAATTCCTCGCAGGTGACCGACGGTGCGGCGGCGGCGCTCGTGATGCCGGAGGAAAAGGCGAGGGCAGAAGGTATCGAACCGCTGGGCTATCTGCACAGCTATGCCTATGCCGCGCTCGGAGGCGACCGCATGGGACTTGGACCGGTCTATGCCACGGCTAAGCTGCTCGATAAAACCGGCTTCACACTCGACGACTTTGAGCGCATTGAACTCAACGAAGCATTTGCTGCGCAGGTGCTCGCCTGCGAACGAGCATTTTCGTCGCACAAATTTGCCCAGCAGTATCTCGGCCGGGAAGCCGCCGTGGGCGTGCTGGATGCGAATAAACTTAACGTGAATGGCGGGGCGGTGGCACTCGGTCATCCGGTGGGTGCGACCGGCACGCGATTGATCATTACCCTGTTGAAAGAACTGCGCCGAAGCGGGCTGCAGCGCGGACTGGCAACGCTCTGCATTGGTGGCGGACAAGGTGCTGCGCTGACGCTGGAGGTGGCTTGATGAATGCCTTGTATTTTATTGCGCCTGATTCGGCGGGAATTGCGGAACTGGTCATTGATCTGCCGCATGAAAAAGTAAACAAGCTTTCTGAACTGGTCATGAACGAGCTCGATGACCTGCTGGATGGTGATCTGAAAAATCCGGAAATCAAGGCGTTGATTATTGCCAGTCGCAAGCCGGGTGTATTTATTGCCGGTGCCGACATTGCCGAGATTGAGCATATCAGAGATGAGGCTGATGCCTTCGAAAAATCGCAGCGTGGTCAGACAATTTTTTCGAAGCTGCCTGCTTTGAAATTTCCCACGATTGCCGTTATCGATGGTGCCTGTCTCGGCGGCGGTCTTGAACTTGCTCTCGCCTGCACATTCCGGGTGGTTACGGATTCGGCAAAAACCCAATTGGGATTGCCGGAAGTAAATTTAGGCATTCTGCCTGGATGGGGCGGTACGCAGCGATTGCCGCGTTTGGTTGGTCTGGTGCAGGGATTAACCATGATCCTTTCCGGCAAACCGGTATCGGGATCAAAGGCGGCCCGTATGGGGTTGGCGGATGCTTTGGTGCCGCATGAATTTGTCGCTGAACAGGCCCGGGAATTTGCTGAACGTTGTCTTTCCGGAAAAGGTCGGAAGGCGGTGATGAAGAGGCGTAAATTACACCGCTCGGAATCCATTTGGCCGGTTCGAAAGATCATCGTGAATAAGGCGAAGGAAAAAGCGATGCAGCGAACCAAAGGGCACTACCCTGCCGTGGTGGAAATTCCGGCCCTGCTGCTGGAAACGGCAAATACTAAGCTGGATCATGGATTGGAACAGGAGTCGCAGGCTTTTTCCCGGCTGGTTGTCACACCGATCTGTCGGAATCTGATTGGGCTGTTTCATACCGATCAGCTGCTGAAGAAGGAGCACGGTGTCGGGGCGGATATTAAACCACGCCCGATGAAGAGTGCCGCGGTGCTGGGTGCAGGTATAATGGGGGGAGGCATTGCCTGGCTCTTCAGTAAACATGGCCGACCGGTGCGGATGAAGGATGTTTCATGGGATGCTGTCGGGAAGGGGTTTTCAGAGGCGGCGGACTATTACCGGCAGCTGGTGAAGTTAAGGAAGATGCAACCCCACGAAGTTTCAAACAACATGCAACGCATAACCGGTACGCTCGACTATTCCGGATTCGATAAGGCCGACATTGTAGTTGAAGCCATTGTGGAAAAGATGGGGGCAAAGAAAGCCGTACTGGCCGAAATGGAATCATCCGTTTCCGAGGAAACCATTATCTGTTCAAACACCTCTGCTCTGTCGATCAGCGAAATGTCGAAGGTGCTAAAGGTTCCATCCCGGTTTGTCGGCTTGCACTTTTTTAACCCCGTTAACCGCATGCCGCTGGTGGAAGTGATCGCCGGTGAGCAGTCCTCGCCGACAGCCATCGCGTCGGTCGTGGCACTGGCGCACGAACTGAGGAAGATTCCTGTGGTGGTGAAAGACAGTCCCGGATTTTTGGTGAACCGGATCCTGATTCCCTATCTCAACGAGGCCGGCCTGCTGCTGCAGGAAGGCGTTGAGTTTGAGCGGATCGACCGGTTGATCGAAGAGTTTGGTATGCCGATGGGGCCGTTCGTTTTGGCCGATGAAACCGGGATTGATGTGGGCTTTAAGGTAATCCGCGAATTGGAGGCGGCCTTCTCTCCCCGTTTGCAGGCGGCGGGAGTTCTGCAGAAGTTTATCGACGCGGGATTGCTGGGCAAAAAATCGGGGGGCGGCTTTTACCTGCATAAAAAAGGGAAGCAGAGAACGGTCAACGCGGAGGCCGTTAAACTGGTCGAAGGTTTTGAAAAGAAGACCGTATCTGATGAAGAGATCGTGGATCGGTTGATTCTGACGATGTTGAACGAAGCGGTCATGTGTCTGGAGGAACGTATTGTGGAACGGGTCGACTATCTGGATATGGCACTGATTGCGGGAATCGGTTTTCCACCATTCCGGGGCGGGTTACTGCGCTATGCCGATGACCAAGGAATCATGTCGGTAAGAAGCCGGATGCTGGAACTGGAGTCTGCCTGCGGCCAACGGTTTGAACCGGCCGGTCTGTTAAAAAAGATGGAGGCGGAAGGGAAGACGTTTTACGGGACTACGTGATTTTTTGAAAGGAGGTCGTCATGACGAAAAAAGAACATGAAGACCAGATGATCATTGATACATCGAACATGAGTGAGGGGAAACGCGCCGCGCTTGAAGTGGCGGAAGCCTCCCGTGAATCCCGCTGGAAGTTTCCCAGCTTTGGAAGCGAAATGTTTATGGGGAACTGGCGCGGCGACCTGCTCTATCCCTTTCCGGCACAACCGACGGACGACAAGGCGGAGGGCGATATTCATCTCCAGGGGATCCGCGAATTTCTGGAAAATAATCTCGATCCGGATGAAGTCGACCGTACGCGCACTATTCCCGATGAGGTGATGCAGGGGCTGGCGAAGCTGGGTGTTTTTGCGCTCAAGGTTCCAAAGGAATACGGCGGACTGGGACTCTCCCAGGTAAACTATAACCGTATCATGATGATGATTGCTTCTTACTGTGGCTCTACCACGGTACTGGCTTCGGCGCATCAATCCATCGGTGTGCCCCAGCCCTTGAAGCTGTTCGGTACGGAGGAGCAGAAGAAGAACTATTTTCCGCGCTTTGTCGATGGTGCGATCTCGGCATTTGCCCTGACGGAACCGGACGTGGGTTCAGACCCGGCTCAGATGCGTACGGAGGCGAAGCTTTCGGAGGACGGTACACATTATATCCTTAACGGAGCCAAGCAGTGGTGCACCAATTCGCCGGTGGCGGATGTGCTGGTGGTGATGGCGAAAACTGCTCCGAAGATAGTGCGGGGCAGGGAGCGTCCGCAGGTCACAGCATTTATTGTCGAGTGCAATATGCCCGGAGTCGAGGTGGTACAGCGTTGCGACTTTATGGGTTTAAACGGTATGCAGAACGGCAACCTGAAGTTTACGGACGTGCGCATTCCGGTCGAAAACCGGATTGGCGATGAAGGCCGCGGTTTAAAGTTGGCGCTCGACACGCTCAATGTGGGGCGGCTCACGTTGCCTGCCGGATGCACCGGTATGGCTAAGCAGTGTCTTTCGATTGCGCGGCGCTGGGGGAATATGCGGGAACAGTGGGGGCAACCGGTCGGTCACCATGAAGCCGGTCGCGAAAAAATCGCCTTCATTGCGTCAACGACGTTTGCCATGGAGGCCCTGACAATGCTGACCTCACGTTATGCCGATATGAAGGAAGTCGATATTCGCCTGGAAGCAGCCATGGCAAAATATTTCTGCTCGGAGAGCGGCTGGCGTATTGTGCATGAGACGCTGCAATTGCGCGGCGGCCGGGGATACGAAACGGCGGATTCGCTCAAGGAGCGGGGTGAAGTTCCGTATCCGGTCGAGCGCATGATGCGCGATGCGCGGATCAATACCATCATCGAAGGCACGTCAGAAATCATGCGGTTGTTTCTTGCCCGCGAGGCGATGGACCCGCACCTGAAGCGTGCGGCCAACCTGTTGAAAGAAAACATTCCGACCGGCCGGAAAGTCGGAACGGCTTTCTGCCTGCTCGGATTTTATGCGGTATGGTATCCGCGACAATGGTTGAGTCTCTTTTCTACAACCTTGCCAAAGGGAACCGGCAGATTGGCGCGGCATTTCCGATATCTGTCGCGAACCTCGCACCGGCTTGCCCGGGCGTTGCTGCACGCAATGGCCCGTTACGGTCCGACGTTGGATCGCCGGCAGATTGTATTGGGCCACTTGATGGATATCGGCACAGAGCTTTTCGCCATGTCGGCCACATGCAGCTATGCGCTTTCCCGCAAGGTTAAGCTGGGGGAAGCAACCCCGGTCGAACTGGCCGATCTATTTTGCCGACAGGCGGAGCGGCGAATAAAGGCTCATTTTTTGGCGCTGCGCAGCAACGACAACCGCTCCATTGATGCATTGGCTAAGCGGGTTTCCGCGGGTGATGCCCGCTGGCTGGAAGACGGTATTATCTGGATCGGGCCGGAGGGGTGAGACAATGGCAAGCCGGGTATTCAGAGCAACGGCCGCAATGATCGGTGTACTGCATAAGGTGCTTCGGTTTTCCCTGCATGTTGAAGGGCTGGATAATATTACGGACCGGCCGACTTTGTTTGTGGTGAACCACTTTACGCGCATGGAAACTTTCATCGTCCCCTATGTGTTGCACAAACATGCGGATAAAGAATTGCGGGCGCTGGCTGATGCAGGTTTGTTTAAAGGTTTTTTCGGAAGCTATCTGAGGAAGATGGGTGCGCGGTCGACCCGCGAACCGTTGCGAAACCGGTTGATTATTGGTGATCTGGTGACGGGCCGTCACGACTGGGTAATTTTTCCGGAAGGGGTGATGGTCAAAAGTAAAAAGGTCATGCATCGCGGTAAATTGCGCATTGCCCATCCGGTGCGGGATGGGCGGCCGCATACCGGAGCGGCAGTACTGGCGCTTAAGGCTGAACTAGTTCGGGAGCGCTACATGCTGGCTTGGCGCGGTAACGATGCGGATACCATGAATAAGCTGGAGGATCGGTATGACCTGTCGAGGGAGCAGTGCCTGAATCATCCCGGGCTGGTGATCACGCCGGTTAACATTACATTCTATCCGCTGCGCCCTGATGATAATGCGATCTCCCGTATGGCTACGGGAATCAAGCGGGATCTCTCGGACCACGTTCTCGAAGAACTCAAGACCGAGGGGAGTCTGTTGCTTAAACATACGGACATGACGATCTATTTCAGCCCGCCTATCGAAGTGGCGGACTATCTTGCCCGTCCGCTAACTATACTCCGGAGAGTTCCATTGCTTCGCGAGGAGCAGCGGGAAAATATGGTTCTTTCCAGCCAGCGCTGGCCGCTGACCCGCCGCTTTATGAAAACCATCTATGCCACCACCGCGCTTAATCTGGATCACCTTTTCTGTGTCGGACTGAGGGAGCTCAGGAACGATATGATTGCGACGGAAGATTTTCACCGGGCCCTTTATCTGGCGGCTTTGACGCTTCGGGAGCATGATCAGCGGCGGGTGCATGCCTCGTTGCACAATAATCTGATCCGGTTGATTGCAAATGAATCATTTGCACCGCTGGAGAATATTTATGAACTGGCGAAGGCAGAGGGTATTGTCGAGCGGGAAGATGGGAGCTACCGCGTTGCTCCAAAGCATATGAAGGAATCACTCATTCACGAGGACATACGGTTGCATGACACGGCTCGGGTTATTGCCAATGAAGTTGAACCTTTATCCTTCGTTGCTAAAACGGTTGCGCATTATGTCAATATGTCCTCGGAAAAGTTGCGGGCTGAAATTGTGAAGCGAGTCAGTGCTCTCGATGTGGAACACTTTGAAGCGGATTACAAATCGTATTTTGAGCAGGGCCTCTCGAAGGCGCCCAGCATTGGCCGGCCGTTTTTTATGCCTGCATCCGGCAGTGATACGGGGATTTTGCTTTGTCATGGTTATCTTGCCGCGCCTGAGGAAATGCGCCCGCTTGGAGAGTTTCTTCAACGGGCCGGCTACACCGTATATGGAGCGCGGTTGCAGGGTTTTGGTACCACGCCGGAACAGCTGCTCGACGTTTCATGGGAAGACTGGGTGGTTTCGTTCAACCGGGCCTATGCCATTCTGAAAAACTGCTGCGACAAGGTTATCCTTGGTGGATTTTCTGCGGGAGCGCTGCTGGTTTTGCTGAATGCGGCTCGGAAGAAAAAAGCCATTCACTCCATTTTCTGTATTGATACCCCGCTTGTGCTGATGGATCGACGGGCCTGTGCGTTGACGCCTGCTGCTTTGGGCTGGAACCGGCTTATGCGGATGATGCATATCCCGGCAACGGTATCCGAAACGATTGAGAATAAATCCGAGACGCCGGACATCAATTATCCGGTTCATTATCTGGAAGGCCTGAGGGAGCTGTGCAAGTTGATTTCGGCCTGCCGGGACTGCCTGCCCGAGGTGGAGTCACCCTGCCTGATTATCCACGGCAGTGATGATCCGATTGCCAATCCGAAAAGTGCGGAAATTCTCTACAAGGAAATCGGGTCAGCCATTAAAAAGCAGATCACGGTAGAGGCGGATTATCACAATCTGGTTCAGAAGGAAGGACGTGAAAAGGTTTTCGCGGAAGTGCTGAATTTCTTAGGAGGTTCCCAAAACGTAAACGAGTCGTTGGAGGAGGTGGCCTGATGGATTTCAACGAACACGTGGGATACGATGCGCTGGGATTTCAGGACGGGCGGTATGTCATCCAGCTGGAGGTTGCCGAACATCATCTCAACCGGTATGGCATTGTGCATGGCGGGGTGCTGTTCTCGATGCTCGACACGGCTCTGTCGCGCGCCTTTCTTGATACGCTGCCGGCCAACCAGAATTCCGGGGTGACGCTGGAGATGAAAATCAATTATCTTAAAGCGACGGATACAGGGACATTGACGGCGTACGGCGTATTGATTAACACGACGCGTCGAACGGCATTAGTGGAAGGGCATATTGAAAACGGTGATGGAGAATTAGTGGCCAAAGCTTCCGGTACTATGATGCTGACCGAAGTTTCGGGCTGAGCGGCTCAGTCCTCAGAACAGATCCATTTTTCAGCGGCTTCGAGTGACTGGAAAATCTGGATTGTACCACCGCGGTTACCGGCCACAAGTTGGCCGAAATGATTGACGTCTCCATCTGCTGGGTTTTCATCGAAGAAGGCGATTTGAATCCCAACCAAGCCGCTTTTTTCTAGATCCCCAATCAGATCGAATACTTCACCCGCAGTGACTTCTCCGACAAGGTTTTCGTGTACAAGTAGTTTCTTGTATCCGCCTTTACGGACCTGGTCGGCAATTTCGTTCCAGTAGCTTAGGGAAGCGGAAAAGCTATCTTTGCCGGCGAGGTAGACGTACAGGTAAGAATCTCGATCCTTAAACTCCAGAATATAATCTTCCTCATTCTTCATGGAATCAGATTCTGCACATCTCCTTAAATTCTGCAACCCGGATTTCAATCTCATCGCGGTCGAGCTGAGTCAGACGTTCCAGGCTGAATTCCTCTACACCGAAGGAGGCGACAATGCTTCCATATACCATCGCCTGGCGGATGGCTTCCTTGTCGGTTTTTCCGGATGCTGCGAGGGCACCCATCAAACCACCGGCAAAGGTATCGCCGGCACCGGTAGGATCCTTGAAGGTATCAAGCGGGTAGGCATGCAGCAGGAAGGCATCTTCTTTGGTGAAGAGCATCGAGCCGTTTCCGCCTTTCTTGATGAGAACATATTCCGGACCGAGCTCCAGCAGTTTCTTTGCGGCCTGATTGAGGGTGAACTCGCCGGTAAAGAGCTGTGCTTCGGATTCATTGAGCGTGAGCATGGTGCATTTGCTGATGACTTTAACCAGATCGTCTTTTGCAATGTTGATCCACAGATCCATGGTGTCGATCAGGACAAATTTGGGATTGCGAACCTGCTCGAGGACATGGAGCTGCAGGGCCGGATGTATGTTGCCGAGGAAAAGGTAGGGCGCTTCACAGTAATCGTCCGGCAGCTCGGGAGAAAAGGTTTCGAAGACATTAAGCTCGGTGGAGAGTGTGTCGCGATTATCCATGTTTTCATGGTAGACCCCCGACCAGCGGAACGTTTTCCCTTCAACCGTCTGGAGTCCTTCGAGGTCAATGTTCATGTTGGTCCAGGTATCGCGAAACTCCTGGGGGAAGTCGGTTCCAACCACACCGACCATTCCGGTGTGCGTGAAAAAGGATGCTGCCGCACAGGCATAGCTGACGGAACCGCCGAGTATTTCTTCCCGCTTCTCAGTGGGGGTTTCAATGGTGTCGATCCCGATGGATCCCACGATGGTTAAGTCGACGACGGGTTTGGTCATAAGAGAACTCCTGTTGGTTTAAATGGCGTAAAGAATTGTGGCAATACCGATGGTGCCGACGAGATAGGTTTGCGGATCCCGGGCCGCAAAGGCGAGCGGGTCGTCCTGCATTTTTCCGCGCCAGGCCAGATGCCAGATGCGGGTAATCCAATACAGCAGTAAGGGGCAGAATATCCAGAGCAGGTCAGGGCGGCTATAGAGCTCGGTAACTTTGTCACTGCCGAGATACATGGTGAAAACGAAGACGGCGATGTAGCCGCTGGCAGAGCCAAAGGCCAGCAGCAGGGGTAGATCGCCCACGGTATAGCCGCGCTCACGGTGGGAATTGTCGCTTTCAGTTTCATTTTCCATTTCGCGTAGCTCGGAAAGTCGCTTCACCAATGCAAGGCTGAGGAAAAGGAAAATGGCAAATTCAATAAACCAGCCGGAAGCGGTTGTTCCGGTAGCCACGGAACCGGCAACAATGCGCATGGAGTAGAGCACAGCCAGCATAAGCACATCCGCAATAGGAACTTGTTTAAGCCGCCACGAGTAGAGGGTGGTCAGCGCATAATAGGCCAGCAGAGTATAGAAAAAAGACATCGGCAGGAGCATACAGAGCATGACGCTGATAACAACGAGGAGCGGCGTCAGCAGTGCACCTGCGGCGATGGGCAGATCGCCGGATGCAAAGGGGCGTTTGCACTTGCGGGGGTGGTGCTGATCGGCACTCAGGTCAAACAGGTCGTTCAGCACATAGATGGAAGACGCCGCAAAACTGAATGCAAAGAAGGCGATAACGGAACTCAGTAGGTTGTTCAGCTCGGTAAACTGATGCGCCAGAAACATCGGCGAAAATATTAGTAGGTTTTTCAGCCATTGATGGCAGCGCATCGCCTTGATAAACATGCGGCCGAGCGGTCGCTGTTCCAGGAAAATATGATCGGCCTTAACCGCATAGTTTTTGCGGGCGGGTGCGGATGGGTTTACCAGAATCACCTCTTTGGCTTCGTCCCAGATCGGGAAGTCGGCGGTATCGTTACCCGCATAGCCAAACACGGGAAATTTTTCCCGAATAGCGTCAAGTTTTTGATCATGGCGTAGATTGGTCGTTTCATTGCTGGCCAGGATTTCATCAAAAAAGCCGAGGTGTTCGGCAACCGCATTGGCAGTTCGGTAGTTCGAAGCCGTGGCCAGAATCAGTTTTCTGCCGGCTTTATGTTCTTTGGTCAGCCAGTCCAGAAACTGTTTATGGTAGGGCAGGGCGGTGGCATCGAGCGCGACGCGCTGCATCACCTGATCTTTCAGATGGGCCTTCCCTTTCAGCCACCAGCAGGGAACGCGGAGAATGCTTGCCGGATCCCGGCGGAGCAGAAGAAACAGGGCCTGATGAAGGGTATCCAGTTTGACGAGTGTGCCGTCAAGATCAACGCATAGTGGGGTTGAACCTTCTTCGCTCATGCCGCCTACGCTCCCGGAAAATGATCCGACCGGTTTACATTTACCTGAATATAGCCGCTGTTGATTTTTTCTTTCAACTTATCCCTAAGCCAAAAGCGAATACGTTCACGAACAAATGGAACGAGAAGGGCGAATCCGGCAATATCGGTCAGCAGGCCGGGCGTAACCAGCAACGCACCGGCAATAAGAATCATAACGCCGTCGATCATTTGTGGAGCCGGCAGATTGCCTCGCCCCATTTCCTGCTGAATTTCAAACAGGATGGCGATGCCCTGACGACGAACGAGCGAGGCTCCGGCAACGCCGGTCAGAACAACCAGACCGAACGTTGGTAAAAAGCCCACCATGCCGTGTAGTTTGATGAGCAGTGCGAGCTCAACAATCGGTAATCCGATAAACAGTGCAATCAGGTATTGCAACGGCATGGAGGTCTCCGGTCTACGATTCGTTGGAATCCGGTTTTACAGTCAGGTCTTCCAGATTCGCTTCTTCGAGAACTGATTCCTGCCATGCCTGAGCGAGGCGTGAGGCTTTATCGTTGCGGATACTGGCTGTCAGCTGTTCCCGCATAGCCGGCAGGGTTGCCGCTTCGTCGGCAAGTTCTTTATTGGCGATGTAGGCAATCAGGAATTCATCCGGGGTGCTGATCAGGTCAACGAGCGTGCCCGCTTCAAACTGAACGGTTGCACTCATGATTTCACGGCCATACTGATCGTCGAGCTGAGTGGAAACATCGAACGGGATGGTCTGGCTGATTTCCAGATTATATTTGGATGCGGCATCTGCAAATGAAGTGTCGGCCTTCAGTGCCGTTTCGATTTCAGCATGAACTTCCTCTGCTTTTTTAACATAGGCAAGTTCCGCCGCGGCAATCCTTGCCGACTCGGTCGCATCGGCCTGAGCCATTTCGAACGTGAGCGGAAATGCCGCGAGTTTCTTGTGCAGGGCAATAACATACACGGTGTCACGACCGACCACGGGATCGCTGTAATAGTGCGTCGGATCCTTTTCCAGGTTGAATGCGGCGCGTGCAAACGGAGCCGTCGGATCAACTCCACGGACGGGTTCGGTTGCGCTGAACGCCGGCGTGTTGGCAACGATTTTGAGTCCGGAGCGTTCCGCTTCTTTTTCAAAGGTAGTGCCTTCTTCGGAAAGCTGAGCCACCAGGGTGTCTGCCGCATTGGCGGCTGCACGGCGGGCCATATCGCCGGAAACGATTTCGAGGATTTCGCCTTTCACTTCATCCAGCGGGCGGTATTCCGGGACTGCGTTGGTGGCCGTTTCCGGAATAAGGTAACGCTGTTTATTGTTCTCGTAGATTTGAGCGATGTCTTCGTCAGTGATTTCAACTGTGTTGGTATAGTCGGAGACCGGGAACTGCACGTATTGGACAATTACCTTTTCCGGCATCTGGAACTGATCCGGATTCTTTTCGAAGTAGGCTTTCGCTTCTTCTTCGGTGATTTCTGTAACACCGACAAGGCTACGCGGAATGGCGGCATAATCGACCGTCAGTTTGTCCGTATAAAGGTGGAAGGTCTTTTTGATTTCGTCTTCGGTCACCAATGCGCCCTGTGCGGCTGCGCTGGATGCTTTTTCGATGAGCACGTTTTCTGCGAACATGGCTTCGAGCGCTTTTGCATTCATTCCGGTGCGGGGCAGGAAGCCGTTAACGAAGGCATTGTAGGCATTGGCATCGTACTGCCCGGTCTGCTGGTTCTGGAAGATCCGTTGCTGCTTAATGGCGGATACGATCTGGTCTGCTGTAGCGCTCAGCCCCATTTCGCTAGCTTTTTTCAGGGTGGCGAGACGCTGCCAGGCAGCCTGGCGGATCACCCCGTCGATTTCCTCATTTATGTTGATGATCTGACCCATCATCATGGAATACATCACGTACACATTCTGGTAGGCCCGGCCGAATTCAGCACGGGTAACATCCTCGCCGAACAACCGCCCGGCAATCTCGGATTCCCGCTGAGCCTGATCCTTCGAGCTGCTGGATTGTCCGGTATAAACGCTGACAAACGCGATGCTGATAAAAATTGCGAAGACCAGCCAGACGGTCTTGTTGTGAATAATTTTATTAAACTTAGAAATCATCATTGCCATGGTATGTTCCCTCTCCCTTCGAGTGTTTTTAAAAAGAACCCGCAAACCCTACCGATTGCTCCTAAACGGGTCAATGGGGAAGTCGCGTGTTTAAATCAGCCTTAGATCAGTCTTTTACATATAGCAAACAGGGCTGTTCAAAGAATTTTAAGTTTCGGCATATCCTGAATATCAACCGCACCGATGACACCGTTGTTTTCATCGACCACAATGAGGTCATCGATGTTGTATTGCTCATAAATATTCAGAATTTCGAGTGCGAGCATGTCCTTTGTCAGAGTTTTCGGATTCCGGGTCATGACCTCATCCACGGTGTGCTCGATCAGATCCGGTGTTTCCAGCAGGTGCCGCCGTAAATCGCCGTCCGTCATGATGCCGGCGAGGGTATTGTCTTCATTTACGACTGCAACACAGCCGGATTTTGCGCCCGTCATCGCCAGCAGGGCCTCGCGGACAGGATGCCCGGTTTGAACGGTGGCACACCGATCGCCGGTTCGCATCACGTCGGAGACGCGCAGCAGTAGGGTGCGTCCGATGGCGCCGCCCGGATGGAGTTTGGCATAGTCTTCGATTTTAAAGCCGCGCGCTTCCAGCATAACCATGGCCATCGCATCGCCCAGTGCGAGCGTGGCGGTGGTGCTGGTGGTCGGGGCCATATTAAAAGGGCAGGCCTCTTTATCGACTTTAACCGAAACAATAATATCGGCGTGCTGTGCAAGGGGAGAGTTTGCTTCGCCGGTCATGGCGATAATCTTTACGCCTTTGCGTTTTACCGGCTGAAGTACGGCAATCAGTTCATCCGAGGCGCCCGAATAGCTCATGGCCAGCACAATGTCGCGGTCAGATAAAATGCCGAAATCGCCGTGCATCGCTTCGATCGGGTGCATGGCGACGGCGGGAGTGCCGGTACTGGTAAATGTGGCGGCCATTTTGTTTCCGATATGCCAGTTCTTGCCCACCCCCACAACCACCACTTTTCCACAACCGCTGTCGATGGTCTCCATAATGGCGTCGATGGCCTGAACAAAACCTTCACCCAGATCGTTCCGAACTTTCTGAATCCCTTCAATTTCAATGTCGAGCACTTCACGAGCGCGCTGCAGATAATCCAATGTCTCTCTCCGTTGTTCTAATGGGCTGAGGAAATTACCGCATTTATTGCCGCTCCTGCAAGTCGCTGCTGTAGATACCTACAGCCTCACTCGACAAGTTCGCGTTCAACCATTGGAATTTATTTATTCAAATAAAGACGACGAACCTCTATGGTTTCCAGTCACTGAAAAACTCGGGAGCAGATGAATGTCGAACAATGGATCAAAAGTAGGTTGCTGGATTGCGATATCGATACTCGCACTCATGCTTTTCGGGAGCTTCTTAACCAATGTCGGGCTGACCGCCGCGCTTTTTTCGGGCGGTTCAATGGCAGGAATCGATTATCCGCAAGATTCGGAACCCATGTTTGATGAAACGTGGTCTTCGGGCTATGGTGAAACCAAGGTTGTTCGGATTGCGCTCAACGGGGTAATTATGCGGGGCGGCAACAGTAGTATTTTTGGATATGAGCCCGATATGGTGGAACTCATTCTTTCGGAAATCCGCGCCGCAACGATCGATGAGCTGGTAAAGGCCATTATTCTGGAAGTCGATTCGCCCGGTGGTGCAGTTACCCCCAGCGACGAAATTTATGCAGCTCTGGAGCAGTTTAAACGCGAAGACGAAGAGCGGCTGATCATGGTTTTTGTCCGCGACCTTGGAGCCTCCGGAGCCTATTACGCCGCCATGGCCGGCGATTATATCATGGCTGAACCTACGGCCATTGTCGGATCGGTCGGTGTGATTATGCAAACCCTTAACATGAAAGGGCTTGGTGAAAAGGTTGGTCTGAGTTCCGTCACGATTGCATCCGGCGAAAACAAGGACATGCTTAATCCCTTCGAAGAGGTTGATCCCCAGCATGTTGCGATGCTGCAGGAGTTGGTGGATTCCATGCAGGAGCGGTTTGCCCAGATTGTTGAAACGTCCCGTGGGCTCGAAAGCCGGGAGCTGCTCGATGGCCGGGTATTTCATGCGGGCCAGGCCATGCAGCATAATCTGATTGATGGTGTCGGTTACTGGCAGGATGCGATTGATAAGCTCAAATTTTTGCTCGATGTAGATGACCTGTATGTTGTGCGCTACTATAAAGAGACCAGCTTTTTTGACAGCCTGATGGGGGCCAAAATGCCGAACCTGCCTGATTTCAGTGCTGTTCAGTCGCCCCGCTTTTTATATCTATGGAAACCCTGATTTTTGGAGAGTAAACAATGAAATGCAATGTACTGTTTAGCCTGACCGCACTTGCTGCATTAACCGGATGCGAAACCCTGCAAACACCGCAGCAACGCCAGCAGGAAGCCGCCCGCCGGCAGGCTGCCCAGCGGCATGCCGAGGAACAGGTCTACCGTGTGAAAGGTCAGGTGGAATCGGTTGAAATGGAAAATGCCCGCCTGATGCAGGAACTTCAGCAGTTACGCAATGCGGTAAACTCCTATAACAGCCAGATTTCCCAGTTAAACTCAAAAATGAGCTCTCTCGAAGCCAAGCAGGCCCGCGAAATGAACGAATTGATCAAGCGGGTAGAGGGTTTACTGAAGAAATCCGTTGCTTCGCGGCCGGCACCAAAACAAAGCCGTGGATCCGGCCGGGAGCACGTGGTTGAATCCGGGCACACCCTTTCCGCCATCGCGCAGGCCTACGGCACCACCGTAAAAGCCATCAAATCGTCGAATAACCTCAAGTCCGACAGCATCTATGTCGGCCAGAAGCTGTTTATTCCGGAATAGGTAAGAGCATTTTAGAATTTGGAATTTCGATTTGTGGGTCTGCGATGGCCTTTTATTACGAAAAGGCCAACGCCGCCTGAGTTCCGGCAATCAAAATTCCAAAATCGAAAATCAAAAATTCCTAAAGAGCCCATGCAAGGAGCAGGGGGATGGTTATAATCGCGGCAAGGTGAGTTACCAGCAGGGTGGAGGCAATAAAGTCGGAATCGCCGCCGAAGCGTTCGCTGAATACCAGGCTCGTCACCGCGGCCGGCATTACGGCAATCACAGCAAGAATTCCACGCGCCATTTCTGCCATTGGAATCAGGTTCAGCAACAGAATAAAAAGCACCGGGGTAACGATCAGGCGCAAGGCCGAAAGCAGCCAGACCTGCCAGTCGAATGCCGCCTTTGCACCCAGTGCCGCAATGCGGCTGCCGGAAACCACCATCGAAACCGCGACGGTCGCTTTACCCACGGTGTCGGCCCCAAAATAGGTTAGATCCAACAAGCGTCGCGCCAAATCAGCAAAAAATCCAGCGGCTGGAAGTTCCGGGCTGGCGAGATCGCGCACACAAACCCAGCAAATCGAGAAAATGAGTGCAATCAGCGGCGGGCCGAGCATCATTTTAAGACCTTCGGCCAGATTGCTGGAGCGGTTGAACAGGAAAACGCCCAGTGTCCAGACGGTCAGCTCGAAGCCCATCGAGGCAAATACCAGCAGGGCAACACCTTCGGTTCCCCAAAGCAACATTACCAGCGGAAGCGGCAGGAAAAGATAGTTATTGATCGTGTTCTGAAAAAGAAAAGCACTGGCTCGTTGCTGGTCAACCCCTTTGATAAAGCGGAGCGAAATCAGGCCTAGAACCAGGCCGGTTCCGGCAATGGCCATGGCCATCACCGGCATAATCCAGTTGGCTGCCAGTTCCTGGGCATTCAGCTTGGTGACCGAGGAAAAGATCAGGCAGGGATAGATGATGGCAATCAGTACGCGAACCATTTCGCTCGTGCCCACGGCACTCACGACACCGCGTTTCCGTGCGACATAGCCGATGGTCATCAGCACTAAAATAAATAAAACCTGCAAAACGTAGTTCATATTTCCCTTTCAGAAGATTGGAAATAGGAAATAGCGGATGCTTTCGGTTTTGGAAGCATCATTTGTAACTTTTAAGCGCGCCACCGTTAAGATCACGACCGTGATAGTTCTTATTTAAGGTCGCATGTATAAAAATCATCCATTATTGGTTCGGCTTAATTAACCGAACTGATTCTTAAAACAGGAATTTAAATGAAAATCGCATTCTTCAGTGCCAAGCCCTATGACCGCCGCTTTTTTGATGAGTACAATAAAAAGTTTGGCCATGAAATCACCTATTTTGAAACGCGCCTCGGGCGTGAAACACTAAAGTTGGCCGAAGGCTATGATTGTGCCTGCGTGTTTGTGAACGATCAGGTGGACGCATCGATCCTGATTGCCCTGGCCGCTCAGGGAACCCGGCTGATTGCGCTGCGTTGTGCCGGATTTAATAATGTGGATATTAAGAGTGCCAAGGAGCTGGGCGTATCCGTGGTTCGTGTTCCGGCCTACTCGCCCTATGCTGTAGCCGAGCATACTGTGGGCTTGATGCTGGCGCTTAACCGTAAAATCTACTGGGCCAATTCGCGGGTGAAGGAAGGTAACTTTGCGCTGGATGGCTTGCTCGGGTTTGATATGCGCAACCGAACCGTCGGCCTGATCGGTACAGGAAAGATCGGAGAATGCGTGGCGGCCATCCTTCATGGATTTGGCTGTAAGATCATTGCACACGACAAATTTGAAAATCCGGTCTGTAAGGATAAATCCGGCGTGAAATATGTCGATCGGGACAAGCTTTTTGCGCAATCCGACATCGTTTCGCTGCACTGCCCGCTCTTCAAGGATACCTACCATCTGGTGAATAATGATGCTATTGCCCAGATGAAAAAGGGCGTCATGATCATCAATACCAGTCGCGGTGCGCTGATCGATGCCAAAGCGGCCATCGAAGGGTTGAAGTCGGAAAAAATCGGTTATCTCGGCATTGATGTGTATGAGGAAGAGGAAGAGCTGTTTTTTGAGGATAAAACCTTCGAAATCCGTACGGATGATGTTTTTGCCCGTCTGACGACCTTTCCGAATGTCGTGATTACCGGCCATCAGGCCTACTTTACGGAAGAAGCCGTTTCGGCCATTGCAAAAACCACGCTTGAAAACATTTCGGACTATGAAAACGGCGGCGAACTCGTCAATGCCGTAATTCCCGACTAACCGCCAATCATACAGACCGTATTTCGTGCTCTCCAATCGTTATTCCAGCCGTTGGAAATTAACGATTTACAGCTTGCATGACAGGGGGATACGTCTATTATGGCGCGCTCATTTACGGGAGAGGTGTGTTCCGGCCGGGTGGCTGGCGCTTCGATCGTTGAGATAAAAAACTAAACAAAAGGTCAGGGAGCGCGTGTTCCCGCTTTAAACATGGAATCAACAACTAACTCAGACATGGGTGTGGATAACGCAGCCATGGAAGCAATGTACGACGAAACCCTTAAGAACTTTACCGAAGGGTCTATCGTTGCCGGTAAAATTATCAGTGTCCACGATGGCGACGTGCTCATCGACATTGGCTATAAATCCGAAGGCATCATCGACACCAACGAATTCAAAGATCTCGCAGAAGATCCGATCGGACAGGAAGTCGAAGTATTCCTCGAACAGCTCGAGGACAAAGATGGCATGATCGTCATCAGCAAGCGCCGTGCAGAACAGCAACGTGCTTGGGACTACGTCGTTAACGAATGCGAAGAAGGCAGCATCGTTGAAGGCACCATCAAGAACATCGTTAAGGGCGGCTTCATTGTCGACGTTGGTGTGGACGCGTTCCTGCCAGGCTCCCAGCTCGACGTTACTCCGGTCCGCAATCCTGAAGAACACATGGGCAAGACCTATGAGTTCCGTATCCTCAAGATTAACCTTGAGCGCAAAAACATCGTTGTATCCCGCCGCGAACTCATCGAAGAGTCCCGCCGCGATTCCCGCCGTAAGATTCTGGCGGAAATCCAGACTGGCCAGCTCCGCAAGGGTCAGGTCAAAAATATCACCGACTTCGGTGCATTCGTCGATCTCGACGGCATCGATGGTCTCCTGCATGTCACTGACATGACCTGGGGCCGCATCAACCATCCTTCGGAAATCCTGAAGGTGGGCGACGAGCTCAACGTGATGATCCTCGAAATCGATCTCGAAAAAGAACGTATCAGCCTCGGCCTCAAGCAGACCATGGATAATCCATGGGAAGAAATTGAGTCCCGCTTCCCGATCGGCGCCCGTGTACACGGTAAAGTCGTCAACCTCGCTCCTTACGGCGCGTTCGTTGAACTCGAAGAAGGTGTTGAAGGTCTCGTTCACGTTTCTGAAATGTCCTGGACCAAGCGTATCCAACGCGCTGCTGACGTGCTGAACGTCGGTGACGAAGTTGACGCGGTTGTTCTTAATGTTTCCACCGAAGACAAGAAGATCTCCCTCGGCATGCGCCAGACCGAAGACAACCCATGGGAAGTTGTTGCCGGCAAGTATCCGATCGGATCGCTCGTACAGGGTAAGGTTCGTAACTTCACTTCCTACGGCGCATTCGTTGAGCTCGAAGAAGGCGTTGACGGTATGATCCATGTGTCCGACATGTCCTGGACCCGCAAGGTCAACCATCCTTCCGAAGTCCTCAAGAAGGGCGAAGAAGTGGAAACCGTTGTGCTCGAAATCGATTCCAACAACCAGCGCATCAGCCTCGGCCTCAAGCAGGCTCAGGACGATCCATGGGCCGGTATTGTTGACCGCTACCCGATCGGCGCGAAGGTTAACGGCCTCGTCACCAAGATCTCTTCCTTCGGCGCATTTGTCGAAATCGAAGAAGGCATCGATGGCCTCGTGCACATCAGCCAGATCTCCGACGACCACATCGAGCGTGTTAAAGACGTCATGAACGTCGGCGACACCATCGAAGCCCGTGTTGTTAAGGTGGATCCGGTTGAGCACCGCATCGGACTCAGCGTCAAAGCCGCTAAGGTGGACGACGAAGACTTCGAAGTACGCGAAGAAATGCTCGAAGGCCTGCAGCCTGGAGCAGAACTCGTTAACCTCGCCGGCGCGTTTGATAACGCATTTGGCGACCAGCTCGAAGAGTGGCATCCCGGCGATGCGGCCAAGAAAGAAGACGAAGAAGAGAAGAGCGAGTAAGCTCTGCGCTTCTTCAGCACAAAAAACCTGTCCGATTTCCGGGCAGGTTTTTTTGTGACTTTCCTTCGGCTTTATGGCTAAATGCGCGCTTTCTTACTGGGAATTATTCTCTCACGAAGTCACTAAGGACACGAAGAAAGTATTCTTTGCGGCTTTGTGCCTTAAGTGAGTGAAACGAACGGGTGAGATTTAATCTCGGTAGAGCAGTGGATATAAATATGAATATTGAAGAACAATTGGATTTCTTGTCGGCCCGTTCCGTTGATTTTATCAACCGTGACGACCTGAAGAAAAAACTCGAAAAGGCAGCTTCTGAAGGCCGTGGTTTGCGGATTAAGTATGGCGCCGATCCATCGGCTCCGGATATTCACCTCGGCCACGTGGTCGGGCTGAACAAGTTGCGCGAATTTCAGGATGCCGGGCATACGGTTGTATTTATTATCGGCGACTTTACCGGCATGATCGGCGACCCATCCGGCAAGTCACAAACCCGTAAGCCGCTGACTAAAGAGCAGGTAACGGCCAATGCCCAGTCTTATCAGGAACAGATTTTCAAGATTCTGGATAAGGAAAAGACCGAAATCCGCTTCAATTCCGAATGGTGCGGGGAAATGAAGTTTGATGACGTAATCCGTCTTTCCGCCCACGTGACCGTGGCTCAGATGCTGGCACGCGACGACTTTTCCAAGCGCTATGCCGCCAATCAGCCGATCTCGATTGTGGAGTTTCTCTATCCGCTCGTGCAGGCCTATGACTCTGTGATGGTTGAGGCCGACCTTGAACTCGGCGGTACGGATCAGCTTTTCAATCTGCTGCTCGGTCGCGAGCTGCAGAAAGTTATGGGGCAGGAGCCGCAGTGTGTGATGACGCTGCCGCTGATCGAGGGCCTCGACGGTGTTCAGAAAATGAGCAAGAGCCTGAACAACTATGTCGGCGTCGATGAAGCTCCGCGCGATATGTACGGTAAACTCATGAGTGTGCCGGACGACCTGATGTGGAAATATTTTGAATATATCCTCTGTTGGCCGAAGGACAAGGTGCAGGAGACACACGCCAAAGTGGCCAGTGGAGAGCTGCATCCCCGTGCCGTCAAGGATATGCTCGGCCAGGAAGTGGTCGCCCGCTTCATCGGCGAGGAAGAGGCGAAGCATGCTTCGGAAGAATTTACGCGCGTTTTTGCGCAGAAAGAATTGCCGGACGAAATTCCGGAAGTGGTCTTGCCGCCAGCAGCAATCGGGTTGCTGAGCCTGATGGTGCAGGCCGGGCTCTGCAAGAGCAACGGCGAAGCCCGCCGGCTCATCAAGCAGGGCGCCGTAAGGATCAACGATGAAAAGGTTACCGATGACCGTGCACAGATCACTCCTGAGGAGGGAATGATTATCCGCTCCGGAAAGCGCGGCTTCGCTCAGGTCAAGATAGGATAGTGTAGCACGGGCATCTTGCCCGTGAGTCATGGGCTGGAAGCCCATGCTACGAATTAAGTTAGTGGAGGTTTAGACATGGCTGGACATAGTAAATGGGCAAACATTAAGCATAAGAAGGGTAAAGCCGATGCCGCACGCGGTAAGGTCTTTAGCAAACTCGCCAAGGAAATTATGGTAGCGGCAGGGGCCGGCGGCGGGAATGTGGATGACAATATTCAGCTGCGCGCACTGGTACAAAAAGCCAAAGGCGTTTCCATGCCGAAGGATAATATTGATCGAGCCATCAAGAAAGGTACGGGTGAACTCGAAGGCGGTAAGCTGGAAGAGGGCTCCTACGAAGGATACGCCGCAGGGGGTATTGCCGTGGTGGTGAAAGTTTTGACCGACAACAAGAACCGCTCAATCTCTGAAGTGCGGCATGCGTTCACTAAGGCCGGTGCCAATATGGCCGACCAGGGCGCGGTGAGTCGTATGTTCCAGCGCAAGGGCCAGATCTTTATCGATAAGAACCTCACGGATGAAGAAACCCTGATGGATCTAGTGCTCGAAGCCGGTGCTGAAGATTTGAAGACCGAAGGTGAGCAGTTTGAAGTCATCACCGAACCTGCTGATTATGATGCCGTCTCCGATGCCATCACCAAGGCGGGCATTGATATGGCAGAGTCCGAGCTGACCATGATTCCGGATCTGGTGGTGGAAGTGACCGAGCTGAGCCAGGCCCAGTCCATCATGCGCTTTGTCGATGCTCTCGAAGAACTCGACGATGTTCAGGATGTTTACACCAACTTTGATATTTCCGACGAAGTCGCCGCCCAGCTCGAAGCGGAATAATTAAACACACAATTGAGGAGCAATTGCCTAAGGACACGAAATTTAGAATCTTGGAGTTCTTAGAGTCTTAAGCGAAGCGAGTGTTAAAATGGCAGTTAAGCCAATTAGGATTCTGGGTATCGATACCTCCCTGCGGTCTTCAGGCGTGGGGATTATTGAAGTCAAGGGTTCTGAAATGCGGGCGCTGGCTTATGGCCGCATTCGGAATAAACCCAGTGCTCCGCATTCGCTCTGTCTTGAAAATATTTTTAATTCGATCTCGGACTTGATCGATGAGCATGCCCCCGATTGCGCCGCAATCGAGGGCGCATTTTTTGCCAAGAATGCCAAAACGGCCATGGTGCTGGGGCAGGCAAGAGGTTCAGCAATTACGGCTTGCGCAAAGAAGGGGCTGGATATTACTGAGCATTCCCCGCGCAAAGTTAAATCCGCCATTGTCGGAACCGGTGCCGCCCAGAAGGATCAGGTTGCGAAGATGGTGATGCGTCTGCTGAACCTTTCCGAGCAACCCCAGGAAGATGCCGCCGATGCACTGGCCATTGCCATCTGCCATTATCACCAATTAACACTGCCGGAAGAGCTTCAGGCCAAAAAAATATAGCGTACTGAGTATTGCGTACTACGTATTGCTTGATGACGAGCACCTGTTCGGCAGACCGATAATACGCAATACGCAATACGCAATACGCAATACGCAATACGCAATACGCAATACGCAAAGGTAAATTATGGAACACAGGATATTAGGTCATACAGGAATTTCCGTATCTCCTATCACAATCGGAGCTTGGCAGCTGGGCGGGCCGCTTTCTTTTGACGGACAGCCGGACGGTCACCCTGATCCCGGAAAAGAAAATGTGATCCGGATGATTCATGAACTGGGTGATCTGGGCGTTAACGCAATCGATACGGCCGAGCAATACAGCGCGGGTGAGTCCGAGCGGCGTGTCGGCGAGGCGCTGAAGGGCCGGCGCGACCAGTGGGTGATTTCGACTAAGTTCGGTTACCGTGTTGGTGAAAATAATACCCGGGAGGACGATTCATCTCCGTCAACGATTATGCCGAGTCTGGAAAGCTCCTTAAAACGACTGGACACGGACTATATCGATATCTATCTCTATCATTGCGCTCCCGGGTATGAGGATATCGAGGAGGGCCGGACGGTTCTTGAGGCGGCAAAGGCGGCGGGAAAAATCCGTTCCTATGGAATCTCGACCAATAATATTCATTTGCTGGAAAAAATGCTGGCTGCTAATTCGGTTGAGGTGGTCCAGTTTGCAACCAATCTGCTCGATGAACATGCCGATATCTGGAAGCTGGCGCAGGATAATCAGATTGGGACGCAGTTGCGCGGTGTAATGGCGCAAGGGCGTTTGAGTGGAAAATATATAAAAAAGGGTCCGGAGTTTCGTGCAGACGATAACCGGTCAAACTGGTGCAAAGACGAGGACTACACCCGTTTTGCCGTGCTGGCCGATTGCCTGCCGGAAGGTATGACCTTGGGACAGGCTGCCATTCGCTGGATTCTGGATCATCCCGGGGCGCATACGATCTGTATGGGAGCAAAGAATATTGCGGATTACCGCTCCGCCATTACGGCCGCTGAAATGCCGGCGTTGGATACCGCAACGCGGGCGGCTTTGGAGCTGTCGGTTGAGGCGCTAATTTAGACGCAGTACTCATTTACATTCCAAGGCGGCATAACTAGTCTTCAGCGCTTTATTTGCAACGGAGAATACCCCTATGGATTGGAAAGCACTGGCAAACAGAATTTTGGATGGCGGCGAGCCGATTACCCGCGACGAGGCATTGGCCGTGCTCAAGTCGTCCGACGATGAATTACTGGATGTATTGCAGGCCGCCTATCTGATCCGTAAAAACTTTTTCGGCAAGAAGGTCAGTCTTCACGTACTGAAAAATGCCAAGAGCGGGGCCTGTCCTGAAGACTGCTCCTTCTGCAGCCAGTCGAAGTCCGCTGCGACGGATGTTGAGGAATATCCGATGGAATCGGCCGATGAAATCGTGGCCGGCGCCAAGGATGCCATGGACATGGAAGCGCTCCGATATTGCGTTGTGACCAGCTCCCGCGCGCCGTCCGAAAGTGAAATGCAGACGATTTGTGAAGCAGCGGCCAAAATTAAAGAACAGAATCCGCAGCTCGAACTCTGTGCTTCCATGGGCTTTCTGACGGAAGACAAAGCGCAACGTTTGAAGGATTCGGGTGTAGATCGCTTTAACCACAACCTCGAAACCTCTGCGAATTTTTATCCCTCGATCTGCTCCACGCATAAATTCGAGGACCGCGTCGAAACCGCCAAGACGGTCAAGAAAGTCGGATTGGACCTTTGCTGCGGCGGGCTTATCGGCATGGGCGAAAGCCTCGAAGACCGAGTGGATCTCGGTATGATGCTTAAGGAACTCAAAACCGACTCTGCCCCGATTAACTTCCTGGACCCAAGAGAAGGAACCGATCTGGAAGGACAGGAGCGTCTGACCCCGAACGACTGCCTGCGTACACTGGCTATGTTCCGCTTTATCCTGACCTACAGCGAAGTCCGCATTGCCGGCGGACGCGAAACCTGTCTGCGTGATCTCCAGCCGCTTTCGCTCTATCCGGCTAACTCCATGTTCACCAACGGCTATCTCACCACCGGGGGACAGGACTTCAATGCCGACAAACAGATGATCGAAGATGCCGGATTTGAAGTCGGCCATCTCGTGAATGCATAGTCGAAAAGGTTTCCAGCCCGGCGATGACCATCAAATGAGTAATGATAGGCACATTAAGGTGCATATCCTCCATTGAATACCTGCGATGCAAATGCATCTTTCCTCTACGGAGAATGCGTTGGGCAAAAATAAGTCGCACTTTTTGAGGATAACTCTCATCTAAAATTCGCATGTATTAAATGAAGGGGGATGTCCTTTAAAGGGGCAGCTCTGGTCATTCAGTGGTGAAGCGAATGGAGATGCATCATGAAGACACTCGGAAGGTTTGTTCTATTGGGTTTGATACTGCTTTCATTTTGTTCTGTTACCGTTTCCGAGGACAATATTGCCTACATAAATACGTATCAGCGAGGTGTGGATGCTGTTAAGCAGGGAGACCTTGAAAAAGCCCGCGCGTGTTTCTCGACGGCTTTATTTTATAAACCTGGTGACGCCGATGCGCTAAAAGGACTCAATATGACTGAGGAGCGCCTCGGCATTGCGAAATCTCAGGCGGGTAATAGTCAGAATAAGCCCAGGGAATGGTTCTTGCGCCTATCTGCCGGGACTGCACCCGGAGTCGAAAAAGATTCCGATGAATACGGCGAATACGAAAAAGATGACGGAAGCCCCGACCTCCAGTTGGAGGCACTTGTGGTTAAGCGATCTGGACTGGCAGACGGGAGCCGCTGTGGGTGGTTGCTTGGGGGCGGCATGTTTTTTGCCAATCATACGGGAGTGGACGAGGCGGGGGACGATTATGACCGGTCGGCGTGGGGGCTCATGGTTCAGACGGGTTTTGTCGCCAGATTCGGAGAGCATCTGGTCGTTGAGCTGGTTCCTTATTTTGGTTGGGGAATTACTGAGGTTGTTATTGATCCCTACGTGCTGTCCGGAATCAAGGCTGGAGCATATTTCCCGGTAGGAAAGCGCGAATTGGGGTTGGAAGTAGGATATGCTCACTTTTCCACAAATTTAAACTCCGGCAGTGGACCCAGAATAGCTGTGGTACTGTCTCTTTAAATTGTTGCAGGTGCCGTTCTTTGTACCGGCTTTCTTTGTGGGCGGGTATTTACTTCAACCCATGCTTTGGTAGGATGCCGCGATTATTCATTTGAGAAAAAGGACAGAATTATGCGCAGCGACAAAACGAAAAAAGGAATAGAACGGGCTCCTCACCGCAGTCTGATGCGGGCAACGGGAATGTCTTCGGATGATATCAAGAAGCCGTTTATCGCCATTTGTAACTCGTTCAACGAAGTAATTCCCGGTCATGCGCATCTCGATCAGGTGGGGAAACTGGTTAAGCAGGCGGTCCGCGAGGCGGGCGGAACTCCAATTGAGTTTAACATGATCGGCGTTTGCGACGGTATTGCCATGGGGCACGCAGGCATGAAATATTCCCTGCCCAGCCGCGAGCTGATTGCCGACTCGGTGGAAACCATGATCGGTGCCCATGCCTTCGATGCCATGATCTGTATCCCCAACTGCGACAAGATTGTACCCGGAATGATTATGGGTGCCATGCGCGCAAACATTCCGACCGTCTTCGCCAGCGGCGGCCCGATGAAAGCCGGAAAAACGAAAGACGGTGAAGTGATCGATCTGATCAGCGTATTCGAAGGCGTTGCCGCGCACAAGCAGGGTAAGATTACCGATGAAGAGCTGGAAGAGCTCGAATGTAAAGGCTGCCCGAGTCAGGGTTCCTGCTCCGGCATGTTTACCGCCAATTCGATGAACTGTCTGTGCGAAGCGATCGGCCTGGCCCTTCCGGGCAACGGAACCTTGCTGGCCATCGACCCGGATCGTCATCAGTTGTGGAAGGATGCAGCTAAGCGTGCGGTTGAAATGGCCTATGCCGATGGTCCGCTGCCGCGTGATATCGTGACGCAGGAATCGCTCGACAACGCCTTTGCTCTCGATATGGCAATGGGCGGAAGCACCAACACGGTTCTGCATACCCTGGCCATTGCACAGGAAGCGGGCGTGGAGTACGATCTCGACCGTATTAATGCGGTCTCCAAAAAATGTCCGAACATCTGTAAGGTTTCTCCTTCTTCGCACTACCATATTGAAGATGTGCATGCGGCCGGCGGCATCAGCGGCATTCTGGCTGAAATTGCGAAAAAGGATGGCTTGCTGAATCTCGATTGTCCGACGGTAACCGGCAAATCACTCGGTGAAAATATTGCCGAAGCTGAAAGCAAGGATCTCGAATGTGTCCGCACGGTTGAAAATGCCTACAGCGAAACTGGCGGCCTTTCCATTCTCTGGGGCAACCTGGCCGAAGGCGGCTGTGTGGTGAAGAGCGCCGGCGTGGATCCGAAAATGCTGGTTCATACCGGGCCTGCCGTAATTTTCGAATCACAGGAAGAAGCCTGCGAAGGCATTCTGGCCGACAAGGTGAAAGCCGGCGATGTGGTGGTTATCCGGTACGAAGGGCCGAAAGGTGGTCCCGGCATGCAGGAAATGCTCGCGCCGACGTCCTACATCATGGGGCAGGGGCTCGGCGACAGCGTTGCCCTGATTACCGATGGCCGCTTCAGCGGCGGAACACACGGTGCCTGTATTGGTCATATCTCCCCGGAAGCCGCAGAAGGTGGCCCGATCGGCCTGATCCGTGAAGGCGATATCATCGAAATTGATATTCCGAACAACAAACTGGCTGTCCAGCTGTCCGACGAAGAGCTTGTAGAACGTCGGAAGGATTGGAAGGAACCTGCACCGCGCTTTACGACCGGCTGGTTATCGCGCTATGCCAAGATGGCTACCAATGCCAGTAACGGAGCGGTGCTGAAGGGATAGCACATGACTTCGTTGCACATTCGAACTGGATTGAGCACGCTGGCAGTTTTGCTGGCGTGTTCTGCTTTCGGCGGATTACAGGAGCGGGAACAGGACGTCAAAAAGCGTTCCGCTAAAAAAAAGAAGAGTGAGCGGGAGGACTCTAATTCGGGGCACTCCCATGCGGCGACAGCACCGTTCGGATCCGGCAGCTATCCTTCAACTGAAAGTGACTATTCCGGTAGTTTTGCATCCGACTTCTGGAGCTGGCTGGTTCTGGCGCCATTTGCCTATCGGCATGATGATCCCGCCGGAGCTATGACGGCCGAAGAAGAAGGCTGGGCGGATGAGCCGTACTCGCTGTATCCACAGCATGAGCTCGGTCAGACAACCGCACCTTATTTCCGCGCCGATTATAATTTTCAGTGGGCGGATGGGGTGGATGCCCACGATGGCCGGATTGAGGCAGGCTACAAGCTGGTTGCATTTCACGGCCGCATGACCCAATACACAGACACTACCGATTTCAGGCTCGATGTCCGCCAGTATTATGCCGTGCTGCGTTATGGCGGTGCCCGCCCGGATTTTGTGCCGGGCACTTTCGAGGTGAATTTTGGCGTGGGAGTAGCCACGCATACGGGCGATATTGAAGAGGACGACAGTTCCGGCGCCCTAACTTTCGGGCTTAAATATTATCCCGTGGATTGGATGGGCGTGGAGTTCCGGCCGGCCTGGTATCGCTGGGAAGAGATATTGATCCGTGATTATGACCTGTCGGTCGCCGCCGGATATCGGCATCTTATGTTGCGTGGCGGCTATCGCTGGCTGTGGGATGAAGGTGTGGTGGACGTACAAAGCGGGTTCTATGCCGGCGCATCGATCTCTTTCTAGGAACGTTTGGAGTGCGGCAGGAACTGAACGGCCATGCCGCTTTTTTCGCATGAAAAGCGGTGTCGCCCTCGGGTTGCCACCGCACTCCGGATTGGTATAAAGTTCTTCCGTTGATGGAACCGCAGGAGAACAGGCCATGGGACAGTTTATCGAACGCATAAAACGCTTCCTGAATTTTTTGCAGCACGACCTGTGGCGGATTGACCTCGTGCACGATTCAAAATTGCGGGCCTTTGGCGTTGAGACCCTTCGCGTGGTTCACCTCGTGCTTAAAGGGGTGAAGGAAGACAACTGCAAACTCCACGCCTCCGCACTTACCTATGCCACGCTAATGGCCATGGTTCCCTTTTTGGTTATTCTATTTTCCATCGGGAAAGCCATAGGCTTCACAAAAGCTGAAGAATCTCTTCTGAAGGCATCGGCTGAAATGCCCGAAGGGATACAGGAATTTATCCATAATCTGCTGGAGATTGTACAAAGCATTAATCCTGCGGCACTGGGAGCTGTGGGGGGGGTGCTGTTTCTCGTCATCATCTTCAAGTTGTTAAGTGGTATTGAGGAATCCTTTAATCAGATTTGGGGTGTACAGGCCTCGCGCGGCATTTCCGACAAAATCAGGAACTATCTTTCCGTACTCGTAATTGCCCCGGCCCTGATGCTCGTTTCCAATGCGGGGTCGGCTGCAATTTTGGCTTTTGCAGGGAAAGTCAGTTGGTTAGGGCCTGCGATTACATTGCTTATACAAATCGCTCCGGTGTTGATTCTGGCTCTGGCTTTTGTTGCGGTGTTCATGTTTTTACCCAATACAAAAGTAGGGTTTAAACCGGCGGCCTCTGGAGGGCTGACGAGTGCCATTCTAGTCATTCTAGTGCAGTATATCATTCTGAAATTCAGCACAACGCTGTTTCAGAAATATGCCATCTACGGCTCATTTGCTTCGATTCCGATTTTTCTGTTCTGGCTGCATTTAAACTGGACCATTCTGTTGTTTGGTGCCGAGCTGGCCTTTGCGATCCAGAACCGCGATACCTATGCCGAAGAGCAGGCCGCCGTTCGTGCCAGCATGGTATCCAAACTCTGGGTGGCTTATTCCCTGATGCAGGAAGCCGTCCGCATCTTCCAGGGTTCAGAAGCAGCGGTAAAAACTGCGACGTATGCCCGCGACAATAATATTCCGATCCGGCTGATGAACGAGGTTATAGAGGTGCTGTCCCGAGCGAGCTTGTTGGGTTCTGTTGCATCAGAAGGGCAGGACGGCTATGCGCTGCTGCAGGCACCCGAGCACGTTACCGCCAAAAAAATCTACGACCTGATGATTACCGATGGCTCCTCGCCCGAAGATCTGGGCCTCGTGCAGGATTTGGTTACGGATGAAATGCTCAATACCGTCGACATCAGTCTCGACGAAACCCTCGATCCCATCACCCTCCGCCGCTTCACCGACGAGCAGGAATAAAGTAGACGAGGCTTCCAGCCTCGTTGCGGTGGAGCAGGGACCATTCATACG
>CAZAPF010000010.1:88619-112644 GCA_964486885.1 uncultured Verrucomicrobiota bacterium
GCCGGCTGCCCCCGTTGTGGGGGGGTCTCCGCCACATTCAATCCCCACGTGGGGGCAAAGCCTCGTCTACATTCCGCTAGATTCCCGCGCATGAATTTCAAAGAAGAACTCAGGAAGTATCTCAACGATGAGCAGTTTGCCGCCGCAACCGCGCCCGATGGGGCCTCATTGGTTATTGCGGCCGCAGGAACCGGTAAAACACGCACGTTGATTCACCGGCTGGCTTATCTTGTCAGGGAAGAACAAGTAGATCCTAAGCGGATTTTATTGCTTACATTTACGAATAAAGCAGCAAAGGAAATGCTTATTCGTGCTGAAGATTTAATTGGGCATCCATTTACAAGTAGGTTCAGCGGAACCTTTCATCATTTTGCAAACTACCTTCTTCGCACTCAGGCAAGCAGGGTCGGATTTGGACGCGATTTCTCGATTCTTGATTCTGACGATTCCAAAAAGCTGATGCGAAGCTGTATCGATGAAATCGGAGTGGAAAAGAAACATTTTCCCAAGCCGGAGGTCCTATTGAGCCTGTTCGGGGTGGTTAGCGGTCGCATGGGGGACCTGACTGTGGCGGTCGATGAGGCGTTCGAGCATTCCGATGTAGATTCCGGCGATGTCATCAAGGCCCATAATCTCTACCAGCAGCGGAAAAAAGATTCCAACGCCATGGATTTTGATGATCTGCTGATTTATGCCCACAAACTATTAGTAGAAAACGAAGATGTCCGCTCTTTCTATCAGGAAGAATTCAAATATGTCCTTGTAGACGAATATCAGGACACAAATACTATCCAAGCAGAAATGGTTCATTTGTTGATTAAGAAGCACGGAAATCTAATGGTGGTCGGGGATGATTTTCAAAGTATCTATTCTTGGAGAGGAGCTGATTTTAAAAATTTCCTTCGATTTGAAGATCATTTTCCTGATGCGACTAAATATCTATTGCAGACCAACTATCGCAGTACGCCGGAAATTCTTGATGTAGCTAACGAAGTGATTGCAGGCAATCCGGACCAGTTTCAAAAGGAGCTTCAGGCGGTACGGGAAAGTCATGCCATGCCGCATTTAGCCAAGGTGCGTGATGGTTCGGTGCAGGCCCGTTATGTTATTGAAAAAGCGCGGGAGCTGAACCGGGGCGGGATCCCGTTTTCAGAAATGTGTGTACTCTATCGTTCACATTTCCATGCCATGGAGCTGGAAATGGAACTGAACCGGGCGGGTATGCCATATGCCCTCACTTCGGGTGTCCGCTTTTTCGAAAAGGCGCACATCAAAGACGTTTGCACCTTGTTGCAGTTATTAATTAACCCAGCGAACGAACTGGCGTTTTCCCGTCTCGTTCAACTGTTTCCAAAGGTTGGAGCGAAAACGGCCGCTAAAATCTTTAAGAAGCTGGGAAGCCGCGTGAACCTGCAACGCCCGGAAACCTGTGCGGACGTGCTTGCGGCGTTGCCTGCCGCTGCGAAAGAAGGTTGGGAAGAGATACAGGACATATTTATCGCGTATCGGGAGGAAAATCTTTCCAACGATCCGGGCGAAGTAATCTTTCGGTTTGTGAAGGCCTTTTATAAAGAATACATGGTTGAAAACTTCGACAATCATAAGTTCCGGCAGGAGGACATCGATGGCTTGATCGACTTCACCGTAAAGTTTGAATCGACCGAATCATTCCTTCAGGAAATTGCTCTGCTGACCAATCTGGATGCCGACGGCGGCACTGCGCCTGCCGAAGAAGAGGACCGCGACTCCATTCGCCTGAGCACCGTTCATCAGGCTAAAGGCCTGGAATGGAAAGTGGTTTTTGTGCTGTTTGTGAATGAGGATATGTTTCCCAGTAAAAAGTCGATTGAAGAAGCCGGTGATGCGGAAGAGCGTAGGCTGTTTTATGTGGCCGTTACCCGTGCCGAAGATGAACTGTTCCTCTGCTCGCCGATGGTGCGCCGACAGCGTGACGGCGGCATGATTTTTCTCGATCCCTCCCGGTTCCTGACGGAAATTCCGGAAAGCATGCTCCAGCAGGACGGCGGCGGATTTTATTAATGTAGACGCGACTTCCAGTCGCGTTGCGTATGCGAAGTCCATAGGCCGTTCTGTCGCAACGAAGCTGGAAGCATCGTCTACTTTCTCATGACCGTAAAATCCACAATCACCGGAAGGTGATCCGATCCCACACTTTTACCGACCATCCGGTTATGAATGGTGATTCCCTCGGAATGAAGCATGTGATCGAGCGGGATTTTGAGGAAGGGAAGCTGTGCCGGCCAGGTTGGCTGGAAGCCAAAGCCCTGCATGCTGTTTTTGAGTCCGGATTCTTTAATCAGATTGCTGAAGTGCGGAGTCCACGGGGATACATTCAGGTCGCCGATCAGCAGGACCGGGTGTTTCTGGTTCACAACCACTTCGGGAAGCGCGGCCAGCTGTTCATTACGGCTGTTCGAAAACCTGCCGCCCACCGGCGGCAAGGGATGCGTTCCGATCACCGAGATTTCCCCATCCGGGAAATAAATATCAGCAGTAATAGAAGGAAGGCCCTCTTTGCCGATTTCTCGAACCGTACCGTTTTTGATGGGGTGTTTGCTTAGAAGCATGATGCCGAAGCAGCCTTCCTGCGGTTCGGCTACCCTGTAGGGGTAAGTGGAATTCAGTACCTTCAGTTCGTCTTCCCATATTGGCGTCACCTCTTCCAGCAACAGCAGGTCGGGATCCGCTTGTTCAATGGCTTCCAGTACCTGTTCCGTATTCCCGTTAATGGCCAGAATATTCATCAGCATGGCGCGGGCCGGTTTTGATGTCGCCGGTGCCGGCTTCCCGGAGTAGAGCGGCAGGACCAAGGCATAGTTCACGCATGCCAGCAGCACGCATGCAATAGCGCGTTTGTTGAGCCGTTTCCAAAGCGCAATCCCGATCAAGGGCAGGCAAAGCTGCATGTATTGCACCCGGAAGTGCGAGAACAGATCAAAGAACCACCACAACCGGCTCAGAAATCCGAATAGGGTCGCGATTAAAATACCAAGGGTGAATATATCTAAGGTACTGATGATTCTGGATCGCTTTTTACTCTTCATAATCAGACCTTTTTTAAACACGAAGGCTCCAAGGCCTCAAAGTAATAAAGACAATCTCTCTGGTCTTAGTGCTCTTCGTGCCTTTGTGTTTAATTCTATACATCAATCACGATGCCGCACCATTGGCCGTCGCCATCGCGGGAGACTTCTTTGCACCCCATCTGAATAAACGTGTCGGCTACGGCGTCCGCTTCGATTTCCCGGATACCGCTGAGCAGTATTCGTTTCGTGGCTGCCCGCTTGATGAGCGGAGCTGCTTCGAGCAGCACCGAGGTTAGAATATTTGCGCAGACAATATCGGCTGGTTTAGCTCCCCAGCCCGGCTCCAGCACATCGGCCTGGAAAAAATGGATTTGGTCACTTATTCCATTACGCGCTGCATTGTCGTTGCACTGTTCCACGCAGACGGGATCAAAGTCGAAGGCAATGACATCAGGGATGCCCAGTTTGATGGCGGCGATAGAAAGGATGCCGCTGCCGGTTCCGGCATCGATCATCGTCTTCGGATTGAAAGCAGCTATGGCCTCTTCGAGGGCTTCCAAACAGAACTTGGTGGTAAAATGTCCGCCGGTGCCGAAGCTCAGTCCGGGATTAATCATAATGTTGATCTTGTTGTCATCCGGGGCTTTTTCCCATTCAGGTACAATACGAAGATTTTCTCCGATTTCCATGGTTTGGAAATGGTGCTGCCAGAAAGTAGTCCAGTCCTGGGCTTTATATTCGAGCGCCTCCGCCGACTTGACCGGCAAATCATCCGGCAGGGCTTTACACGCAATCTGAGCTTGGAGCAGGGTATCAAAATAGGTTTCGATCAGGGATTCTTCCGCCATGGGCTGGGTCACCTCGATCGGTTCTTTATCCAGCGCATCGCGGATCCAGTTGCAGACATATTCCACATCGGCCAGATCCACCAGCAGGTCCAGTTTTCCGCCGCCATTGTTTTTTTCTTCAGTCATTGTCTCCTTCTTGTGCTTGGGAGGTTTTATTTCAGGTGCCGCAACTGGCGGGGAAGCCTGCTGGAAGCAGGCGGTACAGTTGTATCGCCGAAATTGCTTCTCTGCGGCGCAATTACCTGCCGGCCTTGTTTAAATCCAAACTTTTTCAGAAAGCCGGGAACATCCGGCCGGTTGCCGCGCTGGTAGTCGAGCCAAAGGGATTCGGCTACCGTTTTTTCGTCGATTCCTTTTTCCAAAGATAGGTATTCCAACAATAGCTTGGCAAGGCGTACCATATGCAGGTTTCCGGTAGTGTTGGTTTTAGCATAGAGCCAGTCGCTGAAATTCATGAATTCAGCGAAAGGGGAATGGAGCCCGCTGGAAGCGGGCGGTACGGCGGTTTGGTTCTGGGGCCCGCTGGAAGCGGGCGGTACGCTCGTATCGCCTGCTTCCAGCAGGCTTGAGGAATGGGATATGCGAATGCCGGCTTTCATCGGATTATCACGAATATAATTACGGATACGAAATAACTCATCTGTGTCTCGTACAATATGGTCGTAGTATTCCTTCTGCCAAAGTTTTCCTGATTGATTCAGTTGTCGGTTAATTTGGCTTGAAGAAAATGATTTCCAGGAATGTAGAATGTCGGGAAGTTCATGATTGTTAATCGGCTTAACTAACGCATGCACATGGTTTGGCATGATAACCCATTCATCCAGATCGTAACGTTCGCCATCAAAATGCAGGAGGGTATCCGCAACGATTTGTGAAATTTCCGGATCACGCAGACAGCAGGAACCGGCTCCTTCATCCAGCCATTGGTTGATTTTTTCAGAAAACAGTTCGCTAAATTGTTTTTGCTTCTGATCGGTATAAGGTGGTTGATGATGTTCCATCCATTTCCGGCGAAGCTCCTCATATTCTGTTATTCGAGGTTGCGGGATGGAATCAGCAAGCCTGAAGGTTACGAAATACGTGCAACCCTCCTGAAGCCAGTGCGGATAGTTTTTACGGCGGGTTTGGTGGATTTCCTGATAAGGATTAAATCCCGTTGTTTCGGGGAGCCCGCTGGAAGCGGGCGGTACGGGTTCTTGGTTCTGGGGCCCGCAGGATGCGGGCGGTACTGTACCGCCGACATCCTGTCGGCCCTGCTGCCAGATCATCGGCGCGGTTGAAATAAACTGGCCATTGTTGACGACGAGGTTCCAGTAGCGGGCAAAGCGCTGTATACGCTGCATTGCTTCAAAAGAAATCTGGCTGGTCTGCAGAATTTCATAGGGCGCATGCGGACTGTAGACCATATCCCATTCCTGCGTATGCCGGTCAATCGGTGCGCCGCGCAGGCGTTTCAGAATACCGAGTTGGATTTCCTGTGGATCGAGCGCAAGCAGGCGGTTGAATCCGGCTTCGAAGCTTTCAAGATCCTCGCCGGGCAGTCCGGCAATCAGGTCGGAATGAATATGCACGCCGGTTTCCTGCCGGAGACGCCGCATGTTGGTTTCAATCTTTTCGATGTTCAGCGGACGCTGGATACGGTGAGCGACTTCCTCGTTAAAGGTTTGAATACCGATCTCAAACTGGAGCATGCCATCAGGGCATTCGGCTACTGCAGTCATCAGTTCGTCGGGCAAATTGCTGGGAATCACTTCAAAGTGCAGCATCATACCCGGTTTATAGCGTTCGCGGAAAAAAGAGAGCACTTTCAGGGCAAAGGGAATATCAATATTGAAGGTGCGGTCAATAAACTTAAAGTTACGCACTCCGCGATCGAGTAAACTGCCAAATGCAGCAAAGAGCTTGTCTTCGGGGAAATAACGTACGCACGAATCGAGCGATGACATGCAGTATTCACAGCGGAACGGACAGCCGCGCGAAGCTTCGACATAAATTGCCCGGTGAGCAATATCTTCGTCGGTATACAGATCGTAGGGTAACTCAATCTGCGAAACATCGACCGGCTCCGCATGGACTATTCTGGGAAGCCCGCTGGAAGCGGGCGGTACGATCGTATCGCCTGCTTCCAGCAGGCTCTTGCAGAGCATCGGAACCTCTAGTTCGCCTTCGCCGCAGACGACGTGATCGGCATACTGAAATATTTCCTGCTCTTCGGTCTGATAGCTGATTTCGGGGCCGCCGAGGATCAGTTTGATGTCGGGGCGGATCTTTTTGAGCAGGGCGGCGACCTGGGTGGCCAGATCAATGTTCCAGATATAGCAGCCGATGCTGATGATCCGGGGATTATGCGCGAGGATCTTTTCCGCGGCAATGCGCGGCTGCACCTGCAAATCAAATTCCAGTAATTTGCTGCTGTCCCGGAGATCACCCATATTGGCCAACAGATAGCGTGCACCGAACGAACAATGCGCATATCGCGCATTGAATGCGGCAAAAATGATATCGGTCTGGTGAGAGGCATACATTGCTGTAAAAGGTATAGCGCTAAGCGGGGACCTTCTCAATTTCATTTGGTAGCTGTTCCTGCCGGTCTGTCTTTAAGCTGGTGTGGGCAGGATGTATTTTGCGAGGATCTTTTCAATGCAATGGGCGTATGCAGTGGCCCTGAACTTAAATGGATTTTTGATATGGATTTAATTAAAGGGATTTGTCATTTCGGGATTTCGGTTGCGGATCTGGATGAGTCGGTCCGCTTCTACACGGACGTTCTGGGTCTAAAGATGACGGAACGGCGGGAGAAGGATGCCTTTTTCCTGCTCGGGACGGATGATGTGATGGCTCTGATTCAGTATCCGGGCGGTGCTGCAAAGTTCGATGCGGACATGCGCCCGAAGAACTGGGGGAAGGCCTTTACGCATTTCGGCCTGAAGGCCGGGTCGGCCAAAGCCGTTTTTGAATTTCAGGATTATCTAACGGAAAAAGGCGTTAAAATCGTTAAAGAAGCCTATGAGCGCTGGGATGGAGCGAGTCTTTATTTCCTCGATCCA
This sequence comes from uncultured Verrucomicrobiota bacterium, assembly GCA_964486885.1. GTDB lineage: Bacteria > Verrucomicrobiota > Kiritimatiellia > Kiritimatiellales > Pontiellaceae > Pontiella. The sequence goes on from CAZAPF010000010.1 coordinate 95,562, forward strand.
AACGGATATACGCTGGAGTTTATCTTTTTTGATCCGTCGGGAGAAGCGACGGATTAAAAGCCGACAATCTCCGCGAGGGTGTCCATGATTTCCGGCACATCGTCAATGCTGACATCGGAAAGCCAGACCTGTTGCGGGTAAATCATAATATTGGGGCCGGTGGCACAGACTCCGAAACAGCTGGATTCCGATACGCGAACCGTGCCTTTCCAGCCGCGATCCTTGACCGCATCCTTCAGGATGGACTTCAGGTCGGGGTGCCCATCATCTCCGCATGATTTTTTTCCGTTGTCACGGGTTTTGGTACAGATGAATACGTGGCTTTTATAAGGGGCTCGACGTTTTTTCATTTTAGAAACTCCGGTTATCGATCAATTGGAATCATGATGATTCCCTGTGATGTCGATGAAAAGGCAAATGGGGAATGATTTTTGCTCCTTGATATTCCGCAAGTCTTGGTTGGATTGTTGACGCTGATGCCTCATTCGGGGTAGATTGGCGCGCAACATGCAGTTAAGGCAGTTTGCGGTAGGGTATCCGTGCTATGAAGGGAGCGCATGTTCGGTTTTTCGAAAAAAAAAGAAAGTATTCAGGGATTGCCGCCACCGGTCGGCATTGCTGAGGTTATTGTTTGTGTCTTCGATGAGAAGCAGCGGCTGCTCCATCATTTCAATTCAACCCGTACTGAACCTGTAGCCGAAGAGTGGTTCAAGCTGTTGGGGAATCCTGATCGTGCTTTTGAGAGCTGCGTGTTTAAAGAGGCCATCGCAACGCAGAAGCCGGCCTCGTTGGCCTTTTCATACGGGGAAGGGGCTAGCAAATACCTTTACGTTCTTCCGTATGAGAGAAAAAAGGGTAAATGGCGTTTTACCTGCCTGCAGGTGGCTACCGCGAAACCGGATCCGGATACGGCAGGACCGCCATCGACCTGTGCGTTGTCGGAAGAGCGGGTTTGTCTGGTGCTGACCGACAGCAACGGCACTATTCTTTCAGCAAGCTCCAAGGTGCCTGAGACCTTTGGATATATATCTGAAAGCCTCATGGACATGAATCTATCGGATCTGTTTGCCGCGCCGGACTTAGGCATGATTGCTTCATGCTCACCGGATACCAATGAATCGATTATGAGTTGTGTTTTCCGGTGTTTGGACGGTTCAAAACGGGATGTTGAGGTAAAAAAATATTCGGTACCGGATGAGTGTACCCTGTATGGAATTTGCGATGTAACCCGTCCACATTTTAACGAGGAAATTACTCAGATCAGCACAAGGGAACGCCGTAGAATCGGGCAGGATCTCCACGATTCCATTGGCCAGCTGCTGACCGGCATCAGTCTTTTGAGTCGTTCGCTGGCCAACAGCTTAAAGCGCGATGGCAACCCCGGGGATACTGATGCGGCACAGATATCAGAGTTGGCGGATGATGCCAGCAACCAGATTCGGCAGATTTCCCGGGGATTGATGCCGTCGGAGATCGTACACCGGGGATTATTTGCATCGCTGCAGGATCTGGCTCAGATTACGGCGGATAGTTGCGGGCTTCAGTGTGAAGTTTCGCTGGATGAGTCGGTTGAATTTGCCGACGGCGCCATTGAAACGCATCTATTTCGAATTGCTCAGGAATCGGTTAATAATGCGGTTCGGCATGCCGAGGCGACACGTATTGAGATTGCGGTCTGCCGGGTCAATGGTATGCCTCAGCTGGAAATCAGCGATGATGGGCAGTGGAAAGGCATTCCCGAGAACTCGAGTGGAATCGGCATGAAAACCATGCAATACCGGGCCTCGGCGATAGATGGGCATTTAAGTGTTGGTCCAGCAGAACATGGCGGGACGAATGTTATCTGCCGTCTGGAAGTCGATGAACTATTGGAAACGAAGGTATAAAACCCATGGCGACGGATAAAAAACAGCAAGCAAAGAAGTCCAAGTCCAAGAAAAAGCAGGTGTACCTGGTGGATGATCATCCCATTGTCCGGCAGGGGTTGATAAAACTCATCGAACAGGAAGAGGCCTTGGAAGTCTGCGGGGAGGCGGGCAGCGTGAATGAAGCGCTTCCTTCCATTCAGAAAGCTTCGCCGGATGTGATACTGGTCGATATTTCCCTCGAAGACTCCAATGGGCTGGAATTGATCAAGATGATTGATGACCTGGGGCTGCAGATACCAACGCTGGTGCTATCGATGCACGATGAATCGCTGTATGCCGAGCATGCGTTGAAAGCGGGGGCAAGCGGCTATGTGATGAAACAGGCAGCGTCAAATACCTTGATCCAGGCGATTGAGAAGGTTTTGGATGGTGAAATTTACGTCAGCAAAACGATGTCTTCGCAAATGTTAAAGCTGGCTTTTCGCAATCGTGGGGAAAAACAGCGTAGTGGTACCGATGCACTCAGCCTTCGTGAACTGGAAGTTTTCGATCTGATCGGACGTGGGAATTCTACTCGCGAAATTGCCGAGCAACTGAGCCTTAGTGTTAAAACCATCGAAACCTATCGGGCACACATTAAGGATAAGCTTCAGTTACGCAGCGGTACGGAACTGATGCAGCGCGCCATCCACTGGGTGGAAAATGAATCGCACCGCTCATCTTGATAAATAGATGTAACTCCTTATATATAAATTATATACGCGTTTTATGGCGGGAATAATCCATGTGATTATTCCCGTGTTTTTATATCAGGGTTTCGCTTATTGGTATCGGGGATGCCCCGATGGACGCTTTCTGTTTTCCCCAATTAGCCCATAAGGGTTATTCCCATATTTCTTTCAGCCATAGCCCGTCTTGCGGATTTCCGGTGAAAGGGTAAGGCTCTAATCAATCAAGGATCGCACTGTACGCGCCAGGGGGTTGGTTGTGCAAAGAAGCTTCTTGAATAAGAAAGATCGAGTTGCCTGAAGAAAGAAGGTTGGCACATAGGTTGCTGTAGTGGGCGTACGGTTTAAATAAGGAGAAAACCATGATGAAGTACATACATAAGATTAACGCGGCGTCCTTGATGGGGTTGATCGCTTTGTTTGCAACGAGTCAGGTTGTTCAGGCACAGACTGATTCAGAAGGGGCCGGCGCTCAGATCATTGAAGCGGCACCTGAAGTTGAGGGTTCGGATACGGTTACGATTAACGTAAAAGATGCGAATATTTCCGAAGTACTTAAGGCCTATTCCCTGCAGACAGGACAGAGTATTGTCGTTGGCCCCGATGTGGTTTCCGACAACGTAAATGTCCGGTTAAACAACATTCCGTGGCAGAATGCCCTGGACGTTATCCTCAAACCTTATGGATTTGGTTACCGCGTTGTAGGCGATACGATTGTGATCAGCCGCCTCGAAAATATCATTTCCGTTGAGGGCATTGAACCTTTGGCCTCCCAGGTCTTTGAATTGAGATATCTGGATGCCTACGACATCAAAGATGTTTGTGAAGCTCAGCTTACCAGTCGTGGCAAATTTACTATTCTTTCCACGAAAGGACTTCCCGGTTGGGAATTCGGCGGAAAAGGTGCTGCCGGAAGATCAACTTCTTCCGCGGGCGTTCGTGAACGGGCCCAGAAGGAACAGATCCAGAAGAGTAAAACCATTGTAATCACCGACGTACCCGCATCATTGACCGCGATTGCAGATATTATTGAAGAACTCGATAAGGTGCCCGGGCAGATTTTGATTGAAGCACGGTTCCTGGAAATCGATGTCGATAATCTTTCCGACATTGGGCTCGATTTCGTTACAGCCATTGAAAATGTGGCAGGTGTTCCGCTCACAGAGGTTGTTTCTCCTGTTGTTGATGGCGGCGGTAATATGTTGAATCCCTTAGAAGGGATTACTGATACTATTCAGGGCGGTGCCCAAGGTATGTTTAATCAGAATAACGGCCTCCGTTTAAGCTCAGCTACGTTGGGTGATACAGGTTTCGATATGCTGTTCAAGCTTCAGCAGAAAGACGAAGACATTAATATTCTGTCTGCACCGCGCATTTTGACCCTGGATAACCAGGAAGCTGCCATGCTGGTAGGTCAGAAATATCCGATCATTGAATCCGATACTACCGGCAGCACGGTTGCCCGTACCTCCATCAGTCTTGATTACTATGAAAATATTGGTATTCAGCTGAACGTGCTTCCGCAGATTTCTGATGGGGACTATATCAACATGGTCGTCCATCCGGTAGTCAGCGAAATTGCAGGATTTACCGATGGATCGGTAGAGCTGGTGGCAACCGATATTTCTTCTTCCACCCGTTACCCGATTATGAATGTGCGTGAAGCCGAAACCCAGATTCTGCTGAAAACCAAAGAAACAGCGGTTATCGGAGGTCTGCAGACTCAGCGTGACAGCTTCGAAGTCCAGAAGGTTCCTTTCATTGGGGACATTCCGTTTATCGGCCGCCTGTTCCGTCGTGAAATCAAGACCGTTCAAACCATCGACCTGCTGATCTTTATCCAGGCCACCATCATCGACCGCGAAGGCTATGTTGCGGAATCCATGGTGCAGAAGGAAGAGCAGGAAGCTGCCATGACGTTGGTGAATGAAGTAAATGAAGAAGTTGCTGAAGACGCTGCAGAAGCTGCTGTTGAAGAAGCTCAGGAAGAAGTCGCGGAAGAACCTGCGGTTGCAGAAGAAGTCCAGGCCGAGCCGGCTGTTGAGGTTGCTCCGGCCGAAGAGCCCGCTGCAGAACTCAGCGCGGATGAGGCAGCACGCTCGCAAGCTGAAAACGAAGAAATCCTGGCCCTCGTACAGAGTATGGACGCCCCGGAAACCAACGTGATTGACACCGTAGAACTGTAATACGGGCAGCGCTTTGCAGTAGAAGAAAGGGATAGTACGGAATGATTACTGATCAATTAAGTGAAATGATGATCCGCAGTGGCCGGGTTGGTTCAACGGAACTGGAAAAGGCGTTGACCATCCAGGAAGAAACCGGCCAGGTGCTGACGGACATCCTGATCGAGGAGCAGTTGGCCTCCTCCGATGATATTGCCCGTACGTTCTCTGAACTGCTCAATATTCCGTTTCTGGAATTGGATGAGGAGTTTCATCTGAAGCGCGCCGAGTATGACATGATTCCTGAATCAGTGGCGCGCCGGTTTGGCCTGATTCCTCTCATGAAGGAAGAGGGGATTTCCATTACCCTGGTAATGAAAAATCCCCTCGACATGGATGCCGTTGATACCGTGCGGTCGCTGACCTCGCTGGAAATCCATAAAGCCGTCAGTACGGAAGGTAAGATTCTGGCGATTATCGATAAGTGCTACAAAGAAGAGGCCTATGTTGAAGCCGGGCTTCAGGATATTATCGATATTGAAGCGGCGTCCGAGGAAGACGAGTTTGAAGCCAACATGGGCGACGTGGACCAGTTGCTGGTCCATGCTAACGATGCCCCGGTTGTGCGATACGTGAACCTGCTTCTCATGGAAGCGGTACGCGATGGCGCATCGGATATTCATTTTGAGCCGGGCGAAAGCAGCTGTTCGGTCAGGTTACGTGTCGACGGATCTTTACGCCAGGTAACGCCACCGCCCAAGAGTCTTTATTCAGCGATCATTACACGCATCAAGATTTTATCGGAAATGGATATTGCCGAACGCCGCCTTCCGTTGGATGGCCGTTTTAAATTTAAATTTTCCGGCCGCGTAATCGATGTTCGTGTTTCTTCCATGCCGCTGGTATTTGGTGAAAAGGTGGTTATGCGTATCCTTGACAAAGAGAGCCTTGTGCTTGATCTCGAGGATATCGGATTCGAAGGGCAGAACCTGAAACGCTTTAAAGAAATTCTACATATGCCGAACGGCATTGTCCTGTTAACCGGGCCTACCGGCAGCGGTAAGACCACCACGCTTTACAGTGCGCTGGGCATTCTGAAAGATCCAACCCGGAATGTTCAGACCGTGGAAGACCCGGTGGAATATTTGATCGACGGGGTTAATCAGATGCCCATTCGACCCACGATCGGCCTCAATTTTGCAGAATGTCTCCGGCACATCCTGCGTCAGGACCCGGATGCCGTCATGATCGGTGAAATCCGCGACGCTGAAACCGCTGAAATTGCCATGCGGGCATCGCTTACCGGGCACATCGTATTGAGTACACTTCATACGAATGATGCCGCCTCTTCCTTCAGCCGTATGCGGGATATCGGTATACCGTCTTATCTGACAGCAGCCACGATGCGGTTGGTCATTGCACAGCGTCTGGTTAAGACCATTTGCCCGAACTGCAAAACAGAATACCAACCTGATGCCGCTGAACTCGAATGGGTTAGACCCATCTGTCCGGATGCCGACAGCTGGACCTATCATCGTGGGGAAGGATGTAATCAATGCCGCCAATTGGGCATGAAGGGCCGGCGGGCAATTTTTGAATTTTTGGAAGTAACACCTGGCCTGCGGGAGATGGTTCATAACGAGGTAGATGATATTTCGTTGAAGAATGCTGCGGTGAAAGGTGGCATGGAAACACTGGCCGAAAATGCATTCGGCCGGGTGCGGAGAGGTGAAACCACGATTAGCGAAGCCATCAGCATATGCCAGATGGATTGATGTAAAGGATAACCATGGCAACTTTTAGTTATATTGCAAAAAATAACGATGGGCAGGAGGTGCGCTCGACGCTCGATGCGGCAACCCGGCTGGAAGCGCTTGAGGTCTTGCGCAAAAAGGGGCTGACGGTGGTGGATCTCTATTCGGCCGATACCGCAAAGCCTGAAATCCGGACGCAGCAACAGGCCGTACCGAAACAGCCGAAGAAGGGCAAGGCGGATAAAAAATCTATTTTCGTTTCCTCCAAAGTTAAAATGGGGGATCTGGCCATTTTCTGTCGTCAGCTGGCGATATCAGTCAATGCCGGTGTGCCCCTGCGCGATGCCCTGGATACCATCGGTATGGAAGTGGAACAACCCGCACTGCGGCATGCGGTAAAGGATATTGTCGGGCAGCTGAACGACGGTAAAAATTTTTCCGATGCGGTACAATCACACCCGAAAATTTTTAATGTCATGTTTTGCGGCCTGATCAAAGTGGCCGAGGAGTCGGGTAAGCTGCCGAGCACATTGAAACAGTTGGCGGACTATCTGGAACGCACGGATAAGCTCCAGCGCAGAATCAAGGCCATGTCGGCCTATCCCACCTTTATCGGCATCTTTTTCATTATTGTGTGCCTGATCATGACGCTCTTTATCCTGCCGCAGTTTACGGATATCTTCGGTGGATTTGATGCAAAACTTCCTATCTTTACCACGATCGTATTTTCGATTAACGGATTTGTAGTGGAGCATATCATTGAAATATTTATTGGCGTGATCGCGCTGGTGGCGGCGCTGGTTCTGTACGGGCGCACCGAAAGGGGCGGGTATAATAAAGACCGTTTAAAATTGGCATTTCCTTATGCCGGCGACCTTATTAAGAAATATGTCCTCGCGCGTTTTTGCCGCAGTCTGGCCATTATGGTTCAAAGCGGGGTTCCCATTTCTTCGGCCCTGGAAATCTGTGCGGATGCCACCGGAAACAAGGTGCTCCAGAAAACCGTGTTGGAAGTACGCGAAAGAATTCTCGTGGGACACCGGATTGCGGAAAGTCTGGCTGAAAGCGGGGTATTCCCCGGACTGATTGTCCGCATGGTTGCCGTGGGTGAAGATTCCGGACAGCTTCCGGAAGTAATGGAAAAAGTGGCCGATCTATATGAAGACCAGGTGGAGGTTTCCATCATGACCACCATGGCGCTGTTCGAACCGTTGGTCATTGTCGTGTTCGGTGCGTTCGTACTGATTATTGTACTCGCGATCTATATGCCGATCTTCTCGGTTTCAGCCAGCGTTCAGTAGTTCACAGCGAAGGAGGGCGATGACGATAGAAGATGAGATAAATTTAGAGAATGGAAGCTTAACCCTTATGGGTAAGTGGAGCGGATTGGGGTTCCGTGGTTAGTAGAAAAGTAAGTTAAATGTAATAACAAGGAGACAACACATGAAGACTACAAGAAGAAAGGCTGGTTTCACACTGGTGGAACTGATGGTCGTGGCAATTATCGTCGCTATTCTGGCGGCTGTTGCTATCCCGCTGATGACGGGCAATAAAGATCGTGCCATGGCTACAGAAGGTCAGGCTGGATGCACTACCATTGCAACGCAGCTGCGCATGTATTGGGCTGAGCATGGTAAAGCTGCAACCGCTATGAGTGATCTGGTTGGCATCAAGACGGGTGACTTGAACGGAACCTACTTCTCCGATGCAGGCTACTCTTTCACCCATACGGCTGCTGATGCCTACGTAATCACTGCAACCGGAAACGGGGGCGATGCAGGTACCGATACCGTAGTTATGACCGTAGCCAGTGGTAAAGCCACCTGGTCGGGCACATTGCTGGATTGATGGTGCTTAACCATTGCTAGTGTTGGCGGGCGACTATGAGTCAATGCATGTAGTCGCCCAGCCACCACCTTTTTAAACACGAACTTCGATTAGAGGTCACAATGTCAAAACAGATGCAAGAGAGCATTGCGGGGATCAACATCGCAGATGGAATTGTGAGTGCCTCGCGGATAGTCCGCCGAGGACGCCATAAGATTGTGCTGACTCATGCGGGTTGGATGGAATATGCGCCGGATGCCTCGGATGAGGAAATTGTTCAGGTCATTCGAAAACTTTGGAAAAAATGCAAGATGCCGACCAAAACGGTCTGCGTCGGACTGCACTCCCGTTCCCTTTGTTTGAAATATTTTAAATATCCAGACCTTTCCCAGCTGGAATTAACGTCCGCGCTCAAACTTGAAGCAGAGGAAACACTGCAGCTTCCTCCTGATCAGATCATGCTCGACTGGCATCTTAACCGCCCGAAAAATGATCCCTACACGCAGCTTGGAGAACAACTGCAGGGTATTCTGGTTGCCGTTGCAAAAGAGCAGGTTAATCGCCAGATGCTGCTGCTCAAGAAAGCCAAACTCTTCCCCGTTATCATGGATATTGGCTGTACTTCTCTTTGTAACCTGTTTCTTGCGTTGCGCGGTGACAAGGTTAATACCGATAACGCCGTATGTGTAGTGAATCTCTCGCGCTACAACGCCGACATCTCCATTTTATATAATCAGCATTATATTTATCCGCGCACCATCATTTCTCGTTCGGCTGAATGGTCGACCAAGGTGCAATATCTGATTGAAAACATTTCCGACGCTCTGCTCTATTATCATGTAAAGGTGGACAAAACGCCGGTTAACCAGCTGGTGCTCACGGGCTTTGTTCCGCAGGATCCTGAGTTCGTGGCGCAAATCCACGATACGATTGGGCTGCCTACCGAGGTGTGGAGTCCGTTAAATGACGAAAATTTCCTGATCGCACACAGCGTTAAAAATTCAAAAAACAACGATGTGATAACCCCGTTAATGACGACCAGTTTGGGTCTTGGATTGAGGAATATATAATGTCGGACTATAGAATCAATCTGGTGAAATCGGTTGTGAGTTCCGAAGAGGAACGGCAAAAATTTTATAACGGGATGCTGATCTATCTGGTGCTGTGTTTTGCCGCAATGGTCTATGTGTCCTATCTCTCGGCGAAGAGTTTCCTCGAGGCACACCGGGTAAATAAACAGAGTCAGGCGCTGGTTAATACGGTTGCCGAGTCTTCCGGTTTCAGTAAAACCTTTTACAAGAATCCCGCCGATGCATATCGGGAGCTTGAAGTTTATTCGGCTGACCTCGATTTGTTACGTGCAGCACTATCGGAACGAAGCCACTTTCTGCCGGTAATGACGCAGTTGTTTTCCGATTTTCCGGAAGGCGTGGCTTTGCAGGGGCTTTCGGCTTCCGCCGTAAACAAGAAAATTTCATTTGGTCTTGTGCTGCCGCTAACCGACCAGACCAAGGCGGATCCCGTGCGGCAGCTGCAAACGATGTGGAGTGGTAACACGGAATTGATGCAGCGCACACAAAGTATTCGTCCCATTACAGGGGAACGCCGAATGGTGGGTGACGAGCCGGTCTTCTTTGTGCAGTTTGAGTGTCTTTTAAAACAATAGGTACACCCATGGATATAGGAAAATTTAAAGCGAGTGCAGGAAGGTTAATGGCTTGGATTGTCATTCCCCCGGTAATGATTGTTGGAGTCGGAATGAGTGCCCACGCCTGGCAGCAGCGGGCCGAATGGCGGTTGCGTCAGAATGAGGCGTTGTCCGATGTGCTGCCTGTTTTCATCAAGGCTCAAGGCGCGGCCGCTGAGCTGATCGAAGATCTGGGGGTAAATCAAAAAGATGCCATCAGCTCGGAAGATCAGTTGATTTCCTTCCTGCAGGAAGCCGCTGTGCGGCGCGCTTTTACTATTGATGCCGTGCAGGTGATTCGACATGACAAGCAGAAGGGTAAAACGGTTCCGGTTCTCAGTGCCAGTGTAGAGGGCTTTGGCGAATTTACCGCCATACAGTTGTATATTAACGAGATTAAATCGGCCCAGCAGTTGTTGTCTGTAAGGTCAATGGACCTTACCCAGCCTAAGAAGAGAAAGCAGGATGATGAAATCTTTGAAGCGAGGGTTGTGTTTGAGCTGTTGTTGATTGATGAAGTTCTGCAAACGACTGGAGGGTCGAAATGACCAAAAAAGTAAAACTGCTTGACCAGTCGCCACTGGAATATCGCGAAGAATCCCTGAAGCCGTCTGTGATTATCGCATTGGTGGCCGTAATTGCGATTGCCATGCCATTGGGCTGGATGATTCAAAAAATCGGCGACGAAGGAGTCCGCGCTGCCGACATTTCCCAATACAATAATTTAGCTACTCTCGTTGATGGGAATGTATCGGTAATCCGGACAATTCTGGCGAGTGATATGGTTGATGAACAGGCGTTGGCCGGAATTATTGCCGCTCCGATCGTAACTCTCATCACTCCGGAAATAGTGCCCACCAACCAGAGCGAAGCGGCTCAGGTTGATAAGAATGAGCTTAACGTTAAGCTCAAAGCAATCTACTGGAATCCCCGTGATCCGTTGGTAACCATTGGTAGTGAAAATTATCGCATAGGGGACCGGGTGAACGGATTTAAGATTAAGGAAATTCGTAAAACCGAAGTGGTCTTCCTGAGTCCAATAGGCGACACGGTGGTAAAATATTTCTACGACTATCTGGATACGCCAAAACGGTAAGAAGGCGAACGAAGAGCCGGGCATGCCCGGTCTGCAACTGGTATTCTGTAGACCCGCTGCCTTCAGCGGGTTTTTTTGGCAGAAACAGTTATAGAACCGGTTTATTTGCGTGTTTGAAGAAAAGAGTTCATATGGCATGGGATATGCGCGTTATAATTTGATTAATAGGTGCTTATGAAGATGAAACAGAAACAGCAGAGTGGACATTCTGAGACTTTAAGGCTACTATCCACAAGCAGAACGGGTACAAACACGGAGCCTGTTAAGATTATGGATCAGAAAAATAAGTCGGGATTTTCACTGCTGGAAATTATGGTTGCAGCACTTATTCTTATTGTAGTTGTACTAGGCAGCGCAACCCTTTTATATCAAACCGGAAGTGACATTCGGGTGCTGGGGAACAAGCATCTGGCTATGGAACGTGCTCGGTCAAAAATAGAATGGTTACGTTCATTCCCCTATCAAACACTTCGCGCATCCGCCGTGGCAGGCAGTCCGGCTATAGGAGTCACGAACGAAACCCACAACGGGATAACGATAACGATTACGTCAACTAACCGACTAATTACGACTGGTGGCATTCTGAGTCAAACCGGTCTTTCGGACAACGAATACATTAAACTCAGTGTATTGGCTCAATACCGGGGTGTAGATGAAACCGTGTTGCTTCATGCGGTTAAGACTGTTGCAGAAGAGAAGGTTCAGCAGTGAAAATAAATAAAAAATATAAGCAGGGATTTACGCTGGTGGAATTGTTGATGGGGGCGCTTGTTATGGCCGTGCTCATTTTGGCGGTGGCCCACGTATTCTACTATGCATGGATGGGATGGAGCAGGAACGTGCAATCCGTAAACATGCAGCGCGATGCCTATCTGGCTATGGAACAAATTGCCCGCGAAATACGTAATTCCAATATTGATGAAGTAAGTGCCGATGGCTCAGGCATCTACTTTACACCGGATGGATCCTTGGCGAATCCGCGTACTTCAACCGTAAATATTCTGACTTCGGATATCGCACAGTTTCCAAACATAAATATTGAGAGTTTTACTGTAAGAAAAAACGGTAACCAGGTGGGCGTTTCATTCACCCTGTTTACCGATGGAAGAACCGATGAGAATGACTATGCAATGACCATATTAACGAGGAACTAGTCATGAAAACAAAAGCACAGGATAAGTTTGGGTCTAAGAATGGCGGTGCATTGCTGATGGTTTTGCTTGCCTTGCTTTTTGTCAGCATCATGCAGCTGGGCTTGTTGAAACTGCGTGAGGCCGACGCGGTTGAGACGGTATTTGTGGAAGACTATAAGCAGGCATTCTGGATGGCGGAATCCGGCATCACTGATGGCGAGATGCTCATACAGTACGATAAATCCTTCCGCAACGACCCAACCTCCGTAATCATTCCAACCGTCAATGCCTCAGAAGTGGGCGGTTCCTATAATATCACAGTCACCAAAACCACGGTCAATTTTACGCTTGGAATATTTGACTATACGATTACTTCGATCGGAACGGTCAACGGGATAAGCCGTAGATTACAGAAAAACTTCCGGGCCTATCCCGGGGGGAAATATGCGATTATCGGCATTACGGGCGCAACGGACCTCGCCGCAAATGTACACGTTGATGGGCCGATTGCCCAGATTGCCGGAACGATCAGTGTACACGACAGTCGGTTGCTTGATGACTATCTTATTCTTGGCGACGGGGAAGGGGCATTAGATGACAGAAGGGGCGAGGCGACGGTAGCAAACTTTCCTCCTCCTCCAGCTCCTTCTATTAATTCGTCGACTTATGATTCCGAGCTCGCAAAATTTACTGCCCCTCCCAGCGCAACAGTCACGAATATAACAACATCTTTGTCCGGTGATTATTACATCAACGGGCCAGTTGAGTTTGATGGGAAAATCAGTATCGCAGCAGATTCGAAGATTGTTGTGAATGGCGATGTTCGTTTTGATGGCTCCGGCACAAAAATTGGCGATAATGTTCAAATTATCAGTGCTAATGACGTTAGCTTTAAAGTTCAGGCTTCAATTGGTGCAGGCGCAGAAATATATGCCAATCAAGATATTCATTTTGAATCCGGCAGTAAATTATTTACGGGTGATGATGCCGTATTGCTGATGGCTAAGAACGGAGACATCATAATGGATTCAAACTTTGATTTCAGAGGAATCATGATTGCTGAAAATGGCCAGGTAGAGCTTAATTCCAATGGCGATATCCAAGGAACTATTATCGGAGGGGTCGGCGTGGATGCTGCCGCCAGAATCTCCATCACGTATGATGAATCTGTATTTACGGATGGAACGCCGGTGATTCCCAGTACGTTTGGCGATGTGGTACTGGTTGCCAACTCCTGGCAGGAACTTCCTCCGCTATAACCATTCCAGTTACTGAAAGCCGTTGACCTATAGTCTTATGCTTTTGCTACTCAGCAAGGGGAATCAAAATGGATAATCATAACCTACGCATCTTCACTCTTGTTCTGGCCGTTTCCTTCGCTTGGATTACTTCAGGTAGTGCCGATAGCTGGGATCCTGCGAATGATGTTCCTGCAGGTGCCACGGTATTGTCTGCACCAACTACATCGGTACAAACAAATGGGTACCATGATTTTGGTGGAGGTGATGTAGACTGGTTTAAAGCGGAACTTGTGGAAGGAACCACATACGTTTTTGAATCCATTGGATCATCCGATACCCTTGGAAGTTTGTACAGCTCCACAAATGGTTCGGCGATTGTTGAAAATGATGATAATGGTGAGGATTTTTCCGGGTTTAACTTTCTGCTGGTATATACACCAACATTTTCCGGCACGCACTATATCTTGGTTGAGGAAGGCTTCTTTGGTGATGACGGCGGTTATGCTCTTACATATCGAATAGCAACAGATGTATGGGATCCTACGGATAATAATGGATTAGGCGCGGCACTCCGGACGATGGATGAATATGAGCATACCGAAGGACCGCATTTTCTGGTGGATACCGATGGGGAGGACTGGTATCGCTTCTCATTGACCGCCGGCAACATTTACCGGTTTGAGTCCTCCGGGAATTGGGATACCCTTGGCCGGTTATTCAGCGATGCCGCCGGCACAATTGAAGTTGCAAATAATGATGACAGTGGAGATGTCGCTATTGGTATCAAAAATTTCCGAATCGATTACACCAACACCGTTACCGGTAACTATTATCTGCAAATAAGCCAGACCAGTTTGATGGAAAATAGCGAAGCGTATGCCAAATATAACTTTGACTATAAGATTATCGAGGATGAATGGGATCCTTCAGATGATGCTGGAACAGGTGCCGCCGTACTCTCTCCCATCGATGAAACGTTGCGAACTCACGGCTTGCATGCGCTCAGCACAACCGACACAAACGATTGGTTCAAGGTATATTTGGAAGTAGGAAAAACCTATCAATTTGAATCCAGTGGAAGCTCTGATCCTGATGCAACCCTTTATAGTGACTCTGCCGGTCTTCTACAGGTCGGTGTTGATTTTGATAGCGGCCCTCCTCCGGGGAACTTTCAGATGGTGTATTCGTCATCAAGCTCAGCGTATTATTATTTAAAGGTGGATAAGAATGGCGGAGGCGCTGCTGTTTATAACCTCAACTATAGTGTGAAAACCGACCTCGATAATGATGGCGACGGGATGCTGGATTCGTGGGAGGTTGACTACTTAGGCGGAACCAATGCGATGCCGCATGCACATGGCGATAGCGACATCTTCAGCAACCTCGAAGAATTCATTGCAGGAACCGATCCGTCGGATTCGGCATCCTATTTTGTGGCAACGAATACTGCCGGAAGCAACTTTATCGTAGAATGGACGTCTGTTGCCGGCCGGCAATACGAAGTCTTCTGGACGGATCATCTCACGAATGCATTCCAGGCCTTACTGCCGGTTGTTGATTACCCGCAGAACAGTTATACCGACACAACGCACGCTGCGGAAACTGAAGGCTTCTATAAGGTCAAAGTCCAGCTGAAATAAATAGCTGTAGCCGGGGGCGGGGAGCCCGGATCTGGTGTCTAGAGCAATTTCATTTTAATATGACGTATCGTATTGTTCCATCGGCGAGAGTAGAACATGCGTCCCGCTTGTACCCTTCAGTATAGAGGGCAAGCGGGACGCATGCTCTACATTCTCCTACGATAAATCAAACCGAAAGAGCTCTGGCCGCCAAAGATCTCAAGGAAAACAAAGATATGTTTCCTGTTGGCTTTTGCGTTCTATGCGTTCCTTCGCGGCCACTCAGCCATTCAGCGGTGAACCTATTCCGCAGGAAGAGAGCAAGCGGGATTCTTCCCGGTGAAGATATTGTTCGAAACTAAAAAAACGATATTGTAATGCAAAATAAGTTGGTATAGAAAATATACCATGATTTTTGAGTTTGATCTAAAGAAGAGCCAAAAGAACAAAGAAAAGCATGGACTCGATTTTATCGAAGCCCAGGCTTTGTGGGATGATCCGGATTTACTTGAAATCCCAGCAAAAACAGTGGATGAGCCAAGGTTCCTAATAATTGGAAAAATAAAGAATAAGCACTGGTCGGGAATCATCACCTATAGAGATGACAATATAAGAATCATTTCTGTGCGCAGATCACGTAATGAGGAGGTTGAAGTCTATGAAAGCTAAAGAATTTGATAAGAAATTTGAATCCGGAGAGGATATTACCAAATACCTTGATCTCTCCAAGGCCAGACGTCCTGAGCAGGAACAAAAAAGAGTCAATGTAGATTTTCCTGTTTGGATGATTCACTCACTCGATAAAGAAGCAAAACGTTTAGGAGTTCCTAGACAATCTCTAATCAAAGTTTTGGTTGCTGAGCATTTTCAAAACGCTCATGCATAAAAACTGTTCGAACAAGAAATTGGAGCCGGAAAGGAACCTGGTCGATAACGGTGAACGGCAACTGGCGACTAAGCTGGATGTATCGGCATCCACCCTGAACCGCGTCCTGAAACAGAAGAGCAGCGTAAGTCCTGAAATGGCATTGCGTCTGTCGAAGGCTTTAGAGCGCACGCCTGAAAGCTGGTTGGCCATGCAGGATGCCTTCAACCTTTGGAAGGCACGCAAGCAGGTTAAGCTTGGCCGGGTTCATTCTGTGAAGCTGGAACCGCTGTCTATGTAACCGGCTAAGGCTTCCGTACGATCCCGGTGTAATCATAAAGTCCGTTCTGGAGTTAGGTTCATTTTCATGTTCTTCATTATTTCTCCGTGAACTCTGCGGCTCTGCGAGGTATAAAATAATATTCATCTGATAATACTGGCGCGGGAATTGCTCTATCTGTTCCTGTGAAAACACTGGAACAGGAAATCAGAATAATTGATAAAACCGAGTGTTGGGTGATATCCATCGGCATCGCCGTGTTTGTGGTCAGCGCACTCTTTCTAATCTACGCCGCCATTGTTTCATTTTGATATGAAGGGATATTTCTGAAAGGGTTTGCCACGAAAGAGCACAAAGAAAACAAAGCGGATTTCCCGATTTTCTTTTTTGAGACCTTTGCGTTCTGTTGCGGCTAAAAACCATTCCTCGCAGAGCCGCAGCGTGCGCCGAGTAGGACAATTAAAGATCTCTTTGTGGTCTTCGTGCCTTTGTGAGAGTTCCTCCTGCCACACCGCACATTAGTTCACGCAAAGCCGTCGAGTCCGCAAAGGAAGAAACTTAAAAATCTCTGTCTGTGAGCCTCTGTGGCCAACCTGCCTACCGCACCGAATAATTCCTCGCAGAGCCGCAGAGTTCGCTGAGCAATATATTCTCAATTTTCCCCGCTAGAGCATATCACGGATGAGATGCGGTAAGGGTTAATTGGAGGGACGACCTCTGTGTCGTCCTTTCGGAAGCCGAGGTTCTGTTCAGCTCTGCCGCTAGGACGTATGCGCCTTTTCGGGCACCCCATAGGCAATGCGTGGGCCAGCTGATAGCTTTC
>CAZAPF010000011.1:0-104313 GCA_964486885.1 uncultured Verrucomicrobiota bacterium
TTAAGGGCGCAGATTCCACTTAAGCCAGTGGTCCTAAAATCGGGGTCAACCGCAAAGCACAACAAATCACATAGATTTATAATAGTGTCTAATTTGGGACGAATCTCCCATATACACCATATATTGAATAAAATACGGGCCATATGTTTACATAAGATATATTATGCGACGTATTGGTTGTTGATGGAAATGTTAATAAGGTAGCTGTGTATTTTCTTCAGGAGATTGTTTGAGGGTTACCTAGGTAAGTTGCGCGGTTTGATGGCAATGACTTGCTACGTATGCGTACGTATAGCACTTATTGATAATGTTGGCTGAATTGATAAATGAAATACACCATCTACATTTTAATCATCCTTTGTGGGATTCTCCCGGTGGTTTTCAAACGCACATGGTGGATCAGATCCACAAGCATTATCATTCTCATCGCCGGCATAGTATTCTACATGATGAACCTCCAAACTTCTTCACGATTGGCATCAATAAAAGAATATAATAAAACAGAGCAATCCCCATCGGAAGAGTGGATGGCCGGAGCAATGAAAACCCGATTGATAGTTCAACAATCACATCCCATGGGATTGCTCCTTTTTACCTCATTAATAATTTTGGCCTTAAAACCAATAAAAGAAGAATAACAGCCAACCAGAACATTGAACCTATGCTGAAAACGTCGGTTGATTAAGTTGATGCTTATGCGCAGCAAGGCTCACGTTTGACGTTAGTTCTATCGATGATTTTCAGGATTTACCGTGAAGCCGACTCTACAGTCTTCTTAATTTTGGGCTGTGGGTAGTTATGATTTTAAGACCAATTAAAGATCCTTAATATACCGCTCCATAAATTATCGTTTGGGGCATTTTAAAAAACTGCACCACATTGCCCTGTTGAGATTCAAATTTTGAACTCTCGAAGAGTTGATTTTCGTGAGCCAACTACTAAATGAATCTCAGGTCACAAAACTATATTTATTTGGTAAATTTAGTCGCAGGTTTCTAGATTCGTTCACGTGTTTCAATACCAAGAAGGTTTAAGCCTTGCTTCAAGGTTGAAGCGGCAGATCTACATAAACGGATTCTGCTTTCCCGTACTCCTTCTTCTGCCTTAAGGAATGGCACATTCTGATAGAAACTGCTGTAAATCTGAGCAAGGTCATAAAGGTAATCAGCTAGAATGTTTGGACGGTAATTTTCCGCAGCCGCTCGAATGGCTGCCGGAAAACGGGATAGCTTAATGGCCAGGCGGCGCTCAATTTGATGTTCAATATTTATTGAACATTCTGTCAGTTCAACGTCAGGAAATAGTGCATGGAATTTATCATAAACGGATGAAATTCTTGCATAAGCATACTGAAGATATGGAGCAGAGTTTCCTTCCATATTCAGCGCCTTTTCCCAAGTGAATGTCACGAGGCTTTGCGGGTTTTGGCTAAGGTCGGTATATTTGATGGCACCGATTCCTATGGCCCTGGCCAAATCTTTTTGTTGCTCCTCCGGCATTTCCGGACTGCTTGATTTTACCATGTCCAACGCGCGGGACTCGGCTTCATCCAGTAAGGCCGCGAGTTTGATTACATTGCCCTCTCGTGTTGAAAAAGTTGCTTCCGGGAGGCGCATCAAACCAAACCATACATGGACCAGATTTGCTTCCATTCCAAGTTTATCGGCAATGGTAAAAAATTGCTTAAAGTGAAGCTGTTGTCGTTCGTCCGTAACATAAATAATTCGTTCGGGATGAAACTCTTCGATTCGTGCTTCAACGGTTGCCAGGTCTGTGGTGGCATAGTTGTATCCCCCATCACTCTTGCGAACAATACAGATCGGCATGCCGTCCTCTTCGAGATCAACAATCAAGGCGCCATCGCTCTCCTTAGCTAAATCTTTAGCTTCCAGAGCTGTAATTATTTTTGGAAGACGGTCGTTATAAAAGCTCTCACCACGGTAGAGATCAAAGTTAACGTCCAGTCGGTCATAAATCGTGTTGAACTCCTCTATGGATAGCTCAATAAACTTTTCCCATAGCGCACGGTTTTCAGCATCTCCCTGCTGAAGTTTAACCAGTTCCGCTTTTGCTTTATCACGCCAGGTATCATCTTCTTTTGATTTGTTGTAGCTGGCGACGTAGATTCTTTCCAGCTCTTCAACCGGAGCTTTTTTCAGAGCGTCTTCGTTCAGAAAGTTTCTGTAGCCCACCATCATAAGGCCAAACTGAGTTCCCCAGTCACCGAGGTGGTTGTCGGCAATTACATTGTATCCAAGAAAGCGGTAAAGACGATCTATGGAATTTCCGATTACGGTTGAGCGGATATGCCCGATATGCATGGGCTTCGCTACGTTGGGGCTCGAATAATCAATAATTACCGTCTTCCCCTGCCCCACTTGAGCAACGCCGAGGCAGGGGTCGTTTTCCAATGCCTGGATGTGTTCGGATAATGCGCTGTTAGACAATGTGAAATTAATAAAGCCTGGGCCGGCAATTTCAATTTTTTCCACAAAATCAGGAAGCTCAGCTTTATCAACAAATTCCTGTGCAATTTGACGAGGCGCTTTTTTTAATGTGCGGGCAAGTTCCATCGCCGCGTTACATTGGTAATCACCAAACTTATCGTTATTGGTTGGTGCAACACCCAAATGGACATCGGAATCTTCAAAACCAAAGACCGATTTCATTGTATCAGTAGTCCAGTTTGACAGGCGTTCCTCAAAAGTGATTAAAGCTGGCATATTCGTCTCTCCGTAAAAGGGGTGGACGTTATTTCCAACCCTTGAAAAAATCAATCCCCGATTTTCAATAGGTCGAAAACCGGGGATACTTTGTGAATCGTTGTGCTGATGTTTGCTGGTTAGTCGTCCGTCGTCTTTTCTTCCGTAACGGCGGGAGCACTCTTGAAGTTCAGCCCTTCTTTATTAGCCCTAACCGTAACAATGCTATCATTACTGATTTGGCTTCTCAGAATTTCTTCCGCGAGCGGATCTTCAAGATACCGCTCAACGGTCCGGCGAAGCTGGCGCGCTCCATATGCTTTGTCGAAGCCTTTTTCCAGCAGAAATTCCCGGGCTGGTTTTGTAATCTTCAGCTCAATATTCCGACCCAGAACCCGGTTCTGAATATTAGCGAGCTCAAGATTAATGATTGTTTCCAGATCCTCGCGGTTCAGCTCACGGAAGACAATCATATCGTCAAGGCGGTTCAGCAGTTCCGGCTTGAAGGTCTTCTTGGCGACGCCCATCATCATTTCTTTCAGCTTCTGATAATCAACCTCTTCGTTCGTCGGCGCAAAACCAAGGGCGCCGGCTTTCTTTACTTCCTGCGCGCCGAGGTTGGATGTCATTATGACAACGGTGTTCCGGAAGTCCACACTGCGTCCAAGACTGTCCGTCAGTCGCCCTTCTTCCATAATCTGAAGAAGCATATGCATCACATCAGGATGGGCTTTTTCGACTTCATCAAACAACACAACGGAGTATGGGCGGCGGCGGACGCGTTCCGTCAATTGACCGCCCTCTTCATGGCCTACATATCCGGGAGGTGATCCAACCAGTCGGGAAGCATTGTGTTTTTCCATGTATTCAGACATATCGATCTGAATGAACGATTCGGGATCATCAAACATGAATTCAGCAAGCGTTTTTGCCAGGAGGGTTTTTCCGACCCCGGTTGGTCCAAGGAAAATAAAGGAGCCGATAGGACGCTTAGGATCTTTTAGATCGGCGCGGGAACGGCGAAGAGCACGGGAAATTGCGCCGACAGCTTCTTGTTGTCCAACCACTTGTTCTCCGACGACTTCCTCGATCCTCAGCAGGCGCTCCATTTCCTTTTCGCCCATTTTCATGACCGGGATACCCGTCCATTTTGAGACGATAATCATGATGTCTTCATCCGTAACAACGGAACGGTTTTCATCCCGTTGCTTGCGCCACTCATCGAGGAGTTGATCCAGGTTTTCCTTAGACTGGCGCTCCTGATCACGGAAGTTCGCGGCATCTTCAAACTTTTGTTCGTGGATGGCATCGTTCTTCTTTTTTTCGAACGAATGAATATCTTCCTCAAGTTTTTTAAGCTCGGGTGGGCGGCTCATGCTGCCAATACGTGCGCGCGCGCCGGCTTCATCAATCAGGTCGATGGCTTTATCGGGCAGAAAACGATCGGGCAGGTATCTTGAGGAGCACTCAACAGCAGCGACTAATGCTTCGTCGGTAAATTGTGCATGGTGGTGCTCTTCGTATTTTACACGAAGCCCCTTCATGATTTCAACGGCATCCTCAACCGTTGGTTCCTTGACATTTACTGTTTGGAACCGGCGTTCCAGTGCGGCATCCTTTTCAATGTATTTACGATATTCCTTCAACGTGGTGGCACCGATACATTGTAACTCTCCACGCGACAAAGCCGGTTTGATAATATTTGCGGCATCCATGGTGCCTTCGGCGGAACCTGCGCCAACAATCGTATGTAATTCATCCAGGAACAGAATAATGTTCTTTTCCTTACGGATTTCGTCCATCACCGCTTTTATGCGTTCTTCAAATTGGCCACGATATTTTGTTCCGGCGACCATCAGGGCTAAGTCGAGTGTGATTACCTTTTTATCGATCAGCAGATCCGGGACACTGCCATCGTTTACGATCTGTGCCAGACCTTCGGCAATTGCTGTTTTGCCAACGCCTGCCTCGCCCAACAGCACCGGGTTGTTTTTGGTGCGGCGACACAGGATCTGAATAACGCGTTCGATTTCATCCTTTCTGCCGATAACGGGATCAAGCTCCCCATCTCTTGCGAGTTTGGTCAGATCCCGCCCAAATGTATTCAATGCCGGGGTTTTGGATTTACCTTTGCCGCGCTGCTGGCCACCCATAGAAGGTGCATCCCGCTCTTCGTCTTCCTCAAATTCACCTTCTGCAGCCGGATCATAATCCGGATCGAGGGTTTTCATGATTTCATAGCGGGTTTCGTCAAGGTCCACGCCAAGGTTTTCGAGTACGCGAGCTGCAATGCCTTCGCCTTCTCGTAATAATCCGAGCAAAACGTGCTCCGTTCCTACATAGCTATGCCCCAGCCCACGCGCTTCACTGGCCGACAGGGCCAGTACTTTTTTTGCACGAGGGGTAAATGGAATATTTCCAATGGTTTTGGTTTCCGGCCCGGTTCCAACCGCCTTTTCCACTTCCAGTCTCACTGATGCCAGATCAATTCCCAGTGCCTGTAGCGCATTAACGGCCACACCGTGACCAAGTGCAATCAAACCCAGTAAAATATGTTCGGTACCAACGTAACCATGGTTAAAACGGTCAGCTTCTTTGCGGGCAAGCTGCAAGACCTGCTGCGCGCGTGGTGTAAAATTATCCATAAATCTGCCTTTAGGTTAAACTGCCGTCTTCCGTAGCATTTTTCATGTAGTTACGCAACATTTCGGCACGAACAACATCGCGGTCATCCGGTTCTAAAACCTTATTTTCCAGCTTTTGTAGATGTGCCGGCTGGATCGAAATAAAGAGCATATCCAACTCTCTCCGGGAAAATTTATTCACGATGCCCAGATCAAGTCCCATTCGGAGTGTCGATAAGAGGTTCAGTGCCTCACCGCTTGAGATGAGCCGAGCGTGTGAAAGTGTTCCAAATGCTCTGGACACATGATCTTCAACCATTAGCGCTTTATTGTTCATCAGCCGGGTGCGCGCATTATTTTCGTGCTCAATCAGTTCCAGAACGATCTGTTCCAGGTGAGCGATAATTTCGTCTTCCCGGCGACCCAGTGTAATTTGATTCGAAACCTGGAACATGTTTCCGGCCGCCTCGGTCCCCTCGCCCCACATACCGCGAACAGCAAGGCCGATTTTTGAAATACCGTTTATGACAGGATCCATTTCCTCCATTAAGACGAGGCCGGGCAGATGAAGCATAACGGAAGCCCGCATGCCGGTTCCCACATTTGAAGGGCATGAGGTCAGGTACCCCAGTTTAGGAGAAAAGGCATAGGTAAGGCTGGATTCAAGCTCGTCGTCAATACGGTCTGCAGCCTGCCAGGCACCCTGCAGGTTTAATCCTGGCTGAAGTGACTGAATACGTATGTGATCTTCCTCATTCACCATGATTGATATGCATTCGTCAGGTGTTACAAAAACACCACAGCTATCATCCTGTTGTGCCATATCCTGGCTGATCAGGTGCCGCTCAAACAATATTTCTTTGTCGATATCCGGCGTATCCGTCATTCCCCAGCTCATGAATCCGGGCTCAAGTGTGTTGAAGATATCTACCGTCTGTTTCCATACCGCATTATTTTCTTCTTCACTTGCCCATCCGGGAAAACAATAATCATCAACATTGCGGGCCAGCCTTATTCGACTGCTGATCACCGGGCCTTCATCAATACCCGCTTCAAGCCAGCTGCCATGGCGTCTTACCATATCATCAAGCGTCATGGGTATCTCCCCTGCTCTGTTGCTGGACATTTTCTTTCAGTTCACGGATTTTGTCGCGCAGCCCTGCTGCAACTTCATATTCCTCTTTAGCAATGGCCGTTTCGATATCCTTTTTCAGTGCGGCAATCTTGGCGGTAATACGCGCCTCATTACCCTGTCGGGCTGGGATTTTTCCGACATGCTGCCGACTGTGATGCATAGCCTGCGTCAAGGCACTTAATTCCCCCATGAATGCATTGTAGCATTCAGGACACCCTAACCGCGCCCGCTTCTTGAATTCCGCCCGTGTCATTTGACAGCGACTGCAGCTCAGGTCAAATTCAGTTAAATCGGATTTGGGTTCCGCATTGCCCGGCTGCCCTAATCCCAGCAGGACATCCGTAATGGATATGGGGGAATTCAGGTCGATTCCATTTTTCTGAGCACACGCCTGGCAAAGATTAAGTTTCTTAACCTCCCCATCAATCACCTGTGTGAGGTGAATGGTTGCTTCGGTTTCATGACAGCATTCACATTTCATCAAAAAGCTTCCTGTTTTTGTATCAGACAGCAGGAATCGTAATTCGTTGGGTTATTGCTGTGCAATCTTTTTGCAACACGATGGTATGAAAGAAAAGCGTGGTACTTAGGCAATTGGAGTGCCTTCCGATTGGGCGCAATCGCTGTAGAGTTTACTCAGCTCTCCGGTAACTGCACCGGGTTTACCATCACCGATCACACGTTTGTCGACGTCCACCACGGAGATAATTTCAGCGGCAGTACCGGTAAGGAAAACCTCATCAGCAACATAGAGATCATAACGGGCCATCGGAGTTTCGCGCACTTCATAACCGGCATTACGCGCCAATTCCATCACTTTGTTGCGGGTCAGCCCTTCCAGAGCCCCGCAGGTGCTGGGTGGTGTTGAAATAACGCCGTTCTTAATGACAAATACATTATCACCGGATGCTTCAGCAACTTCACCTTTGTGGTTCAGCATCAGGCATTCCATGCAGCCTGCGTTGATGGCTTCAATTTTTGCCATGACGTTATTGAGATAGTTCAGGCTTTTGATACGCGGATTGATCGCCTCCGGATGGTTGCGCACGGTGCCCACAGTGACAATTTTCAGTCCGTTGTCGTAAAGCTCCTGCGGATACAGCTGAATCTTGGCGGCAATAATGATGACTTCCGCCTTTTCACAGAGGTATGGATTGAGTCCCAGTGTACCTTTGCCCCTTGTGATCACCAACCGGATGTATCCATCGGCGATATCGTTGGCAATACAGGTTTCAACAACCGCCTTTGTCATTTCCTCCTTGGACATCGGAATATCCAGAGCAATGGCTTTGGCTGAATCGTACAAACGATCTATATGCTCTTCCAAAAGAAATACACGCCCGTTGTAGGCCCGGATACCTTCGAACACACCATCGCCATAAAGCAAACCGTGGTCGAATACGGAAACTACAGCATCTTTTTCATCAACAAGCTTATCACCTAAAAAAATCTTCATTAATACTACCTTTACTAAATTAAACACCCATCTTTCAGAAACAGTTCCCGGGAACAACGCGACGCAACGTCCTGACTATGGGTAACAAGCACGAGAGTATGCCTTCTCGCCTCTACCAGTTGAAACAAATAATTTAACACTTTTTCGCCGGTCTTTGAGTCAAGATTTCCCGTCGGTTCATCACAGAAAATAATGTCCGGTTCATTCATCAAAGAACGGGCTATGGCCACTCTTTGTTGTTCTCCACCAGACAGTTCCTGCGGTCGATGTCCTACCCGATCAGCAAGTCCTACTTCCGTCAGCAGTTCGCGGGCACGGCTTTCTGCATCGATTTTCGACCTTTGCGCCATAGCAGGTAATGCCACATTTTCCACAATATCGAGCTCCGGCAGCAAATGAAACGACTGAAAAACGAACCCGACATTTTCTGCCCGGAATTTCGCTCTTCGGGCTGTTGACATGCCATATACACTTTGATTTTTAAAGTGCACGGCTCCTTCTTTAGGGTTGTCCAGACCGCCCAGCACATGCAGCAACGTGCTTTTTCCGGATCCGCTTTCCCCCATTATGGAAAGCGTTTCCCCTGAGTTAACCTCAAGTGAAACTCCTTTGAGCACCTCAAGCGTGGTTTTACCAATAGCATACGAACGCTTTAGATTTTTACATGTAAGAAGCGTTTCCATTTATCCGATCGTCTCTTTAACGACTTCAACCAGACGGTTGGCAATAGCTCGAGTCTGGTCCTCGGTAGGACCTTCAACCATTACACGGCACATGGGTTGTGTTCCTGAGTAGCGGATAAGAACCCGTCCCTGATCGCCCAGTTCCTGTTCTGCATCTGCAATGGCCTGCATCAGCGCTGGAATTTCCTCAATGGGTGGTTTTTCTTTTACATCCAGATTAATCAACACCTGGGGGAATGGAGTCATTACCTGGGCCAGTTCAGAAGTTTTTAATCCGGTTTGCTTAAGTGTATTTACCAGCTTTAATGCGGATACAATCCCGTCACCCGTGGTGTGGCAATCTAGAAAAATCATATGACCTGAATCTTCTCCACCAAGTAGCGCTTCATTCTTTTTCATAAGTTCAAGCACCAGGCGGTCACCAACCCCTGCCACGTCGACCTGCACATCCAGTTCTTTCATCGCCGCATGAAAGCCCACATTACTCATGACGGTCGCGACGACCCGGTTATTCTTCAGTTGACCGGATTCCTTATAGGCTTTAGCACAAATGGCCATAATCTGATCGCCAGTCAGTTCGGCACCGGTTTCGTCAACCGCAATCAAGCGGTCTCCGTCACCATCAAAAGCCAGTCCGATATCTGCCTTCAGCCCTTTAACCTTGGTGCGCAGATCTTGGGTGTGCTGGGAGCCGCAGTTGTCATTAATGTTTATTCCATCCGGCTCTGCATGGATGGTTGTAACATCAGCCCCGAGCTCGGAAAAAATCAGCGGGGCGCATTTGTAGGTCGCTCCATGAGAGCAATCCAGAACCACCTTCATGCCATCGAGCGTCATATCATCCGGGAATGTGTTTTTGCAGAACTCGATATAGCGGCCCATTGCATCATCAATACGTTTGGCCTTCCCGACTTCCTTAGCCAATGCCCGAACATTATTAATGCGGCCGCTCAGTACCAGGTCTTCAATCTCTTCTTCCATTTCATCCGGTAATTTATAACCCGTACGGCCGAAAATCTTAATGCCGTTGTCGAAATAGGGGTTGTGCGATGCTGAAATCATAACTCCCGCGTCCGCACGCATGCTCTGGGTAATGAAGGCTACAGCCGGTGTAGGAATCGGTCCTAAAAGAAGAACATCCACACCCATGGAAGTAATCCCTGCGGTCAATGCATTTTCCAGCATATATCCGCTTAGCCGGGTATCTTTCCCGATAATAATCCGAGGCCGGGTTCCCTTTTCCCTGTGATATTCCGTGCATGTATAGGCCAGCGCCCTGCCAATCTGCAGGACTATTTCTGCAGTCATATTTCCTTCGTTCGCCATGCCGCGAACACCATCGGTGCCAAATAGTTTTCCCATTTTTATATACTCCAAAGTTTTTCGGTTTCATCGATAATTGACTGAAGCCATACCCGTCCCGCTTCACGATCCGCAGGCTCAAGAGACTGTATGGTGGCGATGTAGGATTCCTTATGCGGGATTTTATCGAGCACATTGATGAATGTATCCGATATACCGACATCTACCGTTTTAATTCCGCTTTCTATATCCGGCCAGATTGCTGCGAACTGTTCCTGTTGTTTTATAATATCCGGAGAACCGTTGTTTTCTATTAACCGCTCGCAGGAATATTTCATCTTGGCCGCGAGGTCGCCGAGGCGCTTGACCCGTTCTGAGAGTACCAGTTCGAGATTTTTAATGCTCCCGTCCAGAACGGCCTGATCAAATTCATCGCGAACAAACTGTGTGCGGACATTGCTGTGCCATTCCCGCAAAGCCATGATGCTGCCGATATAAGCCAGGTTGTTTTTAACAATGCGGTCAACTTTACGATAGACGCCCGTTTCATAAGAGCGGTTTCCGGCTTCCGGTGAAGCGGGGACCAGTAACAGATTTTCTTCAATGATGTCCTGCCGGCAGATCCCGCCCGCTGCAATAACCGATCCGTAGGCTATGCGCGCAGGTCCTACCAAACCGCCCTGCCCCCCTAGAAATATCGGGTTTCGGTCTAGAAATACCCCATTTGGAATATCGCCAATAAGCGACGGTGTGGCTTTGTCCTGATGCGGGGTAAAATTAAAGTGAATATAGGAAGAGCCCACTTCGGAATGATTTTTCCGACTTGTGCCGCCCGCCATAAGTACATCACAAAAATTGATCAGACTTCCTGTAGTCACAAAGGGGAGCAAAATGGTTTGTTTAAGCCCTACGGTGTGAGCTCCGTTTGCTTCTTCTTCGAGAATGGTTCCTGCTCTGACATGCGCTCCGCTTCCCATATTGGAACCATCAAAGAATGTGGCTCCGGCAAAGTATCCGCCCTTGAGCTCAACATTCCGCCCAAGCTGGCAATTATCGATGGTCACAGCCCCTTCTTCACCAAGGATGCAGCCGGGTCCGATGGACGTTTTGGTGCCGCGAATACGGCAACCGGGCAGCAGGATGGCCTGGTCAGATATTCGGGAAGGATCGATATCGTTACCGACAGCAACGCCCGATTTTACCCACTCTTTGACTTTAGCACTTGGCATATTCAACACTCCGCTTTTCCAATCATTGAAAGCAAAGCGGGAAATCTAGCAGAACGCAGGGAAAAGTCCAAAGGAAGGATACGCCTATTCCTCTTCGTTGCAGGCGGTATACAACCAGCTGAGAAGTGACTCAAAACGGGGATCTGTGTGGAGTTTGTTCAGGTCAGGGTCCGTCTTCATCCAATCATAGTCGGCATAACCGAGTTCAACGGATTTCGTAAGTGCTTCAAAAGCTTCATCCGGATGATTAGTTAATGAATACGAACAGCCTAGGTTGTACCAGACCAGGTCATCATTCGGAAGCTGCTGGCTCAGCTTGATATCGATATTCAATCCTTCTTCATACTTCCCGGTCTTTGTATAAAGATCCGCCAGCGCCTGGAGAATCTCAAGATCCTCTGGCAGGCGTCGGGAAATTTTTTCAAGGAAGCTCAGCTCAACCACTTCGTGGTGAGCCGAGCCTTTCGTTCTGTCTTTACTCATTTAAAATCCTGTTATTTAACCGAGCGCTGGACCGGCCCGGTATAGACCTGACGCGGACGACCGATGCGGCCATGCGGATCATCGCGCATTTCCAACCACTGGGCAATCCAGCCGGGAATGCGCCCGATGGCAAACATGACCGTGAACATATTGGTCGGGATGCCCATCGCGCGATAGGTCAGTCCGGTGTAAAAATCAATATTCGGATAGAGGCCGCGGCTTACGAAATAATCATCGGCCAGTACAGCTTCCTCCACTTCCTGGGCAAGGTCCACCAGCGGATCATTCACGCCCATTTGGGCCAGTACATCTTTGCACATCTGCTTGGCCACCTTGGCGCGCGGATCGTAGGACTTGTATACGCGGTGGCCGACCCCCATCAGACGGAATGGATCATTCTTATCCTTAGCCCGTTCAATCACGCGTTTCACGTCGCCATTGTCCTCGGAGATGATGCGTTCAAGCATTTCGATCACATGCTGATTGGCTCCGCCGTGCAGCGGTCCCCACAGGGCGCAGATACCGGCGGAGATGGAGGCGTAGAGGTTTGCTCCAGAGCTTCCGACCATTTTCACCACTGAAGCCGAACAGTTCTGTTCGTGATCCGCGTGCAGGATCAGCAGTTTGTTGAGTGCCTTGGAAACCACCGGATCCACCTGGTAGTTATTAACCGGTGTGTAGAACATCATGTTCAGGAAGTTTTCACAATATTTCAGGTCGTGGCGTGGCTGGACAATCGGGTGACCGATCGACTTCTTATAGGCAAACGCCGCCGCCGTGCGCATTTTGGAGAGCAGTCGGGTAACCTTATAGTTAATGTTTTCCTGAATACTGCTGTCTTCGAGTTCCGGATAGAAGGTCGAGAGCGAAACCGCCATAGCCGAGAGTGTAGCCATCGGATGGGCATGATCGGGATAGGCATCGAAAAAGTGACGCATATCCTCATGCAACAGTGAATGGTTGTTCAGGTGTTTAGAAAACTCGTCGTGCTGTTCCTTGTTCGGCAGCGTTCCATGCACCAATAAATAAGCTACATCGATAAATTCACACTTTTCTGCCAGCTCATTAATATCGTATCCGCGGTAGCGAAGAATACCCGCTTCCCCATCAATATAGGTAATGTCACTTTGGCAACAGCCCGTATTCACAAAGCCCGGGTCATAGGTAATCATTCCGGTTTCCTTCCGAAGCGACATGATATTGACGGCTTTTTCCTGCTCTGAACCTTCAAAAACCGGCAGTTCTACAGACTTATCCCCATAAGTAAGTGTAGCGGTTCCTAAATCTTTGACATTTGACATAATTTACACCCCGTTAGTTATCTGATTTTTCGTTGAAACTCATTAAAAAATACGGTTTGCCAGCCCGCATTCAAGTTTAAAAATAGAAACGCAGTGTTTATACGTCCTGAAACCAACCATATTTTTAGCCAATTAATGTTGCGCACCCCCCTCCATTTATGTTTTATCCACGGGTCTTTCAACAAAAGGAACTAAGTATTTATGGCTAAAAAAAGCATGGTAGTTAAGAACCAGAAGCGAATCGCATGTGCTAAGAAGCACTTCGAAAAGCGTATGGAACTCAAAAAAATCATCAGCAACCCTGAAACGGATCCTGCTGACCGCATGGCCGCTGTACGCAAGCTTCGCTCGCTGCCGCTTGATGCGAACCCTAACCGCGTAATGAACCGCTGCTCCGTCACCGGTCGTCCGCACGCCGTATACCGCAAATTCGGTCTTTCGCGTATCACCCTTCGTGAAATGGCTTCCCAGGGTAAAATCCCCGGCATGACCAAGGCTTCCTGGTAAACGATTTACTTTTTCGTTGAAAGACCAAACACTCCGCGCACCGCGGGGTGTTTTTTTTGTTCCTTAATAAATTAACCCGCCGATAACGCCGATTGACGCCGATAAATGTGTTACTTGGATTTTCTATTAACGAGCGGAACAACCTATTGCCCGTCAACTACCATTAAGCAGTTCGTAGCAAACAGCATCTGCGTCAATCGGCGTTATCTACGGGAAAATAAAAAAACCGCCCCGACCGGGACGGCTTTGCAATTTCCTATATGGAGGAAACTAGGCTTTCTTAACAGCGCCGGAGCGCAGAGCCTTGGCCGAAACCCATACACGTTTAACGGTGCCGTTTTCATCCTTGATACGAACGCGCTGTAGGTTCGGCTTGAACGTACGCTTCGTGGCGCTGGTCACGTGAAGACCGATACCACCTTTTTTCTTCGCCAAACCTTTGCGGACGATACGACGACCTGTAATGGTCTTCTTCCCTGTAACTGCACATTCTCTACCCATCTGAATTACCTCGTGTACTGTGTTTTCAAAATTGTTTTGTTTAACAAGAGCTTGGGAATCTAAGCATTCCCGTCTGCTTTGCAAGTATATTTACGTGTTTTTTATTACCCAACCTGCAGTAGGCCACAACATATGGGGGTTGCTCTTTATGTTAAACCAGCTCGCTGAACACCGCATTACATACAAACAAGGCATCATTTGTCAGGGAAAGCCTGTTTTCTTCCCGGAGCAGTAAGCCCTCTTCCTGCATGGATTCTACAGTGTCTCCGCATAGGAAATCGATATGATGCCCCGTTGTTTCTTCGAATAGTTTCAGGTCGACGCCCTCTGTCATCCTCAACCACATGACCAGCGTTTCTCGCGCCTTTTCTTCTGTGGATAATTCTTCAACCTCATCAAATGGTCGCTTTCCGTTCTGAAGACGGTCGCAATAGATTTTAAGGTCGGGAATATTGCCAAATCGTTTCCCGTTCCAGTGGGAATGTGCCGAAGGCCCGCATCCGAAATATTCTCCACCCTGCCAATAGAGTACATTGTGCAGGCAGTGCAGCTGGTTTCGGGAAAAGTTTGAGATTTCATAATGGCCGTAACCGGATTCTTCCAGCAGCCTTTTAACGGCAAAGTAGTTGTCGGCCTCTTCGTCATCGCCCGGTGGCTTAATGCGGCCCAAATCGCGGTCTCGCGTCATGGGCGTGCCCGGCTCATAAATCAGGTTATAATACGAGATGTGTTCCGGGCCGAGCTTCACAACCTGGAAGGCATCCGCCAGCACGTCTGCCGGTTTCATTCCGGGAATACTCTGGATGAGATCAATATTAACGTTATCGAAGCCTGCGTCCCGGAGCATTTGATAGCCCTCGATTGCACCCTCAGACTTATGCATACGTCCTAACAGGCGGAGCGCCTTGTCATTGAATGATTGAACGCCGATGGAAACGCGGTTAACGCCCCCGTTCTTCATCACCGCCAGTTTTTCCGGCGTCAAGGAACCCGGATTCGCCTCGCTGGAAAACTCGATAACGTTGGATAGATCAATATGCCGATGGATGGATTCGAGCATGTTGGCATAATCTGCTGATTCCAGTGCGGTCGGAGTTCCTCCGCCGATAAAAACGGTATCGGGAGCAAAATTATCGGGTAACCGGGAAAGCTCAATTTCCAGGCTTTGGAGATACAGCGACACATTATCCCATTCGTTCGGCGTCATTTTATAAAAATCGCAATAACGGCATCGCGAAATACATATGGGTATATGGATATAGAGTCCGGTCATGTAGGCAATGAACTTTTTGGGGTTAAGTGCTTTCTAATCCAGAAAGATGCTCTAATACGGCGATATCTCCAACAACAAATAAAGAACAACTAGTAGACACAGCATGCGCACCTTGATAAGGATACGCCCCTTTGTTTATCAGGATTTACCGGGTTTATATGTCGGATAAGAAAAAACATATCATTGTAGTGGGTAATGGAATGACCAGTCTTCGCTTTTGCGAACGCCTGCTGGAGTATGACGCCCGTCATGAATACAAGGTTACGATTCTGGGCGATGAGCAGCTTCCTGCTTACGACCGTATTGCCCTGTCCTCCATGTTTTCCGGCAAGAGTGATGCGGACCTTATATTTTCCGAAGTCCGCTGGTACACCTACCACAAAATGGATTTGCGTCTTGGCATCAGGGTCAACGCCATCAACCGGAATGCAAAAACCATTATTACGACCGACGGGGAAGAGTTTGATTACGATTATCTCGTGATGGCCACTGGTGCACGGGCACACGTACCGGATATTCCCGGAACTGATCTTACGGGAGTTCATGCCTACCGGACTTCTGATGATGTTCATGCGATTCGCCGCGATGGAGAAAAAGCCAGCCGTGCGATTGTGATCGGTGGAGGCCTGTTGGGGCTTGAAGCGGCAGAGGCCTGTCGGGAAATGGGACTTACCACAACTATAGTCGAACGCGAGCCCCACCTAATGGCCTGCCAGCTGGACGAAGCCGGCGGCAAACTGCTCCGCACGAAAGTGGAAGATTTAGGACTTATGGTTCGCACCGGAGAACAGGTGCTTAGCCTGGAGGGAGAAACTGCAGTTCATTCTATTCGCCTGGCAAACCATGATCCGCTTCCGGCCGACCTGGTTATTCTGGCTACCGGTATTCAGCCGAATGATGAGCTGGGGAGTGACTGCGGTTTACTACTTGGAGAGCGCGGAGGAATTGCAATTGATAAAACGGCGCATTCTTCGGATCCCGATATTTATGCCATTGGAGAATGCTCCTCTTTCAATGGTTTAACATTCGGCCTGGTGGCACCCTGCTACGCCATGGCCGAAGCGGCAGCGGCCAACCTCGGAGGCATTAACAAAACATTCGATCCCGGAATACCGGCTTCACAACTTAAGCTGCTGGATCTTCAGGTTGCCAGTCTTGGTGACACGCATTCGACGGAAGGTGATTTTCTGGTGGACGCGGATATGGATGCCGGCGTGTATAAAAAGATGTTTATCAGCCCCGACGGAAAACAATTGGTGGGTGCTATTCTGATGGGCGAAACTTCCGAGTTCGGGCGCCTTCAAAAATGCATCGAAGAAAAAAGTGCGCTTCCCGAAAACCCAGCCGCACTGCTGGCTCCGATCGGCTCCCCTTTTGAACCCGAGCTCGATCTAGAAGACGACGACGTGGTTTGTTTTTGTAATTATGTTACCAAGGGCGACATCTGCAAGGCCATCGATAAGGGCAACCTTAAAACAACCGGCGACGTCATGGGGGCAACCTATGCTGCCGGCCTGTGCGGAAGCTGCCTGGATATGGTCGATCTCGTCACGAAGCACCAGGTTGCACTTCGCGACGGTTGAACAGCACCTTTAGTGTCGGCCGTGCTTTTTCCAGGATTCAACCTGTTCTGTCATTTTACCTTCTTCGTAATAAGCTTCCTTCTCTTCATTTGTCGCGGTTGATGAACAGCCGGCTGAAAGAAACAGACTTAAGAACAATGCACATATTCCGAATATTTTCATAGTCGCTCTCCTAATGCTGATCGTGACCTCGTTCGATCTGAAATATTATCCATCATACACGGTACAGCACGATGTGCGATGCCAAAGTGCGGGCACAAAAAAAGCGCCCTATAAAGGCGCTTTTTCAGAGTGACTCTATAAGAGCCCTGTTCCAACACTACATAGGAACAACGTTTGTTGCACATGGTCCCTTCTGACCCTGTCCAACTTCGTAGGAGACCTTCTGGCCTTCATCGAGAGTAGCGTATCCAGAAACCTGGATTTCAGAGTGGTGAACGAACAAATCAGTTCCGCCCGCGTCGGGGGTGATGAAACCAAAACCTTTTTCAGAACTGAACCATTTTACTGTACCTGTATCCATACTATGTACTTCCTTAATTTAATGAAGTGGCTTGTTTAGCCTGTTCTTGCCACTTTTCCCAGAGAAATCGTAAAAAATAAAATGGTTAGGAAAATGGTTGGTTTCACACTTAAACGGTTAAACAGCTACGGACGACGACCGTGGCTGTGCACCGGACTCCGCAGCTGAACGGCTTCTCCTTTGAAAATACGGGGAATAACCGGCCACTCTTCGGTCAGGAAATAGGCATAGGTTCCTCGGGGATATTCAGGCGTCACGGTCCATGCCCCATTGCATTCATCCAGTGTGCCTGCACCTTCCACATACTCATAATCCTGAACAAACGCTCCGTCATACTCTCCGCCAGGTCCCTTCGGCGCCTCCGGCCGGCCCCCTTCCTTCAATCTGTAACTTGATGTGTGCTTAATTACTTTTGAGGTATCTTTTCCATCATAACCAAATAAGGCATACACAGGAAACCCGTCCGCCGCCCAACCAATCTGAGGTGAATGCTTTCCCTTTTTAAAATTAAGTTCATCCAGCAGGCCGGTCGGCATTCCGTGATAATGATAAGCCCCGTTCGGCTGCACGTGTGCATGGTTTTCATCGATGCCCAATTGCACGGCACCACCCAGCGCTTCATAATTCCAGCCGCTGCGGCGATCACCGTTCCAGAACTCAGCGGTACCTGGATCCATGATCACGCCGTTCAGCCCGATTCCAAACGGCATGTTAGGCGGGCCGCCCCTTCCTGCAGACTGGTTTTCGTGTAGAGAAAACGGATCGCTGGCCTGTTTGGGATTCGCGGGCAACTCGAAGGAATAGTTCTGCTCTTCAATGGCATGTGGATTTCTTCTGTTGGGAAATGCGCCGACGTTGTGTTCGGGAATTCCGTTAGCGGTAACTTTAAGATCGTTACGGTCTACGTGGAAACGGTGTTCACTATCAGTTGGCGGTTGCTCGTCAGCTTTAACCAGTCGTATCGGTTTGATAGAGTTTGCGGTATGTTTTCGCATCTGTCGCTGCGCAAACAGTGCTCCCGCACTGAAGATCAATATGAGGTAGATCGATCTGGTTTTCATGGCATAAGCTCCTGTTGTTTAATTAGCTACTTAACGCCGCGCGACCGATCTCGATTGCATTACAATATATTCATAATCCAGTCATTAGCTTGGGTAACACAAAACTCCGACGATGCTTGACGCGATGCGCAGCGCCTCAATCTCTTCTTTTTCCCAGATACGTTCGGTCGTGCAGTCGTCATAGCCCAGCGCACCCCGTAATCGTCCATTGGAAAATACCGGTACAAATACGATCGATAAAATCCCCTGCATTTCCAGAAGAATCGCCTGCTGTTCAGGCGGCAAGTCGGAGGTAAGGCCGCAAATCACTTCACCTTCGAGCATCTTTTGGTTCCAGTCTGAAAATCCATTTTCGGCCATATCAAAATGCTGAAGTTCCGGATTACCCAGCTGGCGCTCCTGCCCCACTTCCACCCATTCGGCGCGCTGACTTGCAACGAGGTTTCCCCCGCCTGCATGATCAAAATCAAAAAGGTAGGTGCGGTCGACACCGACTGCCAGGCCAAGTGAGCTTAGGATTTCATAGAGTACCTGCTCTCCGCTTGATGCATTCAGTTTTGATGCAATTTGCGACAATGCCTCTAGCAGACGTTTTGTATTCAGTGTCTTTTGTCTCATGTATCTTCGGTCTCCTTCCGCAACAATGACCTCTGTTCTTGATTAGTATAGAATAAATACAGCGGCCGTCAAAACCCTGTTCTCAATAACCCGTTTAATCTTGTCATATATATTTCCCGTCGATATATACAAATATAGGTGCGCAGTTAACTATAGGGGGTTGAGGTATGAGTCATGGACATAAACACAAGCATCATATAACCAGCATTGCTGCCTTGCTGCTTGGAATTGCTGCGGCAGCCGCTGGTCTGGTACATCAGTTTTATCTGGAGGAGCCCATCTATCATCCGCTCGCCGGCTATGTTCTCGTCTTTGCCGGCGGTGCTCTTTTCCTGCGGTGCCTGCGTCCCCCGATCGGATTTATTCGATTGCTGACAACGCTTATCGGCGGAGCCTGCCTTGGGGCATGTCCCATGTTTTATCAGAATGATTCTGCAGACGTTCCATGGATTTGTGTTGCGCTAATTTTAGTGGGCGCTGCTCTATTGGGCGGCAGCTTCACCGTGCGGAACAAAATGCACCACCATCATTAAAAGGTCCGATGCATTATTTTACAGGATCCGGATAGCGGTACTCTTTTCCTTCATAATTAAGGAAAACAATATCATCCCCTTCCCTGCGAACCTGATCGTGACTCAGGATGGGTACCTTTCCACCACCACCGGGCGCGTCAATAACGTATTGCGGGACGGCGAGGCCGGAAATATTTCCATGCAGCGATTGAATCAGTTCAATCCCCTTCTCGACTGAAGTTCTGAAATGCTCCGATCCCTGAACCGGATCGCACTGAAGCAGGTAATAGGGTTTTACGTTGATATCCAGCAGGCTGTAGCAAAGATCAATAAGTGAGCGGGTATCATCATTGATGCCCTTCAATAAAACCGTCTGACTGACCATTCCGATTCCATAATCGGAAAGTTTCCGGCAGGCGACCTGTGTTTCGGTTGAAATTTCATCAGCATGGATAAAATGCAGGCTGAGCCATACACGGTGCTTTCGAAGGATAGCGCAAAGGTCGTCGGTTATGCGCTGTGGCAGGACGACGGGCACCTTGGATCCGATACGCACCATGCGCACATGCGGAATATTCCGGATACGCGTTAGCATTTCATCAAGCACAGAGTCGGTCATCGTCAAGGGATCACCACCGGAGATCAGTACATCACGTATTTCGCTGTGCTGTTCCATATAGAGAAAGGTTTCTTCGAACGATGAAACATCAAACTCCAGCGGTTTTCCAACCATACGCGAGCGCGTACAGTACCGGCAGTAGGTCGAACAGAATGTGGTAGCCAGAAACAGCACCTTATCAGGATACGTGTGAATCAGGTGCGGAGTTGCCCGGTGATCTTCCTCGCCCAATGGATCGGCCAACTCGCCCGTTCCCAACCTGTTTTCATGATCGGTAGGGATAACCGTTCTGCGTAGAGCATCGGATTGCAGCAGCGAGGCATAATGCGGGGTAACCGCAAAAGAAAGCGGCACTTCTCCAGTGAATGCAGCCCGCTCTTCTTCACTAAGGGTTATAAAATCTTCCAGCTGCTCCGGCGTCGAAATCCGGTTGGCAATCTGCCATTTCCAGTCGTTGGGTTGTTTACTCATTAATGCCGTCCAAACCATTCTTCGTTACTGTTTATTGACAAGTACAAAACGGACGGCATTATACGCGGATGTCTACGAAAAAAAACCAGATAGATGCGCAATTAAAGCTGGTGAAGTCGGCCATGACCGACAGCCTTAAACAGACGAATATTTCCAAGCTTCTCGGCAGGAAAAGCAACGTAATGGGGAGTGGCAAGATGCTGCGCTCCCGCCTCGTGCTCTTTCTGGGCAATGCCAACAATGTGCCTGAAAAGGAATTGGTCCATGCCGGAGCAGCAGTTGATATGATTCATGGAGCCAGCCTGGTTCATGACGACGTGATCGACGGCGGTGTTCTTAGAAGAGGCATCCCGACCTTCTGGAAAAAATACGGCACTAACGGCGCCATTCTGTTTGGCGACCTGATCATGTTCAAAGCGCTCTCGCTGCTGATCGAGGTCAACCGACAGGATCTGCTTAAAGAAATTATCGATATGACCGGCGAGGTCTGCCGCTCCGAGGTTGAACAGGAACTTTTGCTGAGAGGCACCCCGGGTACCTGGGAAGAGTGCGAGTCAGTAGCACGTTTCAAAACCGGCTCCCTATTTGCATTTGCTGCGGTTGCCGGCGGAACGGATGAACCCGGGCAGGCAGAAGCGTTGCGCGAAGCGGGCTTCATTCTGGGTACG
This sequence comes from uncultured Verrucomicrobiota bacterium, assembly GCA_964486885.1. Taxonomy (GTDB): domain Bacteria; phylum Verrucomicrobiota; class Kiritimatiellia; order Kiritimatiellales; family Pontiellaceae; genus Pontiella. The sequence continues at coordinate 21,252 of CAZAPF010000011.1, forward strand.
GCCTATCAGCTTGGTGATGACGTACTAGATGCGTCTGGAAACGAGGCTGTTTCCGGAAAATCGCTTGGCAGTGATGATAAACGCGGCAAAACGACCGCAATTACCGCCACCAAAAATGCTCCGGAAAATCCCGTTTCCTATATATATGAACTCCTGGATGCCTCATCTGCTCAGCTCGCGGCCTGGCCGGAATTACGGGCAGCGTGGGACGAGTTTTTAAACGTGACAATGAAACCCGTGCTTAGTAAACATCTGAACGCTTAATAAGTGTTTTAGCAGTTCGTCAGGGGAAATTATCATAGGTGAGTTAATTTATAACAATTTCTGCTTTTAACGATAGATATGAATCGGTATAGACATACCCATTAAATTGTAAGTGAGACCAAACGAGGACTAAGTTTTGGCTGAATTCAAAATAAAGAAAGGCTTCGACATCAAGGTTTTAGGAAAACCCAAAGCCACTGTCGAAGAACATGGGAATCAGCAGCTTTTTGCGGTCTATCCTTCAGAATTTGAAGGATTGAAGCCCCGCCTTCATGTGAAGGCCGGCGACTCCGTAAAACGCGGCGACATTCTGTTCAACCACAAAAAGAACGAAAAGCTGGTGTTCCGTTCTCCATGCTGCGGCACCATCAAGGCCATCAACCTCGGAGCTCGTCGCTTCCCGGCTGAAATCCTGATTGACCGCGCTTCGGATGAGCAGAGCGTGACCTTCGAAACCTACACCCGCGACGCTGTTGGACAGCTTTCGCGCGAACAGGTTGTTGATCACCTGCTGAATACCGGAATATGGCCGCTGATTAAACAGCGCCCGTTCAATAAAATTGCCGATCCGGAAGCTGCACCTAAAGCAGTATTCATTAACGCGGCAAATTCCGCTCCGCACCAGGCCGACTTCAGTGTTGTCCTTAAGGGCGATGAAGAAGCCTTCCAGACCGGCATCAACGCGCTGGCCAAACTGACCGACGGCAAAGTACACCTTTGTAAATCGGCCGGTTCCGATATTGCTGATTTCAGCAATACGGAAAGTCACACGTTTTCCGGCAAACACCCATCGGGCAACACCAGTGTTCACATCAACCGCATCAGCCCGATTCTGCCTCACGACACGGTCTACACGCTTACTGCACAGGATGTAATCCTGATTGGTAAACTGCTGAATACCGGCGAACTCCCCCGCACAAAGATTGTTGCGCTGGGCGGCCCTGCTGTTAAGGAAGAGTTCCGCCAGTATTATAAGGTAGAACTCGGAGCAACGCTTGCACCGCTGCTGGAAAAAGCAATTGAAGGCGAAGAAGTCCGCGTGATTTCCGGCAATGTGCTCTGGGGCGATTCTGTCGGTGCGGATACCGGCGTCCGCTACTACGGCTCCGAATACTTCGTTCTTGAAGAAGACCGCTCCCGCCACCTGATGGGTTGGACGATGCCCGGACTGTTCCAATACAGCTCACATCGCGTCAACCTCTCTTCGATTATGGGAATGGGTCACGACTGGAAACTCGGAACCAGCATGCACGGAAGCCACCGTGCGATGGTCGTTACCGGATGGATGGACAAGTTCCAGCCGCTTAATATCATGACCGACTTCATCGTCCGTGCTGCTTTGGCGCACGATACCGATGAAATGGTTCAGCTCGGAATCCTTGAAACAGATCCGGAAGATTTTGCTCTGGCATCCTTTGTTGACCCGCATAAGACCGACGTCTGCGCGATCATCAAGCAAGGCCTGAACGAGATCGAGGAGGAAGGAATTTAATGAAAGCTTTATTCGATTTTATGGATAAGAAGGTCGGCCCGCTTTTTGAAAAAGGCGGCAAATTTGAGCGGCTTTATCCGCTTTGGGAAGCTGGCGACACCTTCAACCGTACTCCGGGTGATGTCACTAAGGGTGCTCCGCACGTTCGCGATTCCATCGACCAGAAACGGTTGATGATCTTTGTGATCTACGCATTGATTCCCTGCATCCTGTTCGGAATCTGGAACGCGGGGAATCAGTTTAACATCAGCAACAATGTTGAAGATGCAACGCTGATGACCGACATCCTCCGTGGTTCAACCATGGTTCTCCCGATCATTCTGGTTTCCTACATGGTAGGCGGAATCTGGGAAGTGTTGTTCGCGCTGGTTCGCCGGCACGAAATCAACGAAGGCTTCCTGGTTACCGGCATGCTGTTCCCGCTGGTGCTGCCCCCCACCCTTCCTTTATGGCAGGTGGCGGTCGGCGTTTCCTTCGGCATCGTAATCGGCAAGGAAATCTTCGGCGGTGTTGGCTACAACATCCTAAACCCCGCACTCACCGCGCGTGCGTTCCTCTTCTTTGCCTATCCGGCGCAGATTTCAGGCGACAAGGTTTGGGTCGGCACAGCTCACACTGCGTTTGATAATAACCCGATCTTCGGAACGGTTGCTGAAAACGTTGACGGCGTAACCATGGCCACTCCACTGGCGGTTGCCGCTGCGGTTGAAAAAGGCGGCGATGCGATTGCTTCGCTCAATGAGGCCGGTTTCACACTGTTTAACATGACGATGGGTAACATTCCCGGCTGTATCGGCTCCACCTCCGTAGTGGCCATCGTGCTGGGACTCGTATTCCTGCTGATCACCGGCATCGCCTCCTGGCGCGTCATATTCAGCGGCATCATCGGATGTGCGGCCATGGGACTGCTCTTTAATGTGCTCCCGCTGGAAAATGCGTTCGCTGCCCTGCCGTTTGTTTACCACATTGTAATGGGTGGTTTCCTGTTCGGTATCGTCTTCATGGCAACCGACCCGGTTTCCTGTTCGGCAACCGATACCGGCAAGCTGATCTACGGCTTCCTGATCGGTGCACTCACCGTACTCATCCGCGTCGCCAACCCGGCTTATCCGGAAGGGGCAATGCTGGCCATCCTGTTTATGAATGTTATGGCGCCGCTGATTGACCACTTCGTGGTTCAATCACACATCAAAAAGAGAACTGCTTATGCGAGGGCTTTGAATAATGCGTGAAGATACTAGAACCCTGGTTTTCGCAGCGGTGGTCTGCGTAACCTGCAGCCTGCTGCTTTCCGGCACGGCTGCCGGCCTTAAAAACCTCCAGCAGGCCAACGAAGCCTTCGACGTAAAACGGAATATCGTTAAGGCCTTCGGCATCGATATCAGCGAAATGGATCGTCCGGCAATCGAAGCCACGTTTGAAAAACACGTGGCCGAAGATAAGGCCGGCGCCCTGCCGATTTTTACCTGGACGGATGAAGGTGCGGACAAAGCATCGAAATATGCCTTCCCGGTTTCCGGCAAAGGACTGTGGAGCATGCTTTACGGATACCTTTCACTGGATGCCGATCTCGAAACTATCGCCGGTATCAGTTTCTACAAGCACGGGGAAACCCCGGGCCTGGGTGCTGAAATTGAAAAGGCATGGTTCCTGTCGCAGTTTACCGGCAAAAAGCTTTATGCCAACGGCGTGGCAACCGAGTTTAAAGTGGTTAAGCCCGGCTCACCGCTGAACGACACATCCGTAGACGGCATTTCCGGCGCAACACTGACCGGCAACGGCGTACAGGCGCTCATCCAGAAGGATGCCGCGGAATATGCGGAATACTTTAACTCAATCAGGGGGAACTAATCATGGCTTCTGCTGCAAAGAAACTTTTGATGGATCCGTTTTCGGATAACAATCCGATTACCATTCAGGTACTCGGGATCTGCTCCGCACTGGCGGTAACGGTTAAAGTCGATACGGCGATCGTAATGACGTTGGCCCTCACTTCGGTACTTACCCTCTCGAACGTAGTAATTTCATCGCTGCGCAACATTATTCCGAGCGGCATCCGCATGATTGTGGAAATGGCCGTCATTGCGTCGCTCGTTATTATTGCCGACCAGCTGCTGCGGGCATTCCTGTTCGATATCAGTAAACAGCTCAGCGTATTTGTCGGCCTGATCATCACCAACTGTATCGTGATGGGCCGTGCAGAAGCCTTCGCCCTGCAGAATCCGCCGAAGGACTCGCTCCTCGACGGTCTCGGCAACGGCATCGGCTACGGCATTATCCTGATTGCGGTTGCTGCGATCCGTGAGCTTGTGGGATTCGGAGCCCTGCTGAACAAGCAGATCCTGCCCGACAGCTACATGGGTAATGGTCTGGTTCTGCTCGCCCCCGGCGCATTTATTATTCTTGGCCTGCTGATCTGGGGTCAGCGCACCATCAGCAAGTATGTGGAGGATTAATCCGTGGAATATTTAAACCTGGCCATTAAGGCCATCTTCGTTGAAAACATCCTGCTCGCCTACTTCCTGGGCATGTGTTCTTTCCTTGCCTGTTCAAAGAAAGTCGACACCGCCATCGGACTGGGATTTGCCGTAATCTTCGTATTGACCATTACGCTTCCCGTAAACTGGGCCATCCACCACTTCCTGCTGCGCGAAGGCGCATTGCATTGGGTGCCGGGTGCAGACCTGTCCAAACTGGACCTGAGCTTCCTGAACTTTATCTGTTTCATTGCAACGATTGCATCCATGGTGCAGCTGGTGGAAATGATCCTCGATAAGTTTTTCCCTGCGCTGTATCACGCGCTCGGCATCTTCCTTCCGCTCATTACCGTAAACTGCGCCATCCTCGGTGGCTCGCTGTTCATGGTTGAGCGTGAATACGGTGCACTGGAATCAACTGTATACGGATTCAGTTCCGGTATCGGCTGGTTGCTCGCGATTGCCTCCATGGCGGCCATCCGTAAGAAGCTGCGTTACTCGCATCTTCCCGACGGCCTCAAGGGACTCGGTATCACCATGATCATGACGGGCCTGATGGCCATGGCGTTCATGTGTTTTGCTGGAATCAACCTCTAATCAACTTTAAGTGAGATAAAGCAATCATGGAAAACATAGTCTATATTGTATCAAGCGTAATTGTCTTCAGCTTTGTAATCATGCTGCTGGTGGCCCTGCTGATGGTTGCAGCTAAAAAGCTGGTGCCTCAGGGACTGGCCAAGCTGAACATCAATGAAGGATCCCGGGAGATCGAGGTGAAACCGGGCGCTTCCCTGTTGAGCGCACTTTCCAACGAGAAAATTTTCCTGCCCTCCGCATGCGGCGGTGGCGGAACCTGCGCGATGTGCAAATGTAAAGTGCTCGAAGGCGGCGGATCCCTGCTCCCGACCGAAGCCGGTCAGGTTACCAAAGCCGAAGCCAAGGAAGGTGTTCGTCTGGCCTGTCAGCTAAAGGTCAAGGAAGACATGGTTCTGGATATTGAGCCTGAAATTCTGGACATCAAAAAGTATGAGTGCACCGTTCGTTCCAACGACAACGTGGCTACCTTTATTAAGGAACTCGTGGTTGAATTGCCGAAGGGTGAAAAACTCGACTTCCGTGCCGGCGGTTACATTCAGATCGACGTTCCGGCCTATAAGGGACTGTCCTATAAAAACTTTGATATCGACGACGAATATAAAGAAGACTGGGATAAGTTTAAGGTCTGGGACTACGTGGCAAACAACGACGAACCTTGCTTCCGCGCCTACTCGATGGCCAACTTCCCGCTCGAGGATGATATCATCATGCTCAACATTCGTATCTGTTCTCCGCCCCCGGGAACGAACTATCCGCCAGGCATCTGCTCAAGCTATGTATTTGACCTGAAGGAGGGCGACAAGATCACCATCTCCGGTCCGTATGGCGAATTCTTTGCTCAGGAAACCGAACGTGAAATGTGCTTTATTGGCGGTGGTGCCGGAATGGCTCCAATGCGCTCGCACATCTACGACCAGCTCAAGCGTATCGGTACTGACCGTAAGATTACCTTCTGGTATGGCGGCCGCTCCAAGCGGGAGCTCTTCTATATGGACGAATTCGAGGCACTCGCAAAAGAATTTCCGAATTTCGAGCTTCACGTTGCATTGAGCGACCCGCTGCCGGAAGATAACTGGGAAGGATTAACCGGATTCATTCATAACGTTGTACTTAACGAGTATCTCGACAAGCATGAAGATCCAACCGAGATCGAATACTACCTCTGTGGACCGCCCATCATGCTTAAATGCGTGAAGGACATGACCTACAATCTCGGAGTTGAACCTGAAATGGTCCTTGCCGACGATTTCGGTATCTAATCCCTGATTCATCATCAGGAAGACAAAAGCCCGGCTATTATGGTCGGGCTTTTTTTTGTGTTACGAATAATTTAGCAGGCAGGGACGGATCGCCGAGCCGTCCGTTTCAGGTATGGTACACAAGCCCGTAAGGGAAACTGTTCAGGCGCTCGGCTCGCCCGGCGGTCGAGCCCTACCAATTTTCGAACAAGTTTGTAATTCAGTTCTTACTCCTTCTTGTTTCTCACTTATATTTCCTTAATATGCAAACAATTGAAATCCATTGAGGATATATATAAGTCCAGCCATAGGGATAATAGGTGGAAATTTTTCCGTATATGACACTGTTGGAAAATCAGAATAAAAATAGGTGTATATTTCCAATGATCGGAAAAATAAGATGCAAAGCAATCAGTTCCAAGCTCCGTAAAAACACAACTGATTAAATTTAGAAATAAATCAGACTAAATAAATCAAGTTATCTGAACAAGTGAGGGTATCAATATGAATACTATTGCCATTGGAATGCCTGGTGCACTGGAACTCTTAGTCATCCTATTCATATTCGTCCTTATTGTCGTTCTGCTTAATAAGCAGATTTCAAAAAAATAGATTAGCCTTCTCATGGAAGGCTATCGTGAAAACGTCGGGCAAGTCAGGCAACACACAGAACACTCAGCCTCACCCATAACGTTAAAAAAGGAAATACAATGCTTAGAATCCTACTTGTATTCGCACTGCTCACCAGTATCGGTTGTTCAACCATTCCTTCGTCACCGGAACCGCACGCGGATAAATATGCGATTCAGATTCTGGAAGTTGATATGCCGGTGGGACTATCAACAAAGGATTATATTCAATATGAACCTGGGTCGCGCCCCGGAAGTCAGCATGTTGAAAAGATTATGTTGGATCCGGATGCAAAAGTTTATGAACATCCGCTCGTTTATGCTGATGTTGGAACTCCGACTATTCTGGATCAAACCGAGGCTCGTTCTTTCGTGGAAGATTTTACGATTGAAGGCGGCAAAGTTAAAACCAGCAAGAAAGGTTATCAGCTAGGAACCCGCATCGAGGTAACGTTGAAAGATGCTGATCGTCAGCAGGTATCGTTTCATATCAACTTAGAAACAAAAAAGCTCAAGGGATATGACACGATAGAGGCAGCCGGACAAAAGGTGAAGATGCCGGTATTCAGCGAAAAACAAATCAACACAGAACTGCAGCAGGCAGTTAATGCATGGACTTCTTTGGGATCAATAGACGGTACTTCACACGGCGATAAAAACGATTTTCGAAAATATTATGCCGTTAGAATTATCCCGCCCCAACCTTGAGATGTTTGCATCAGGTATAGGTGGAGGGACATAGGCCTCAATGTCCGTACACCCTCCTGCAAGGTCAACGAGGACGTTGAGCCTCCAAAAAACAACCCGTCGTCGGTTGTACTAAGGCTGATGTCTCGTAGCGCGAGCAGAGAAAACAAAGCAGAGAACTCTGCTTAGAGCTTGTTGATAAAGTTCTGGTTTTCCGCGAAGCGGTGTAGCACGTGCTTCTTTGCGCAGCAAAGAGCGCGTTTTCTCTAGAGTTTCTGCGCGCTCGTTCTACGAACGAAGCACGCACTAGACGCCGCATAGGTTTATCAACAGTCTGAAAGCAAAGAACTCCGAATATTCTGTTTTCTCCACGTGAGATAATCTGCGCCAGCTTTGTAATAATCAAAAGCCGGAAACAAGGTCACTATCTACCGTCCGCATGGAAGGTGCTTGATCAATAAACAGAGCGTAAAATGCGCCTCTATTTTTTTGACATCGCCGTCCATATTCCATATATGAGTACGTTTGTTATATATGGAATTAAGAATATGAGTACTGAAAAAACAAATGGATTCCAGGTTCCCAACCTCGAACGAGGGTTGGAAATTCTTGAATATATGGCCCGATGTGACCAGGAGGTATCGATCAGCGTACTGTCACGCGAGTTGGGTTTTCCTGCTAATTCCGTGATGCGGATCATGAACGCGCTCGCCCACCATGGCTATGTGCTCCGAAATCCCGACACCAAGGAATATATGCTTTCCAATAAAATGATGAGTATCTGTGTCGGGAGGGCGAGCCATAAAAACCTGATGGAAATGTCTATGGACGTAATGCGCGCGATTCGGGATGAAATCGGGGAAACCGTTGTAATCAGCGTGATGGAGAAAAATGAAGGTCTTATTCTCGAACAGGTGCAGGGTCTACACCCTTTCCGGTTTGTCTGTGATCCGGGCACGCGCCAGGCCGTTAATGCAAGCTCCAGCACCAAGGCAATTATTGCTTTCATGGAAAAAGATGACCGGGAACGCGTTCTCAAAGCGATCAGGTATCCTCGTTTAACAATTAATTCAATCACCAGTGCCAAAGAATTCCGGAAGGAGCTGATCGAAGTGGAAAAGAAGGGCTATGCACTGGATCGGGCCGAAGCACTGGACGGCGTCCATTGTGTGGGGGCTCCCATACTGAATGCTGCGGGCCATGCTGTGGCGGCCATTACGGTGACGGGTCCCTCCTATCGAATGGAAATTGGCGAACTGGACCGAATGGGTGAACGGATCCGAAACCACGTTGAACAGATATCAAAACGAATGGGCTTCGGACTGTAACGATCCCTTCTCAACTATTGAACACACCAGAAAGAGACATGAATGAGAGCATTTGAATTTCACAACCCAACCCGCATTGTTTTCGGCAACGGCTGCATCGACGATGTTGGCGAAAAATCGGGACTGATGGACAAGAAGGTTTTACTGGTCTATGGGCGCGACAGCATTAAACGCAATGGTGTTTACGATCGTGTAATAGCATCGCTCAAGGCAGCCGGCATCAACGACGTCATCGAATATTCCGGCGTCCGTTCCAATCCCCTGCTCTCGCATTTGAGAGAAGGGATCGTGCTGGCTAAACGTGAGCAGGTGGATGCCATTCTCGCCGTCGGCGGCGGCAGCGTGATCGATGAGGCGAAGGGGATCGCTGCAGGTGCACTGCTGGATGAAGATATCTGGGATGTGTATTCCGGCAACTGTACCCCGGTAAAGGCACTCCCACTCGTTGCGGTGCTGACGATTCCCGCCACGGGATCGGAAATGAACGGCGGTACCGTGATTACCCATGATGAAACACGCGAAAAGTTTGGCACCATAACCCCCCTGCTCTATCCGAAGGTTTCCTTTCTTGATCCTGAAACCACGCACTCGTTACCGCCCGATTATACGGCGTATGGTGCGGTGGACGCTATCTCGCATCTAATCGAGGGCTATTTCACGGGCGAAGATCCGTGGACACCGATTCAGGACCGATATGTGGAAGGACTAGTTAAGAGTATTATGGAAGCCACAGACCGGATCATGGAAAATCCAACCGACAACGATGCTCGTGCAACAATGATGTGGGCTGCCACCCTGGCATGGAACGGTCTGGGGCCATCGGGAATCGGAGACTTTACTCTTCCGAACCATTTGCTCGAACATCCGCTCAGCGGCCGCCACAACATTGCTCACGGAGCAGGACTTGCGATTGTTATCCCAGCATGGATGCGGGTGATCCTGAAAAAATATCCCGCCAAGTTTGCCCAATTTGCGAACAACGTATTCAGCACCGACACCCCGAACGAGGAAGAGCAGGCACTGGCCGGAGTAGATGCCTTGAGTGACTGGTTTAAAAAGATCGGATGTCCGACATCGTTGGCGGATGGAAATATTCCTGTAGAAGATATTGACGGTATTGCAGAAGCGGTACTTCACCTTGGCAAGATGTGGGACATGGACATATTTACCAAAAACCAAATCGTCGAAATCCTTTCTTCCTGTGAACGAACGTAATACTGGAACAACTATGAAAAAAATACACACCCATACCCTGATCATGCTGTTTGGATGTTTATCCTTAGCGCAGGCAAAACCTCAAAGCAACGCCCTCCTGGCCAGCAGCTCCGAAATCCGGGGCGGCATGCCGGTACAAAAAATTGAAGCCGATGTGACAGGCTTGAAGGAGCTCTTTCTGGTGGTTACGGATGCCGGTGACGGAAGCAACAACGATCAGGCGATATGGGCGGCACCCATGCTGCTTACTGCGGATGGAAATAAAGTCGATGTCTCGGAACTAAAGGCGAAAGCTTTGCGAACCGGTTGGGGTAAACTCGGTTTAAACCAGAATGATGCAGGCAAACCATTGGTTATTGTGGGCAAGGAATACAGCAAAGGCTTCTGGGCACATGCGCCGTCGGTCGTGAAGCTGGAACTGAACGGGAAATACATTCGCTTTGAAAGTGACATTGGGATTGACCAAAAGGCTCAAGGAAACGGGAGTGTCGTATTCGAACTCCGAAGCAGCGCCCCGCCCATCCCACTGCCGCGCGTAAATGTGAAAGTCCCCTTTCCCGAAATTATAAAAACCGCCACGGTTGACGAACAAATCAAATCATTGCGCATGGCCATCAAGGACATCGGGCAAACATTTCCTGACCGTTACGATGAAAAAACCTTTCTAAAACAACTGACCGATATTGAACAAACCAACGATCCGGTAGAGAAGCAGGCGGAGCTGCAGGAATTGCAGCGAACTGCCCTGCTATCGAATCCCTCGCTGGATTTTGATGACATCCTGCTGGTTCGCCGCCATCTCGGTAAAAACCGCGATCGGACTACGATGGGGCGCGGGCTTGGTTTTGTGGTCAACAATGCCTATTCCATGCAAAATGCCATTCGCAATTCCAAGGGAAATGAAATTGCCGTGCTGCGTAATTTCAAAACCCAATCTACCTATGAAACACTGTATAAGCCCGATGCCGACAAAATCATCTCCGACATGGATCTGCGTTTTGACGGGCAGAAAATCCTGTTTTCATCGGTGAACGATCAGAATGCATTCCGCCTTTTTGAAGTAGGTATTGACGGAACGGGATTGAAACAGATCACCCCGGATTCTTCAGGCAATGACGTAGATCATTTTGATTCCTGTTATCTGCCCGACGGGGATATTATTTTCACATCCACAGCCACCTTTCTCGGCATGCCATGCATCGACGGGCAGCCGCGCATGTCCAGCCTATACAAATTTTCTCCAAGGACTGGGAAAATCCGGCAGCTCTCCTTCGATCAGGACAGCAGTTGGTGCCCCACCATGTTGAATGATGGACGCGTCATGTACCTGCGTTGGGAATACAGCGACCTTCCCCACTCCAACAGCCGTATCCTAATGAGCATGAATCCCGACGGCACCAATCAGAAATCCTACCTGTTCAGCAACTCCTATTTTCCAACGGCCTTTTTCTATGCCCGCCCGATTCCCGGCGACCCCAGCACTGTGGTGGGCATTGCCAGCGGTCACCATGGATTTGCGCGTACCGGACGTATGCTGCTGGTTGACCCGCGTATCGGAGAGCACGAAGCCGATGGCGTTATCCAGGAAATTCCCGGTTATGGCAAAAAGGTCGAGCCGTTGGTTCGGGATCGCCTGGTCGACGGCATCTGGCCCCATCTGGTTCATCCGTTTCCACTGGCGGAAAGCCAGACGCATAAGGGCGCCGGAAAATATTTCCTGGTATCGATGAAGCCCTCACCGGAAGCCCTGTGGGGAATCTATTTGGTGGATATTTTCGACAACCGCACCCTGCTGTGTGAGATGGAGGAATATGCCCTGTTCGAACCCATTCCTTTAAAAACAACCACCACCCCGCCCTTGAAACCCGACATGATTGACGACTCAAAGGAAACAGCGACCGTTTTTATTCAGGATATTCATGCGGGCCCTGGATTAAAAGGAATTCCAAGGGGCGAAGTTAAGGCTTTGCGAATCGGCTCGTACGAATTCTCGCCCAGTTACTGCAGTCCGGATGACCGGGGTTCAGGAAGCGGCGGTCTCAACGGTACAATCGGGCACGATGGCCCGTGGGATATTAAACGTATACTTGGAACGGTACCTGTATATGAAGATGGCTCTGCGCACTTCAGCGTGCCGGCGGCCACGCCGATATTTATCCAACCACTGGATGAACAGGGCCAGGCGCTACAGTTGATGCGCTCCTGGTTTGTCGGTCAACCCGGCGAACGCGTTTCATGCATTGGGTGCCATGAAAGCGCCCGTGAAACACCTCTGCCCTACCGTGCGTTGGCTGCAACGCAGCCTCCAGATGAAATCACCCCATGGACCGGCAATATGCGAAATTTTGATTACACGGCCGAAATACAGCCCATTGTGGACCGGAACTGCATGGCGTGCCATGATGGGAAACCTTCGGATGGCCGCTACCAGACGACACGGCCGGAATACCAAAACCACCCCATTCCATATCTGGGAAAAGAGCTAATAACCGACTGGCGGTTCCGCTATGGCGGCACACTGAATGCGGAACGGGGCGGAGGGCAATTCTCGAAAGGCTATGTTGAACTCTTCCGCATGGCGCGCGGCCCCGGTATTGAAAGCGATATGAACCTGCTGACGCCCAAGGAATTCAGCGCCGACACAACCGAACTTATTCAAATGCTTAAAAAAGGGCATCATGGCGTAATCCTGACCCCACAGGAATGGTTGAAATTCTATGAATGGATCGACCTGAACACACCGTACCATGGTAACCGTCGTGCAATTGTTGAGGGCTATGAAAATGAAGCGGCCGTGATCAAAGCCATGGAGCGATCTTCGGAGCTATCGAAAGAATACGACGGATCAGAATCCCACTTTGACCAGTCAGAAGAAACGCCGGCGGTAAAAAAACAAAAACAAAAACGGCCGGATTTAAGAAAAGAACAGCAGCGACGCAAAAAAGGTACGCGCCTCTTTGCCGCCGACGTGCAGGACGAAATAAAAGAGCCGCTGGTGTTCGACCTCGGCAACGGCCAACAGATCAAACTCGTCTATGTTCCCGCCGGCCGCTTCATCATGGGCTCCGCGAATGGAGAAATGGATGAGCTGCCAATGCATCCCCAATCCATTGGCAAAGGCTTCTGGATGGCCGAGACCGAAGTCAGCAATGCTCAGTTCAGGAACTTCGATCCAGAACATACCAGTCGCCACGAAGACCGGATCGGCTATCAGTTCGGAGAAACCTGCTATGATGTTAATGTCGACGAACTTCCAGCTGTTCGCCTCAGTTGGAACAACGCCGTGGACTTCTGCAACTGGCTATCAGAAAGAACAGGAAAAAAAGTTATGCTCCCGACGGAAGCTCAATGGGAATGGGCCTGCCGGGCCGGAAGCGGCACTCCGTTCTGGTTTGGAGGGCTGGATACCGATTTCGGTAAACTCGCCAATCTGGCCGACAAGCGCACGGAAGATTTCGCAGAAGAGACCGCTGGAGGAACGTATACATACTTCGAAATACGGAAACTGAAAAACCCGAACCGCTACGAAGCCTATATTCCTAACATTGAAACCATCAACGACGGCGCATTTCTCCAGCAACCGGGTAAAAAATATACACCGAATGCGTGGGGACTATACGACATGCACGGCAACGTGGCCGAATGGACACGCTCAATCTATCGGCCCTATCCGCTGACGGATGAATCCGATACTGGAAAACGTGTTGTGAGAGGCGGTTCGTGGCGTGACCGGCCGCACCGCGCCACATCCAGCTATCGCTTAGCCTATCCCGAATATCAAAAGGTGTTCAATGTCGGGTTCCGTATCATTGTTGAGGAGGAATAGTGTGATATCGCTGAAACCATTGCTGAGCGGGCTGCTTCTGCTCTCCGGTTATTCTGCAACCGTACATGCCGGATATCAGGGCAGCATTCCCCCCGGTTCCTCCCTGCTCTTTTCGGTGCATGCAGGAAGCCGGGCTGATCAGCTCGTCTTGAGCGAACGGGCCGGCAAGGTGCTCTGGAGTAATCAGGAATCCCTCTTCCACCCTCAAATGGTTGAGGCGCTCGACGATGCCACCGTGTTGTGTGCCACCCAGGACGGCGCACACATCCTGAATGCCCGGGGGGAAAGTATCTGGCGTTATCAGCTCCCGCCAAACGTTCAGAACTGCGTGGTAAAAAGGCTGGAGGAGAACCGTTTTTTGGTGGGTCATGAAGGCCCCGGCCGACTGCTGGAAATCAACAGGCAGTTCGACACCCTGCACGAAGTGGTGCTCACCGACATGCCCAATAGGAATCACGGGCAATTCCGCTACTTGACCATCACACCGGAAGGCAGCTATCTGGTGCCTGTCAATTCCGCCAAACTGTTGCGGGAATATGATCGAGCCGGAAAGATCCTTCGCGAAATTACTGATCTGCCGCAGGTCACCTATGCCCAACGGCTGGAAAGCGGAAACACCCTTGTTTCTTTTCGTGGAACCATCCGCGAATACGATCCCGAATGGGAAAGTGTGCTCTGGGAATTTTCTTTACAAAAAGATGCCGGACTTCCTGTCGCACCGGTCATCAACTTTGTCTGCCTGCCGAAGGGTCATCTATTGATGAGTCTTTACCACGGCAACGAAGGACCGGACCTGATCGAAATCAATCGTAGCAGGAAGGTCGTGCATCGATGGTCTTTTCCCGATAGCAAGAATGTGGCGCATGTCACGCTGCTTGCGCCCGACCATCCGTTTTCAACCGCGGTACAACGGGATGCTGATTAAGTTTCCAACGTTGTTGGACTACGCCAACCGGTCATCGGCGACGTGCTGCCAGTCGAGGTCTTCAATCACACTGAGCTCGACAATGTTGTCGGCTTTGTCCAGTAGGTCCTTGCATTCCGGGCTCAGGTTGAGCAGGTGCAGGAATTTACCCTGGTCGGCGTAGCGCTCGGTAATGTTGTTGATGGCTTCGATGCCGGAGTGGTCATATACACGCGCGTTTTCAAAATCGATCACGACATCCTGCGGATCATTGGACGGATCGAACAGATCCTTGAACGACTGGGCGGAACCGAAGAAAAGTGCGCTTTCAAGATGATAGACTTTCGTTCCGTTTTCATCGGTCCGGATATTGGCGTGGATTTTCTTGCCGTGTTCCCAGGCAAAGGCCAGTGCGGAAACAATGATGCCCACGAGTACGGCGATAGCCAGGTCATGCAGTACCGTGACCACGGATACCAGGATAATGATAAAGATATCCATTTTCGGTATGCTGCCGAACAGGCGCAGACTGGACCATTCGAAGGTGCCGATCACGACCATAAACATGACGCCGACCAGTGCCGCCAAGGGAATAATTTCAACCAGCGGTGCAGCAATCAGGAGAATTGCCAGCAGGAACATGGCTGCCGAGATACCGGACAGTCGACCACGACCGCCACCCCGGATATTAATCATACTCTGGCCGATCATGGCGCAGCCGCCCATGCCGCCGAAGAAACCGTTCACCAGATTCGCGGCCCCCTGTCCGATACATTCCTTGTTTCCGCGTCCGCGGGTTTCCGTAATTTCATCGACCAGCGTGAGCGTCATCAGCGATTCAATAAGGCCTACGGCAGCCGCCAGTGCTGAGTATGGCAGGATCATTTTAATATTGGCCCAGGTGAAAGCAACTTGAGGAATGCCGAAGGAAGGAAGCCCTGCGGCAATGGTTTCCTTAGTCGGATCCATGCCCTGTACAAAATCGAGTACGTTGCGGGATTCATGGATGTTCATCTTTTTCAGTACGATCGATAGAACTGTGACCACAACAATGCCCATCAGGGTGGCCGGAACAGCCTTCGTGAGTTTGGGCAGGAAATAGCTGATGGCCATGGTCAGGGCAATCATGCCGCCCATGATCGCCAGGTCGAGGCCCGGCAACAGATGCGCATGTTCACCGTGGCCGACGTAGAACATTTCGAACTGGGATTTAAAGATAATGATGGCCAGGCCGTTCACAAAACCGAGCATGACCGGGTGTGGAACCATGCGGATAAATTTACCCAGTTTCAGAAAACCGAATATCATCTGCATGATCCCCATTAGAATGACGGCAGCAAAAAGATAACCTTCCTTGGTAACCCCTTCCGGCAGGATGCCCGGCTGGGCCAGTTCGATCATCAGCGGGGCAAAAATTACAGCCACCGCGCCGGTTGCACCGGAGATCATGCCGGGGCGGCCGCCGAAGATTGCAGTGATCAATCCCATCATGAACGCGGCGTATAGTCCGATTACCGGATCGACCTTCGCAACAAATGAAAAAGCTACCGCTTCCGGCACCAGGGCCAGGGCAACCGTCAGACCGGACAGCAGGTCGTTCTTAACATTGCGCGGGCGTTCGATGTTTAGCTGGAACAGCTTGTTTTTCTTGGTCATGGGATAAGTCACCTTTTTCAGAGTCGGTTTCGTAATCGCTTAAAAGCGCGCGACTATCCCAGAATCGCCTTTGAACGCGAGTCTTTTTAACCTTTATTTACGAATCATGTCGCAGGCCATTTTCCCCATCGTTTATAAGCAGGTTCCGTTGACATTGCAGGGGCGGTTGGATAACAATTGGCGCTCATTTAAACCCTAAGACATTCGACCCAGGAGATCACAGCATGGCTGCCAAAAAAGAAGCCCCGAAAGACCCCGCATCAGCACTCAACACGGTAGTTGCGCAAATTCAGAAACAGTATGGCGAAGGGGCCATCGTTAAATTGGGCGAAGCCGCGGCTAATACTCAGATTGAATCTATTTCCACCAGCGCATTGACACTCGATATTGCCCTGGGCATAGGCGGCCTTCCCCGCGGACGAATTGTTGAAATTTACGGCCCGGAATCTTCCGGAAAAACCACGCTGGTTTCCCATGTGATTGCCAATGCCCAGAAAGCCGGCGGTTCTGCGGCCTTTATCGACACCGAGCATGCTCTGGATCCGACGTACGCGAAGAAAATTGGCGTGGACATTGATAATCTGCTGGTTGCCCAGCCGGATTCCGGTGAAGAAGCGCTGAATATCTGTGAAGCGCTCGTGAAGAGTAATTCGCTGGATGTCGTTGTCGTTGACTCTGTGGCCGCCCTCGCCCCTCGTGCTGAGCTTGAAGGTGAAATGGGACAATCGCACGTTGGCCTACAGGCCCGTCTGATGTCGCAGGCACTTCGAAAACTGGTCGCGGCGATCAGCCATTCCAGCTGCATCTGTATTTTCACCAACCAGATCCGTGAAAAGGTGGGTGTTATGTTCGGCAGCCCGGAAACCACTCCCGGTGGGCGTGCGCTGAAATTCTATTCCTCTGTCCGTCTGGATATCCGCCGTATCGGCCAGCTGAAGGATTCCTCCGGCGTTGTCTACGGCAATCGCACTCGTGTGAAGGTCGTTAAAAACAAGGTGGCTCCCCCCTTTACACAGGCGGAATTCGATATTCTTTATGCTGAAGGGATTTCCTATACCGGATCCGTGATTGACTGCGCTATTGATGCCGGCATTATTGATAAGAAAGGTTCCTGGCTTTCCATGGACGGCACGCAACTCGGTCAGGGCCGCGATGCTGCGGTGCGCGCGATGAAGGAAGATAAGGAACTCTGTGACTCCGTTGTGGAACGAATTCATAAAGCTAGAGAAGAAGCCGCTAAATAAGGCCGAGGTATTAACCGGGGGAAATAATATGTTTAATAAATGTTTACTTTTAGTCGCAAGTTTCTCGCTTTTACTGGGATCCATAACGCTGGCCCAGTTTATCGATGAAGAGTCGGACGTTGTATCCGTTGAGCAAGCCAAGAAACTCTCTGATAATAGCTGGGTGGTGCTGGAAGGTTACATCATCAAACGCCTGAACGAAGACCAGTATACGTTTAAAGATAGTACAGGAACTATAAAAATTATTGTTAGAAACAGTTCCTGGCAGGGTATTGAGGTCTCGCCAAAAACGAAGGTCCGTATTACCGGGCAGGTGGATAAGTTGTTCATTTTTTTACCTAAACGCACAATTAAGGTAAACAAAGTGGAATTAACCAGGAAATAAACATTGAGTATTCTGAAGGAAAGCCATGAACTCTGCGACTCAGTGATCGAGAGGGTTCATAAAGCTAAAGAAGAAGCCGCTAAATTAAAGGATAGGACAGACAGAAAGCCGATCCAGCATTAGTAGAGATCAGATCATGAACAAAGAAATTCGATGGAAACAGCGGTTTACTAACTTTGAAAAGGCTTTTCATGCCTTGGAGCGAGCCGTTGAGATTGAACGGCCTTCTGAAGTGGAACGCGGCGGCCTTATTCAGTTTTTCGAAGTTTCGTTTGAGTTAGCGTGGAAGACGCTGAAGGATTATCTGGAAGCTGACGGATTTCAGGTCAGCAGCCCACGCGATGTTTTAAAACAGGCATTTCAATCAGAAATCATCAAAGACGGACACACGTGGATTGAAGCGTTGGATGACCGAAATTTGGCCGCTCATACGTATAACGAGGAAACGGCCTTGAAAATTGAGAAGCTGATTCGCGAGAAATACTTTCCAGCGTTGTCTGCTTTATATATTTCGTTAAAAAGCGAGATTGAATAATGCCCTTTGGATTGACTGTCAAGGATATCGAGCTGATCAAAAGTACAATTGAAGAACAGCTGGAGATCGAAGAGGTTCTGGTCTTTGGTTCGCGGGTAATGGGTAACTATAAAAGCGGGTCGGACGTTGATTTGGCAATCAAAGGTACAGGGATCACCCTGCGGACAGTTTCCAGTCTGTCTGCCAGCCTTAACGAAGAGCTCCCTCTGCCCTATCAGTTCGATGTGATTGATTATGCATCCATCGACACTCCTGCACTGACGGAACATATCGACACGTTGGGTAAAATACTATTTCAGCGGACCCCGGCCGTTTGAAGATGAAAAACAAATTTCCAAGGATACCAGCATTCCGAAACTTTGCTTCCGCGGGTCTGTGTGTCTTTTTGTTTCCAATGCTTGGGTGTCAGCCTGAGCCCATAGGAGAACTCCCTGAGTTTGATGGGCAGCGTGCTTTTGCTGAGGTTGAAGCATTGCTTCAGTTTACTCCCCGGGATGCAGGGACACCCAATGGATGGAAAGCGGCGGAGCATATCGCTGACCGCTTGAAAAATTTCGGTGTCTCTACGGAAATAGATACGTTTACCGACATGACGCCGGATGGTGAAAAAACCATGCGCAACGTCATCGGCCGGATTCCTGGAAAAACCGATCAATGGATCATCGTCGGATCCCACTTTGATACCATGCCGGGAATTGAAGGCTTTCAGGGAGCCAATGATTCCGGTTCCAGTACCGGTGTATTGCTGGAGCTTGCGCGCATCATTCAGGCCTCCGGGATCGTTCCGGATATCGGAATCGTTTTTGCCTTCTTTGACGGCGAAGAAGGAATTGCAGGTTATATTCCAGGTGATGGACTGCATGGAAGCCGTCGCATGGCCTCCAGTCTGGCACTTACCGGAGAGCATAAAGATATCACAGCCATGATTCTCTTGGATATGGTCGGCGACAAAGATCTGAATTTTACTATTCCATACAACAGCTCCCGGATTCTTGTGCAGCAATTGCTGGATGCCGCCCACGCAACCGGGCATCGCGAATTCTTTTCTCTTTCCCGGTCGGTGATCACCGATGACCACGTCCCCTTTCTTGAAATCGGCATCCCGGCCATCGACCTGATTGATTTCCGATATGGCTCCGAACCAGGGCTTAATGATCACTGGCACACCGAATCAGATAACCTTGAAAATATCAGTGCCGCAAGCCTTCAGATAACCGGAGAAACCACGCTTCAGTTACTGAAACAATTGATCATTCATGAAAATACCGAGTAATCTCATGATGATATAAACAATTTTGTTTAACTCGGGCTTGCAAGAATGGATCAATCCATTTATATCGATACTTCTTTTACCAAAACCGGAGAGAAAAATGGCCGAAGAATTAAAGCATTTGATCGAACAGATTCAAAAAGAAGGGGTGGATAAAGCCAACGAAGAGGCTGCTGTACTTATCTCCCAAGCGAAGGAAAAAGCCGCCAAAATTGTCGCAGAGGCGGAAGAACAAGCCCACCAGAACCTCGAAAAAGCAAGAGTCTCATCCGAAGCATTTGCTGAACGTTCTGTTAAGACCCTCCAGCAGGCCGCCCGCGACCTGTTGATTACCGTAGGCCAAGGCTGTGAAAACGTGGTTACTGAAGTTCTCGGTAAGGAAGTTGAAGGTTCGCTTTCCGGCGACCTGCTGAAGGATATGATTACGAATGTGGTTAAACAGGGAACCGGCGGGGTTGAACTGGTGGTGAGTGAAAGCGATAAGGCGGCACTTGCTTCTTTCTGCGCTGAACAGGCCAAACAATCCGGTAACGAAATTGAGCTGGCTTCCGATTCTGAAATTCTTTCCGGCTTCAAGGTCGGTTTTAAGGGCCAGAACGTTTATCTCGACTACACCGGAGAAGCGGTTGCTGAAGCATTGGCCGCGTTCCTTCGTCCGGAACTCGCGAAAACGGTCAGCGGTGTTGCCCGCGAACAGCTTACCAACGCCTAACCGGACTTCACGATGGCCTACTATTCACTCGTAGCCAGTCTGCCGAGCCTCCAGATCGGGGATGAACCCCCCTTCTCTACGGAGGAATATATCGACAACTGCGCGCAATGGGTTACCGAACGCGAAACCAGCATTCTAAAGGCGGTTTTGTTAAACGAACCGATTGCATCGCCCTGCCCCCTCTGCGCGGCATGGAACAACATTGAAACCCAGCTTCGGAATGCGATTGCAAAACACCGCGGTCAAAAGCTGGGTGTTGATTTTAAGGAATACCTCCAGCCGCACGACGGATTCAGCGGTACGATTGAAGCATTGGTGAGCGATGCCTTCTCCCGCAATGATCCGGTTGAGCTCGAAGAGGAGCTGGACCGCGGTCGATGGAAACTGGCCGAAGAGCTGGTTGATCAGAGTCAGGATCCTTTTGATTTCGAACGGGTTCTGGCTTATGGCATTCAACTGAAAATTGTTGAGCGCTGGAGCCGCATGGATGTGAGTGTCGGCAAAGAAAAAATTGAGGCCGTCATCACGGCAAACACGGAAAAAGAAGAAACCATAGAAGCTTAGCTTCTGTGGTCGTTGCTTTTATAGGGATAGAGGAAAAAAGACTATGAGTGAAAACATCGGTAAAATTATCGGGGTGAACGGCAACCTCCTGAAGGTTGAATTCAGCAACCCTGTTATCCAGAACGAAGTGGCCTACGCCTGCGTGGGCGCCGGCGACCTTAAACTGAAAGCGGAAGTCATTCGTGTCCGCGGCAACAACGCCGAACTTCAGGTATTTGAAGATACCGTCGGCCTGAAAGTAGGCGACCCGGTTGAATTTACCGGCGATCTGCTCGCCGTGGAACTCGGACCGGGCCTGCTGACCCAGGTCTTTGACGGTCTGCAAAACCCCCTTCCCCGCCTGGCTGAAGAATGTGGATTCTTCCTTCAGCGCGGTAAATACCTCGAGCCCCTTCCCCGCGATACCAAGTGGTCTTACACCCCTGTACTGAACGTGGGCGACACGGTTATTGCCGGCGACACCATCGGTACGATTCCGGAAGGCATGTTTGACCATAAGGTCATGGTTCCTTTCAATCTCCGCGGTAAGTGGACCGTAGAAAAAATCACTCCGGCCGGTGAATACACGGTTGAAGAAGTGGTTGCCGTGCTGAAAGACGACAAAGGCAATACCCGCGAATGCCAGATCATGCAGATCTGGCCGGTAAAAATGCCGATCAAATGTTATGCCGAGCGCCTGCGCCCGACCGAGTCGATGGCCTCCAAGATGCGTACCATTGATACCTTCTTCCCGGTAGCCAAGGGCGGAACCTTCTGTGTTCCAGGTCCGTTCGGGGCCGGTAAAACCGTATTGCAGCAGATCATGTCCCGTAATGCCGAAGTGGACATTGTAATTATCGCCGCCTGCGGCGAACGCGCCGGTGAGGTGGTGGAAACACTGCGTGAGTTCCCGGAACTGACCGATCCGCGTACCGGCAAGTCACTGATGGAACGTACACTGATTATCTGTAACACCTCTTCCATGCCGGTAGCCGCACGTGAAGCATCGGTATACACCGGTGTAACGCTCGCCGAATACTACCGCCAGATGGGCCTCGACGTGCTGTTGCTGGCCGACTCCACTTCCCGCTGGGCACAGGCGCTGCGCGAAATGTCCGGTCGTCTGGAGGAAATCCCGGGTGAAGAAGCCTTCCCGGCCTACCTTGAATCCGTAATCGCCTCATTCTACGAACGCGGCGGTGTGGTGAAACTGAACAACGGCGACACCGGTTCGGTAACGATCGGCGGTACCGTTTCCCCGGCCGGCGGTAACTTTGAAGAACCGGTAACGCAGGCCACGCTGAAAGTGGTAGGTGCTTTCCACGGTCTTTCCCGTGCCCGTTCCGATGCCCGTCGTTACCCGGCGATTGACCCGCTCGATTCCTGGAGCAAGTATCCGTCGGTGGTGGACGAATCAAAGGTATCCAAAGCCCGTAAGGCCCTGCGCGACGGAAGCGAAGTCGGCCAGATGATGAAGGTGGTCGGTGAAGAAGGTACTTCGATTGATGATTTCGTGCTCTACCTGAAATCGGAATACATCGATGCAACCTACCTGCAGCAAAACGCGTTCAGCGAAACGGATGCCTCCAATTCGGTGGAACGGCAGGAATATGTTTTTGCCCGCTTGCTCAAGCTACTCGATACGAGCATGAAATTTGAGGATAAGGATAAGGCCCGCTCGTTCTTCCAGCAGCTCACGCAGACCTGCCGTGATTGGAATAACAGCACGTACGAATCAGATGAATTTAAACAAATTGAAGCGCAAATGACTAAAGCGCTTGCGGAGGTTTCTGACTATGCAGAATAAAGTATATCACCGGATCGAACAGATTACCGGTAACGTCATTGTGGTTAAAGCCGACGACGTGATCGCCGGCGAACTGGCTCAGGTTGATTCCGCGGTTGGCGTTTCGCTGGCTCAGGTCATTCGTCTTGAAAATGAAAATGTGTTCCTGCAGGTATTTGCCGGCGGCCGTGGTATTGGAACGGATGCGAAGGTACGCTTCCTCGGCCGCACCATGCAGATCCCCTTCTCCGAAAACCTCCTGGGCCGTGTTTTCACCGGTTCCGGCGAACCCCGCGACAACGGACCGGCCATTTCGGAAAATATGATTGAAATCGGTGGACCCTCGGTAAACCCGGCCAAGCGTATTATTCCGCGCAACATGGTTCGTACCGGTATCCCGATGATCGATGTCTTCAACACCCTCGTTGAGTCCCAGAAGCTTCCGATCTTCTCGGTTGCGGGCGAGCCCTACAACGACCTGCTCGCGCAGATCGCACTGCAGGCCGAAGTGGATGTAATTATCCTCGGCGGCATGGGCCTCAAGCATGACGACTACCTTTTCTTCCGCGATAAGCTCGATGAAAGCGGCGCCCTCTCCCGTACGGTAATGTTTGTACATACGGCATCCGACCCGACGGTTGAATGTCTGCTGGTACCGGACGTATCGCTTGCGGTTGCTGAAAAATATGCGCAGGACGACAAGCGCGTGCTGGTACTGCTGACGGATATGACCAACTTTGCCGACTCGATGAAGGAAGTGGCGATTACCATGGAACAGATTCCGTCCAATCGTGGTTATCCGGGCGACCTCTACTCGCAGCTTGCGGCGCGTTATGAAAAGGCTGTAGATTTCGAAGGCAGCGGTTCCATTACGGTTCTCGGTGTGACCACCATGCCGGGTGATGATGTGACCCACCCCGTTCCGGATAACACCGGATATATTACCGAAGGTCAGTTTTATCTAAAGAACGGTCGTATCGAGCCGTTCGGTTCGCTCAGCCGTCTAAAACAGCAGGTGAACGACAGTACCCGCGATGACCACCGTGCCATCATGGATACGATGATTCAGCTTTACGCAAACTATAAAGAAACGCTGGAAAAACAGTCGATGGGATTCCGCATGTCCGATTGGGACAGCAAGCTGCTCTCCTACGGTGAACGCTTCGAAAGCGAGATGATGGATATTACCGTTAATATTGCGCTCGAAGATGCACTGGATGCTGGATGGAAGATTCTGGCCGACTGTTTTGAACCGGCCGAAACCGGTATTGCATCGAAACTGACCGATCAATTCTGGCCAAAAGGTTAATTAACATGAATCCACAGATTTCACGGATTACACCGACTCAAAAATCTGTTTAATCTGCGAAATCTGAGCAATCTGTGGATAGATAAACATGGCAAAAATTAAATTAACTAAGAATGAGCTAAAGACCCAGCGCGACTCGCTGGCACGGTTCAATCGTTATCTGCCAACCTTGCAGCTGAAGAAGCAGCAATTGCAGATGGAGATGCGGCGCCTTGACCAGGAAATCCTGGAAAAGCGCGACGAAGAGCAGGAAGCACGGGCAAAATTGAGCTCATGGATCCAGCTCTATTCCGAGCCGATCGATCTTGCTCCATTTGCTGAACTCGATACGTTGGAAACCTCCAGCGGTAACATTGCCGGGGTAAACATTCCGATCCTCGAAAATCTGATTTTCAAGGAAGTTCAGCCCAACCTCTTTGAAACCGAGGCCTGGACCGACGAAGGTATCCGCGTACTGAAACAGCTGACCCGCCTGCGGGTTGAACGTCAGATTCTTGAAGAGCAGCACCGCCTGCTCGGCGAAGAACTTCGTACGACCACCCAGCGTGTTAACCTCTTTGAAAAAGTAAAGATTCCGGAAGCCAAGGAAAACATCCGTGTGATCCGTATCTTTATGGGCGACCAGCAGACCGCTGCGGTAGCCCGCTCAAAAATTGCCAAAGGAAAAAGCGCATGATCGTTAAGATGAAAAAACTGACGCTCCTGTGCACCCCTTCGCAACAGGAACGTACATTAGAGGCCTTGCGTGATCTGGAAGTGATTCATGTTGAGCATGTACAGGCTCCAAGCGGCGGCCCTCTCGAAGATGCGCGCAACCACCTGCAATACGTTCAGCGTGCACAGGAAGTGCTGACTGCGCAGCCGGACGCGGATCCAACAGGTAAAGATCCGGACAAACTGGTCGATACCGTCTGGGAATTGCTTCATAAGGAAAAAGAGCTGAAAGAAACGCTGCAGGCGCTTGAGCATGAACATGCCCGCATTACGCCTTTCGGTGAGTTTGATCCCAGAAGCATCGGGAAATTGAATGGACAAGGCTTGTTTGTAAAGCTCTACGAACTTCCTGTGAAAGACACGCCGGATATTCCTGATGGTGTTTCCATCAGCGAAATCAGCCGCGACAAAAGCATCATTTATGTCCTGGCGGTAAGCCGCGAAACCTTCACCATTCCGGCCCACGAGGTCCGCCTGCCCGACCAGGCGCATTCGGAAATCCACCACCACATTGAAAAGACCAAAAAGGCACTGGAAGAAACAGAAGCCGAATTTGCTAAATATGCAGGTGATAAAAAACTGGCGGATAACATCGCTGACGAAGCCAGCGACTCCGTTAACTTCCTGGAAGTTCAGCACGGTATGGGGGCCGACAGTAATATTGTCTATCTAAAGGGCTTTTACCCCGTTGACCGCGAGGACGACATCGTCACTGCGGCGGCTGAACACGGTTGGGGTTATGAGTTTAACGAAGTGGCTGCCGATGAAGAACCGCCAACCCTGCTGCGCAACCCGAAGTGGGTCAAACCGATCCAGGCCGTACTCGATGTAATAGGTGTGGTTCCCGGGTATAAGGAACTGGACGTGAGCGCCCTGTTCCTGATCTTCCTGAGTATCTTCTTTGCATTCCTGATTGGTGATGCCGGATATGGCCTGCTGTTCATCGGACTTTCCCTGTTCGGAAAATTTAAGACCAAAGGCAATGCCGCTGCTCAGCCCGGCTTAAACCTGTTGCTGATTATGAGCACGTGCTGTGTCATCTTCGGTGCGCTTACCGGGAATTATTTCGGCATTGCGATCGACAGTTTGCCACCGGTGTTGCAAAGCCTGACCAGCGACTTCATGACCGGCCTTTCGGCTGATACAGGAATTCGGGATGCGGCCATTTCAGCCAATAACGTGATGTTTATCTGTTTTGTGGTCGGAGCGGTGCATATCACGATTGCCCATGTCTGGAACTTTATCCGGAAAATAAACAGCTTTGCCTGTCTGGGTGATCTTGGATGGATTTTAACCACTTGGGCGCTGTTTTTCCTCGTGCTGGAAATGGTGATCGGAGTCGAAGCCGTTCCAGTTCCCATGATGCCAGGAAACATTCTGTGGGCTCTGGTTGGAACCGGTGCCGGTCTGATTCTGATCAGCATTTTGGCTCAGAAAGATTATTTCGGAGTCGTCACACTGGCGCTCGACCTGATCAATAACTTCGTGGACATCATTTCATATGTACGTCTCTATGCGGTAGGTGCAGCCTCGCTGGCCATTGCCGCTGCATTCAATGAAATGGCGACCGGAGTAGGATTCGGCGGCATCGGGGCCATCGGCGCGGCCTTCATTCTGTTCCTCGGACACGGACTGAATATTATTCTGTGCGCTATGGGCATTCTAGTTCACGGCATCCGCCTGAATACATTGGAATTTTCAGGTCATGCAGGGGTTGAATGGGGCGGTCGCCACTTCAATCCGTTTAAAAAGAACAACGAAACTTTAAATTAATTCGAATCGATAACAGGAGGTAATACAATGGACATAACAGCAATAGAAGCAGCTAAGATCGGCGCAGCAATGGCTTTGGGATTTGGTGCAATCGGATCCGCATTGGGAACAGGAACCGCAGGCATGGCCGGTATCGGCGCATGGAAAAAATGCTACCTGCAGGGCAAGGCTGCACCTTTTATCCTGCTCGTATTCATAGGTGCTCCACTGTCGCAGACTATTTACGGTATGCTGCTCATGAACTTTATCCTGAAAGCGGATCCGAGCTTTGCTCAGTTTGGCGCAGGCATCATCGGCGGTATAGCGATGGGCTTTTCCGCCTGGTATCAGGGTAAAGCCGGCGCTGCCGGCTCTGACGCACTGGCTGAAACCGGACAGGGATTTGGTAACTACCTCACCGTTCTTGGTATCGTAGAAACCGTGGCCCTCTTCGTGATGATCTTCATCCAGAAAGCCCTCTAAGTTTTCCTTCCATAGGAAACTGCAAAACGCTTCGGAATAATCCGGAGCGTTTTTTTTGTAAAAACGCCGTAAGATGCTTCGTTTACGGGCTGTATACAGGTAATAAATGAACTACGTATGTTTGAAAAGAATAACAGCGCAATGAGCAGCAAGAGCACGGAACTCCACGTATTGCTCGCGGAAAGCCAGGGGGCGATACGGTCGTATATCCTGTCTCTTACTGCGGATATCCATGTGACCAACGATGTTTTGCAGGAAACCAACCTGGTGATCTGTAAAAAGGAGTCGGATTTTAAGCGCGGCTCCAACTTTGTGGCCTGGGCGCGGCGGATTGCTTATTTTGAGGTGCTTCGGCATCGCAAGAGCGCAAGCCGGGACAAGCTGGTATTTGATGATGCGTTGATTGAGTTGCTGACGGATGAAGCAGACCGGGAATCGGAATTCTATAAGAGCCGCAAGTCAGCGCTCTCGCTCTGTGTCCGCAAACTGAGCGAAGCCAATCAGAAGCTGGTGTTGAAACGGTATTATGACGGGGTATCAGTGGAAAAGCTGGCGGAGGATCAGAACTGCAAAGCCAATGCGATTTCCCAGAAGCTGTTCCGCATCCGTACCGCCCTGCTCAAATGCATTAAACATACGATGGTTGATAATATAAAAGCCTAGTGAGGTTCGATATGACTGAATCGACCAGAAAAAAATTAGAAGAACTGATTGCCCGACAACTTGAAACCGGTTTAAACGCCGCGGATGAAAAAGAGCTGAATTTTATCCTCCTGAGCTCGGATGAAGCACGGGACCTATACCTGAACCAATGTCAGTTGCACGGCATGTTGCTGGAAGAACGTGGTCTGCTTGAATCGCTGGCGGAGGACACTCACCCGGATAATGTAATTCCTTTGTTCGAAACAACCGAAGCAACAAGCCGTACCAAACGTTCTTATCTTAAATGGGTATCCATGGTTTCCGGTGCGGCGGCTTCGCTCCTTTTTCTCTTCATTTTGATGGATGGTAAAACGGCAACCCAACAGGATGAATCTGCTTCCAGCGAAAAAACAGCACTCGAAGTCTACGAGCAGACGGTAGCATCGCTCCCGGAAACAGGTTCACTGGACCGTCCTGCTGCCAAAGTATCTGCCAATAAGGATGCCACCATTCGCTTCAACCGGGATATCCGCCCCATTCTCTCGGACAACTGTTTCCACTGCCATGGTCCGGATAAAGAAACCCGCGCTGCAAATCTGCGGTTGGATACGCCGGATGGAATTCTGACTGATCTGGGGGATGGTCTTAAAGCCATCATTCCGGGTGACCCGGAAAACAGTGAGGTGTTTAAACGGATAACCGCGACGAATCCCGGTGCGATTATGCCCCCTGCTGATTCCCACAAAATCCTCGGGAAGGAAGATATCCGCCTATTCAAGGAGTGGATCGCGCAAGGCGCAACATGGGAAAACCACTGGTCGTTTAATAAAATTGCCCGACCGACCGTACCCGCCATCAAGGATGCCCAGCGGGCGTCTAATCCTATTGATCATTTTATTGCGCAGCGCTTAGAGCAGGAAGGATACGCTCCCTCCCAAGAGGCTGATCGATATACCTTGATCCGTCGCGTCAGCTTTGACCTGCGCGGTCTGCCTCCGACGGCTGATGAGATTACCGAATTTATTCGGGATGAATCCCCTGCCGCCTATGAACATATGGTTGACCGGTTCCTGGCTTCCAATGCCTACGGTGAGCACCGTGCCCGTTATTGGCTGGATGCCGCACGGTATTCCGACACGCATGGTTTCCATCTCGATAACTACCGCAGTATCTGGCCCTACCGGGACTGGGTCATTTCCGCGTTCAACAATAATATGCCATTCGACCAGTTTACGGTTGAACAAATTGCCGGCGACCTGCTGCCGAATGCTACGCGGTCTCAGAAAATTGCCACCGGCTTTAATCGATGCAATCCAACGACAAGTGAAGGCGGAGCCATTGATGAGGAATATTATTCCATCTATGCTAAAGACCGGGTTGAAGCCACTTCGACCATCTGGATGGGCTTAACGCTGGGTTGTGCATCATGTCACGATCATAAATTTGATCCGCTGTCCCAGCGGGATTTTTATCAAATGTCGGCCTTTTTCCGTAACACGACGCAAAAAGCAATGGATGGGAACGCCTATGATACGCCCCCGTCCCTTCGTTTATACACCGAGCAGAATCAGGCCCGCGTTAACACCATTCAACCCGAAGTTGTCAAACTGAAGAAACAATTGTCGGGCTTGGAGGTTGTAACATCCAACAGTGTAACGATCGCTGCCGGGGATACGTCCTGGATATCGGTAAACGCACAGGATGCGGACTCCGAATCCTATGGGGACTTTGAACTGGACCGACCCTTTTCAATCAGCTTCTGGATTTTTATTCCAAAGGGCGAACTGAACGGATTGACGCCTTTGTTCGGCAAATATGATCCTGCTCAAAAAAACCAGGGTTGGTCCTTACGTCTGCAGAAAAATAAAAAAGTGGAACTGCTGATCAAGAGTAACACGGCAACGCGGAATCAGCTCAAACCGTTCTCAACCAAATCCTTGAAAGATGATGCCTGGAATCATGTCACCCTTACCTACAACGCGCTCTATAAATTTGATGATATCCGAGCCTTCAACAAGGCCTTCAGCATGACGCTGAACGGGAAAACGGAAAAACTCAAGGGACTGCCCCGCAAATCTGTTTTTGACGGGAATTTCAAAACCCGCCAACCGTTTAAAATGGAGTTGGATGAAAATAATACAGCGGGTATCGAGTTGAAGGATGTTCAGATTTACAGCGAAGTTCTGACCAGCCCGGAAAAGACCCTGCTTGCCTCCACCTACATTACGGAGGCCATCTGTTTAACCAATGGTCTCCCCGACAAGGCTCCGCCGATTCCGGAACTGCCGGAATTAAAATCCATGGTTGCGGAATACCGGGTGTTGGGTGGCGAACTTAGCACGATGAAGCATCACACGCCCGTTACACTCATTATGGATGAGAAGCAGGGCTCCGAACCCTTTGCCCACGTGCTGATGCGGGGTGAATATGACCAGAAGGGCGAAAAAGTTTCAGCAAACATCCCTAATGTATTTACCGCGTTATCCACCAACGAACCGATTAACCGTCTAACCCTGGCTAAATGGCTGGTTAATCCGGACAACCCATTGCCCGCCCGTGTAACGGTCAATCGGTTTTGGCAGGAACTGCTGGGCATCGGCATCGTTAAAACATCGGAGGATTTCGGCAGTCAGGGCGAACCGCCAAGCCATCCGGAACTGCTGGAATGGCTGGCCGCTGAGTTTATTGAAAGTGGATGGGACGTTAAGCATATGTATAAGCTGATCCTTATGTCTTCAACCTATCGTCAGGAGTCGGTCGTTTCGCCTGGGCTGCTGAAACATGATCCGGAAAATCGTCTCCTTGCACGGGGACCGCGTTACCGACTTGATGCTGAAACCATTCGGGATCAGGCCTTATATGTCAGCAACTTGCTGATTGAAAAAACCGGTGGCCCGGGTAACAGGCCGTATCAGCCTCAGGGCGTCTGGAAAGCGGTTGCTTACACCGGAAGCAATACGGACACCTTCAGGCGGGATGATGGAGAACGCCTGTACCGTCGCTCGCTTTATACCTTTTGGAAACGAACGGCACCCCCGCCCTCCATGTCGATTTTTGATGCGCCCTCCAGGGAAAGCTGCTCGGTTCGCCGTGAGCGCACCAACACGCCGCTTCAGGCGCTCGTCTTGATGAACGACGAGCAATATGTTGAGGCCGCGCGTAACTTTGCACAGATAGTTCTTCATAGCGGACAGGAAGATAAATTTGATCTCATCCTGAGCCTGGCCCTGGGTTACGAAGCGGATCAGGATTTAAAATTGATCCTGAAGGAAACCTATGAGCAGGTATTGCCGGTATACAAAAATGATGCGGCGGCGGCTCAGCAACTGATTCAGCTGGGTGAATCCAAAGTTGACAGCTCCCTTGACCCGGCTGAACTGGCAACGTGGACCGTGGTTGCAAGTCAGGTCATGAACATGGACGCCTTCATCACCAAAAACTAATTGAACGAGGTTCTGTTATGAGCAATCCGATCAACGAATATATTAAACTGGCAACCCGCCGACAGTTTTTTTCTAAAATGGGGTTGGGACTCGGCGGTGCAGCATTGGCATCGTTGGAAAACCCAGCCCAAGCCGCCATCAACTCGATTACCGGTCGCGGCGCTTTGGGCGCTTCCCATTTTGTCCCGAAAGCCAAGCGGGTGATTTATCTGTTTATGTCGGGCGCGCCTTCCCAGCATGATATGTATGACTGGAAGCCCGAGATGAAAGCATGGCACGACAAGGACCTGCCGGATGAAATCCGTGGCGGGCAGCGCCTTACCGGCATGACCTCCAAGCAGGAGCGGTTCCCGATTGCGCATACCAAATATGACTTTAAACAATATGGTCAAAGCGGGGCATGGGTCAGTGAACTCCTGCCCTATACGTCCAGAATGGTCGACGACATCACCTTTATTAAATCGATGTATACGGAAGCGATCAACCATGACCCGGCCATCACCTATATCCAGACCGGGCGGCAGACGCCTGGGCTTCCCAGCCTGGGTTCGTGGGTAAGTTATGGGCTGGGAACTGAAAACGAAAACCTGCCGACCTTTGTCGTGTTGAATTCGAGCTGGACCGGGCGTAAGGAAGCTCAGGCCCTCTATTCCCGGCTTTGGGGAAGCGGATTTCTCCCATCGGAACATCAGGGGGTGGCATTCCAATCGAAAGGTGATCCGGTTCTGTATTTGAGTAATCCCAGTGGACTTAACCCCAATGTCCGAAAAATCATGCTCGATGGTCTGGGAAAAATGAATAAGCAGACCTTTCAGGAAATCGGGGATCCCGAAATCAATGCCCGTATTGCCCAGTATGAAATGGCGTACCGTATGCAGACCTCGGTTCCGGAACTCACGGATGTTTCCGGGGAGTCCGAGGCCACCAAAAAACTTTACGGGCCGGATGTAAATACGCCGGGCACGTTTGCCTATAATTGTCTGCTTGCCCGTCGCATGGCGGAACGCGGAACGCGCTTTACCCAGATTTTCCACCGGGGGTGGGATCAGCACAAAAACATTCCCGGTGATCTCCCGAACCAATGCCGGGATATTGATCAGGCCAGTTACGCATTGATCACGGATCTCAAACAACGCGGATTGCTGGATGATACGTTGGTTGTATGGGGCGGAGAATTCGGCCGCACAATCTACTGTCAGGGCGAACTGACGGATAAAACCTATGGCCGCGATCACCATCCACGCTGTTTCACGATGTGGATGGCGGGTGCGGGCATCAAACCTGGGCTGACGTATGGCGAGACGGATGACTTTGGATATAATATCACCAAAAATCCGGTGCATATCCGCGATCTCAATGCCACGATTTTAAATCAGTTGGGTATTGATCATAATCGATTTACCGTGAAGCATCAGGGGCTGGATCAGCGCCTTACGGGTGTTGAAGAGTCGCATGTGATTCATGATATTTTAAAAGCTTAATTAACCGGTTTACAGCTCTATGGGTATACGTTTAAAGATTCTTATTCCTCTCGGCATTCTAGTATCGCTGTGCTTGCTGGCCATGCCGGTCTTCTTTCCGCTTACAGGAGAAAGCGGAGCGGATATGGTGACGGCTCTGGGGCGTTTTCATATTCTGGTTCTGCATTTTCCGATCGCGTTTCTGATGATCATTCCCGTGCTTGAAATTGCCGGCTCATTCAAAGTTTTAAACCATGTAAAACAAACCATTCCTGTCATCCTGATTGCAGCCATCCTGTTTTCAGCCAAAGCCTGCGTGCTTGGATATATGCTGGCGGCGGGAGAAGGCGATTCGGGCGATTTGCTGATGAGCCACATGTGGGCCGGTATCATTACAACCATCCTCATGATCGCTGCGCTTATTTTGCGGGAACTTTATTTCCAGAACCGTTCAAAACCCGTATTCAGCGGTTATCTGGCCGTTTTAGCAGGCAGTCTTATTTCGCTCACGCTTGGAAGTCATGATGGCGCTTCGCTCGTTCACGGCGAAGATTACCTGACGGATAAGCTGCCCCATTCACTTAAACGTATATTTCATCCGGAACACGATGAGGAACTACTGACGGAGCACTCGCTGGTTTATGATCACGTAATTCGCCCGATCTTCGAAGACAACTGCTATGTATGCCATAGCGAAGCCAAGCAAAAAGCAGATTTCCGTATGGACGACTTCGAGCTGCTGCTCTATGGCGGAGAAAGCGGCATGGCAGGTATTGAACCTGGCAGCCTCGAAGACAGCGAAGTTTTCTACCGAGTTACGCTTGATCCGAAGAAAAAAGGTTTCATGCCGCCGGACGGAAATGATCCCCTGAGTACTGACGAGATCGAGATGATTCGCTGGTGGATTGAGAATGGTGCATCAACGGACAAGACCATTGCCGAACTTTCACCTGCTGTAATTCCGGATGCGGTTCAACAGTTGCTCAGCACGGCAGCTGCACCCAAGTCCGAACAAACAGCACCGATGGAACTGGAGACTTTTGCCCGCTTATCCACACAAGCGAAACAAACCTATGGCATCGACGTAATTCTGAATTCTCAAAATCCTGCAGATGGCGCCTATATTGTGGCACGGAATGCTCAGCGTGAACTTCCGGCAATCGCCTTTACCGAGTTGCTTCCGCTCGCTCCTCATGTGACCTCCATTAATCTCTGGCGCAAACAACTGGATGCGAAGAGCCCCGGGCAGCTCGCAAAATTCAGTGCGGTTAAACAGCTGCACCTGAATGAGACCAATATCGACCAAGCCGGACTGAGCGCCTTAACCGGTCTGAACAATCTTAAGCTGCTCAACCTGCACAGTACTGCAATTGGCGATGAGTCCATTGAAACGCTGGGAAAGTTTAAAATGCTAAACACATTGCTTTTAACAGACAGCGCCATCTCTACCAATGGAGTTGAGCAACTGAAGGAAAAGCTACCGAACTGTGAAATTCTTGCTTTTTCGGAAAACGTTGAAGTCACAGCTAAAACGGAACCTGATACCTATGACAAAACTGAATAAACGTCTACTCCTTGCAATCTTGACACTTCCCATTCTGGCCGGTTGCATACACAACCATCATCATGATCTGGATCCGGAAACGCTCTCCCATGTGCCTGGCTGGGGGGTAAAAGATCGGCACAGCCACGATCATGGAATGGGTTCGACCCATGGTGGCGTTGCGGTTGGCAGCGCAGGAATGATTTATGTCAGCAGTGACGACGGAATCTTCGCCTATAACGATGCCGGCGAATTAAAAAGAAGTTTCAGGGACAAATCCCTAACCCATATTCACGCCATGCAACTACGAATGGAAAAGGGAAAGGAATACATCTATGGCGCCCGCAATAATGCCGGCACACTGGTCAAGCTGGATCTGGAAGGCCATATTCTGATGGAAGTCCCCTTCCCCGGGGAATGCGGACTGGCCGTTAAAAAATTCAAACCCACGGCAGTTGCGGTTAAACCGAATGGCAATATATTTTTGGCCGATGGCTATGGCTCCAACTATATTTTGGAGTTTGATTCCTCCGGCAACTATCTTTCCTATTTTGGCGGTAAGGATATGGAGGATATTGAAAAATTTAAAACGCCCCATGGCCTCACCATCGACACCCGCTATAATCCTGCCCGTCTATTGGTATGTGACCGTGAGAAAAAACGTCTGGTTCACTTTGATCTCGACGGAAAATTTATCGGAGAAGTCATTACCGGTCTCCGCCGTCCGTGTGCTACCTCCATCTACGGTGAATATGTCGCCATCGCGGAACTGCAGGGGCGTGTGGTCATCCTGGATGGCCGTAACGAAATCGTTGTAACGCTGGGCGACAATCCCAACGAAAACGAATGGGCCAATTTTAAAGTTCCACCGTCCGACTGGAAAGCGGGTGTATTCACGGCACCACACGGACTCTGCTGGGATGCACACGGAAACCTGTATGTACAGGACTGGAATGCTGCAGGGCGCGTCTCTAAATGGACGCCTGCCATTCCTTAAAGTCGGAATAAACTGGCCGGACTGTCCGCCGTACGAACGGCCTTTCTGCCGGCAGGCTTGCTCGGCGATCGCGCCCTGCCCTTAGCGTTTTTCATATTTCACTTTATGGCTTTTGAGCGGTATGCATAATGCCCTTCATGAAACTTCAGAATGTAATTCAACAACTGGAACAAATCGCCCCGCTGGACCTTGCAGAAGAGTGGGATAATGTGGGGCTTCTGATTAATCCGCTTAAACCTAAGAACGTCCGGAAGATTCTGCTGACGATTGATTTGACGGAAGCCGTGGCGGATGAAGCCGTAGCTGGGAAAGTGGACTTGATCGTGGCCTATCACCCCATCCTGTTCAGCCCGGCGAACCGGTTGAATGCGGATAATGCCTATGACCGTACGGTCATGAAGCTCATACAAAAGAACGTCGCGGTCTATTCGCCACACACCGCGCTGGATGCCGTTATCGGCGGCGTGAATGACTGGCTGGCTGATGGAGCCGGTGACGGGGATATATCCGTGCTTCATCCTATTGATGGTTCTGATGCAGGCCAAGGCCGTTTGGTTGAGCTGAAAAGGCCGGTAAAACTGAAAACGCTGGCCCAACGCATTAAAAAGCATTTAGGGCTTAAGACTGTTCGTTTGGCAACTGCAGTTGAAGATACGCCCATAGCAACTGTAGCCCTCTGCGCAGGGGCCGGAACGGGTGCATTTCAGGGCGTTGAGGCCGATTGCTACCTTACAGGCGAGATGAGCCATCATAACGTACTGGCCGCCACATTAAGTGGTTCTCACGTCATCCTGTGCGAACATACGAACACGGAACGCGGCTATCTTCCCCAATTTGCCAAAATACTGCGTAAAGCGCTGGGTAACGGGGTTGACATATCCGTTTCGGAAATAGATTCTGACCCGATTACTTTCCACTGAGAAAACCTCCGGTTTGCTCGTGGAGGTTATTAGTTAATGGTTATCAGTTAATCGGCTAAGAGCCTTCCGACTGAGCTGCTCTAATAACCAATAACGATTAACGATTAACTGGAAAATATACATGGCCAAAAAGAAAAAATCAGCCTACGCCGAAGCAGGCGTGGATATCGATGTAATGATGAATTCGCTCAAGCGGATCGGCAAGAAAGTTAAAGCAACCAACACCAAGGGCGTGGTCAGCGAACTCGGTTCGTTCGGCGGCCTCTTTAAATCGCCCGGAAAAGAAAACCTGCTCGTCAGCAGTGTGGACGGCGTCGGCACTAAGCTGAAAGTGGCCAACATGGCCAACAAGCACAACACGGTGGGACAGGATCTGGTCAACCACTGTGTAAACGATATCCTCGTACAGGGCGCAGAACCCCTCTTCTTTCTTGATTATCTGGGCGCGGCCGCTCTTGACCCAAAAGTATTTGAAGATGTAGTCGGCGGATTCTGCAAAGCCTGTAAAGAAAACGGCATGGCTCTCCTCGGCGGCGAGACTGCTGAAATGCCCGGACTGTACCCGAACGGCGAATATGATCTCGTCGGTACCGTGGTTGGAACCGTTGAACGCAAAAAGCTGATCACCGGCAAGAAAATTAAAAAAGGTGACGTGCTGATCGGCCTGCCTTCCACCGGCCTGCAGACCAATGGTTATTCGCTGGCCCGTAAGGTCATTTTTGAAACAGCTAAGAAAAAGCTGTCCGACCTGGTTCCCGGCACCAAAACCACCTTTGAAAAGGCTTTGCTCGCGATTCACAAGAGCTACCTGAATCCGGTTAAAGCCGTCATGAAGAAAGTCGATATCCACGGTATGGCACACATTACCGGCGGCGGCCTCTACGATAATGTTCCGCGCGTACTTCCGGAAAATGTTGATGCCCAGTTCGATCGCTCGACCTGGAAAACTCCCGCTATCTACGAATTTATCGAAGAGCAGGGCAAAGTGGACCATGAAGAAATGTACCGCGTCTTTAATATGGGCATCGGCTATGTGCTGATGATCGGCAAGAAGGATGTGGATAAAACCCTGAAGATCCTCAAAGCCAACAAGCAACGCGCCATTATCGTCGGCGAAGTTGTTGCCGGTTCCGGAAAATCAGTGCTGGTTAACTAATACTTCAACTATGGAAATCCGCGAAGCGTCTCTTAAACGAGGCGCTTTTTTTTGTGCCGGACCCAAAGAAAAACCCGCTTTAGGACGTATAGATAATGAACCCTAAAACATGGAGGTCTATATGAAGCGATTCTTCGTTCGGCATGCGAAATCCAGTGCCCTTATTATAACCCTGTCACTTCATGGTGTGCTGTTGATTATTGCCGTAGGATTTGTGGCGTTCCAGGTGCTGATTCCTCCGGAACCCCGCTTTAAGGGGGTTAAGGTGGATCATATACACCCGAATGTTCCTCTGATCCTTAAACCGTTTCAGACGTCATCAAAAAAACCACCCCGCCCTGTAATAAAACCGCAGCCGATACATATTACTTCGGTAAAGACAACTTCAGTTACCATTCCCCCTGTTGCTATGATAGGCGTTCCAATGATTGGCCGTACTGAACCCGACGAAACGGGATTGGCCTTTACCTTTGATACGAATGTAAATTTCTTCGACTCCGAGGCTAATGGCGAAAAGGTATGTTTTGTTGTTCATTTTGGTCCCGCTACGATTGGAAAAAATCCATACAGCCGCATGACCGGCTATACGATCCGTAAACGGCTTGAAGAAATAGTGTATGCCCTGCCCGATTATGTGCTGTTTAATGTGGCCTGTTACTGGGCGGGTGATACGTGCGCTATGTCGCCGCACATGATGCTCGCCAACGTTGAAAATAAACAGAAGATGCTGGATTGGATGGAACCCGTGAATCCGCTGGAGGGAAACTATGATCACTGTTTTGCCTGGCAGAAATCCGGGAGTCGGGTGGAGGCAGCCCGCAGAGAATGGCCGAAACGTGTGGAGGACCTTCCTTCATATTCACCGAAATGGATCTATCCTTACGGGGTTCCTGACTCAATTGAAGAAAAGTATCTGGGAAAAGAGACCGGATTTTTGCATTGGGGGCGAGGCGTGGCCTGGTCCATCCTGACCCAGAAGCCTGATACTATTTTTGTACTCACAACAAATTATATTGATGGCTGGGGAAACGGAAATAACGGAGCCCCGGAGAAGATGGTTGCCGGGTATAAAAAAATGATCCGGGATATTTATGGGCCGGACAAAAACAGATGGCCTACGCTGAACGTGGTGGTACTTTCACATGCCGGAAGAGATTCAGCCAAAGCGCATGAAGTCCTGAACAGTCAGTTTGGCCCGTTGGTAAAAGCTTTCCGGGGTTCCGGTGCTGTAATAGATGAGATCTCCAAATTTATGAATGCAGACGAAAGGAAACTGCTGGGGAAATATGCTTCGGAATATGGTGAGTAGTTAATAAAAAAGCGCCCCGCGAACGGGACGCTTTGCTGGGATTGTCGTTCTCCAGAACGACAAGGGTTGATCAGGAGATCAACCCTCCCGGGTCTTTAGGCGTTCAGACGAGCTTCGAGCTTATCCATCTGCTCGGTCATCTTAGCCGGCAGCTTGTCGCCGAACTTAGCGAGGTAAGCACGGGCGTCAGTCAGCGTAGCTTTGAAGAGGTCAGTATCAACCTTCATCAGCTCGTCCCAATCTGCAGCCGGGATGTCCAGACCGTCGAGGGTCAGGTCACCGTCGATTGGCATCAGACCGATCGGAGTTTCACGGGCTTCAACTTTGCCTTCAACACGGTCGCACATCCATTTCAGAACGCGGGAGTTTTCGCCGAAGCCAGGCCACAGCCATTTTCCGTCTTCTGTTTTACGGAACCAGTTCACGTAGAAACAGCGCGGAGCTTTGTCACCGAGTTTTTCACCCATGTCGAACCAATGCTGCATGTAATCACCAGCGTGGTATCCGATGAACGGAGTCATCGCGAACGGGTCGAAACGCAGGGAAACGTTACCGAGGTCGAGTGCCGCAGCAGTCGGCTCAGAAGAAGCAGTTGCTCCCATGTATACGCCCTGGTCGAAGTCGAATGCTTCGTGTACGAGCGGCATGGTGTTTGTACGCTTACCACCGAACACGAAGATATCGATCGGAACACCGGCCGGATTATCCCAGTCTGGGCAGATTACCGGACACTGTGCAGCACGGGCAGTGAAACGGCTGTTCGGATGTGCACCCTTTTCGCCATCAGCCTGCTTCCAAGGATTGTTTTTCCAGTCAGTACCGCCTCCATTCGGGCAGTCATACCCCATGTCTTCCCACCAGACATCTTTGTCGGCAGTAACAACAACGTTGGTGAAAATCGCATTTTCGTTAACGGATGCGAGAGCCATCGGGTTGGTTTCTTCCGAAGTCATCGGAGCAACACCGAAGAATCCAGCTTCCGGGTTGATCGCGTACAGACGTCCGTCGTCGCCCTGTTTCATCCAGGCAATATCGTCACCGATGGTTTCAACTTTCCAGCCCGGTACCGTGGACTGCAGCATGGCGAGGTTGGTTTTACCACAAGCAGACGGGAATGCCGCCGCAACGTGGAACTGTTTGCCTTCTGGATTAGTGAAACGCAGGATGAGCATGTGCTCAGCCATCCAGCCTTCGCGCTTAGCCGCAGCAGAAGCGATACGCAGAGCCAGACATTTCTTGCCGAGCAGCGCGTTTCCGCCATAACCGGAACCGTAGGACCAGATCAGGTTTTCTTCAGGGAAGTGGGCAATGTATTTGTCTTCGATCGGAGCGCACGGCCAACGGCTGTCCGCCTGGCCTTCAGCCAACGGAGAACCTACGGTATGCAGGCAAGGAATGAAGTCGTCTGTCTTTTCGATCAGGCGGAGCACGTCAGTGGAAACACGAGCCATGATGTGCATGTTAACCACAACGTACGGAGAGTCGGAGATCTCGATAGCATTTTTCGCAATCGGGGAACCGATCGGGCCCATGGAGAACGGAATCACGTACATGGTGCGGCCTTTCATGCAGCCGTTGTACAGTCCACGCATGGTTTTTTTCAGTTCAACCGGATCAATCCAGTTATTGGTCGGACCGGCATCTTCTTCCTTAACGGAAGCAATGTAAGTGCGGCCTTCAACACGAGCAACGTCGGACGGGTCGGAGTTGAACGCGAAAGAGTTAGGACGTTTTTCTTCGTTCAGTTTAATGGCCATTCCGGTGCTAACCATCAGCTCCATCAGGCTGTCATATTCTTCTTTGGAACCATCGCACCATACGACTTTGTCGGGTGTGCACATGGCTTCTACTTCAGCTACCCAGTCGAGCAGCTTTTTGTTGTTTGTGGGAGCACTCATTATGCTTAAACCTCCATTTAGTTTATAGACCCATTTATACGAAAAATTCGCGAAATCATAAGGAAACTGTATAAATTGTCAAACTAAGGAGGTCAAAAAATACATTAGTAAAGTATAAGGGAATATATGTTAACGATGATCAGGTATCACGTATTTGAATTTAAGACTGACACTGTTGATTAAAACAATTTCATAACCGGCTTGTGTTCCTTATTGAGATTCTATTTTTTCTTTATCCCATGAGACACCGAAAAGCAAAAGCCTGGGAACTTCGCCTGAAAACGGTCTTTGATGAGATCGACGCAAAGCTTGAGAAAAAATATCGGGGCACCTTCCCGCTGCACCCTAACCGTTCTGTGGAAGGTTCAACTTCCAGCCCCCATATGGATGGGCTCTTTAACGTGGGAGCTTCCTATTCCGCCGGCTTCGGTTCAAAGCTTGGCCCCGGTTATGTGGTGGATATCCGTATTTCCACGCTTAAGCGGGTTCCGCGCGAACTGAAACTGGAACTGAGGGACTACGTTCAGGAATTACTCCTGCAAAAGCTGCCGACCGCATTTCCCGGTAAAAGCCTGCATGTGGATAAAGAACGGAAGCACCTACGAATTCACGGCGACCTCAGTCTGGACTAATACGTATAGTCACTTCCCCCGACAAACTCACGGAATAACGATTGCGATGGAATGATTGATTCGTCCACGTTGCTTCGTAGCGGCTCCAGGAACTGCATTACCCGTTGTGCCCGTAAATAGGCATCCTGACGTTTATAATCATCCCGGTACGCCTCAATGGCTTGCGGCAAATAATGGAACAGCTTTTCTTTCAGAATCGGGAACTCATAGGGCATCGCGCTGTTAACAACAAAATCAACATTTCCAATGAATGGAATAATATACTGAAGCTCGCTCTTTCGGACATAGTGCCAATGCGTAAGCGTATGCATGGGATCATGACTTCGGTTCCAGCTGTCGCGGATCATACGGCGCAGTAAACGGTGATCCGTCCAGCGCATAAAGTCGTCTTCTCCATTGCGCACCTGCCCCAGCGTTTCAATATAGAGCCTGAATTTATGGGCATCAGGAACGCTACGCGTCATATCGGAATAAAGTCCGTGCAGGCAGTCCATCAGCAGTACTTCATCCTCCTCAAGCCGCATTTCATGAACATTCAGCGTCCGCATCCCGGTGTGGAAATTATAATGTGGCGTCTTTACCGTTTTGCCTGCCAATAACTGTTCCAGGTGTTCATTAATCAGATCAATGTCAAGAGCCTGCGGGGTTTCATAGTCATAGTCGCCGAATTCATCCTTGGGATGCATTTCCAGATCATAGAAATAGTTGTCCACATTGATGGCCTTGAGCTTCTTACCGTGTTCGGAAAGAGTTTCTTCCATTTTAATCGTGGTGGTTGTTTTTCCGGAAGAGGACGGTCCCGCTACAATGATCAGACGTGTGCCTTCTCTGTGATCCAGCATGCGCTGGCTCGCGGCGCGGCATTCGTTTTGATACCGCATTTCACAGGCATGTACCAAATCGGAATAGTTTCCATCCTCAATAATGGCATTGATCCCCTGAACAGATTCACAGCCGTGCTCCATATTCCAGCGCAGCACTTCATAAATCAGCTTGTACGGAATATTATCGGTAGCCTCAATAGCACCCCGTTTGGCTTCGCGAACCTCAGTGCGCTTTTGCCGATAGATGATGTAGGCCCGGGCCGTCTTGATATGCCCGTTTTCCATCAACACGGCCTCGACGATATCCTGAAGGTCTTCCACCGTCGGAACATGTTCCGAATAGCTGGCGGCCGTACGCTGCTCTACCAGCTTGGAGAGCCGCTCAGCTTCATCAAAGCCAAAGCCACCGCCGGAAGCAGCAGTGGCTTTGAAGATCGCGTTGGTAATTCGGCCTCGATCGTATGGAACAATCTGACCGTCGCGCTTAATGATGGTCTTCAGCTGTTTCACACCTGAAAAATCCTAACGGCTAATCCCGAAATCCGAAACAATTCCCCATGACTGAATTCCGAATGTTCAAAACAAATGATTTGAGTCATTTAGAGAATCCTTGTTTTGAGATTGTTTCGAATTTAGATATTCGGATTTAGAAATTGTCCTTACTCGCCGTCAAGGAATCCCTCGAGTTTGCGAATACGGGTCGGGTGACGCATTTTACGAAGAGCTTTCGCTTCGATCTGACGAATACGTTCACGGGTCACATTAAACTTACGTCCGACTTCTTCCAGTGTACGCGGATAGCCATCAACCAGGCCGAAACGCAACGTCAATACTTCCTGCTCCCGGTCAGTCAGGGTTTCAAGAACGTCGCCGATCTTTTCCTTCAACAGGCTGAATGCTGTCATTTCATCCGGTTTTTCAGCGGATTTATCTTCGATGAAGTCGCCGAAGT
This sequence comes from uncultured Verrucomicrobiota bacterium, assembly GCA_964486885.1. GTDB lineage: Bacteria > Verrucomicrobiota > Kiritimatiellia > Kiritimatiellales > Pontiellaceae > Pontiella. Next base: position 64,074 of record CAZAPF010000011.1, read on the forward strand.
GAGTGTCATCGCTGTCACCGATCGGGCTCTGCAGCGAAATCGGCTGCTGGGCAATTTTCAGTATAGCGCGGACGCGCTCGACCGGCAGTTCCATTTCGTCGGCCAGTTCTTCCGGCGTTGCTTCACGACCAAACTCCTGCAACAGCTGTTTCTGAATACGCATCAGCTTGTTGATGGTTTCAATCATGTGCACCGGAATACGGATGGTACGCGCCTGATCGGCAATTGAGCGGGTAATGGCCTGGCGAATCCACCACGTTGCGTACGTACTGAATTTGTAACCCCGGCGATATTCAAATTTTTCCACCGCTTTCATCAGGCCCATATTGCCTTCCTGAATTAGATCAAGAAATGAAAGTCCGCGGTTGGTGTATTTTTTAGCAATACTGATTACGAGACGCAGGTTGGCCTCAATCATCTCGGTTTTGGCTTTCAGCCCCTTGCGCAGCCATACACGGAGATTGGCATAGTGCTGGGTAAAATCCTTTTGATCCATCTGCAGGTAGGTTTCCAGCTCCTTGATTTCCTTCCGGATACCGCGCAAGTCTGACACGGCACTTTTAGCACGGCTTTTCTTCAGGCGGGCAACTTCGCCTAACAGGTGTGTCATTTTGTGGTGATACTGATCGATCTCCGGAACCACATCCTCAATGGCTTTTTGCTTAAAGTGCAACTGCTTGAAATATTCCGTCAGGCGATCCTGTGCCTTGTCGAACAGCTTCATGGCTTTCTTTTCAACGTCACTTCCTTTTTTAGCTTTAGAAGCTTCAAGGTAGTACTTCAGCTTAAGCTCGCGATTCCGGTCAATTCCTTTCAGTACTTTGGGAAGATCGTTGAAATAGTCTTCACGGCACTCAACATGTTTATCGGAAATGATACGGTCAAAACGTTCTTTACCCAACTCAAGGCGCTCAATCACCCCCAGATAGGCATCCGTGGCACAGCCCAGACGATTGAACATTTTGGTGGTGGCGATCTCCGCCTCTTCAATACGCATGGAAATTTCAACTTCCTGCTCGCGGGTGAGCAACGGAACCTGGCCCATTTGCTTAAGGTACATGCGGACCGGATCATCCAGTACATCGCTGCGGGCGCTTTGTTTATCGGCCTGTTCTTTTTCAAGGCGGGCCTGATACTCTTCCACATCATCCTGTTTAATGATGTCGATTTCCATACTTTGAAGCAGACCAACAATCTTCTCGATATCTTCAATAACAACCAGATCTTCCGGAAAAGCTTCGTTAATATCTTCAAAAGTCAGGAAGCCATGGTCGGAGGCCAGCGCCATCAGCTCCTTAATGCGATCATTCCGTTCCTCACGGTCCATCAGGGAAACGCCACCGGAAGTAGCTGCGTCCACCGCCGCTACGGTCGCTGCAACCTTGTCTTCCTGGGCTTTCTTAGCCGCAGATTTTTTGACAACTTTTTCAGCGGTCTTTTTGGAAGGAGCTTTTTTCTTGGCCGGAGCTTTTTTAGCGGCCGCTTTTTTCTTGGCCGGCTCAATTTTCTTTCCTGGAGCCGCCGCCTTTTTAACCGAAGCTTTTTTCTTGGCCGGAACTTTTTTGGCGGTTGATTTCTTAGCTGCCGCTTTTTTCTGGGCCGGGGCCTTTTTCACTGCTGTTTTTTTCTTGGCGGTCGCCTTCTTTGCAACCGCTTTTTTGGTTGCCTTCTTTTTTGCGGTCGCCTTCTTTTTTGACACAGCCATGGGACTCCTTAGTTATAAAAGTATACAGTTCACCTATTATAGTGAAGAAAGCGGGTAATTAATAGCAACTTCAGCCGCTCGTCAACGTAAAGTTGCAAAAAAACTGTTATCAGCTTCAAATAAGAATTTCGCTTGAAGAATCAGACGGTAACAAACACAATTTTGAAATGAACTTTATCTTTCGATCCTACCCCGCACATCCATGGTTTACCGACTGGTCCTTTGAACCGCGCGGGTGCTCGTCTGCCTTTCGTGAAAACACCACCGATCTTTTCTTCCGAACAGAAGAAACCGTCGGGCGTATTGCTCCCAGCACTGAAGAGTCGGAATGGTTGCTACAGATACCGGTCCCTCAAAACAGCCGGATAAACATGCTGTTTAATGGTTTTTGCGCATATTTTGAAAAAAAGAAAGCCCGATATGGAGCTGAAGTGCTCGTTCCTGAGCCGGGGGTGCTTTGGGGGCGCAGCATCGGTATTCCTGCACCGGTTATGATGACCAGCCTTGATATTGAGGATAAAAACGAATTCCAATGGATCGAAAATGGAAAAACAAAAGCCCTGCTCGCCATACGGGGCGATACGTTTTGCCTGGTAACGAAAGCGCGACTGCAATCGGATGCCATTGAATTGGCAGAACAATATTTTTCCAGGAACGTCGAGGAAGCGATAACCCAGGAATACGAGCGCCGAAGCGGCGCGCGCACATTAGTTGAGGATATGGCTAATCATGATTCCCTTGCGGCTATTTGTGCTGAATCCATGATGAAAACGCTTCGGCCGGCTGAAGGCAGCATTCCGCTTGCCTGGTGCCAGTCGTCCTCCACACCTTTCCCTCAACTGGATTTGAACGAGCTATATCCATTAGCCATGGCTTGGCGGCTGATTGATGTTGAAGTGGCTGAAGAACTGGTGTCCTGCGTGCTGAGATTACAAACCAATGCCGGAGCAATTCCTGTTTTGTATGCCCCGCATACGACACACTCTGTACTGGAGGCCCCAAAACCATTTCTGGCTAAAACACTTGAAGCCGTATGGGAAATACGCAAGGACGATGCCCTGCTGAGCGCGCTTCTGCCCCTGCTCCGCCGGCATGTGCAGTGGTTGCTGCATCATTTTGATCCCAAGCGCAGAGGGATTCATTGCTGGAAGAATCGGACAGAACCCATCATTCCAGAGCTATACGAAACTGACATGGCCTCTGTTGATCTCACGGTGCTGTTGCTAACCGAAATCGAGGCCTTGAACCGTTTGCGGAGCACGTCCTCGGCCTTTGGTGCAGATTCTGACTATTTTGCTGAAGACAAAGCGACGCTTGAGCATAATCTGCTTAATCAATTCTGGAACGATCAGGAGTCCGCATTCTCCAATGCGTATATTCGAGATAAGGTACTGCCCTTGAAAGGCTTTCCGGCATTTACCCCCTTGCTGTGGAATAAGCTGCCCAATCAACACCGCAGTTCAATTCTGGAACTCGTGCACGAATCAGGCACTCTGCCCGGAGGACTCAGTGTTCTAAGCTGGAGAAAATCAGCATTGGATGATAGTTCGTTCCCGCTTCTTCAGCAGATGCTGGTTTTCCAGGCCCTGAAAACCGCCGATCCTCATGGCCAGTTGCTAAGGGATTTTTCAAGAGTTACCCTTCAGGGCTTTGTGGAATGGCATACCCTGTCGCTTCAGCAGGACAAACAACTTCCCGTCAATCCGGTAACCGCGGCTTATATTATTAACGTTCAATCAATGCATCAATACCGCTACTATGGACGTGGTCGCATTTCAGGTATTCTGTTTAAAATGCTGAATAAAGCTAAAGCGGACCGATTCGACCTCATCGTTATTGCGGCAACTGCCTTTGCCTTATACAGCTCTCATCTGATCTATAGCGTTTTAAGAACACCTCCTCCCTTAGCTATGCTTGAAGCTGAAATGAACAGCGGATACGCGAATAAGGATCCCCAGTCTACACTGGAAAACTGCATCATGATTATCAAACACTACCCAGAGAAGGCATCAACTGCCCGTTTGCTGGCTGCCAACATCAGCATGCTGCAAAGTGACCTGGTAAACGCAGTTGAGCTGTATAAAGCCGTGCGGGAGCAATCGCCCGACAGCCCCGGTCCGATGATTGCATTGGGTTTAGCATACCAGATGCAGGGAAAGTTTAAGGAAGCCGAAAAAAACTACTTTGAATTCTGCTATATCTTTGAAGAAATTTTCCCGGAGTTAGTTCAGGAAGTGAATCATTACCGCTATCTGATTCAGGAAGGATTTGCCGCACCGCCAAAGTGGCAGGAAATTTATCGATATCAGTTAATGCATGAACTATAGTCCCGCGCATTGTTGATCGTTCTCCAGGAAGGTTTATATGAAAAAAACAGTATGTGTAGTATTAGCCGTGTCTTCTCTTCTGCTCGCCGGGTGCGGCGATAAAGCAGCCAAGGCCAAAGAAAAGAAAGCCAACCCAACGTTTATGTTCTGGTGCTTCCGCAAGGAAATCGTTTCCTCGGAATATCAGATTCCCGACATGGCAACCGCCAAAGCGGCAAGTTATATTCAAAGCCGGCTTAAGACGATTCCCGGCTACGAAAACAGTTCCGTTGACCTTACAAACCGCACCATGACTGTTTCCTACAAAAGCAGTACCGTGCGCTCCATGAATTTTGAGGAAGGCATTGCTCTTGCCGGCTTTTCGGTTAACGGCCGCCCGGCCAACCCTAAAGCTAAAATTCCGGAAGGAGTAAAATAGTATGAAATTCTCAGTCTCGACCACAGCACTGGCCGACCAAAAGAAAGAAGCCCTTATCGTTTTTTACCAGGGATCGGAAAACCTCTTGCCGACCGGAAACGCCTCGCTGAAGAAAAAGCTCGAAGCGTTAATCAGCAAATCTGCTTTCAAAGGCGCAGTCGGTCAAACTGCCGCTTTTCCAGTGAATGGGAAGCTGGTCATTGTTTCCGGCATAGGGCCGGCTGCAAGTTTCCATAACGGTCTTCTCGAGCAAGCTGCGGCCGCCGCCGTAAAAGCCGGTAAAGCAGCAGGACTGAAAAGTTTTGCTGTAGCATCAGGTATCAAGCTCAAGGGTTTAAAGGAATCCGACTATCAGCTACTCGTTGGGCGTGGCGCCGCATGGGGAACCTACGAATTTTCCACCTTCAAAACAGATGCAAAAAAAGCAAAAGCTGCTTCACTCACTTTTTGCGGGCCGGTAAAGGAGCGTTCGGCTATCAAGGCAGCGGAAGCTCAGACGGCGGCTCTGCTGAACTCGGCTGACTTAGCCAACCTTCCCGGTAACGAAGCTCCGCCGGCTAAAATTGCCAATTGGGCAAAATCCATGGCCAAAACAAACGGGCTGTCGTGCCGAATCATGGGTAAGACCGAGCTGACCAATAAAGGGTGTGGCGGTATTTTATCGGTTGCCCAGGGAAGCGCGGAAGATGCCCGCATGATTATTCTGAAGCACAAAGGAACGGACCCTAAGGCCAAGCCCATTGTTCTGGTTGGAAAGACAGTAACTTTTGACTCCGGCGGAATATCGCTCAAGCCCGGCAAAGGTATGGGCTGGATGAAATATGATAAGTGCGGAGGAATGGCCGTGCTGACCGCTATGCAGATGATCGCCCGGATGAAGGTCAAAACACCGGTGGTCGGCATTCTGGGTGCGGCAGAAAATATGCCCGGTTCCCGCGCCACACGGCCCGGCGATATTATTAAAGCCTACAACGGAAAAACCATCGAGGTGTTGAATACCGATGCCGAAGGCCGACTGGTACTGGCCGATGCTCTCGGTCTTGCGGCCGAAATGAAACCACAGGCGATTGTTGATCTGGCGACACTTACGGGTGCTGTAATTGTTGCACTTGGATCCTCTGCGGCCGCCGTACTGGGTAATGACGACAAGCTGATCAAAGACCTCATTAAATCCGGGGACACTGCCGGCGAACGCCTTTGGCAGCTGCCGCTCTATAAAGATTTTTCCGACGATATGAAATCCGACTTTGCCGATCTGGCAAACCTTTCTAAATCCGGAGGAGCCGGCACCGCCACGGCGGCAGCATTCCTTCAGGAATTTGTTCCGGCCGATATTCCATGGGCCCACCTTGATATTGCAGGGACCGCATGGGTTGAATCAGCCAAGCCCTATCAGAATGCCGGAGCAACGTTGTTCGGTGCCCGTTTGCTGGCTCAGTGGATCGCATCCCAAGGCTAGGCCATGGTAATCGACTGGCAGTCGATCGGTGCATTGGGGATCTATTCTGTTGCCACGCTGCTTTGTCTGGTTGGTTTTGTTCTCTCGTGCCTATCCTTATCCGGAACCTGGGTCGTGCTGGCCGCCACCGGACTGGTTGCCTGGTCTCGTTGGCCGGATTTTCCCGGCATCACTACCCTTGTTATTTTTCTTTTGCTCTGTATCGGGGTTGAGATAGCTGAAGGCTTGGCAAGCGCCTGGGGGGTACAAAAGCGAGGTGGCTCAAAAGCCGCCGGGCTGGCGGCGCTGGGCGGCGGATTTCTGGGAATGCTGTTGGGGAGTTTTATCCCGGTCCCGGTCATTGGAAACCTGCTGGGCATGCTGATCGGCAGCTTTGGCTGTGCCTTTCTGGTTGAACATTCAAAAATAAAAAAAACATCGCATGCTGCACACGTTGCAACCGGTGCGGTACTCGCCCGGCTGGGGGTCATTTTTCTGAAAGTTGGCGTCACCGTTGCCATGACTTTTGCACTCGGTATCGGAATAGCTATAAACTAAAGGCGTCGCAGACCAACCAATCAAAATTCTGAAATCTAAAATGTCTAAGATTGCCTACTACATTACTGCTCACGGTTACGGTCATGGCACCCGTTCATGCGATGTCCTGAATGCTCTTCGAGCTGCTGCGCCCGATGTTTCGATCATTGTCAAAACGGACCTGCCCTCTGATTTTATGCGGAGTCGGCTATCATCCGGAATTGATCTTCGCGAGGGAGCATTTGATGTCGGCCTCATCCAGAAAGATTCAATCCATGTTGATCTCGATGCTTCCATAGCAGCCATTGAAAAAGTTTATGACCGCGAAGATAAACTCATTGCTGAGGAAATCGCTTTCATGCACGAAGAAAATATCGGCGTTGTTGTTTCCGACATTCCTGCCATTCCGCTAGCTGCGGCCCAGCAGGCAGAAATCCCGAACCTGGCCTGCGCCAACTTTGGATGGGACTGGATCTATGAAGAATTTATCCCCCACGATCCCAGATGGAAAATCTATGTCGATAAAATCAGACAGGTCTACGAGAAAACCGACCTGCTGCTGCGCCAGCCCTTCGCCGAACCCATGGCCGCTTTCCCGAAAACGATTGACCTGACCCTGATGGCTAAACCCGGCACACTCCGGCGTGAGTTGATCGCCGAAACAACCGGAGCCGATCCGGAAAAGTTATGGGTGCTGTTATCCTTCACTTCGCTGAACCTTGATTCCACCGCACTCGAAACTATATCGAAGATGAAAGAATATGAGTTCTTTTCGGTCGAACCTCTGAAATGGCCCGCCTCTGCTGTTCACAGTATTTCGCGGGATATCGTGTGCTTTGCCGATATCCTGGCATCATCGGATATGGTCATTACCAAACCCGGTTTTGGAATCGTTTCCGAATGCATCGCCAACCAAAAACCCATCATCTATTCCGACCGTGAAAACTTTAAGGAATATCCGGTACTCGTTGAATCCATTGAACGCTATTGCAGACAGGCTTTTATTCCCAATGCCGAACTCTATTCCGGCAAGTTTGAGCGGGCGTTGCAGGAAATCGAAACTGCCGGAGCGCCACCCGAACAGATGAAAGATGGCGGAGCCGAGCTGGCCGCCCGGCATATTCTCGACCGACTGTCCGCATAGCCCTTTATCTGGTTGCAAAGAACCATGTAGGCACGGTCACCGACCGGGCGATGGGCAGAAAAATGAACGGCAGAAAAATCTGGATTACCTATTTCATTAAATGGATTAAATTTTTCTGCCGTAAAATATTTTTGCCCACATTTTTATGATGATCGCGGTTCCGCCAGATCAGCCTAATTTAAGCGTTATTACCATCTTCGCTACACTACGATGGAACTACATAGGGCTGAGGATTGGTGTCCTATGTAGTGCTCTCGAAGCAAAGCGGAGAGAGTATTCCCATGCATGCTTTCCTTAAATCATCAGACCGCGATCTACACCCAACCCTACCTCTTCGCCTAATCGGACAAATTCCCATTATCGCAGATGGTGGTTTGCCCTTGAACCACGCACCGTCTCCACGTATACCTTGAATTCATAAACCCTTATTAAGGTCGTGTGATAAATAAAAACTAAACCGCTTTCAATGTATGCCCCTTTAGCGTGGAAGTGTTGCTATTTATTCTGCCTATATATGGGGAAAAACGACGCGGGCTGATAATGGGATATACAGACGCAGTAATTGACCTGCATATTCACACTCGGCCTAACACACTGTTGAGCACAGGAAGATCATGAAAATAACATTATTACTACAGACTATCGCACTACAGCTGATCGCCATCTCCAGCTATGCCGAGTCATGGGAAAAGCCCCTTCAAAATGCCCTGAAAACCTGTAATGAAATTCGTGTTCGTTCCGGAGGGACATGTCACAGAAATGAAGAAAATGAAAAATTGCTATTTAAGGTCTCGGGCACTAATGAAATCAAAAGCGTAGTGCAATCAATTGAAATTGTAGAAGAACGAAGCGGATTCCATTGTATGTGCTGTGGAGATCCAACCATCGAATTCTACGAGAACAAAAAACTCATTGCCACCTTAGCGTATCACCACGGACAAAGTCTTCGGTGGGTTGAAGGAAAGTGGGAAGGCGATGCAATGTTGACCCCTGAAAGCATGGAGGCAATAGCACAATGGATGTCTGACAATGGGACCTCTGAGCCATTAGAGGCCTTGCACCTTAACCAAAAACGTGAACGAGCGATGATGAATCGCTATGCAAAATACTCTGCCATTATCCCCGAGGAACTGGGATCTTTGTGGCAGATGGCTCAAACCGAGGAAGACATGGTCAATGCGCTGGATCAAGTAGTACCAAATATCACCGCCAGAGCAGTTTTGTTGTTTAAACTCTATGGTTGTGACTTTGGGGGGTGGAATGCCAACAATTGTCTCGATGGGTTCATAGTAACTCAATTGAAAGAAATCGATTCCTCTGTACTTTGGAATACTATTCAGCGCAATCAAACGGGTCAACAATCCCAGCGAGGAACAGCACGTTGGGTCATAGCCGAATTAAAAGGAAAAGACATTACAGACGAATTACTTATGCCAGTGTTAACAGAGTTGAGCACTGTTGGGTTAACTCATCCTCGTCGTATATGCAGAGAAAGGACTGTGGCATTTTTGGAGAAACATCCTTGTGATGCATCTACTCAACTACTCCTCAAATGCCTGTCGGGGAAATTTGAAATAGTATCTTTACCCCAAGATGAAAAGATTGAACCTGGCGGTATGGTTACAGTTTGGCCACGGGATAAAAATCTTACGGATGAATGTAGCGAAAGAGCATATGCAGCCCTAGTCCTCGCTAACTCTGGAGATACATCAATAATACCTATAGTCAAAAAACTTATTGAGACTGCACCTGATAACGACCGAAAGGTATATGAAACATCCATTGCTCTACTGGAAGAAAAAGAGGCTCAAGAACATTGAACCTATGCTGAAAACGTCCACTGAGTAAGGCAAAGTTTATGCGCAGCAAGGCTCACGTTTAACGCTCTAAACCCGGCAGGATTTCCGGTACTTCGCCGGCGTTATGCCCATCCATTTCTTAAACTGCTTGATAAAGTAAGACTGATCGCCGAAACCGGTTTCATAGGATATGTCGGTGCAGCTCATATCGCTTTCTTCCAGCAACCTTCGGGCTTCCTGAATGCGAAGATAGTGGATGTTCTGCAGTGCTGTTTTGCCCGTCGTTTCCTTTAGCAGGTGGGCAATACGGAATGTGCTCAACCCCGCGGCTTCAGCAATTTCTTCGAGTGTGATGGGTTCCGTGTAATTTGCGGCTATAAAATCAAGCGCCTTGCTGACCGCCGGGCTCACGGGATTAACGCCCTGCAGAAAAATGCTGTTCATGAAATCATCCAGTGCTTCGCGCAGCACGTTACACAAATCATCAAAATCCTGGGTATCCACAATCTGCTCAATCCATTTCATATGCCGCTCCAGCAACGGCTCCATCAACGGGCTGTCTTCAACGGCCGTGCGCACAAGATAGCCCATCATCTCAATTGCCCGCGCACGCACGACGACCGGCTTGGGCGAATAAAGAAACATGGCCGCCAGCATTTTGTTAAACATTTTCCGGGCACCGGAACGGTCACCAACACGAATCAGCGAAAGCAGTATCCGTTCATCGTCGTAGGGATAGGCCCGGTTTTGCTCAACCTTACGCTGATGAATTTCTTCTGCGATCTGCCGTTGCTGAAGCATCTGATCCCGATTGCGTTTCAGGCTAAGCGGGGTCCAGCCACTGTACTGATAAAATAAATCATAGAGCTTTTCAGTCGCTTCCCGGACATCCGCCTGTTCAAAAGTTTTCAGTTCACGAACAAAAGCCTGGGCATCTTTCCGTTTGGCCCCCTCGCCTACAAAATAATTTACCGACGCATTGATGCTGGCCGGATCATCTTCCACGAGAATATAGCCCCCGCAAAGGCCGCCCTTGAGATCGGTATGATCGACGAGAGGAATGATCCAGCTCATGATGCCGGGCGCCACAAAGAATGCCTGCGGCTCCCCCCACCGTACCGCTTCGTTTAATTTGTGCCAACGTAGATGGCATAAGGTGGACAGGTTTTCCACTGCACTTGCTGTTTCCGGCATGACAATCCACCCATCTGCATCAAAAAGAAGGATGTCGAGATCATAGCTTTTGCGATAATCCTTAGCCACCGAAGCAAATAGTCTTTTCGACAAGATCGACATATCAAATACCCCATTTATTTCCATTTATTGGGAATAACATAGTTCTTTTATTACCAGAACAGCAAGATCGAAGTATTTAATACCAATACCAACCTATTATTGAAGTCATGCATCATGCAGAGTGTAACCCTCAATAAATACGGAAACAGGATTCTGATATGAAGCATTCACATATAGATGGACGGGCAGTTGCGGGCAACATGCTCGAACAGATCGCAAATGATGTTGCATCCCTGAAAATGGAGCATTGGATACCGAAGCTGGTCTCCATCAAGGTGGGAGACAACCCGGCAGTTGATCGATATATCCGCAATCAGAGAAGGCATGCCGATAAGGTTGGCATTGAATTCATTGAACGACAATTTCCTGAAGAGATCACTGCCGAAGAAGTAACAGCCTCGATTGAAACCCTGAATCTCGACCCAACCGTTACCGGCATTATATTGCAACGCCCAATTCCAGAGCACATTCCAATCAAGGCCTTACAGGAAACCATTCACCCGCTTAAAGATGTGGAGGGTATGCATCCAAGGTCAATCGGCAACATTGTCTACGGCGAACTGGCACTGGGCCCCTGCACAGCCATGGCCTCGGTTGAATTGCTCAGAAGTACCGGCCTGAAGCTAGAAGGGCTGGAGGCCACGGTCATCGGTCACTCGGAAATTGTCGGAAAACCAATTGCTTTCCTGCTGATGGCTGAAGGGGCAACGGTAACCGTATGTCACCATATGACTCGCGAGGTTGCGGTTCATTCCCGGCGTGCTGATGCGGTATTTGTGGCTGTGGGAAAAGCCGGCCTGTTAACCGGCGATATGATCAAACCCGGCGCTGTAGTTATCGATATCGGCATCAATGTTGTTGAGGACGAAGAGGGAAATTCAAAACTGGTTGGCGACTGCGATTATGATTCCTGCATCGAAACGGCCGGATGGATTACCCCGGTGCCCGGCGGAGTTGGCCCCGTTACCGTTGCAATACTTATGCGAAACACAGTGACGGCTGCCCGAAGACTCCAGCTTCAATACACCAAACAGTTCCAAAGCAATAAATCCATTTCCCAGTGATTACCTATGGCAATATCAACCTATTTATAGGTCGTTAATATTGATAATCCGGTGGTTTTAATCATCAAAATAAAATATGTCAGCAATATCCGACCACTTTACTCACCAATGATTCTATTCCCTTTTCGATAAAGGATGCAAACCTATGTGACCATTACGAAAGGCGATTTTAATGAAACGATTTAAAGACAGCATCAAAAAAACCGACCACTTCACCGTCATTGCCGAACTCACATCGGGACGGGGATGCACCATGGATCCAATTCTGAAGTTTTTGGAAGCCCACAAGGCTTCAGGCGGAAACGACATTCCATCTGGTTATGATTTTGCAGGAATCGCCCTGCCCCAGAATCCCGGTGGAGTCTCAAATCTGGATCCCTCCGATGTCCTTGCTCAACTGGCCACCACCGATCTGCTCGACAATCTCGACTTTATCCCCCACCTGAGCTGCAAGGATCATAACAAGTCGGCGCTGAATTCTATCCTGGTGGGCTACAAGCAACGCGGCATTCAGAGCCTGCTTGCGCTGACCGGCGATGTTCCGGTTTCCGCCAAGGGTGTGTTCGAACTCGAAGCAATCGGGCTCTTGCAACTGATTTCGAAAATGAACCGCAAAGCGATGCTGAGCGGCAGGCAATCCGACCTCGATCGGATACCCCAGTTTTTTGCCGGAGCAGCCGTATCGCCTTTCAAATATTCCGAGGCATCCCAACTGCAGCAATACTTCAAGATGGAAAAGAAAGTTGCGTGCGGCGCACGCTACCTGATTACCCAGGTGGGCTGGGATTGGAAAAAATCGCTCGAACTCAAGTTTTACATGGAAGAGGCCAAACTGAATATTCCAGTGCTGGGTAACGCCTACTTTTTAACCACCACCAATGCCGGACCCCGATTGATGAACAGCGGCCACCTGCCGGGATGTCACGTCAGTGACGAATTCCTAGCTAAGCTCAAATCCGAAACCCTCGAAGAACATATTGAACGCTGCGCGCAGCAGGTTGCCATGTTTAAGTCGATTGGCTATGCCGGTATTGATCTGGGCGGTGTTCATGACTACGAAACTTTCTGTACCATCCTGCAGCGGGCGAGCGAAATCGGCGAAAGCTGGCTTGAGTTTCAGGATAACCTCTGCTGGCCCCCTTCCGACCCCTTCTATCTTTACGATCAGGAAGGTGACCGAACAGAGCTGGAAGCCGGAAAGCAAACGCTGCACCAGCGCTGGTTTAATTTTATGCACAAAACCCTGCTTGATCCAGACCACAAAGGTTTCCATGCCTTCAAGAAGACCATGGAAAAAGCCGGTGCCATGAAAAAACCGGACGGGTATGCCGGCAAATCCCTTTTCGCCATGGAACGCATTGTGAAACATGCCGCGTTTGAATGTGAAGAATGCGGCGACTGCTACCTGGCTGAAAACTTTGGCTACTGCACACTCGGTGGGTGTGCAAAAGGATTGGCCAACGCCCCCTGCGGTGATGCGAAACCGGACGGAACGTGCGGAAACGCGGAGGGCGTTGCGTGTCGCGGAGAAATGATCTACCGCGCAGCCAAGGCGGAAGACGGTGGATTAGCCCGTTTACGCAAAACCATTAACAACCCTCGTAAGGCAACGCTTGAACATTCATCATCAATACTGAACTACCTGTTCGGAAAGGACCACAATATGACCAATGCAATCATCAACATCGGCGAAGATATCCATGCTTCCATCCCCAAGCACAGTGGCGTAATGCGCGAGCTACACGACCTTGGTGCCGGAGCGTACGAGAACGACAGCCCCCAGCTGGACTACGTACGGGCCCTGATCGAAAACCAGGCGGAAGTCGGAGCTGACTATATTGCCGTGAATGTCGATGCTTTCGGGGAATCCAACCCGCAAGACGCTATCGATATTATGGTGGAATACGTTAAGTTGGTTCGTAAATGGGGAGGCACGGTTCCGGTCTGTATTGACTCGTCCGACGATGACGTTCTGATTGCTGGACTGAAAGAATGGTACAACACTGATGAAGCAGTCAAAAAACCATTGGTAAACTCCATTAAAACCTACACCGCAGATGCCATGCTCCCGCTTAAAAAAGAATATGACTTTGCCTTTATCGGTTTGCTTATGAGCGAAGATGCCGCGAATGCCAATAACCAGACCGTGGAAGACCTAACCGCTTTCGCTAAAGAAATTCACACCAAAGCGATGCAGTACGGCTTCGTAAACGATGAAATAATTTTTGATACCACCGCCTTCCCGCTGGCCATCGATATGCCGATGATGCCGGGCGTTGCAGGCTATACCTACCGTGCCTTTGAGTCCATTAAAGCCATCAAGAGTGATCCGGCCATGAGTGATGTCCATTTTTCCATGGGCATCAGCAACAGCTGCCGCGACCTGCCCGGCCGTAAAATCGGCATCTGCCGTGCCTATGTGGAAGTCGGCATGCGATATGGGCTGGATGCCGGCATCGTAAACGCCGCGCACAAATTCGGCAACAAACCGGCCGATCCCTCTCTGGTTGAACTGGTTGATGCCTATGCACAGATGGATGGAGACATGGATAAAACCAACGATGCTATCGAACTGATGAGCGAATTCTGCGATAGTCTACGAAAGTAATTCGGTATAGCTGAGAGGAAATATAATGGACGATGCAATAACAGATGCCTATGTGCCGGCGGATATGGCGAAACGTGCTGAGGCTTCGGCGATCCGGAAAGCAAACCGCGACTTTATCAGCGCCTTTTTTCTGGCAGTACAGGCGGGGTCATTCATTGCTTTTGGTGCCGCGTTTTTCACGTTTGCCGTTCACGACTCCATGCTGGGCGTCGGCCTGACCAAGCTCATTGGCGGCCTCACTTTCTCACTGGGACTTATATTGGTTGTTATCGCGGGGGCCGACCTGTTCACCGGCGATACGTTGATGGTGATGGCCTGCTACAGCCGTAAGATCCGTGTGCGGCAAATGCTGCGCAGCTGGCTGTTCGTATTCTTCGGAAACCTGGCCGGGGCGCTGGCCATTGTGATGCTGGTTTATTTAAGCGGCCACTGGTTTAACGGCACCACCGCCGTGGGCGTAAAGGCGCTCGCCATTGCGAACCACAAAGTCAACCTGACCTGCTTACAGGCCTTCACGAGCGGCATGCTCTGTAACATTCTCGTCTGCCTTGCGATCTGGCTTTGCTATAGCAGTCGCTCCGTAACCGACAAGATCCTGTCGATCCTCTTCCCCATCACCGCATTCGTGGCCATGGGCTTCGAGCACTCGATTGCCAACATGTATTTTATTCCTGCGGGACTGTTGCTGAAGGGCAACCCGGATGTTGTTGCCCTGCTGAACGGTGCAGATCTTTCCAACCTGACTACATCCGGATTCCTGCTTAAAAACCTGTTGCCGGTCACGGTAGGTAACATGGTCGGCGGCGCAATTTTCGTCGGAACGATTTACTGGATCCTTTACCTTAGAAAACAAGAATCTTAACCGGAGTTAATAATGAAACTCGATCCCACACAACTGGCCGACTGGCAGATTGCCGAAGCCGCAGAAAAGAACATAAAACCCATTCAGGAAATCGGTGATAAACTCGGACTTCAGGAAGGCGAGCTGATTCCCATGGGCCCCGCCGTTGCCAAAATCAATTACACCCAAACCTGGAACCGTTTGAAAGATGCTCCGGTCGGAAAATATGTTGATGTTACCGCCATTACACCGACACCGCTTGGTGAGGGTAAGACCACCACAACTATGGGACTGGTCGAAGGCCTCGGAGTAATCGGCAAAAAACCGGTCGGAGCCATCCGCCAACCCAGCGGAGGTCCGACATTTAACATTAAAGGTTCCGCTGCAGGCGGTGGCTTAGCACAGTGCATTCCGCTGGCCCCCTTCTCACTTGGACTTACCGGTGATATCGATGCCATTACCAATGCACACAATCTGTCCATGGTAGCGCTGACCGCCCGGATGCAGCACGAAAATAACTATGATGACGAGCGTCTTGCTAAAATCGGAATTAAACGCCTAGACATTGATCCCGAACGTGTACATGTAAAATGGGCTATGGACTTCTGCGCTCAGTCCCTCCGCAATATTACCATTGGTAAAGGCGGTAAAATGGATGGCTATGAAATGGAATCCGGTTTTCAAATCACGGTCTCCAGTGAGCTGATGGCCATTCTGGCTGTAGCGAACAGTCTAGCTGATATGCGGGAACGCATTGGGAAAATTGTGATGGCCTACAGTCGCAGCGGCGAAGAAGTTACCACGGCCGACCTTGAAGTTGATGGTGCGATGACGGCACTGATGGTTAATGCCCTTAACCCAAACCTGGTTCAGACCATTGAGGGTAATCCGGTATTTGTACACGCCGGCCCGTTCGCCAATATTGCGATTGGGCAAAACTCGGTAATTGCAGACATGCTCGGCATCCGCATGGGTGAATACCTGGTTACTGAAAGCGGATTTGCAGCGGATATCGGTTTTGAAAAATTCTGGAATCTTAAATGCCGTTACTCCGGTTTAAAACCGGATGCTGTTGTGATCGTGGCAACTGTTCGGGCCCTGAAAATGCATGGCGGCGGTCCGGATGTTAAACCGGGTAAACCGCTCGATTCAGCCTATACCGAGGAAAACCTCGAGCTGCTCGAAGCCGGTTGTGAAAATTTGATTGCCCACATTGATATTGTTCGGAAGAGCGGTGCCAACCCGGTGGTCTGCATCAATGGGTTCTACACCGATACCCCGGCGGAACATGATCTGGTGCGTCGCATAGCCAAAGAGAACGGTGCGCGCTGTGCCGTATCCCAGCATTGGCTTTCCGGTGGCGAAGGTGCGGTTGAACTGGCTGAAGAAGTGGTTGCCGCATGCGAAGAGGAAAACAGTTTTGCACCGCTCTACGATCTCGATATGCCGCTCAAAGAGCGCGTCGAATTGATTGCCACGGAACTGTATGGCGCTGACGGTGTTGAATGGTCATCCGAAGCCGAGGAAAAAATAAACCGCTTCCAGAATGATCCTGAAGCATCGAAAATGGGAATGTGCATGGTGAAAACCCATCTCAGTCTTTCGCACGATCCCGACCTGAAGGGACGCCCGAAGGGCTGGGTGCTACCGATCCGCGATGTGCTGATCTATAAAGGCGCCGGTTTTGTGGTGCCGGTTGCGGGAGCCATCAAACTACTGCCCGGCACCGGATCAAATCCCGGTTTCCGACAAATTGATGTCGATGTGGCAACCGGAAAGGTGACAGGATTGTTTTAATTTTACGCAGCCATTATTTTTTAAATAATGGCGAAATACTGTGTTTTATAGATGCCAAAAAGGACATAAAACAAAACGAACGCCGAAAAACAGCAAGATCAGACTATATTTCGACTCATTTGTTCTATTCGGAATTGTATTTGCGCTATAAAAAGTCAGCATCGTTTTTACTATAGATATGTTTAAACCAACTGTGAGGGATTAGAAATGGCCAGAAACGAAGAATTATATGAAGCGGTTCTTAAAGGAAAACGCAAGGATGTGGCAGCATTGGTTCAGGCGGATATCAATGCCAAAGCTCCGGTAGAAGGAATTCTGATGGAATCCATGGTTCCGGCTATGGCTGAAATCGGCGACCGTTTTTCACGTAACGAAGCCTATGTTCCGGAAATGCTGATCGCTGCTCGTGCGATGCAGGCCGGACTCGACCTGCTCGATCCCCTACTCGCGGAAGCCGGTCATGAACCAATCGGCAAGGTTGCGATTGGAACCGTTAAAGGCGATCTTCACGACATTGGTAAAAACCTGGTTGCCATGATGCTTAAGGGTGCCGGATTTGAAGTAATTGATCTGGGTGTTGACTGCGACGTGGATAAATACAAGGAAGCGGTTGATGCCGGTGCGCAGGTTATCCTGCTTAGCGCATTGCTCACAACCACGATGCCCTACATGAAAGAAGTTATCGATGGACTTGGAGAATGCGGAGCAAAAATCCTGATCGGTGGAGCTCCCGTCACACAGGCTTACGCCGAAGAAATCGGGGCTGATGGATATTCAGACGATGCCAACACTGCCGTAAAAGCGGCCAAGGATGCGCTCGGCATTGCAGCCTAAGCCCGTTGTTCTATCCTATAAAGAAAAGCCGTCGCATTGCGGCGGCTTTTTAGTTCAACTGGACCCATACGAAACTGAGAATTACGACGAAATCAAGCATGACAATAAAGATCAATTTTGATGGACGAAAAGTGGAGCTGAATCCAGCTGCCGGTCAATCCGTCATGGAATTGGCCCGCGAAGCTGGCTGGCACATTGATGCAAAATGCGGAGGCCACGGCTCGTGCGCCAGTTGCAATGTGCTGCTGGGCAAAGGTCGCTATCGCGTGTTCGATGAAGAAATTGAAGTGCATCCTGAACAACGCCGGGAAGTGCTGGCCTGTCAGTCCACGGTGCTCGATGGGGATGCGGAAATATTTATCCCCCGCTCCTCCGTCATTTCATTCGATGGTGCACGCATCGCCGATGAAATGGATATTCCTGAATACAATCACAATCCTCGTTTTACCGAAGGATTCGGCATTGCGGTTGATGTGGGTACCACAACTGTGGTTGCTGCACTTATTGACCTTAAAAGCGGAAAAGTTTGCAGCCGCGAATCGCTGTACAATCAGCAAATCCTCAAGGCAGACGATGTGGTTTCCCGTATTTCCCTCTGCAATGCGGAAGGAGAACTTGAATCCCTGAAGGAGCTGGTGATTGAGCACACGCTGAATCCTCTCATCCACAAACTCTGCCACGGTACCGGCGTTGATAAAGGTAATATTGTCCACCTCGCTATTTCCGGCAATACAGTGATGATGCATATTTTCTTTGGTATATCGCCAGTCAGCATCGGTGTAATCCCATTTACACCGGTTAACCATTACTTCAAGAGCACAGCTTCAGAGCTGGGCATTGATGTGCATCCAGATGCACTCATCGAAGATATTCCGGCCATCTCGGGTTATGTCGGTGGCGACATTACATCCGACCTGTACGCCTCCAGGGTATGGGACAATAAAGGATTGACCGTTCTTGTGGATATTGGAACCAATGGAGAAATGGTTGCGTGTCTTGATGGAACCATGTCGGCCTGCGCCACAGCTGCCGGCCCGGCCTTTGAGGGCGCCGGTCTCCTTCACGGAGCACGCGCCGCCAGCCGGGCAATCGACACCGTGCGCTATGACAACAACCTTGATTTTGAACTGACCGTAATCGGAGAGCCCAATCCCATGGGACTCTGTGGATCTGCCAGTATCGATTTTATTGCTGAAGGGTTCCGCTGTGGACTGATCAATGCAATGGGTCGCTATGACGTGGAAATGCTAAAGAAAAACTTTCGCCATGAAATGGTTCACGGAATGCATGCCTGTATGCTGGTTGCTCCTGAACTTTCGGCCACTGGCGAATCCATCACGGTCACCGAAGGCGACATCGCCGAAATCCTTAAAGCCAAAGCGGCCATCTATTCCGGGCTCAAATCTCTTCTGACCGAATTAAACAAAACCGTGCATGAGATTGACCACCTTATACTGGCGGGAGGATTTGCCAAACATATCAACCTCGAGAATGCCATCTGCATTGGATTGCTTCCCGATATAGAGCTGGAAAAATATGAGGTAATCGGAAATGGATCCCTGGCCGGTGCCGCCCTCGCCCTGCTTGATCAGAATTCTGAACAGGCCTATTTGGAGCTGATCGAAAAACCCACGATTATTACGCTAAATAAGACGGACCATTTCACCAATCATTTCCAGGAAGCCCTCGCCATCCCAAACCTGGACGAAGATGACTTCCCATCAATGAACCGCGAATAAACGCAAATGAACACGAATAATAAAAAATCTGAATCTGCGTCCATTCGCGTCCATTCGCGGTCAAAATTAAAGTTGATCAGCTGTGAGATTTTTTTTCGGGAGATGGAGTTTCTGCTGGAGCAGTCGCCCCATGAAATCGATGTGGAGTTTTTGCAGAAAGGGCTGCATGACATCCCGACCTGCGAGATGCTTAAGCGACTGCAGGATCAGGTTGATGCCGTTCCTTCCGGGGTTTATGACGCGATACTTCTCGGTTACGGCCTATGCAACAACGGCCTCGATGGACTGCAGGCCCGCGATACCCAGCTGGTACTGCCACGCGCCCATGACTGCATAACGCTCTTTTTCGGAAGCCGCCAAAAATACCGCCACTATTTTGACTCCCATCCCGGCACCTATTTTAAGACGACCGGATGGATCGAGCGCGACGAAGTCTCCGAAGAACTCAAACAGCTTTCGATCCCGAACCAGATGGGAATGGATAAAACCTACGAGGAGCTGGTTGAAGAGTACGGCGAAGACAATGCCGAATACCTTTGGGAAGAACTGTGCAATACCAAGAAAAACTATTCCCAAATCACCTTCATCGAAATGGGCGTCGAACCCGACGACCGCTTTGAAAAGATTGCCCGGGAAGAAGCTGCTTCTAAACATTGGAACTATGAAAAAGTGGCCGGGGACCTCACCCTGCTCCAGCGCCTGCTCAATGGCGACTGGAACAACGACTTTCTCGTGGTGCCTCCGCATCGCGAGATCCTGGCGAACCACACCGAAAACATCATCACACTAAAAGCTGACAGCTAAATCACAACAGGAGTCTAACCATGCATAATACCATCAAGAATTTATTAAACGAATGTCCGGTCATCATCGACGGCGCATGGGGAACGGAACTGCAGAAACAGGGCCTGAAACCCGGCGAGTCGCCGGAAGCGCTGAACCTTGAGAATCCGGGTATTGTTGAAGCGGTTGCTGCATCGTATGTGGCTGCCGGAAGCCAAATTATTATTACCAACACGTTCGGTGGAACTCGCTATACTCTGGAGCGGCATGGACTCGCTGACCGGGTGGCTGAAGTGAATCGGGCCGGTGCCGAAATATCGAAACGGGCGGCGGGAGATCAAGCACTTGTATTTGCATCCCTCGGGCCTACCGGAAAAATGCTGATGATGGGCGATGTAACCGAAGAGGAACTGTTTGAAGCTTTTTCCGAACAGGCGCAGGCTTTGGCTGCCGGCGGAGCCGACGGCCTCGTCATTGAAACCATGTCTGATTTGGAAGAAGCGAAAACTGCGCTGAAAGCGTGCAAAGCAACGGGCCTGCCGGTTGTTGCCTCCATGGTCTATGATGCCGGCGCCGACTTTGACCGCACCATGATGGGCACCACGGTTCAGCAAGCCACTGAAGAATTAACCGAAGCGGGTGCGGATGTGATTGGATCCAACTGCGGTCAGGGTATTGAAGGGTTTGTAAAACTGTGCGCCAGCATGAAGGCGAATACTGATTTACCCATCTGGATCAAAGGCAATGCCGGGCTTCCGGAAATGGTCGACGGAAAAGCGGTCTACCAAACCACCCCGGAAACCTTTTGCGAATCCATCCAGCCTCTACTGGATGCCGGTGCCGATTTTATCGGCGGATGCTGCGGCACCAGCCCGGAGTTTATCCGGGCACTTGCCGAACAGCTTAAGGATTAAATGCCGTCGGAACTGTTTATTGCTGACTCTTTGATCCGCACGGATAAATCGAAGATAAGATCTGAACTGGATGGATCAACCTGATGCACGCGGATATCAATTGTGTTGATGCCGCGTTTTAAATATTTCAAATCCACCGGCAGAGGTATCATCGTCTTTTCCAGTTTCCCGCCGACGCGCTTCACCGCCAGCGTTTCATTGGATACATTTCCTTTTGGCATATTATGGCGCGCTGCGACTTTTCCATTCAGTTTAACAATACAGCCATCATCGATCTGCAGATCAACGAACAGTCGCGTAACATGTTTAGGGTTTTCGACGAAAAACTCTTTCTGGAAGAATACACTGTTGGGTTTGCTTCCATCTTCCACTACGCTGGTTTTCACTTCTTCATCGCCATATCCCAATGGAGCAAGACCCTCGTTCCAATTGGTTCCGTTTAAACTCCAGGCCCAGACCGAATTCGGCTCAATAAGAATACGCGGCTCTATCGGCACGTGATAACTTTCATGATTTACATTAAATGGCAGTCGTAGAATTTTTCCGGTTTCCGGCTCCCAGAACTGCATATTTTCCGGTTCCTGAAACAGGGTGTCTTCAGTCAAGGCCTTAACCTGATCCACACCATCAAATTTAACCGTTCGAACCAGCAATTCCTCCGGATAAACCTGAATCCATTTATATTGATAAAACGACTCGCTGGCCATGGTCCACGGTTTGTCATCATTTGTAGGCCGCGTTGGTGCGCCCCAGCTGCCCTCTCCAATAAAGACCATTCCGTTTTCGTCGTCCCGGATAAAACTTTCATAACTGCCGTTGCCGCTGAATGGACGGAGCGGATATGTTCGTTTTACCATATGCGTATCGGACTCGATTACCATATCTACCTGATTTGAGTAAAATAAAGGTGCCCAGGCTGCAATGCGGCTCAATCCCTCTTTTTTACCGGCCGTATGTGCACGCATGGGACGGTGATAGGTAGCAATTTTCCAGCGTGTGTTTGGATACGCCGGAAGATCACTCTCAATCCAGGCCTGCTGTTCCGGAACCTTGGCAGGCTCCTTTGCCTCCAGTTCAGAGTTAAGCACCCAGATTCGCATCAGTTCATCTGCAAACCCAATGGAATAGTATTGGTTGGTATTCGGTGTATCAAAAAGCTTATCCATCATCTGCATGTCGGCATTTTCATGATTGCCATGTGTTGCTATGATTGGATAGATGCGGCCATCGTCGCTGATTGTAAGCTGCCAATCCTGTAGCCATTCCTTCCACTGCGCCGGATTGCCCACGCCGGTATAATCCCCGCCAAAGAGAACAAAGAGCGGCCTCAGTTTCGCTACGAGTTTATTGCCCTCACGCCGCGGTTCCGGGTTGGTGCGTGAATCCCCTCCTGCGATAAAGGTAAAAGGTTTTGCAGTAGCCGGAGCCGTGCGAAACCATAGGCGGCGACCTACGCCTTCGCTGTCGCAGATAACAAAATAATAAGCCGTATCCGGTTTGAGGTTTTCAAGGCGGACAAAATGATTATTCATCTCGCGGTAATCGACTATGCGGTCCGGAGACTGTCTGAAGCGGTAGGCAATGGCCTTCTTTCCGCAATCCACCGTATCGTAGCAAATTTCCGGCTCAGTACCTGAAACCTGATTCCACGCAATGACAACAGAAGTTGCAGGATCTGACCGCCAGGACAGGCGATAGTGCTCAGCCGCTCCAAACGCCAGAACCGGAAACAATACACACAATACAAAGCTGATAACTTTCAAAACAGGATCCTCACTAATTTAGAAACAGAAGCGCTACAAATTAAAGTTGGGATTTATAGCATCACAGGTGGCAATCGCAAAGCCCTACATGAGAATCATCCAATATATGGGACTTCTTTTAAGGTCGACCCTGTCCAGATTATCGCGTCATATACCGTCTATATTATGCCGTACCTTGTAGTATAAAAAAGTCTGGTTCACCCTCCTAGGCCAACCCAACCACAGTTCAAATGTATAATATTTAATGATGAATATAAGATTCATAAGAAAAGAAGGCATCTCCTATGTAAAACGGCTGCGCCCGGTATCCTTCGCATTGCTCTTATCTGCGGTCAATATTTCCACATCTGTCGCTCAAACGTATCTTTCTCCCTGTGATGTAGACCTTTCGCCGGATAAGCAGACCATTTATATCTCTGCGGCTACGGGTAAGAAGTTGTTATATTTTGATCTGGAAACAAGAACGGTTACCCGCAGCGTTCCCCTGCCGGGCGAGCCGACCGGAATGACCCGAAATAAAGAAGGTGAAACCCTCTACGTTGCAGGCGGAGGTCATATTGGCCGAATCTGGAAGATACAGGACGGGGAAATTTCAGGAGAAATTAAGACGGGACATACACCGATGTCACCCGTGTTCTCACCCGACGAGAAAATGCTCTATGTCTGCAATCGGTTTAATAATGACGTGTCGTTTATTGATTCGCTCACTGGAGAAACAGTTGCACGGGTGCCGGTCATTCGCGAGCCAATTGCCGCCGACCTGACACCGGATGGGAAGTTCCTGTTTGTTGCCAACCACCTTCCCTACGGCCGCGCGGACGTAGACTATGTTGCGGCCGCTATTTCCGTTATTAATACGGAAACAAAAGAAGTAAAAACCATTCCGTTGGTCAACGGCGCGGAGGGGCTGCGCGGGCTTAAGATTTCCCCCGACGGCAAGCAGGTCTTTGCGACCCATTTAATGGCTCGTTTCCTTGTGCCCACTACGCAGTTGGAACGCGGCTGGGTTTCCACTGATGCACTCAGTGTCATCAATGTTGACGATCAGGCATTGGAGTACACGGTTTTGCTCGATGATGTCGATCAAGGCTTTCCCAACCCTTGGGCTATCGACTTTTCAGCAGATGGGAAGACCATTATGGTTTCCTCTGCAGGAAACCACGAGATCAGCCTCATTGATCTCCCCGCCTTAAATGAAAAAATAAAGGCAGAAGCATCTGTCACAACCGGTGCTACCCATCTCAATGCCCACAATAATCTTTCCTTTCTTTCCGGCATTCGGAAACGCGTCAAACTGGAAGGTAATGGTCCTCGCTCCATGGCAGTCGACGGAGAGTTCATCTATATTGGAAACTATTATTCCGATACCCTTGAAATTCTCCGTGTTTCAAATGAGTGGGACATACGCAGTGCGGTTTTTCAGCTTGGCCCCAAACAGGCCATAACCATTGAGCGGCAGGGTGAAATCTATTTTAACGATGCGGCACTCTGCTTTCAAAACTGGCTGAGCTGCGCAACCTGTCACCCCGATTCGCGCACCGATGCAATGAACTGGGATTTGCTAAACGATGGAATGGGTAATCCCAAGAATGTAAAATCAATGTTGTTGTCACACGCAACCCCAAGAACAACCTGGCTTGGCGTTCGTCCCAATGCCGAAGTGTCGGTCAGATCAGGAATCACGCATATTCAGTTTGCGGTCCGTCCGGATGAGGATGCCCAGGCCATTGATGCCTATCTCAAGGGCATGGAGCCCGTACCCAGCCCCTACCTTGTAGATGGTGAGTTGAGTAATTCAGCAAAGCGGGGAAAGGATGTCTTCGAAGAAATCGGCTGTATTACTTGTCACCCCGCACCGCTTTATACCGACATGCAATTATACGATGTTGGAACAACTAAAGGGCCGGACGAAGGATTGCCCGTGGACGTTCCTTCATTGATCGAAGTCTGGCGAACCGCCCCCTACCTTCATGATGGCCGCGCGGTTACCATTCGAGAAGCGATCACAGAATACAACCACGGTAATGCACGGGGAAATACGTCTAACCTGACCCCAAAGCAGCTAGACGACCTTATCGAATACGTCCTTTCGCTATAGATGGCGCACCCGGCAGGATTGTTTCACCCCTACGGGGACTGTCGTTTTACTCCAGTCGCTTGTATCGAACCGAGGTTCTCATCCTTTGGGAGCTCATTTTCAATGGCGCACCCGGCAGGATTCGAACCTGCAACCCTTTGGTTCGAAGCCAAATGCGCTATCCAATTGCGCCACGGGTGCTTGGTAAAATGAACTAGAGAGGTAGCGTATTCTCATGGGTTCGACAAGCCGTTTTCATGAGGACTGCAAAATAGGTGCTTTTTTTGTAATCAGGTATTGGACGCCCGTGTTTGTTCCTCTATATTCCGCTGTTTCCCAATTCAACAAAGGAAAAGGATTTATGAAAAAACTGGTCATTGGATTGCCTAAAGGCAGCTTACAGGAGTCAACTTACGCTTTATTTAAGAAGGCTGGCTTCACCATTAAGGGCGGATCACGCTCGTATTTTCCGTCCATCGACGATGACGATATTGAAATTCGCGTCATGCGCGCTCAGGAAATGAGCCGTTATGTTGAGCATGGCATGCTGGATGCCGGTATTGCCGGCCTCGACTGGGTTGAAGCGAACGGTTCTGACGTGGTTGACCTTTGCGACATGGTCTATTCCAGACAAAGTAAGCGCCCCGTGCGCTGGGTTCTGGCGGTTCCTAACGATTCTTCCATCAGTTCGGTTAAGGACCTGGAAGGTAAGAAAATTGCAACGGAAGGCGTCGGTATTGTTGAACGTTGGCTGGAACGTAACGGCGTTAAGGCCGAAGTTGAGTTTTCATGGGGTGCAACCGAAGTAAAGGTACCGGATTTTGTGGATGCCATCGTCGACATTACTGAAACCGGAAGCTCGCTGAAGGCCAACAATCTGAAAATTGTTGAAACGCTGATGGAGTCTTACACCAAGTTTTTCTGTTCCAAAGATGCATGGGAAGATGAGTGGAAAAAACAGAAGCTTGAAAAGATTGCCTTGCTGCTGAAAGCCGCTCTTGACGCGGATGACAAGGTATTGCTGAAGCTGAATGTGGAAGCCTCTAATCTGGATGCCGTTAAGGCGTTGCTCCCCGCATTGCACGCTCCAACCGTTAATTCGCTTACCGATGATGGTTGGTATGCCATCGAAACCGTGGTCGATGAATCGGTTGTGCGGGAAATTATTCCGGATCTCAAGTCCGCCGGAGCAGAAGGAATTATCGAAATAAGCTTGAATAAAGTCGTGGCATAACTATTGTAACGGCCCTTTTAGAAAGAAATCAGGAGAAATCATGGGTACCATTAAGAAATGGCGTAAGAAAAAAATGTCGAACCACAAACGTCGCAAACGTCGTCGCGCGGATCGTCATAAAAAGAAATAGGCCTTAACAGCCTGATTATTTTCAAGGCTGGAGTTAGCGCTCCGGCCTTGCTTTGTTTTTCCAATCCTTGAAAATTTCACCTGTGTGTGAGTTTCAGGGATTGGCTTTTTTTATGTCTGGGTTTTGCGTTCTGCCCTTAGCTGAGATGCACACCCTTTTCTATCGGGTGGCCATTGAGGAACGAAGCCGCGGACATACGTTTTTTTCCTAGAGGCTGGATTTCAACCAGGCGAAGTGCTCCAGCGCCCGTGGCTACCAGCAGTTGATCATCCAGCAATTCGCCGGGGGCAGCATTTCCATCTTCAAGCTCAGCTTTCCAGACTTTAAGAGCCTCGCCATTTGGCAGGCTGCAAAAACTTCCGGGCCATGGATCAAACGCCCGGATTCGGTTGCGGATGGTTTCGGCCGGTAGTGACCAGTCGATCTTTCCGTCGTCTTTCGTAAATTTACGTATTTCAACAACCTGATCTTCATCCTGGACAATTCGATCGACCACATGGTTTCTGATATCATCGATGGCCTTTAGCAACAGGTCAGAACCTTCCGCTGCCAGTTTGTCGTGCAGTGTTCGGGAGGTTTCATGCATTCCCAAGGGATAGGTTTTCTGACGGATTATATCACCGGCATCCATCTTTTTTGCGAGATAGATAATACTTACCCCCGTCACTGTGTCTCCATTCAATATAGCCCATTGAATCGGCGCGGATCCGCGGTATTTGGGCAGTAACGAAGGATGAACATTAATAGCTTCAAAAGGAGCAAGTTCAATAATGCGGCTTGGAATGTATTGTCCATAGGCCACCACGACAAACAGATCGGGTTTTAAGTCGGCCAGCGCCTGTACCGACTCGTCTGCACCGACCTTTACCGGTGTCATGACATTCAGCCCCTGCTCTTCTGTAAATGCTTTTAACGGACACGGCGTAAGCACGCGCTTGCGGCCGGCTGGACGATCCGGCTGCGACACGACGCCGACAACCTCATCGTCTGCAGATCCGAGAACGGCCTTGAGCGAAGGTACCGCCAGCTCTGCGGATCCCATAAAGACTATTCGCATACCCAGCCTCCTTAAGGTTACTGTGCAGGTCCAGCTGCAGCGCCCTGATTTTGACCGGACCACCGATCCCGGTCACTCAGGAAAATCTGGTCCTGCCGGTTAAGGGCCACGCCTTCCTTAAGCGGGAAGTCCGGTGGAGTGCGGCCACTCATGATGGGCAGCCAGCTCTTTTCCGGACCATCGAGCAGTTGTTTCACAAACGGTTTATTCTTGGTAATCGTCGTGAAGTACATTCCGCTGATGTATTGCTTGTAGTCATTAATTTCATAGAACTGATCCAGTTCTTTAGGCAGCAGAATCGAAACGCGGTCTCCATACCAGGCCGTAGCCCATGGCATATCTGTGCAGATCACTTCCCGTTCATTTAGCATTTCCGAAACCCTGCCGATAATCGGTGCGTGGTATGGAGGATACGGATGATTTTCATGGGGAGGCATCAGCGTTAGCAAAAACGGTACAATGGCCAGTACAACAATCAGGCACTTTAAGCCTAGGTTATAGAGGCGTACCCCCAGATCCAACCGGTCGATAAGGATATAGAAAAATGCCAGCCCGTAGAGAATCACAAACGGCCAGAACAGATGCAGCATGCTTAAAGATGATTCCGAGAAAAATCCGGCAAGAATAACCATGAGAATGAGCGAAACACCGAGCCCCCACCGCAAATAGTTAACCTGTGGCCGTACGAAATGGTAAAAGAACGTGGTCAGGAACAGAGCCATCAAAATACCGCCTCCCATTGCCGGGATCACCGAATGATGTTTTCCTGAATAATTCAGAATCCACTTTTGTTTCAAGGTGGATGTGATCGCTTTTGCAGTCAAATTTGGATGATATTCGCGATCCAATGCGTTGGCAGGATATCTGGGAGAGTCAGCTAACGCCGTATAGCCCACCATACCGGTCGGGTTTCCGCACACCTTATAGTTTCGTGCAAGCCAAGGTGAAATCAGCATCATGAACAGGAAAACAAAAATCACGGCAAACCGCGTTCCGCCCCGGAAACGTCCGCACATCAGCCAGGCAAACAGACAGAGTCCCGGCACAATGGCGATCGCAATATAACGGGTTAAGAACGCAATGGCCGCCAACAGAATGGACAGCAGGTATGGAGTTACCCAAAAAGCCTTTGATTCCCCGTCCCTCTTGTTCAGCATGGCAATGATCATGGCCTGGAAGGCTGCCACGGAGAAAAATATCGCCATGGACACATTCAATCCTGAAATGGAGTCCTGCCAGGCAATATTGCTCAGATAATAGATCGTCATCCCGAGGAATCCGATTTCGCGGGAAAACAACCGTTTCCCCAGCGAGAAAAGAATCCAGCCCGTCAGCAGGGTAAAAAGATGGTTCAGCGGAAGGATAATCCACTGTTCCGCCGGCATGGCAACGCCCCGTCCCCCTTCAGGCATTTCAAAGGGATCTACCCCGATGAGCTCAAAAATCTTAAAGCCGGCGGCCAGCACGGCCGGATAGGCCGGCGGATGAAACAGGTCCGGATGATTGCCGATCTGAGGATTTTCATTCGGATTTACCGTCTGCATCTTCCACATGGTGAGCGGGCGTACGGTTTTTGTAACCATGCCGTTTTTTACCGACATATTACGGCCCAGCTGTGCCAGATCCATTGCTTCGTCGGTTTTCAGCCCGCGGAACTGCGTTGCTGTATAAACCATGACAATGACGAGAAGAATGAGCACATACAGGGTTACCCGGATAATCTTGAGGCCGGTGCCTGTGTCGATGCTGTATACAATATCGTGAAGTGTCGATTCAAACGACCTGTTGTCTGCCATTGTTGCTCCAGAGATTCAGAATTACGGTTTGCAAAACGAACGGCCTAGTATCCATGAAAATGGCTGGAATACAAGTTCCAGCCATTGGAAAAACCCCATGAATACAAGGCCTGTTTTCAGTCTAACTGAAGCACTTCCGGTTGCATTTCCGGCGGCGTGCATAGCTCGATCCGATAAGGCCGGATCACCACCACCGAATAGTCCGGATCATCCGCACCATCAAAAATGGGTTCGAGCGACGGATTCCAGAAGGCTGTCTTTTCATCAGCATCCGTCACCACCTCAGCACGCGCCTGGATCTGGAAATATGGTTTCATTTCCGCCGGATTCAAAACACCACAGGTTAAATGCACTTCCGGATTTTCACGAATTTGTTCCACCTTCCGGGCGGAAAGGAGTGTGGCACAGCGCAGCGTCAAGTCATCATCCCCTGCCACCATTACATAGCGAACCCAGGGTTGCCCTGTCGTAGTAAGGGTTGCAAGGCTGGCCATCTGTAGCGGTTTCAAGCCGGCCGCAACTCGTTCCTTTAAATCACTCATCTCTTCCTCCGGTGGTTATAGTTGAAAAATGTTCAAATGCCTTCATATCCAGAATTTCAACATCATTATCCTGTTGAAGCTTTAAAACGTCCACTTCTTTCGTAACTTGTCCTATGCATGAAAGTTTGCTTCCAAACCGGGCTTCCCATTTCAGGGCCAACTCATCGGCATTGGACCCAGCCACGGTCAGTAACAGTTCAAAATCTTCACCATCATACAGGGCCTGTTCCAGGCTGCCAAACCTGGGAATGGAATTGGAATCCAGCAAAGCCCCTGCCCCGCTTTTCTTGAGAATATGCCGCAGGTCCGTTGCCAGCCCGTCGCTGATATCCATCATGGCATTCACCAGGCCCGATTCCCGCAGAAAGATGCCTTCCTCAATACGCGGGATAAAATCCAGATGCTTTCCTTTAATGCTGCAACCCAGTGGGCCTGTAACAAAAATCACATCACCCATCCTGGCGCCGGATCGTAACAATGCACTGCCCGAAGGCAGCAACCCCGTCCCAAACAAGTGCAGTTCCAGACAGGGACCTTGTGCAACATCACCGCCGATCACGGTTGCTCCAAAACGGTGGCACAGCGTGTTGATGCCAATATATATTTTTTCAAGCGTCTGAAAGTCCTGCTCCGGCGGAGCAACCACATTGACCAGAATCCATTGGGGAGTTGCGCCCATGGCGGCAATATCACTCAACACGCGTCCCGCAGCCTTGTTGCCAATGCGCTCCGGCTTTTCCGAAGACTCGAAATGGATATGTTCAATCACCGGATCGGTTGTGAAAACCTGATCGTATCCGGAATCCGGAATCGCACAAACCGCACAGTCGTCGCCCGCTCCCACGGCCAGAGCAGCATGTGTTCCCAACATGGCCGACAGCCGCCGAATGGTCTCCTGCTCACCGATATCTCGAAGTTTTTCCATTTCGTAATGATTGACGTTTCATAAGGTCGAAACAATCCCTAACCGTTAAAACCCGCTATATAATTATTTGGACGCCAATTTAGAACACTGATATTTTTCCATTATGAACCGAACAGTCTTTAGAACGTTGCTGGGTATACTGATCCTGAATATTACTTTAACCGGCGCGGAGCAAGACCGACCTAAAATCGGATTGGTGCTCGGGGGCGGCGGAGCGCTTGGGCTGGCCCATATCGGGGTACTGAAAACCATTGAGGAGCTGCAGATCCCTATCGACTATATCGGCGGAACCAGTATGGGGTCGATCATTGCCGGCATGTATGCCTCCGGCATGTCTCCTGCTGAAATTGAAAAAAGTCTATTGGAGCTTAACTGGTGGGATGTGCTTAAGGATAAGTCCTCCTATGAGTATCTCGATTATCGGAGGAAGACCGAAGATCAGCGATATTTCATGGATCTGGAATTTGGCTTAAAAAAAGGCCGTATCGCCTTCTCGCCCGGCATGGCCCACGGTCAGAAGCTAAACAACGTCCTCGAAACATTCACGATTAACAGCATGGGCATTACAGACTTCGATAAACTGAACATACCCTACCGGGCCGTGGCGACCGATCTACCCAGCGGAACATCCGTCGCTTTAAAAAGCGGCAACCTTGCCACCGCCATGCGTGCCAGCATGGCGGTTCCCGGCGCATTCACACCGGTTCGAATCGGCGCCATGGTACTGGTGGATGGTGGTATTCTGAATAATATTCCGGTCGATGTCGTAAAAGACATGGGTGCCGATATCATCATCGCTGTTGATGTCGGTGCCTCGGCTGTTGAATCAGGGATGCAGAGCGATTTTCGTTCGCTCGGCGATGTCGTCGGGAGAACCTATGCGCTCATGCAACGCCCGGATCAGGAAAAGCAACTTGAGCAGGCCGACCTAGTAATTGCTCCCGACCTTACCGGATTGTCGGCATCCCAGTTTCATGAAGGACGGAAAATTATTCCGGCCGGATGGAAGGAATCCCAGGCCATGAAAAGCGAGCTCAAACCATATTCGGCCAGCGATGAGACCTATGCGGCATTTCTAAAAAAACAACGGAAGAAACATAATAACGGCCAAACCATTAATCAGGTTAATATATCCGGCAACACCAAGGTATCCGAAACGGTTATTCGTAAACGCATTCGCATGAAAGACGGCCCGCTGGATATACAGGAGGTCTATGCCGACCTTAACCGGATCCATGGTATGGGCAATTTCCAAACCGTAACTTACCGGCTTGAACCTACCGATGAAGGGCTTGATCTTGATTACATTGCAGAAGAAAAATACTGGGGGCCGACATACCTCCATTTTGGCGCCCGCTTAGAAACCGCTTCGGAAAGTTCAACCCGGTGGAGTTTTTTAATCAACTACACCAAAACAGAGATTAATCATCTCGGAGGCGAAATCCGGAGCGATCTGGAACTCGGGGGGCACAAGCAACAGGTTGAAGCGGAATGGTTCCAGCCCGTTAACCGCTCCGGTGCTTTTTTCGTTGAGCCTTCCTTCCTTTTTTCGTCGGAACAAATCCCCCTATATGACGGTCATAAAGAGGTGGCCGATGACCAGCAGGAGGAGTTGGCAGGAGCCATCGACATCGGCATTCACGGTTACGAATTCGGCGAAGCCCGCATCGGCTATATCGGCGGACACGTCTGGAGCGAAGTCCATACAGGAACCATTCAGCTGGACGATATATCCGACAGCATTTCGGCTTTCACCACATCACTGGTTATTGACCAGCGTGACGACCGAATTTTCCCTTCCAAAGGCATTCTGTTTGGAATCTCCGGACTGTTTTCTTCTGAAGCTGTCGGAGCATCAGAAACGTACAGCACCGTGAAAACCGACCTGGAAGTCCCATTCTCTTTAGGCAGACATACCTTTCTTCCGGGATTTTCTGCCGGTAGCAGCCTCGGAACCGATCTGCCGATCTATTCTGCATTTGCTTTGGGCGGGTTCAATGAATTTGCCGGCCTCGCTCCGTATCAGAAACGCGGGAATTATTATGCCGTAGGTAAACTAGGATACCGGTATCAATTTCTAAAGCTGCCACCCACCCTGGGCGATCAGGTTTTTGGGCTGGCCCAGTTTGATCATGGAAATGCCTGGTTCGATTCTGACGATATTCATTTCAACAATCTTCGCAGCGGATTCATGATCGGAGCCGGAGCCGACACCATGATCGGCACCTGCATCCTATCCGTTGGAAAAGCCGAGGGCGTAAAACCCCGTTTCTATTTCTCGATCGGCGACGTTTTCTGATTATTCGTGCCGCAAGGCTTCAATCGGATCCATCAGGGCGGCCCGGCGTGCCGGGTAGATACCAAACACGACAGAAACCGCAACAGATACGGTAAAGGCCACGGCAAAAGCCGGAAATGTCAGCACCGTTTTAACATCGGTTGTGGCGGTGATGGCCAATGGAATGATCGCGCCGAATACGAGGCCGATCACGCCGCCGGATATGGAAAGTATCAGGGTTTCCATCAGGAACTGCAGCACAATATCTTTCCTGCGGGCACCGAGGGCACGCCGGATTCCAATTTCACGGGTACGTTCGCTGACCGTTGCGAGCATAATATTCATAATGCCGATACCGCCGACGATCAGGGAGATGGCGGCAATCGAACCCAGAACAATATTAAACAGACGGCGCGTTTCCCGAGCCTGACGAATCAGCTCCAGCGGAACCACTACGCTGTAATCTTCCTTTTTATGATTCTTCTTCAACACCCGTCGGACCGCATCAACAGCCCGAACCACATTTTCCTGTTCGTCGATAGTCAGGATTAATTCATGCAGTTCGATTTTTTCAAACGTGCCGCCGCCTTCCGACATTTGAATAAAGAGATCACCGCGCTTTTGCTGATAGGTTTTGAAAGGAATATAAACCGTCTGGTTTTCACCTTCCATCCAGAGTTCATTCTGCACCCGGATTTCACCCTGCGCTATATCACCGATGATACCCACTACGGTATAGGCATCCTTATCGATAATCAGTGTTTTCCCGATCGGATCATATCCCGCAAAAAGCATACGGGCCAGCCGGGTTCCGATCACACATACCGGTGTGCCGAATTCCATATCCGTTGTCGTCAGAAAACGGCCGCGTACCATGCGGTAGTTCTGTACCTCCAGATACCAAGGCATCGTCGCCACCACATCCGTCTGGAGACGGCGCGACTTAAACTGCACGTCATACCGCAATCGTTTGATCGGAGTATTGGCCTCAAGGTTAGGTACAAAGCGTGCAAGCTCTTCGTAATCATCGTAGGTTAACCCATAGGATGCCACCAGCGAGCGACGGCCCCCTTTATTATTATCTTCCGACGGAACCTTTACACTTTTGATCAGGATATTCTGACTGCCCATCCGCTGGATTTTTTCCTGGATCTCCTGATTGGCTCCCTCGCCGACACTCAGCATGGCCACTACGGAACATACGCCGAAAATAATACCCAGCATCGTCAGCCCGGCACGGAGCTTATATTGGCCGAGATTCTTTACGGCCAACTTGATCATCCGCTCTGGACGCATCGACTTCATGCTTTGGGCTCCCCGTTCCAGACGTTGGAAATAATTTCACCGTCCATAAACCGCACCACACGCTGGGCGCGGTGGGCAATGTCGTCGTCATGCGTTACCATCACAATGGTTTTTCCTTCGGCATGAAGCTCATCAATCAGTTCCAGGATTTCCTGTCCGGTTTTAGAGTCGAGGTTACCTGTTGGTTCATCTGCAAGCATCAGAATCGGATCGCATACGAGCGACCGGGCAATCGCCACACGTTGCTGCTGCCCCCCCGACAGTTCCATCGGTTTATGCTTTAAGCGGTCCTGCAGTCCCATACGAAGTGCCAATTCTTCGGCCTTTACGGCGGCAGAGGATTCAGTAACCCCTTGGTAAAACAGCGGAACCTGAATGTTTTCGAGTACATTTAACTGGGGAATCAGGTTGTAGGATTGGAAGATAAAACCAATCCGCATGGATCGGATTTCGGAAAGTTCGTCATCATTCAGGTCCGACACATCCTGCCCGCCCAGCAGATAGGTACCCTGGGTGAGGCGATCCAGACATCCAAGTATATTCAAACAGGTCGATTTTCCCGACCCCGACGAGCCCATGATCACCGCATATTCACCGCGGTCAATCCGAAGATCAATCCCGCGCATCGCAGTAACCCGGAGCGAACCGGCCACATATTCCTTAACCGCGCTCTTCAGCTCGACGATAGCCTCGGTCATTTTTTTGCCTTGGCCTTTGATTTTGCATCGCCCTTCTTTTTATCGGGCTTTTCACTGAGCGGACTTTTCTTCAGTTTATTTTCTGCTTCCATCTCAACTTCAGCATAGAGCAGCAGCTCTTCATCAACTTTGAGTCCTTCGATAATTTCAATCGACTGGGTGTTGTATTTTCCGATTTCAACTTCCCGCAGCTCTTTTTTTCCGCGCTTAACCACATAAACATAGTGTTTGTCTTTATTTGAAACCACCGCCTGAATCGGAACATAGACCACATCACGCAGCTGATCCGTTACAATTTCAACGGTGGCCGACATGCCCGGCTTGAGCTGGCTTTCCGGTTCTGAAGTCACATTAACCATGATGGTATAGGTCTTAACGCCGGAACTGAACCAGTTCTGTGAATCCGGAACGGCACTGACTTTTTCCACCCGACCGCGCAGGACCAATCCCGGCACCGCTTCCAGCGTAGCGACCGCTTCCTGTCCGATGGACACCTTATCAATCATCGCTTCCGGAATGCCTACTTTCAGATCCCATGCACTCAGATCGGGGAACGACAAAATGCGTTGCCGCACCTGAACGGTTGCACCCTTTTCAATTTTTGCCCGGTTCCGATCCTGTGGATAAAAGACCTGCCCTTCAAAGTCGGCATAGACCTTCGTGTTGGCAAATTCCTGTTCCTTGGTGATCAGCTGGTTCTTCTCAATTTCCAGCCGGGTCTTTTTGGATTCGATATTGGCTTCCTTACTCTCAATATCCGCTGAAATCGTTTTCTTAAGCCGCTCCAGTGCCGATACCGCATTGGATACGGCATTGTTCATCTCCATCTGCTTTTTGGTATGCGTATATTCCTTCAGAATGGCGAGATCCGTGGTCTTATTCTTCACCTCAATCTCTTTCCGTTCCACGCCCAACTGATCCGCTTCCAGTTCCTGTCGATTGGAATACCCCTTATCAAACAGCTCCTGTGTACCTTCGAGCTCGCTGCGGGCCTTCTTTAATTCCTGTTCGGCCAGATAGATGTCCGACTGTGCTTTATCCACCATTTGCCGGTATTCAACTTCCGAATATTTTTTCAGGTCAAGTTTGGCCAGTTCCACCTTCAGCTTGGCGGATTCAATATCGGTCGCATTCTTCAGCTTGGCAATCTCCAGGTTTTCCTGGGCCAGCTTCAGTCCCGCTTCGGCCTCCGCCACATCCGACTGGGTATCCAGATAACGCTCCAGCAACTGACTGGATTCCAGTTCAAAAAGGAGCTGTCCATTGGTGACCGAGGAGCCGTCTTCGACAATCTCGGTGATTTTTGCATCCCGGTACGCTTCGTTGATAATATCCCGGCTGGTTTTTGCTTTCAGCTCACCCGACTGCAGAATACTCACCACCAGATCACCTTGCTGGACACGACACATGTGTGCCGTCTTTAAATCCACCCGATCGGTCTTATCTTCGGGTTTAAGCATCAGGGCCAAGACGATAAGCGCCGTTACCCCGGCTGCAATCTTAACACTACGGCGTTGCCACAGGTTCTGTATCATCTGTTTGTTCATACCACATTCCTTTTGGATCAATTTCAAATCGTTCTATCGCATCCCAGAAGCGCAACCGGTTAATGGTAAAATCAACCAGCGCCACCGTCGCCTGATTTCGGGAGCTGAGCAGATCATCTTCCGCGTCGAGCAGATCGCGTGTCAGGGCCTTGCCCTGCTTCAGCAGCAGGGTTGTATTTTCCACCCGGCGCTCGGAAAGCCGAACACTCAACAGGCGGTTGTTGTATACGGAGCGGTTTCGTTCCAGTTTACGCCATAAGTCGCGCACATCACGTTGCACATCGGAAACATTTTCATCAAGGTTCCGTTTTTCACGCTCCAGATTAATTTGTGCAATGCGGTAATCATTCCGCTTTTCCGTCCAGTCAAACGGAAGATTCAGCCGGACTTCCAGGTTCTGGCTGATGTCTGTATCCCCGCCCGATGTCTTCGATACGGTATATTCAGTATCCAGATCCGGTAGAAAATTTCGGCGCTGGATTTCTACATTCCGTTCTTCGTCTTCCACCGACTCTCGGTTGTTAATTAAATCCAGCCGATTTGAAATAGCACTTTCCAACGCACCGGAAAGTGAAATATCCATTTCGACCAATCCTCGCTGTTCCAGCAGGCTCAACTCTTCCGGGTTGGCCTCAATATTTAAATCAATCGGCAAACCCAGGGTAAACCGGAAATCATCCAGCGCTTTTTGATAGCTGGCGCGGGAAAGGCTCCACCGGTCTGCCGCATTCAGTTCACTCTGCCGGGCCTGGGCTGCTTCAAAGTCCGCAATCCGACCGGCCTTCGCATACGATTCCGTCTGCTCCCGATTGGCAATCGAGCTTTCATAGTTTTTGCGTTCGTTGTTCAGCTGATCAAGCGTCCGCAGTACCGAATAATATTCAGAAGCGGTATCAATGATAAAATCCTGCTGGTACCGTTTAAAACCGCGCACGGCATAAACCATATCCCGCTCTGCCTGCCGCAGCGGCTCTTTGGTTACCAAGGGCCCAAAACCATTTAACAAGGGCTGGAATATATTGAGGGTCAAAGCATTGTCATAGGAGCTGGAATCCGGACTGGAGGCATAACTCAGCACATTCTGACTGAATCCGAGCGATACCCGTGCCCCGGTCGCAAACAGCCGCGAAACGCCGGCAGCAACATTGGCATTCACTCCGTTTTCACCAAAGGTCTCCGTTGTGCCGTCCTTATCAATGGTCATCGAAGAATCCGCTTTGGCAGATGCTTGATAGTTCCAGTTAAAATCTTTCTGAACCTCGGTCAGGTTCAGCGCCTGGATATAAAGCCCCTCCTTCCGGGTTTGATAAGAACGGCTGTTGGCCATGGCAATCGCCAACGCATCTGAAAGAGACAGCAGCACCGGGTCTTCCGCCTGCTTATCCTGCTCCAATAACTCACGAACGAGGTCTGCCTGTTCATGATCAATGGAAAACAAATCGGCTTCCCCCAGCCCGTTATGCTGCGCCCCGCGTATATTTCCATAGGCCGCCCGATCCGCGCGCTTTTCGGCATAATTACCGATCTTCGTGCAGGATACCGAAAGGAGCATAACCCCGATCAATGCCGCCCTTGTCCCTTGCTTGAAAAACTCTCCGTCCATATTAAGCATAAGACGTACAACGTAGGCAAAGCCGGACAACCGAACAACGCATTTTTAAAGGGAATTCTAACAATACGACAGTTCACAAAACATATTCGATGTGCTACAAACTTTATAAACCATTGGAACGCAAACATGTCATGAAACAGGTACTCGTACTCATCAATCCAAAATCCGGCGTGGGCGGCCCCTACCGTTTTATTTCCGCCATCGAAAAAGCGTGGGATACTCCGGATCATGACGTCTCATTCCAGTTCAGCCAATCCGCCGAAGACGGGACTGAAAAAGTGCGCCGCGCCATCGACCGAGGGACCGACACCGTGCTTGTCGTCGGCGGCGACGGCATGGTCAACACCATCGGATCGGTGCTCGTAAATACCAACGTACGCCTCGGCGTTATCCCCGCCGGTAGCGGCAATGGATTTGCCCGCCATTTTAAAACCCCGCTGAATCCCACGGCCGCCGCGGAAGCGCTGCTGAACGGCTATACAGCAGCAATCGATGTCGGACAGGTTAACGGACATCTCTTTTTTGTAACCTGCAGCATGGCCTGGGATGCGGCTCTGGTGGAAACCTTCGAGAAATATCCATTTCGCGGACTCGTTCCCTATGTACTGGCCGGGGCCCAGCAGTTGCTGGAATACCGGGCACAGCCCTTCAAGGCTGATATCGACGGTGAACACATCAACTTTAAACACCCGCTCATCTTCACCATTGCCAACCTGTCGCAGTTCGGCAGCGATTTTCTGGTTGCACCGGATGCCCAGGCCGACAGCGGCGACCTTGAACTTGTTGCCATTGAAAAAAAGGATATGCCCCTCGTGCTCAGCCAGGTCCACCGCTTTATCGAAAAAACATTCCACCACCACCCCATGGTCACAAACCGCCATTTTAAAAAAATGACTGTCCGGCGGGAAAAACAATCCGCCATTCAGATCGATGGCGAACTGCTCAGCACGGAAAAGGATGTGCACATCGAGGTTATTCCCAGCGCCCTAAACGTCATCATCCCCAATTAACAGGAAACGCCCCCGGCAAGCAGTTGTAGGCCTTGTCACCGACAAGGTGCCCGCAGAATCGGCCCCGCATCCCAAATCCCGAAACCAACAAAATTCAGCCCGCAGATAAACGCAGATTGACACCGATACGCATTACGTATTACGCATTACGCCCCATGGACAACTTTTCAGAAGACACCCTGTATATGCGCATGGCCCTGCGCGAAGCCGAAGCCGCTGCCGCCGAAGGTGAAGTACCCTGCGGAGCCGTGATTGTGCTGGACGGCGAAGTAATCGGCAAAGCGCACAACCAGACCGAAACACTCAACGATCCCACCGCTCACGCCGAAGTTCTCGCCATCACGCAGGCCACTCAGGCCGTCGGCAACTGGCGACTTAATGACGCGGTTATGTATGTTACCAAAGAACCGTGTCCCATGTGCGCAGGTGCACTCGTACTCTCCCGTATGAAAAAAGTCGTCTGGGGCATGACCGACCCCGTCCGCGGCGGAGCTGTCTCCAAATTTAATATTCTCAACGAAGCCGACCTTAACCATGCCGTTGAAGTGGAAACCGGACTGATGGAAGAGGATTGCAAATATGTGATGCAGGCCTTTTTCCAGAATCTCCGGCAAAAGGCAAAAGACCGGAAAAAGGGAAACAGGGACTAGGCAAAAGGTGCTTAGTGCCTGGCACTAGGCATTGGTGAAATGCCCCTCCCGAACCCCGCGCCCCGGGAATGTCGATCTCCAGATCGACATACACTCCCACACTGCGCATCCCGAATCCCGAACCCCTTTATCATCTGCGTCAACCGGCATGACCTGCAGTCCGCATAGGGCACACCGCACCCAAGAAGGTGGATACTCCCACACCCGCCTAGTATATTTTACTAAAGCTTTTCGGATTTCGTCTTAATTAGCTAGAAATACAAAGACTACATGATTTTATAATTCAAATAGCTACGCGGAATATGCACAATCGGGTTATGTGTTCACTTTGCACATTAGCAGTAAACCCCGTACGACCAAGGGCGGCAGCGC
>CAZAPF010000012.1:0-99737 GCA_964486885.1 uncultured Verrucomicrobiota bacterium
GCTCCGGCTAAGAAGAAAGCAGCTGCCAAAAAGGCTCCAGCCAAGAAAAAGGCACCGGCTAAGAAGAAAGCCCCTGCCAAGAAAAAGGCTCCAGCTAAGAAAAAGGCTGTAAAGAAAGCTCCGGCTAAGAAAAAAGCGCCAGCCAAGAAAAAGGCTCCAGCTAAAAAGAAAGCCGCAAAGAAAAAAGCGAAGAAGAAATAGGACGTACTTCATCTGAAGTCAGAATCGCCCCGCATATGCGGGGCGTTTTTTGTTGTTAGCACTTATGCTTTCCGTCTATCTTCTGCGCGAATCAGGGAAGAGGTAACCACAAATGAGATGTCCTAAATGTGAAGGCCGGGAAAACCGTGTGATCGATAGTCGCGAAGTCCGCAATGGCGATGCCATTCGTCGTCGGCGGGTTTGCGTTGGATGCGGGCATCGGTTCACAACGTATGAGGAAATCCAGCGTGCACAACTGCAGGTTACTAAACGGGATGGTCGCCGCGAAGAGCTCAGCCGCGATAAAATGGTAAAGAGTCTCAATATTGCCTGCCGAAAAAGACACATCAGCGTAGAGCAGATTGAACGTCTGGCCGACTCGATCATCCTGGAATCCGAATCTGAATTCGAAAAAGAAATTCCCAGTATGATGCTGGGGAAAAAAGTAATGGCCGCACTCGAAAAACTCGACGAGGTTGCCTATATCCGTTACGCGTCCGTCTATCGTCGTTTCCGCGATGCCGGTCAGTTCATGAACGAGGTTGAGCGCCTCATCGGTCGCGAATGAGATCCTCTGCTTTACACCTCCTGGAAAATCAGGATGCCTGGATCGTTCACTTGCAGGAAATTTTTCAGTCGCTGGATATTCCTTCCGGCACGATGGCCGATAATGTTTCCGCAAGCGTTGCTGCATACTGCCGTCAGTTCCTCCCGAAAGGTGTGCAACGATCTGATCTTGTACTGCTGATTGCCCGGGCCTTCTGTGCTGTGAATGATCGTGGTGCCGCCGAGCATGTGCTGGCATCGCTTAAACCGCACAACCGTCATATTTCCCGTTGGCTGGAAATTCTTTCCGAGTTGCATCACTTTCCCGCATTGCTTCCATACTTTTCATTGGGCGTTATTCGGCCGGCAGACTGGGCCGGTGCACAGGTAGACCGCATGTGGACACTCGACTTTTCCTGCCTGCAGCTGTCCGAATCGGAAAAGCATGAAATGATGCTTTACCGTTCCATTCGGGCGATTGTTGAGCACATGTTTGTATTTTGGGATTCTTCCCATGGCGAGGGGGTGCTGGGGCTGAAAGGGCTGTCGGCTCTGAATTTGGAAAAGCAAACGCGCCGCGGAAAAACGCTCACGGCTACAGACGATTTACTAGAATATATTACTGATCTTTTTCTCCAGCAAAAAAGTGAGCGGGACTGGTCGTCGGTGCCTTCGCTCCTGAATCTGGATGGATAAACAATAGACCCGCAGGTTCCCCATGATTGGATCGTTCAAGGAAATGGACAAAAAACGGCAGGCGTTTGATGCGAAGCAGCCTACAGCTCAATTTACACACCCGTTCTTTCAATCGCCGGTGCTTCCCGTTTTTGGAAGCATGCTTTCGGGCATGCTTCTTGCGTTAGGCTTTCCCGGCTATGGTAATTCCACGCTGGTTTATGCCGCGATGGTTCCACTCCTTTTTGCGGTACAGTCCGCATCGGTGAAGAAAGCTGCGTGGCTTGGTTTGTTATCCGGTTTTGTCTTTTTCATGATGTCGCTTTCCTGGCTGCAGAATCTCACCGGGATGGTCACAGGTGCAGGCCTCAAGGCGAGTGCGTTGCTGGGTTATGCTGTGCTGTCAATTTACTGCGCGCTCTATTTCGTTCCGTTTACGATTGCGGCGGCGCTCGGAATTAAGCAATGGGTTGGAAACGATCTTAGAAAAAACATTCGATTCATGTTTGCGCTGACCATGGTGTGGGTGGGTTGCGAATATCTGCGCGGTTTTCTTTTCACTGGATTCCCATGGAACCCGCTCGGCGTTTCCCAGTATGCGAATCCCTCTATCATTCAGATTGCCGAATGGGGCGGGGTGCATATGGTTTCCGCGTATATTGTCTGGATGAACGTGGGGATCTTTATCACGTTTCGTCAGTACACGCATGGCACGCGAGCCAGAAAATACCGACCGCATTATGAACTGATGATCGGCATCCTGCCGGTCGCCCTTTCTGTGGCTCATGGGATAGGCATCCTCTTTAATAAGGCCGAATTTCACGAAACGGTAAATGTAGCGCTGATCCAGCCGAACATTGCGCAATCCGATAAATGGGACGTAAGGAAGGATCAGGAAATACGTGAGCGACTCGAAGAGTTGACGAGTGCGGCGGCACGCCTTACCGGGCTCGATATAATCATCTGGCCGGAGACAGCGGTTCCGGATTTTCTGCGCCCTAGGGGAAACCGCATCAGCTACGATCTGGTTGATCGACTCGTATCCGAAGGAGTGCCCTTGCTGGTTGGCACGATGGACTACACGACGCTCGAAGGCAGAACCACCTACTATAACAGTTCAATACTCGTTGGGACTGATGGTCTGGAAATTGCCAAATACGATAAACAGCATCTGGTACCCTTCGGCGAATATGTTCCCTTTCCGAAAATAATGAGCAAATTCACTCCGGTTGAAGTCGACTTTGGCCGAGGAGGAGGGAGTACGGTTTTTCCGCTTGAGGACAAAGCCTCTTTTTCCACCCTGATTTGTTTTGAAGACACGGTGTCTACGCTGGCCGTGAATGCGACTCGCGCCGGAGCACGCTGGCTCATCAATCAGACCAACGACGGCTGGTTCGATCCCTCCGCGCAATCGGAACAGCATTTGGCCCACGCCGTGTTTCGATGTGTTGAAAACCGTATTCCCATGGCACGCTGCTGCAATACCGGCGTTACCTGCATCATTGATGCCTATGGTAATGTGACGCGTAATCTGGATCCCCTCACGAAGGGTTTTACAACCGGATTAAT
Organism: uncultured Verrucomicrobiota bacterium; assembly: GCA_964486885.1. Classification (GTDB taxonomy): domain Bacteria; phylum Verrucomicrobiota; class Kiritimatiellia; order Kiritimatiellales; family Pontiellaceae; genus Pontiella. Next base: position 2,992 of record CAZAPF010000012.1, read on the forward strand.
CAATCCGAGGCCAGAGGGGCTTGAGCAAACCTTTTACACGGAGCATGGCAATGCATTTGCCAAGGTCTCCCTGATTGCTGGAGCAACCGTTCTTTTCGTGCTACGTTCCAATAATCGGAAACAGCGTAAAAAAGATGCGGATAAGGGAAAATAATTTTTGTGGGCAAGTGCTGCTTGCCCTGTTGTTTACCGTTGCGAATGCAACGGCGACGATATCCTTATCTAATTTTTACGCCGGCCAGATCGAAGGCACAAAGCAGGTTGCGATTAACTTCGATGTATCCAATTCAGCAGCTTCCTCAGTTGCTGTTTCCGTGCTGATTTCCAATGGAGTTTCACCGGTCGTCACCACAACGCTATCCGGCCACATAGGAAATAGTGTTCCGACTGGAACCAATCGGCAGATCATTTGGGATGGGGGGATGGATTATCCTGACAATGTTACAACCAATCTATCGATCACGCTGCAGGTCTCCGATCCCGCCCCTGTTGGAATGGTGCGTATTCCGGCAGGAAGCAACTCCGGATTAACTGTTGATTCATTCATGATGGATGCAACTGAGATCACCAAGTCACATTGGGACCTTGTTGCTAATTCAACACCTGATGTTTCGGCCGGGAGCGGCGCGGTAAAAGCTGCCGGACATCCGGTTCAGGGCATTACATGGTATGAATGCGTACGTTGGTGTAATGCCCGGAGCATTCAAGATGGATTGACCCCTTGCTACAATGTAACCACCTGGGCCTGTGATTTCAGCGCCGACGGATACAGGCTCCCGACAAGGGTGGAGTGCGAATATGCTTCCCGGGGCGGATTATCCAACCAGCTTTACCCCTGGGGGAACGAAATAGACCATACCAACGCAAATTATTACAGTAGTGTTTATGATATGCCCCATCCTGATTATTCAACGGGAGGTTATCCTTATACGAGCCCAGTTGGTTCATTTGACCCTAATGGTTATGGTTTATATGACATGGCGGGCAATGTTTGGGAATGGTGCAATGATTCTTCTGGAGGGGCGAGAATTCGGAAGGGTGGGAGCTGGGATAGCTGGGAGACAGATTTACGCTGTGGATCATTTGTAACTAAACCGCCAGAATTCGATAGTTGGCTTCTTGGTTTTAGGACGGTACGGAACGCACCTGTTCCAGAAATGCTTTTGGAAACCATCGTGTTTGATTCAAGGAATTATACGCTGACAGTTGCTTCAGACTATGGATCGCCGATTCCCGCTGTAGGGGTGTCGAGTTATGCCTGGATGAGTGAATTGACGTGTGAGGTGGATGCTGGTGTTGTGGCCGACGGAACCAATTATACCTGTACAGGATGGTATGGTTTGGGAAGTGTTCCTGCATCGGGTCCTTTTAATGGGGTGACGGTCATGTTGAGTAATCTCAACTCGTCAATTATCTGGAACTGGGCGTCGGACGATACCGATCAGGATATGATGAACGATGAGTGGGAAATCGCATTCTTTGGCGACCTTGCCGAGTTGGCATTGGATGACTTTGATCTCGATGGGCAGAACAATTTGAATGAATATATTTCAGGAACCGATCCAACGAATGCGGCATCTTTGTTTGAATTATCTCAAAGCAGCATTGCTGGAAGCTTCATTCTGGAGTGGCCGGCAGCATCGAACCGGATATACAACGTATATTGGAGCGATAACCTATTGTTTACCGGCTTCCTTCCTATCGAAACCAATATTTTCTTTCCCCGGAACTCCGCGACCACGACCGCTACGGCTTTAAGGGGATTTTATAAGGTGGATGTGCGGAAGTAAGGGTGTTTTTTTCGCATTGCGGGGTTTGGCATCGGGATACCTTGGGCTATATTCGCCTGTTCCAACCCATGGGTGAATTATGCTCGATGAATTAAAAACCAGGATTGCAACGTTCCGCGAACAGCTGACCGAGATGGAAGGCTACCTCGATATTGAGGCTAAACGGGCGGAGCAGGAAAAACTTGAGGCGGTAGCCGCCGAGCCGGAATTCTGGAATGACCAGATTAAAGCGCAGGCTAATATTGCTGCCACGAAATCACTCAAGATGGTGCTCGATCCGTTTGATGCGATTGGTGCAGGGCTTGATGATGTCGAAGTGATGCTGGAACTGGCCGAAGCGGGTGAAGATGATGCCCTGGCCGAGGCCGAAGCGGAAATAAAGAAGGTAGAAACCAATTTCCAGTCGTTGGAAATGCAGTCGCTGCTGGGCGATGAGTTTGATTCCAATAATGCCTACCTTACGTTGCATGCCGGGGCCGGCGGTACGGAAAGCTGCGACTGGGCGGATATGCTCTATCGCATGTTTACACGATACGCAGAAAACAAAGATTTTAAGGTTCAGATCATGGACTACCAGGCCGGTGATGAGGCGGGTATTAAAAGTGTGTCGATTTTGATCAGTGGTGCTTATGCCTATGGCCTGCTGAAGTCTGAGCGCGGAGTGCACCGCCTTGTACGTATCAGCCCGTTCGATTCTCAATCGCGCAGACACACTTCATTTGTTGCAGCAGATGTGACGCCGGAGATTGACGACGATATTGATATCGAGATTGTTGAATCTGACCTGCGCATTGATACCTATCGCGCACAGGGCGCAGGTGGACAGCATGTGAATACGACCGATTCCGCCGTCCGAATTGTTCATCTGCCCACCGGAACGGTGGTGCAATGCCAGGCCGAACGATCGCAACATAAGAATAAAGCCGCAGCCATGAAAATGCTGAAGGCACGGCTTTATGAGCATGAACAGGATAAGAAACGCCAGGCGGTGGATCAGTTGTATGGTGATAAAGGGGAAATTGCCTGGGGTTCGCAGATCCGTTCTTATGTGCTCCAGCCGTACACGCAGGTGAAAGATCACCGTACCGATGAGGTGGTTGGGAATGCACAGGGAGTGCTGGACGGGAATCTGGATCCTTTTATTGAAGCGTATTTGAAGAAAAACAGATAATGAACATTCTAGAACAGATTATTGCCGACAAACGTATTGAAGTGGCTGAACGTAAAAAGGCCCAGCCACTGGACACTTTGCTGGATCAATTTCCTTCGCTCGCAGATCGTCCGGATTTTATCGCTTCATTGCGCAGCACATCCATGGGTCTGATTGCGGAGGTCAAGCGCCGCTCCCCTTCGGCGGGAGTGATCCGCGATCCGTTTGATCCGGCTGAGATTGCCCGGGGATATGAGGCAAATGGTGCGAGTGCGGTCTCCTGCCTGATGGACCATAAATATTTTGGTGGCGGGGATGACGACTTCACGGAAGTGCGCAATGCAATTTCCATTCCCATGCTCTACAAGGAATTCGTTGTGGATTCATGGCAGATTGTTCATGCAAAGACCATGGGTGCTTCGGCGGTTTTGCTGATTGTTGGGGCGCTGACCGATGCCGAGTTGGGTGGTTTCATCAACGAAATTAAGGCGATTGGGCTGCAACCCCTGGTTGAGGTACATGACCGCGAGGAAATGCAGCGGGCTATCGATGCCGGTTCTGATTGTATCGGGATCAATAACCGTAACCTGAAAACATTTGTTACAACGCTTGATACAACCTTCGACCTTGCCAGAATGGCACCGCAAGGGTGCACGCTGGTCAGCGAAAGCGGAATTAAGACTCCGGAAGATGTGGTTCAGTTGAAGAATGCGGGGGCACACGCCATTCTGGTTGGCGAAAGTCTTTTGCGCGAGGCGGACCCGGGGGGCGCGGCCGCAAATCTGCTGAGCTTGATTTAGCCTCTTTTTTCTTTTTAAAAAGAGCGGTGGCCTTCAGGGTTTTCCAACTGAAGGTATAAGGATTCGGTAATGTGAAGGTAGACAGATTCATCGCACTGGAAATTGACGAGGAATATATCCGGATGGGTATTTTTTCGCGTGCTGCTTCCGGGCAGTTGTCGCTGCTGGATCGGGGTTTTTTACCGATTGAATCAGATTCAGCGGTTCCCATGGCCCGTGAGGCCAGAGTGGCAACTGCGCTTAAACAACTTTTGGATGAAAAAAAGCCCTCAGCACAGCAGGCAGTTATTTCCATCTCCGGGAAGTCCATTTTTTTCCGCGCCGTTAAATTGCCGCCGGTTGCTCCTGATAAACTTGAGCTGACGATTGCCCATGAAGCGGTGCAGAATATTCCGTTCCCGATCGATGAGGTGATCTGGGATTCCCATACCGTGAATACTTCAGAATCCGAACCGGACGTTATTCTGGTTGCAGCGAAGGCAGATCTGGTTGAGGGTCTCGTGCATGCGGTCAGTGCAACTGGTTTGTCCGTAATGCGGGTTGACGCAGCTCCGGTTGCTTTGGCCAATGCGGTCCGCCATATTTGTTCTGACACAGCAGTTCCCCTATTGCTGGTCGATGTAGGTGCAGGTTCGAGCAATGTGGTATTCCTTGATGGTGCACGTACTTTCTTCAGAACTCTCTCAGTAAATGCCGCTCAAGAGGATGGATTGTTCAAGGAAATAGAACGGTCCATTGCGTTTTATCGGAGCCAGCCGGAGGTCGGGGATCCTGAACAAATTCTATTAACCGGGAGTACGGTTGATGCGGACAAACTGCAGAGTTGTATCAGGCTACCGGTGAGCGTATTGGATCTGCAACCTTTGGTTCGGACGATCGATGCCGATTCGAATGGACTTGCTGTTTTGGCCGGTTCTGCAATGGGTACTCCTTCGGAGTCGTCTATTTCAGTTGATCTGATGCCTGAATCTGTAAAGCGGGAAAAATCCCGGCTTCGCCGCCAGCCATGGTGGCTGGCTTGCGCCGGAGTCATTATGCTAATTCTTGCCGTCTGGATTATCGGATCATCGCGGATGACTGGGCTCGTGAGTGCAGAAAACAGCGCGGTATCCGAACACATACGGGTACTGGAAAAAATTGAATCTCAGCTGAAGCCGCTGGAGCTCGCTATCAGCGAGCTGGAAATGCGAGCGGACGCATATCAGGGAGCTATTGAGCAACGAACATTTTGGCTGGAAGCTCTGTCCGAAATTCGAAGCCGATTGCCGGAAGGGATGTTCCTGCTTTCCAGTGAATCACTGCACGAATCAGGCGCCTTGCGGGGATTACGCATAGAGGTGCTGAGCTATCTTGATAAGGAGCCGGAAGGTGCGGATGTGGTCAAGCGATTACGTGATAGTCTGAGGGAACGTGATCGTTTCAGCACGAAGACCAAAGTCTTCAGTCGTCCGTCCAAGCGTCAGTTTGTTCGGCAGTTTATTCTGGATGTCTACTTTGAGGAGGATTTATTGAAATGAACCTTCTGAGAAAGAATCCTTTGCTGGCGGCCGGAGCAGTATGCGCAGTTATACTGTTGATTGAAGTCGTACTGCTGATAGTTAGCCGTATTGATCTCTCCAGGAAAACGGGAGAGCTGGCGCGGAGTTCCCAGCAGCTATCGAGACTGCAAAGTCGGAAACCATTCCCTTCTTTAGAAAATATAAGGGTTTTGGAAGCCAATCTGGACACACTCGAATTTCACAGTGGGGAGCTGCAGGCAGAGCTTCAACGTGATCCTTTTCAGCAGGCCTCCCGAGAGGCTTCCGATTTTTCAGCCCGTACACAGGATGTGATAGAACGATTTAAAAAGCGCGCGGTTGAGTCGGGGGTAAAGGTTCCCGATTCCTTGGAAGTTGGATTTGCAGAATATGCAAGCAGGGGGGCTGTTCCGGATGCGAAGCATGTGCCCCGTTTATCTCGTCAGCTGTATTCCGTGGAACGTGTCGTAGAAGTGCTGGTCAGGAGTGGAGTTGATTCGGTTGACAGCTTAACCCGGGATAATTTTGAAACTGAACCACCCGCAAGCCTGCCTTTGTCGGATAGGCGCCGTTCCTCCCGGCGGAGTATCGGTCCTGCCCTTGCAGGAAATCCATCACTGTTGATTGCCTCAAAAGTGCATCCGGCCAACCTCTATTATGTTGAGCGGATCGGGGTTTCGTTCACGGCAGATGAAGAAGTGGTCTGGCGAGTACTTCATCTGTTTGCATCCGCGCCGCATGCGATGGCGATATCAGAATTTTCCCACGCCACGAAATCGGACATTCTTCAATATAGTCCCGAGGAAATAAAGCGAGCAGGGGAAGCTGATGACGATACGTTGCGATATTTGGCCGAAGGTATTTTGGTAGGAGAAAAAGCATTGTCCCGATCCGAGCGGATCGTTTCCGGTAATGAGGTGATACAGGTTCATCTTGTTGTTGATGTCTTTAACTTTAATCCGGAGGCCGGTCGGAGATGAAGTCGCGGCAATATCTCAGAATAGGTATTGAGATACCTGCCTTTGTTGCGCTGTTATGCGCGCTGGGAATTTCCGGCATGCTTTCTGTTCGGAACGTTTCCGAACGAAATAAACGCGTCGCCATGCAGAGCTGGATTTCTGCGGAGAGAACGGATGTCGCACGTAGTCTGCAGTTTGAAGCGGTCGTTCCTTCACACCGAGCTCAAGAAGCTTTGCAATCAATGGCTTCGGACCAAACGTTATTTTCCGGCGAATTACGGGTGGCCGCGATCGGTAGTGCGTATCCGATTCCGTATGCCGCCGAAGTCTGTCCCTTTACGAATATTCCCCAGCCTGCAATGAATCAGCTCGATCGCGATGGTGACGGTATTACCGATGACTGGGAGTTGAGGTATGGGTTGGATAAATACAGTAAAGACGATGCGTTGAGTGATCCGGATCAGGATGGTTTTTCCAATCTGGAGGAGTTTCAATCCGGTACAGACCCCCGAAATCTGCAGATCCACCCTCCGTATGTGGAAAAATTACGTTTTGTTGAAAGAAAAGACATTCCCTTTCCTCTCGTTTTTCAGGGGGTAACAAAGCTTTCCGATGGTAGCTTGGTCTTTCAGTTGAACTCCCCTGCAGATGGATTAACCCATTTTGCTGCGCTTGGTGAAAGTGTGGAAGGAGTTCTTTTGCAACGATTTATTGCGGCTTCTGATGGCCAGTTGGAGCGGTTGGTCGTGTCGCGGGACAGTGCAGAAGTTATCTTGATTCGCGGTGAAATATCAGCGGATCCAGAAAGTCAGGCTGAATTGATTAATATACTTGATCGGTCGCCGATAATAGTTACTATGGGCGCGTTATTATCTTTACGTAATGACGAGTACATCGTTCTGAGTGTGCATCACGACAAGATTGTGGTCAGGCAAATTAAGAGCGGGAAGGTATTCGATATTACCGGTTTGGCCGATGAGGAACCTTAATTGGAGTTCTTCGGATGGTTTTGAAATAGGGTGATTGTTGTTGGTAAATGCTTGTCGTGGACCCTGGTGAACGCGCGACTTAAAGGCATTTAATATTGAAGTGAGGGGAAGGAAAAATGATGAAAACCTATATCTCGTCTCTTTTGGTTGTGGCTCTTGCAGGAGCACAAACTATTCGAGCCCAAGAAAGTCTAGACGATGTTTTTGCGCAGTTGGATGCTGCTCAAGGAAGTGAGCAAGCCGCTCCGGCTGCAGTAGCTGTCGATACACAATCAGCACCTGCTGAAGTACAAACCACTGAGCCAGCGGTAGTTGAAAGTACTGCTGCCGTAGCACCGGTTGCCGCTCCGGCCGCCGCACCAGTTTCTGATGATTTGTTCAGCCGTGGTGTTGCCTATTATCGCGCAGGTGAGTTTGAAAAAGCGGAAGCGGTATTTGAATCCGTTCTCGCAGAAGATGCCTATAACCGCCGCGCAATGGAATACCTTAAGCGCACAGCCAATAAGATTTCCTCTCGTGAAATCAGCAAGCAGCGTGCGAGTCGCGCACAGGCCCTTTCTGATGTGGATGGTGCATGGAATCCGGAGCCTAAGGAATACAGCGCGGTTCCTCCTGTGACCTCTGGCCCTGCTAAAACTCCAGAAGAAATCGCTATCGAGCAGATGACTGCCCGCTTGCAGAACATCAGAATTCCAAGCCTGGATTTCCGCGATGCCAACATTAAAGATGTGGTTCTTTTCCTCACGGAAACCTGCCGTCGTCTGGACAAAGACGGTGTAAACATTCTGTTGCTCGGTATGGAAAACTCCATGGCAGCTGATCAGAACAATATCACGATTTCAATTCGCGACATGAGCCTCTACGAAGCTCTGCAGTATATCGTTGAAATGGCCTCCCTTAAGTTTGACGTTCAGCCTAAAGCCGTTGGCATCATGCCGGTTGGTTATGTTCCTGCCACCGAACTCAAGCTGGTATCTTACGACGTGATTCCTGAAGTGGGTGCAGAACTGGAATCCATGGCTGGCGGCGATAGTGGTGGTGCTGACGATCTGTTTGGTGATGCTTCCTCCGGTTCTGATACGGGCGGTCCTGCCGATGTTGCTGCATTCTTCTCCATCGTTGATTGGCCGGAAGGTTCTTCGGCTATCTACCAGCCCAACTTCCACAAGCTCTTTGTTAAGAACACAGCAAAGAATATCAAAGCAGTTGAAGATATTCTGGCTGACCTCGAAGATGAAGCCATCAAGAAACGTTCCCAGCAGGTTGAAATCGAAGCCAAATTCGTTGAATACAACGAAGGTGCGCTGGAAGAGCTCGGTTTTGACTGGACCATGTATGATGATGGTGAATTCGCCGGTCTTCGACTTGACGAAACTGATAATGGCGGTGCTGGATTCTATCGTCGTAACTCTGGCTATACGTCTTCTTCTTCTGTTAACGGTGGTTCAGGTACTTTGCTAACAGACCCGCAGACTGGTTATACAAGGATTGATTCCCAGCCTGGTCAGAGCGTTTTTGGAAATGGACAACGCAACAACTCCACTGCGTTTGAATCGCTTCAATCTGGATTGCTGGCAAGCATGGGCGGAGCTCCATCTTCAATGCTTTTCCAGAATACCGGATCGTTCCCGTTTGATCTCGCGATCTCTGCATTGGAACAGGAAGGAACAGCTGATGTTCTGTCTGCTCCTAAAGTAACGACTAAGAGTGGTAACGAAGCGATCATCCGCGTTGTAGAAGTTCACCGCTATCCGCAGGACTACGATGTGGAAACCGGTCAGCGTACTGCTCCGGTTGTTAAACCTCAGGACTGGGAAGACTATGATCTCGGTGTTGTGCTGAAGGTTACCCCGGTTGTTGATGCTGAAAGCAATACCATCGACCTTGACCTGCAGCCTGAAATCAACAAGTTCAAAGGTTTCGATGTCTACATTGCCGGTTTCAATGCATACGAATCAGGCGGTAACAACACGTCCGAAGTATTCGGTAACAGTGCTCCGCTCGAAATTAAAATGCCGTTCTTCGAAACCCGCGCGGTTCAGACGCAGGTTACCATTGCTGATGGTAGCACTGTTGTAATGGGCGGTCTGGTTGACGAACGTACAGAAACTTTCCGCGACCAGGTTCCTTTCCTCGGTGATATCCCATATTTGGGACGTCTCTTCCGTACCGAAGGTTCCCGTACCGCAAAGAAAAACCTCGTGATCTCTGTGAAAGCTACACAGGTTGATGACCGTGGTTTGACTCGCGATCAGCGCGAGCTCGCACGTCAGACTGCAGCTAACTAAGCTGGATTCTGCGTGAAGATAAAACCCGTCCATTATTGGGCGGGTTTTTTATTTTCTGAATTTGTTGGCATGGTTGGAATGCATCAGATATGGGTATCTCATTATGAAATTTGTAGCGTTTGATTTAGAAACCACAGGGACGAATCCCCGTGAGGATATGATTGTAGAAGTAGGGGCGGTACTGTTTGACGGCGAGCAGGCAATTAAGGGCTACGGGGTATTGGTTGATCCCGGTATACCCATACCGCCGGATGCATCGGCGGTAAATGGTATTACGGATGATATGGTGCGGGGTAAGGCAAAAATTGCAGAGGTTTTGCCCGAGTTTGCTGAATTCTGCGGAGATCTTCCCTTGGTGGCTCATAATGCACCATTCGACTATAAGTTTCTGCTTGAAGATGTAAACCTGCACAAATCTTTAGCCCCTAAAGCCGTAGTTCTCGATACATTACCCTTGGCCCGAAAGGTATTCCCCAATTTGCCCAACTATAAATTATGGACGTTGGTTCGGCATTTTAATTTTCCCAGCGGAACCTTCCATCGGGCGGAGGAAGACAGTTCATATTGCGGACTGCTGTTCGCGAAGATTCTCGAAACCCTTGAAAAACGAAGGGAGCCTTGCGCGGAGGAAGACCTGCTTAAAATAATGGGGAAGGAGCCTATGCGCTTTCCGCAGTTTGTAGATCAGCCCGACCAGCTCGACCTGTTTTAGTTGAACGGCTAAACCGCTAAGTAGTTTTATCGCCTGAATCGCCTGAATCGCCGGATTGGTCTTGGTCCAGTTCTCGCATGATCAGTTCAGCCGGCGTTAGGAATTTTTTCTCGTTGTTGCATTCCTTGCAGCAGGGAACACAGTTGCTCTTGACGCTCTTTCCGCCCCGAACCACAGGCAATATATGATCCATGGTCAGTTCGGATGGTAGGAAGGATTCACCGCAATAGTGACAGGTGCCCTTGGCTAATTCCTGTTTCCACCACGCGCTTTTGCGAAGTTCTTTGGCTTTAGATCGTTCCCGCTTCACATGTTGGGGATCTTTTTTAATGTCTATCCAGTCATCGCTCACTTTGCTCTCCATTCGAATATCAGCAACGTAATACCGCGCTTCCGGGGTTTCAATGAAAAGTGCGGAATCATTACAAAGAAAAATTGCCTCCTGTTTGAACGGAAACTAGACTGAATTGGTCTTGAATTCGGAGGCTCGTATGCAGACCAAATTAATTTTATTGCTGATTGCGATGGCTACACTAAATGCATGTGCCAAAGAGGAGGCAGGATCCATGGATACAAATAAGCTGGTGAAGACAGAAGTAGAATGGAAAGAGCAGCTTACTGATATGCAATATCATGTAACCCGGGAAAAGGGCACGGAGCGTCCATATACAGGTAAATATTGGGACAATAAGGAATTGGGTATCTATTCATGCGTGTGCTGTGGAACGGACCTTTTCCTTTCGGATACCAAGTTTGATTCGGGGTGTGGGTGGCCGAGCTATTTTAAACCGGTTGACGATAAAGTCATTACTGAGCATCGGGATACGACACACGGAATGATTCGCACCGAAGTAGTATGTACAAAGTGCGACGCTCATTTGGGACATGTGTTTCCAGATGGCCCCCCCCCGACAGGTTTGCGCTACTGTATCAACTCTGCATCTATTGATTTCCGCAAAGCCGACCAGTCGTCAGGATCTGCTGAAGCAAGCGAATAGCAGGCCTGGGTCAGGTGAATTCCTTGAATTTTTATGATGGGTTGTAAGGATTGGACCTTTTGACCGACTACGAAATGAAAGGAAAACGATTTATGAGTGAATCTACCATTGTAAAAAAGAAGGGGCATCCTGTAGTTCAGGAACCGGAAGCCCAAGGCTACATTAAGCCTAAGCTGTTAAAAGAGGTATGGTTTCATACCGGAACCGTATGCAACCTGCGTTGCTCCTTCTGCCTTGAAGGATCCAAACCCGGGGATAATCGACTCAATGCAATTACATTGAAAGATGTTTTGCCTTTTATTCAGGAGTCATTAGTTCTGGGAGCGGAACAGTTTTCGTTTACGGGAGGAGAGCCCTTTGTCATTCCCGAAATGACTGACATTCTGGATTATGCGCTCGATCATAATCCCTGCCTTGTACTGACCAATGGTACAGAACCGCTGTTAAACCGACTTCATCAAGTGGCACCTCTTGCGGAAAAGCCGTTTCCACTCAGCTTCCGGGTTAGTCTCGACTATCCGGACCCCGCAAAACATGACATGGAGCGGGGGAAGGGTAATTTCCATATCTCGCTGAGGACCATGCGCGAGTTGCATCAGTTTGGCTTCAAAGTCTCCATAGCGCGCCAGGGCGCCGAGGGAGAAGACATCGAGGCCGTGAACCGTGACTATCTTCCCTATTTTGAAAAAGCCGGTTTACCGGAAGACACGCATATTGTGGTTTTCCCCGAATTTCATGAGCCGGGATCAAGGCCTGATGTTCCCTTTATTACCGAATCGTGCATGACAACATATAAAACCGAGAGCGAGCGCGATGAATTTATGTGCAGCTTCAGCAAGATGGTGGTGAAAAAAGGCGGCCGCATGCGGGTATATGCCTGTACACTGGTGGATGATGACGAAGACTATGATCTTGGCGGAAGTTTGGCAGAGGCGATGGATATTCGTGTCATGCTTAAACATCACCGATGCCACACCTGTTTTGCCAATGGGACATCCTGCAGCGAACTATAACTATGAAAACAAGTGATATGATAACAGATAAACTCACAAAATCGGATCCGAGCTTCATCCGTACCCGACGCAGTTGGAGGCCATTAAGCGCGTTGCCGGACTCTATAACCAGACCCTCCTGACGCCGGCCGTTGCAAAGCTCATGAAAAAATGGCTGGGATGGCAGAGGCGGTAAGTTCCGGAGTGGATCGCGGAATAGCTATGGATCCATACCCAGCATACGCTTCACATGTTCGCGGCAGTGAATGATGTGGTGCTCCGGTTTGTCGACATCGCCCATAAGTTTCAGCATGCTTTCTTCATCGACATCGAGCAGGGCCACGATGCTGATGATTTCTTTCTGACTGGGATCATCAGTTGAATGGAGCAGCTTTACAGTCGGGATGTTCTCTCCATAGCGTTTTTGAACCCAGGGAGCCAATTCGGCATCGGGGATTTCACAAAAGCAGTGCTGCGGGTGAATCTGGTCTGTTTTACCATTCATGGTTTTTCCTCCAGACAGCTATTCGGTAAGGTATTTAACAATAAGACACATAATTCCCCATGAAGGTTCATAAACAACAATTGATAATATTCACCCGGTTTCCTGAGGCCGGAAAAACAAAGACGCGCCTCATTCCGCATTTGGGAGCTGAGGAGGCTGCTCAGTTGCAGAAAGAAATGACCGAACATACAGTTCGGCAGGCATGCCGCACGGATATGCGGATCGAGGTGCGGCATGAGGGCGGCACGCATGAACAAATGCGCAAATGGCTTGGTACCGACCTGAACTATGTTGAGCAGGGCAATGGCGATCTGGGCGAACGCATGCAGCGTGCATTTGAAGATCATTTTTCAAGAGGCATACAGCGCATTGTCATCGTTGGTTCCGATTGTCCCTCCAATGACTGGAAAAATATTAAAGCGGCGTTCGAGGCGCTGGAGTCCAATGATGTTGTAATCGGTCCTGCGAATGACGGGGGATATTATCTAATTGGTTTGTGTAGGGCGGGGGGCTCGACTCCGCCTCCGAGATCATGGCCCTCGGCTACACTATTTGAGGGTATAGACTGGGGCGGGGGGCAGGTCTTTGAACAGACCATGGCGGCCGCTGCTGACTTGACGGTTTATCCGCTTCCGACCCTCAATGATGTGGATCTTCCGGCGGACATACCTGCTACGATTTCCGTAATCATCCCGACGCTGAATGAAGAGGACCAATTGTTAAAAATTATCGGCAAGGCGAAAGAGGGATTCCATGTTGAAGTCATCATTGCAGACGGAGGCAGCGGCGACCGGACATTGGAGCAGGCCGTTGGAGCAACGGTAATTGAACGTGGGGGAGGTCGTGCTGCTCAACAGAATGAAGGGGCGAAAGTGGCCAAAGGCGACATACTTCTATTCCTGCATGCAGATACCATGCTTCCCGACCGGTGGGACTGGATTGTCCGTGAAACATTGGCTGATTCGGCGGTTGCGCTCGGGGCCTTTACATTCAAGGTTAAGGAACAAATGCGGGGCCTGGGTTTTATCGAAAAAACAGCCAACAAACGATCCCGGGATTTGAAGCTACCTTATGGAGATCAGGGACTTTTTATGCGTCGGACTTTTTTTAATAAGGCGGGCGGCTTCCCGAATCTGCCCATTATGGAAGACTATGCATTGGTCAGGGCCATGAGTGAATATGGAGACATCGTTACCGTTCCGGAACCAGCAATTACATCAGGCCGTCGATGGCAGAAGCACGGCATACTGAAGGTGACCCTGATCAATAAGCTGATGATTGCCGGGTACCATTTAGGTGTTTCGCCTGAGCGACTCGCTAAATTTTATCGTCAATCTTGAATTCGCCTTCTTTCAGCCTCGCACAATATTTCTTTGTTTCGCTCGCGACGACTCCGGAAAGCAGGATTAGGCCGATCAGGTTCGGGATCGCCATGAGCGCATTGAAAATGTCGGCAACCGTCCAGATCACGCGTAGGCCACCGACGGCGCCGATGGTAATGGCGCCCACATATATCCAACGATAAATGGGGATCGCTTTTTCCCCGAACAGAAACTCAGCGCAGCGGTCGCCATAGTAGGACCATGCAATGAGGGTTGAATAGGCAAAAAAGACGAGGCCGATTCCTACGAGATAATGGCCATAGCCAAACAGGCCCTTTTTAAATGCATGGGCAGTCAGGGCACCGCCGTCGTGCTCGGTCAAATGTGCCCCGGTCACAAGAATCACCAGCGCGGTCATGGTGCAAATCAGAATGGTATCAATGAAGGGGCCCAGCATGGCAACGGTTCCTTCGCGCACAGGTTCGTTGGTCTTAACCGCCGCGTGCGCGATCGGTGCGGAGCCTAATCCGGATTCATTAGAAAAAACACCGCGCGCAACACCGAAGCGGATGGTTTGCTGAATCGCTACACCTACTGCTCCGCCTCCGGCGGCATAGGGGGTAAAGGCATACCTGAAAATCAGGGCAAAGGCATCCGGAATGGCGGATACATTCAGAATAAGAATCAGCACGGTGCCGAGTACGTAGAACGAGCACATGAAGGGAACAATCACGCCCGCCACATTGGCAATACGTTTGATGCCGCCTAGAATTACGATGCCGGTCAGGAACGAAAGGATGAGTCCGGTGGCAAGACTCATCCATGAAATATCGAACCCTTCCCAGAGCGTGAAACCGCCAGACTGGATTGTCTCGGGCAGCAGATAACCCAGCCCGCCGACCACGGAGTTCGCCTGCACCATGTTGCCAATGCCGAAGGATGCGATAACGCCGAAGAGGGCGAACATGGCTCCCAGAATGGCGCCAATGTGACTTTTAACTCCTGCTATTTGAGCATTTGGGTTCTCTTCCAACATGCGCGCTTTTTTTAGTTCCGCAAGACCATCCCTGAGAAAATACATCGGTCCGCCGCTGGCAGATCCGTCGTTATGAATTGTTCGATACTTAACCGCGAGCGTACAGGAGGTAAACTTGGTGGCCATGCCGACCAGTGCTGTAATCCACATCCAGAAAACGGCTCCCGGTCCGCCGGCCGCAATGGCCGTGGCAACGCCGGCAATATTACCGGTGCCGATCGTGGCGGACAGCGCGGTGGCCAAAGCCTTGAAGTGGGAAACATCGCCGTTCTCATCCGGCTGATCATATTTGCCCATCACGCAGGCGATAGCATGCCCGAGGTGGCGGATCTGAACAAAAAGTAAACGGACCGTGAGATAGAGGCCGGTTCCCACCAGCAGGGCAATCATGCTCCAGCCCCAGACAAAGCTGTCGATCTTGTTCAGCCACTCGTTTAATAACTCCATAGATGATCTCCGTTGTGCATAAGGTAAGAATCCGCAGTGCACATTGCAATCCTTCTGCTTCCCGGAAGCGTTGTTGAGCAAGCTTGAGCAAAAGTGCAGAGGATGATATAAGTCTTCAAACAGTTATCCTTACAGGATAGCCAGGGTGTTGTTTCGGGGGAAATAATGAAGCAGTTATATATTTGGGGATTTGTGTTTTTAGCAGGCCATGCCTGTGCCGCAGGGGAGAGCGAGTTCCGGCCTTTCACATCGACTGATGGCCGAAGTATTGAGGCGCGGATTCTGGAGTATAATCCATCACGCAACAAACTGCAGATTGAGCGCATTACCGGTAAAAAAATATGGGTTGAGCCCGGAATCTTCAGCGAAGAGGACCGGAGCTTTATCAGGGCCTGGATTTCCGCTCAGGATTTTCTATCACCTACCAAGGTTAGGGTTTCCATTGACATGAAAAAGAAGTCTAAAGGCAGGACAGGGGACTTCGTTCACTATGAAATAACTGTCCAGAACCGATCTTCATCCGATTTGGAAAATATAACTTTTGATTACCGGTTTTATGTGGAAGGCAAGGCGTATCGCGGTCGCCAGGATAAGGACCATTGCCTGAAGGGAACCATTAAGCTGGATCACCTGAAGGTTGGTGAAAAAACAGTCGTACAGACTCCAGTCGAGCTTATGAAGGAAACCTATGAGTCCTACACGGAATCGGATGTGGACGCATATGGAAATATCACTTACAGCACCTATCAGCGAAAGGTTTGGGATGAAGATGCGCGTGGTATATGGCTCAAAATCAAAGGCCCTAAACTTGAGGGCAACCCGCTGGTACGTGAAGAGTGGTACCCTAAAGAGCTGAATAAACGGGTTGAATGGGTTGAGAGTCCGATAATCAAGAGGTCGACGGTAGCTTCCTCAAATAACGATAGTTCCAGAGTTATAAAAGAAGCAGAAAAATACCTTAAAGGGAATGGCGTAGATCGAGATCCGCGGAAGGCCGTTGATATACTGACCGCAGCTTATACTAAAACTCCGGATGGTGCCGTGGCTGCAAGGCTCGGGCGTATTTATCTTTACGGTGATCTTAAGAATTTTCAGCTTGCCGATGATTGGATAACCAAGGCCGCGGGCCACGGAAACAGCTTGGGGCCAAATGGTCTTTCGATGTTCTACTCCAGTAATAAAAATCCAGCGAACCACGATGGGAAAAAAGCCGTGAAATTTGCACTTATGGCCATCAGTGTAACGGGAGAGGAGTATTGGGTACTCGATACACTCGCATGTGCCTATGCGCGTAATGGCGAGTTTGACCTCGCGGTTTCGACTCAGGAAAAAGCATATAATTATGCCAAAAAACGCGGGATATCAGGGAGCAGTTTAAGTGGGTTTAAGAAGAGGCTGGAACTTTTCAAGCAAAGTCAGCCTTGGGACCAAAGTCAGTCCTGACTCGGATTCAATCCTGCCAGGATACAGATAACCCCGGACCTTTCGGTTCCGGGGTTTTTTACTTCAGATTGGAATCCTTATTATTTCTGTTCCGCCTTTTTCTTTCCGGCGCATTGCTTGCAGGCTTTGTAACCGGCCTCATTTGCTTTGGCTGCGGAAGCAAACTCTTTGGTGGTGTTCTTCGCAGAGTAATGGCGGCATTGGGAAGTGTGGTAAACCTTGCTCTTAGGATTACCCTTAACCGCAGTCCCCTCTGCTGCAAATGCCGAGGCTGCGCATAGAATGCTTGCTGCCACGAGTGCTTTCAACAGGTTTCTCTTCTTCATCTTATGTTCTCCTTGGATTAATCCGCGGTACCCTTACCGCATAAACCTAGAATACGTAGAACAATTGTTCAAATAAATAAGAAAAGACAAGAATAAATAGTACTTTGTACTATGAGGAAAGTAGAATCTTACCTGTTTTAAACTTAGCCTTGCATCAATGCGGGCATTGCGGAATCTAATGCGACGCTACTGTAGAAATAAGACAACCCCTTGTTCTTAGTACGTATTTTGGTATAACCGAATGTGCTTTCATGGTGAGTGGGTGTAGGGGGAAAAGATGAAACATATGTTGTTGGGGATGACTTTGTTATCGGTAGGCTTGGTATTTAGCGACTCTGATGCACTCTATAGACAAGGTGTGGCGGCTTATAATTCCGATCCGGCTACGGCGTGCGCTTTATTTATCCGTGCCGCTGATGCAGGAAGTGTGTCGGCCATGGCAGGTGCCGGGCATTGTTATGAAACAGGAGCTGGCCCGGAAATCGATTATGCCAAGGCGATCGATTGGTATGAAAAGGCTGTGAAGCTAAACTCACTCAAAGCCTGCGAAGGCCTCGCGCGAATCTATGCGTCATGCGAAGATCCTGAATTCCACGATGGTGAAAAGGCGGTCAAATACGCCTCTGCCGTCCTTCGCAAAAAACCACGCAATGAGGATGCATTGGTTCTCATGGCAAGCGCTTTTGCACGTAATGTTCAATTTTCTAAAGCAATGGAAGTTATGACCAAGGCGGGATCACGAGCAAGTGCTGATCAGGCTATGGAAATTCAATCACTTTATAAAGGATTAAAATCGGGCACACCGATTCCTGCGTTTGCGACAGATGGCTGGTTGTTTGATGCAGCGAAACAAGGTTCTTTGTGGGCCATGCTTCGTAGAGCAGAGCGATGTGCCGATGAGCTCTCGATGCATCACGACTATGATGCAGCAATTCAGATGTATCAATTAGCTGCCGAAAAAGGATGTAGTGATGCTTTGCTCTATTTAGGGGACTTGCATTTTAAATGTTCGCCAGTGCAAGATTTAAAAAAGACTATCGATTTTTATGAGAAAGCAAGAGGCAGTCGTGTCGATTTGGGTGATGAACGAAAATACAGAATCAAATCGCTTCTGCTATCGATGAAGTACTATCGTGATGCTGAAGCGTGTATGGAAATCGGTAAGAAAATTGAGGAAGGCTTCGAGAGCTCTGGCGGTAATTTTGATAGTAGTGAGCAAAGCTATTATCAGTCTCCGGATCCATATAAGGCTAGTTTATATTATATCATGGCCTATTATCACGGAGCTCTGGAGGGGAAGGATGCCCTATCGAATGTTCATGTTTTGCTTTCAGCTACTGCCTCGAAAAAATATCGCCTTAAAAGATTTGAGGACGCAGTCGAGTATCAGAAAAAAGCAATTACGATTCTCATCGATTATGCGAACGAGCCTGAGTTGGAAGAGGAGTATCGGAAGAAGCTGAACTTGTATATGTCTAGATGCAGGTAATTCATTGCTCCGAAGGGTAGAACCTTCTGTTAAACCTTCTCAATCACCGCTGCTCCAAATGTGAAACCGCCGCCGAAGGCGGTGAGGCCGATGAGGGCGTCCGGTTCGGTTTCGGGCATGAGTTCGGCCAGTGCAATCGGGATGGTGTTCGACGAGGTGTTGCCGTATTTCCGGATGTGGTTAAACATTTTTTCCGGCGGGCATTTGATCGTTTTACGAATCGCCTCGATGATGCGCTCATTAGCCTGATGCGGAACAATTTTCTCTAAATCCTCGACGGTGATACCGCGCTCCTGGCAGGCGCTGTCGAGCACATCGATCATTTTACGGACGGCCAGTTTGAATACGGTCAGTCCTTCCATTTCGATAACTTCTCCGCTTCCCATATTCGGAACATATAGGACTTTGTCTTCCACACCGGTAGCAGAGAGGAATGGACGGTTTAGTTTTACACCCGCATTTCCAGGGCGTTGTTCGCAACTGACGAGGGAGGCCGTTGCTGCATCGCCGAACAGGGCCATGGTTTTCTGGTCGTCATGGTTCACCATCGGGGAAAGCGTTTCGGCTGTAATGACGATTACCTTTTTGTCTGGAGCATTAGACAGGAAATCAAAGGCGGACTGCAAAGCATACATGTATCCGGAGCAGGCGGCATTTACATCGTGCGCCTGCATCAGCACTTCGCCCTTCTCTGGGCTGAGTTCATACAGAACCTTACACGCGAGTGACGGGGTCATGGATCTCGGCGTTCCTGTGGAACAGATAATGGCCCCGATGTCGGAAATATGGAGATTTTCTTTTTCGAGCAGGTCTTTCGTTGCTTTCACCGCCAGCGTCAGCACGTTTTCGTCGCCGTCAATCCAGTAGCGGTTTTCAATGCCGGTGCGTTTCCGGATGGCATCGGAATCCCACTCATGGTGATCCTGAAGCAGTTCTTCATTTGTGAGGTGGCGTGATCCGAGCACGGTCGTGATATTGGATATGTAGACCGGCTTGATCTCAGCGGATTTACTTTTCGCTTCAGCCGCTTCGGTTACACGACGACGCTCCATGATCGGTGTCCCTGAATCCTCTTTGGTCATGGGTTTAAGCTGAGCGGCTTCGTCGGAAGCAATTTTAACCATTGGGGTGCCGACCGTCAGTACATCGCCCTCGTCGGCCAGTAGTTCAGCTACTTTTCCGGCGACCGGAGAAGTGATATCCATGGATGCCTTGTCGGCTTCGACAGAGGCAATCAGATCCCCTTCCGCAATTTCCTCTCCCACACTAACGAGCAGGTCGGTAACCGTGATGGTTTCATCGGATGGACTGGAGCCGATCGCTTTAACCGTGACGGTTCCGGCTTCTTCTTCAACCGGTTTTTCCCAGTGGATATCGATATCCAGCAGTTCACAGCATTTTTCCAGCGTGCGTTTGAGCGAAGGCAATACTTCGATCTGTGAAGAAAAGTCATATGGGATATAGGTGTCTGGTCGCGTCACACGCGCGACCTGAACTTCGTCACCGGCTTTTTCGGCAATCGTTGCGGCAATTTCACCGCCCATGCCGGAGGTCTGGTTGTCTTCATGGACCACAATCAGCCTTCCGGTTTTCTTTGCGGAGGCCAGAATGGTTTCTTCATCCCACGGGAAAATCGTCCGCAGGTCGATAACCTCGGCATTAACTCCGATTTCAGAAAGGGCTTCAGCAGTCCGGTCGCATACCGGCATGGAGCCGCCGTAGCTGACCAGTGTGATATCGCTTCCAGCGCGGGTAATGCGAGCCTTGCCGATCGGGACATAGTGCTTTTCCACATCGGCGGAAGTGGTGTTCGATCGGTCGTTGATCAGGCTTTTGGGGAAAAGAAAAACCGAGGGCCGTCCCGATTCAAATATGGCATTAAGCATACCTGCCGCATCGGCCGCAGTGGATGGCATAAATACATCGACGCCGGGTACGTGAGCGCAGATCGATTCCATGGTCTGTGCATGATACGGACCAAGGCCGGGACGATAGCCGCCGGCAATCGACATAATCAGCATGGCCGAATCCCACTGCCCATTGGTGCGCCAGTGCATGGCTCCGATTTCAGAAAGAATCTGGTTATACGCCACCGGCAGAAAGTCGGAAAACTGCATGAAGGCAACCGGATAGCCGCCAGCAAGCGCCTGACCGGTGGAGACGCCGAGAATGGTGTTCTCGGCCAGCGCGGCATTGTTGACCTGCTCAGGGAAGGTTTGGCTCAGTCCGCGGGTAAGGCCGAATACATCGCCCTTCGGATCTTCAATATCCTGGCCCAGCAGTGTGACTTTCTGACTTTTCTCCAGCTGCGCTTTTAATGTTCCGCGCATGGCTTCAAGCATGCTGAGCTCGCGGTTGTCGGGCGTGCCGAGATATTCTTCCCGTTGTTCAGGCAGCGGTTTTTTGGCGGTGAGCGCCGCTTTGGGTGTTGTGCCTTTGCGGGAAAGGTGGAATGCGGCATCGACCTGTTCTTTTACTTCATCTTCGACTTCTTTGATTGCTGCTGCATCAACGCCATTTTCAACCATGTAATCACGGAGCTTAGCGCAGGGGTCGGCATTATCCATTGCGTGCTTGAGGTCAGCCTCGGTGCGGTAAACGGATTGGTCGTCGGCATTCGTGTGGCTTTCAAGCCGCTCGACGTTGAAGACAACGATCTGGGGTCCGCGGGTTTTGCGGAGCTCGGAAACGATCTCACCAAACTTTCCAAGCGTTGGTGCGGCATCGGAGCCGTCGACGCGGAGGATCGGCAAGCCGTAGAAGGTATCTGTTTCGCCGTCGGGCAGGGAATAGAAGGTATTGCCCTTCGTGACGGTTGAAAGGGCAAACCGGTTGTCTTCGATCAGGAAAAGAACGGGCAGGTTGGAGCGCACGGCTTCCGCGACCGCTTCGTAGAAATCGCCTTGTTGAGTGGCACCATCACCAACGGATACGAGTACGAATGGATTGCCTTCTTCATCCTTAATCGAAGAAGCCACACCCACGGCCTGCAGCACGTTGCTGCCGACCAGCGTCGGGGTGCTCATGATATTCAGCGAGCGGTCGCACGGGAAGGCCGGCATACGCCGCCCGGCCGAATTGGACTCTTCTTTACTGAAAAGGCCGTAGAAGACGGTTTCGTAGGAGACGCCGCGGGCATAGGCCAGGGCGCGGTCACGGTAATGCAGATGCAGCCAATCGGCATCGATCAGATGCGGGGCCAAGGCCGCACTGGCTTCGTGTCCGGATGACGGGATGTAGAAAAAGACTTCGCCACGCTGCGCCGCGGCCGACTGCAGTTGGTCGGTATAGCGCGAGGCAATCATGGGGCGGTAAATTTTTAGCAGTTGATCTGCGGACGGTATATTCATGTAAAATCGGCTCTTTTAATAAGGGGAAATAGTAGGGGATGGGTACAGTATAGGTCTATGCGTAAATTGGACAATCTCTACTCTTTGACATGGCTCTATCTGCCCGTTATCCTGATCTAACCAATTAAACGAACTTTGCTGATATGAAAAAGAGAAATGTAGATCTGGTATGCGATGTTGCCGAGCTGATCTCGGTATTCGACGCCGATGAAAAGGGCAAAGATATCCTGCAAAGTGTGGTGTCGACCGTGGCCTGGCATATGCGCGCGGCGGTCTGCTCGATCTATATTTATGACGAAGAAAACGAGGAGCTGACTCTGCGCGCAACGCAGGGGCTGAGCCCGGATGCCATAGGCAAGGTTAAAATGAAGCTGGGCGAGGGAATTACCGGCCGTGCTCTGCGTGAACTTCGCCCTATCTGCGTTGGACAAGCCTCCAAAAGCTCCTGGAACTACTATTTCCCGGGGATTAATGAGGAAAAATACGAAGCCCTTCTTGTGGTTCCTATTTTACGCCGTTTGCGCCGGATTGGTGCATTGGTGGTTCAGGATGGCGTTGCGAACTATTTTTCATCCAATGATACCAAAGCGCTGCGCGCCATCGCGGCCCAGCTGGCTTCGGTCATTGAAAATGTTCGGCTTTTAAGCGATGTGCGGGAAGAGGCTGAGCGTCTGGAAGAGCCCCCCGTGGTCAGGAGTATTCCCAAAGAAGGTATCCTGCGGGGCCGTTCTGCAAGTTCTGGAACGGCGCAGGGGAAAGCGCTGACGTTGGACTCCAGCCAGTCGGAAAGTTGTATCCTTCCGGGCGTGGACGGGCATAACTATTCGCTTGAAGATTTTCAGGAAGCTATCGATAAAACGGCGCTTCAGATCAATAAGCTGCAGAAGGAAATCAGCGAGGAGCTGGCCGATGTGGCCGTGCTGATTTTCAGTGCGCACCTGCTGATTCTGGAGGACGAGCAGTTTTCCGGCCGGATCCGTGATCTCATTAAGGAGGGCATCCCCGCGCTCAAAGCAATTGCAACGGTTGTAAATGAATATGTCGAAGTGTTTTCGAACAGTAAAATGCCGCTCATTCGTGAAAAGGTGCTCGACGTCAAGGACTTGGGAAACCGCCTGGTCAGGAACTTGCTGGATGAGGAGACTGATAACGGGGATTACCACGGCCAGATCATCATTGCCCATGAATTGCTCCCGTCCGATATTCTGAAGCTGTCTGCGGAAAATGTGGAAGGTTTTATTGTCAGTAGCGGCGTAACCTCCCACAACGCGATCATCTGCCGCTCGCTTGGTATTCCAATGGTGGCCGTGAGCCGCGATCTTGCTGATGGAATTGTGGATGGGGAAGAACTGCTGATGGATGCCGAGCAGGGTATTATCTACCTGCAGCCTGGTGAGGAAGTCTATGCGAAATACAAAGAGCTGGATGCGACGTGGCAGGCTCTCCACAGTGCCGCTGACGTAAAGAAAAAGACCCTCACCAAATGCGGCCAGCCCATGCACATCTATGCGAATATAAACCTGCTGAGCGATTTAAAGCCTGCAAAGAAATTCAAGGCCGAGGGTGTAGGGCTCTACCGTTCCGAATTCCCTTTTATTGTGCGAGACGATTTCCCGACTGAAGAAGAGCAGTTCGTGATCTATAAAAAAATTACGGATCAGATGAAGGGGAAGCTGATTACTTTCCGGACATTGGATATCGGGGGCGATAAAATGCTTTCGTACCATTCGAACGATAGCGAAGCCAACCCTTTTCTAGGCATGCGGGCCATTCGGTTTTCACTGCAGAATAAGGATATTTTCTGCCAGCAGCTGCGGGCATTCCTGCGTGCCGGTGTTGGGGAAAATACGCGGATTATGTTTCCGCTGGTTTCTTCCGTGGACGACTTTGATGAGGCCAAGGCCATTGTACATCAATGCATGGATGAATTGGAGGAAGCGGGTATTCCTTTTAACCGTGATACCAAACTCGGGGTTATGATGGAGCTTCCATCGGCTGTGGAAGTGGCCGATGAGCTGGCAAAGGAAGCGGATTTTCTTTCTATAGGCTCCAATGACCTGATCCAGTACATACTGGCCGTTGACCGGACCAATGAGCAGGTTTCGAACCTGTACCTGGCCCATCATCCAGCAATTCTAAGGGCGATTAACCGTATTGTTACCGCTGCCCGCACCCATGGAAAGGATGTTTCCATATGCGGTGACCTCGCCGCAGACCCGCGTATGCTCCCGTTTTTGCTGGGAGTCGGGCTGAAAAATTTCAGTATCGATATCGTAAATGCCCCAACGGTGCAGCGCCTTGTAAATGCAACCTCTTTAAAGGGTGCAAAAGCTTTTGCGGATGCCTTACTTAAATTCGGGCGCGTCAGCAAAGTCGAAGCCTATCTAGCTGCTTCGGACCTCATATCCTCCCCGGCTTCCTAGCCGAATGTTGCAGCAGGCCATCGTCAGATAGCACCAATGGGTATTTACATTTTTAACATACAACAAATTTGTTTATATCACTTACATATAAACAATAATGTCATATATATGACTGCTTAAAATTGTTTGTATATATTTGTAACTATCACCAATGCAGCTAGATGCGTAAGTTTAAATTCGGTGGCACACCTCGTGCAAATAGCCCCCCCAATCGACCGCTGTGGTTCGAAACTTAAATTGTATAATCAACGAGAGGATGCAAATGAAGAAATTATTGAAATCCGCGATGCTGATGCTCGCACTAGGAGCCTTCGCTTTGCCGATGGCCACCATGGCTGAGGAAGCCGCGCCGGAAATTACGGCCGCTGACGCCATGTTTACTGTGAACAACGTATGGATGATGGTTGCCACCTTCCTCGTGTTCATCATGCACCTTGGTTTTGCCATGGTGGAAACCGGACTGACCCGGGCAAAGAATACGGTAAATATTCTGTTTAAGAATACAGCCATCGTTGCCATCGGTCTGCTGACTTACACGCTGATCGGATTTAACCTGATGTATCCGGGCTTTGCCGACGGCGCTGCCGGATTCTTTGGGTTCGCCGGCTTTGGTATTGCTTCTCCGGAAGGTGCGGACGGGCTGATTGCTTATGCTGACGGTGCTTACACCTACTGGACTGACTTCCTGTTCCAGGGCATGTTTGCTGCAACTGCTGCGACCATCGTTTCCGGTGCGGTAGCTGAGCGCGTTAAACTCGGACCGTTCCTGATTTTCTGCACCATCTACGTAGCCATCATTTATCCTTGGGTTGGTTCCTGGAAATGGGGCGGCGGCTGGTTGGATGCCAAAGGTTTCTACGATTTTGCCGGCTCCACGCTCGTTCACTCGGTGGGCGGATGGGGCGCACTGGCAGGTATCATTGTTATCGGCCCGCGTATGGGTAAATATGTAAACGGTAAAGTTAAAGGTATCATGGGTCACAATATGCCGTTGCTTACCATCGGCGCATTCCTGCTGTGGCTGGGCTGGTTCGGATTCAATGGCGGTTCTGTGCTGTCGGCTGATCCGGGACTTACCTCCTTTGTACTCGTTACGACCTCCCTTGCAGCGGCGGCCGGCATCATTGGTTCCATGGCTGCGTCCTGGATCATTCAAAAACAGCCCGACCTTTCCATGGTACTCAACGGTGCCCTGGCTGGTCTCGTCGGGATCACGGCCGGAGCAGACGTAGTTTCCGTTACCGCCTCTATCATCATTGGCCTGGTTTGCGGTGCGGTTGCAGTTGTTTCCGTAATGACCTTCGACCGTCTGAAGCTTGACGATCCGGTTGGTGCCACAACGGTTCACTTGGTTTGCGGTATTCTCGGCACGCTTTTCGTGGGTGTTTTCAGCCCGGATCACAGTATTGGTGTTCAGGCGCTCGGCGTTCTGGCCTACGCAGCTGTGTGTTTCCCGGCAGCCTTCATTCTCTTCCTGATTCTGAAGCACACTGTTGGAATTCGCGTCAGCAAGGAAGAAGAACTCAAGGGTCTCGACCTTGGCGAACACGGCATGGAAGCTTATCATGGATTCCAGTTCTTCACGAACGTCTAACCTGAAAGGAACTCTATCATGAAACTTATTATTGCATATATTCAGCCTGAAGCCCTCAACGAGGTAAAGCAGTCGCTCTACGACGCAGAGGTCTACAAAATGTCCGTCACCAACGCAATGGGATGCGGGCAGCAGAAGGGCTATCACGAAACCTACCGCGGCGCGGATATCGAAGTGAACCTGCTTAAAAAGGTTCGTATCGAAATCGCCATAAACGACGAATATGTCGAAGCCACCACCGATGCGATCATCAAGGGTGCACGCTCAGGCAACATCGGCGACGGAAAAATCTTCGTTCTCGATCTGCCCGAATGCATCCGGATCCGTACCGGAGAAAAAGGCACTGACGCTGTAGGATAATTAACGACTCTCTCTCCTCAGCACCAAGCCCGACCGTCGCGAGACGGGCGGGCTTTTTTGTGCATCAAAGTAGAATGGGCATCCTGCCCATTTCTGCAGTACGGTGCAGGGATCATGAGCAAGATGCCCATGCTACTATAGAGTTCCCGCCAAATCCCACATGGCTTTAACCGCCGGGCGTTTCAGGTTCCGTTTGCTGGAGCACAGCCCGACAACATAGGGATCAAGTTTTGGTGCCGTCTGCATAACCTCCACATCATCGCGAAACGGGCTGCGCTCTAATGCAAGTTGCGGAACCACGCCGATTCCGCTGCCAAGCCGGACCATAGCGATCAGCGCTTCATTGCCCGAAACCTCCAGGGCAATGTTCTGATGAATATTATTTTTCCGATACCAGCTATCCAACCGGTGCCGGGCCGTTCCTGATTTGGGGACCACCAGGGGATCCTGTCCTTTGAATTTATCCGTTATAGGAAATCCCGGTGTACGTGGAGCAATAAAGACCAGTGGGGTTTCGGCCAACGGCATAAATTCCATGCGGGCCAGCTTTTGATCGGGTAGAGCGGCGACAGCCAAATCGATCTCTCCGCTGAGAACCTGTTCAACCGCACGCTCTGCTGCGCCAGTACGCAGTTCTAGGTGTACATCCGGATAAGCGGAACGATAGGACTCAAGCAGGTCAGGCAATAGGCTGTAGACCGCCGTGATGGACGCATATAAAGAAAGGGTTCCGGACACCGCTTCT
This sequence comes from uncultured Verrucomicrobiota bacterium, assembly GCA_964486885.1. Classification (GTDB taxonomy): domain Bacteria; phylum Verrucomicrobiota; class Kiritimatiellia; order Kiritimatiellales; family Pontiellaceae; genus Pontiella. The sequence goes on from CAZAPF010000012.1 coordinate 30,227, forward strand.
TCGGTTGAGAGTCCGGCCCGGAAATGATGCCAGTCATGAACGGTTGTTCGGGCATAGGCGAGCAGTTGTGTGCCCGCTTCGGTTAGGGCAACACTGCGGTTATCGCGCAGAAACAACGGTTGGCCAACTTCCTCTTCCAGCCGTTGAATCGTCCGGGTCAATGCGGACGGGCTCAGGTTGCACGCCCGGCTGGCCCTCCCAAAATGTAGCAGTTCAGCTGTTTTTATATAGGTTTCAAGGGCCTGGACGTCCACGTAGCACTCCTTATTTCATATATTGAAATATAGTATTCATAATAAATCAATTTACGCAATATGCGATTTCCGATAGGTTTTGCTCCCATTTTTAAACAACTAAGGAGATCAGACCATGGGTCAGAATTATTTCAACTCAATCAGCATGAAGCAGAAGCTCGAAGAAATCGGCACGTGCCGTTTCATGGATGCTTCCGAATTCGCGAACGGCATTGACGCCGCTAAAGGTAAGAAAATCGTAATCGTCGGTTGCGGCGCACAGGGTCTTAACCAGGGGCTGAACATGCGTGACAGCGGTCTCGACGTTTCCTACACCCTACGTGGTGCTGCGATCGAAGAAAAGCGTCAGTCGTTCCTCAATGCTTCTGAAAACGGCTTCAACGTCGGTACCTACGAAGAAATGCTGCCGGCTGCTGACATCGTAATGAACCTCGCGCCCGATAAGCAGCACACTAACGTTTGTGAAACCGTTATTCCGCTGATGAAAGAAGGTGCCGTTTTCTCATACGCGCACGGCTTCAACATTGTTGAAGAAGGCATGCAGATCCGCAAAGACCTGACGGTCATTATGGTTGCTCCGAAATCTCCGGGCTCTGAAGTGCGCGAAGAATACAAACGTGGTTTCGGCGTTCCGACCCTCATTGCCTGCCATGTTGCAAACGATCCGAACGGAAACGGCATGGAGCTGGCTAAGGCCCTCGCGGTTGCCCAGGGTGGACATCACGCCGGCGTTCTGGAATCCAACTTTGTTGCCGAAGTTAAATCCGACCTCATGGGCGAGCAGACTATTCTCTGTGGTCTCCTTCAGGCCGGTGCAATTCTCTGCTTCGACAAGATGGTTGAAAAAGGAATCGACGCCGGTTATGCCAGCAAGCTGATCCAGTACGGATGGGAAACCATCACCGAAGGTCTGAAGCAGGGTGGCATCACCAATATGATGGATCGTCTTTCCAACCCGGCTAAGCTGAAAGCCTTTGATCTGGCTGACGACCTGAAGCTGATCATGCGTCCGCTGTTTGAAAAGCACATGGACGACATCATCACCGGCGAGTTTTCCCGCACCATGATGGAAGACTGGGCGAACGACGACATCAACCTGCTGACCTGGCGTAAAGCAACCGGCGAAACCGCGTTCGAAAAAACGCCAGCCGGCGATGTTGAAATCTCCGAGCAGGAATACTACGACAATGCCATCCTGATGGTGGCCATGGTTAAAGCCGGTGTTGAGCTGGCCTACGAAGCGATGGTTGAAGTCGGCATCAAGCCGGAATCGGCCTACTACGAATCACTGCACGAAACGCCGCTTATCGCCAATACCATTGCGCGTAAGAAGCTGTTCGAAATGAACCGTGTAATTTCCGATACAGCCGAATACGGTTGCTACCTGTTTTCGCACGCTGCTGTTCCGCTGCTGAAGGACTTCATGGCCGGTATCGAAACCGACGTGATTGGTAAAGGTCTGGCTCTGGAAGACAATACCGTAGACAACAAGACACTCGTTGCAGTCAATGCCGAGATCCGTTACCACGATGTGGAGGTAATCGGTGAAGAGCTCCGTCAGGCCATGGGCAACATGAAGTCGCTCTAAGTTTCCAAACCTTGGAAATGCAAAACGCCTCTCCGGAAATGGAGGGGCGTTTTTTATGTTCGGCTATAATACATTGACATCAATCGTGTAAGTCCGCTCCATAGGGGCTATGAAAATTTATACCTACAGCAAGTGCAGTACCTGTCGGAAAGCCACCAAATGGTTAAAAGAACAAAACCTGACTTTTGAAGAAATCCCGATTCGTGAAACGCCGCCGAGCGTGAATGAGCTCAAGCAGATGCTGGATCACATCGGAGACCTGAAGAAACTATTCAATACGTCGGGTCAGGACTACCGCGCTCTCGGTATGAAAGATAAGCTGCCGTCGATGAGCACAGAGGAAGCCTTGGAGTTGCTCGCCTCCAGCGGGAACCTGATCAAACGGCCTTTCCTGATCACTGCAGACAAAGGAATAACGGGCTTTAAAGAAGACGTTTGGGCCGCATTGCTGAAATAGATTGTTTAATGTCTGGGAAAAGTAAAAACACCCCCGGAACTCCGGAGGTATTTGTTCATGCTCATAGATATGGATATTATAGGCTCTGGAGAACTTCCAGCACTTTGGCCGGGTGGGCTTCTGCCTTGGCCACCTTCTTCCAGTGCTTAACGATCTTTCCTTTTTCGTCGACGATGACGGTGGAGCGGATGCAGCCAATGCTGGTTTTTCCGTAGAGCACTTTTTCGCCCCAGGCGTGATATTTGGCCATCATTTTGGTTTCCGGATCGGATAGCAGGGTGAAGGGCAGGTTAAATTTTTCGATAAACTTGTCGTGCGAAGCGAGGCTGTCTTTGCTGACGCCGAGGACAACCGTATTGAGATCGCCGATTTCCTTGCTCAGATCGCGGAAGCCGCACGATTCCTTGGTGCAGCCCGGGGTATTGTCGCGCGGGTAAAAATAGATCACGACCTTTTTGCCGAGATAATCTTTGATCGCGTGTTTCTTTCCGTCACTGCCTTCCAGCGTAAATGCCGGTGCCTTTTTTCCCTCGAGTGAATCCATAATTGCTCCTTTCAATTTAAAAACAGGCACGAGTATAGGATTAAATCAGTCCTATAGGAAACGGTTTTCGGAAGATTAACGCAGGGGGTCGAAGAGGTGTTCCAATCCGTTGGCTTTGATGACGTAGATGGTTTCGAGCTGTTTCCCCAGTTTCCCGTTGGGAAAGCCCTTCTGCCTAAACCAGACCACATAGGGTTCGGGCAGGTCTATTAATAGCCAGCCTTTGTGTTTGCCGAATGGCATACGGGCCTCGGCAAGTTCGAGCAACAGTTTGGGATCGGGTGTCAGTTCTTCCATGGGGACGTACTTCGTATTACGTATTGCGTATTTTTAACTCATCCAGCATGAGCTGATGGATATGCTGGATCTTGGTGATGGATTCGGGAATCGGACGGTTGCTGGAGAGGGATGCTTTTGAATCGGGATCAGATGGGTTGAACCCATGCATTCCTTTGCAGGACTTCACTCCCATAAAGCTGGGGGCAATTTGGGTGCCGGATTCCATCAGGAAGATGAGTTCGCCGTATTGGCCATCTTCAAAAAACACGCCGTGTTGTGTTAATTCCTCATCCGAGAGAATGCGTCCATTGGAATGGTTTTTCAGATACTGTGTTATAGCAGTGCGGGCTTCATCATTCATGAACCAGAAGCGGGCCATGGTGGAGTCGTAGAAAGCAATGTAGTCCTTATTCCACTTCAGACCGAGCGCTTCGATATCGGCGATGAGGTCGTGAGACTGGATAACATTGTGCATGCCGTGGTCGGTGAAAAGATACCAGTTGACCTCTTCATAGTTTTTTTCGGCGGTGGCGATCAGTGCGCGCAGTTTTTCATCGTACCACTGCATTAACTGATCGATGTCCGGATGATCATTTCCGACTGCATGCATGAGTCCATCGAGTTTTCCGAGCGAGCAATAGGCAAAGTCGATGGTCTGCTGCTTAATGTGAGCGGTCAGGTTTGCAAGCCGAGTTTCGTCGCCGACGTCGCTGTTGTGGGCATAGTAGGGAATGCCAGCCTGGGTCATTCGGTCGAAGATAGTTTTACCGATGGGTAAACCGTTGGGTTCCCAGATTCGCTTTTGCTCGGCATAGTTAAAAAGGTGAAGGTGCTTGAACGGCACGGCATAGAGCTGGAAATAGCCGGTAAAGCCACATCGTTTTTTGATCCACTTACTTAACTGATGTCGTACGCGGCCGCGCCGGAAGATAAAATCGGGAAGCATTTGTAAAGGGCGGGTCCATTTGAACGGAGAGCCTTTAGGATCATAATAGTACGATGACCACAGTTTATGTTCCGCCGGCGTAAGCCCGGAAATAATGGAGGGGTCGCAGGCGGAGGAATAGCCGAGAATGGTATCGAGCGGCTTGCTGTCCTGAATCAGTCCCTTCAGGAATTCGGGATGCCGTTGTTTAACTTCCCACCCGAAGGCATCGATAAAAAGGAAGAGGCTGATTTTTTCCTTCTTGTTCCCCATTAGGAAAACCTCCGTTGCAGCGCATAAAAACGTTCAGCGAAACGGTCATTACAAAATAACGTTTCCCTGAGGTGGTGAATATTGGCTTCATCCGAGAGCAGGAGGATGATGGCATCGTATAAATATAACCGCGGATGCCGGGGCAGGGGGCGCCCGTTGTAATGGAGGTTGAGTGCCACGGCTTTCATCAGTTTGCATTCCTTGTCCGTGTACTGTGCTCTGTACCACGGAAGAAAACTTATGAAGGTTTCACGGGCCCGGTTGTATTCAGTTTCTAAATTATAGGGTTCCAGAGCTTGATAATCTCCCCACTCTTTCAGTGCGACGGCTTTTACATATCCTTCAATAACATAGTCACGTTCCGGGCAGGCGCCGATATTCAGAATTCGGTCCATTTTTACTTTGTAGGAAATATCGTATTGGCCTGCTGCGAGGAGGGCGGCATCACCGAATGCGAGCAGGACTTTATGGATAAATTTTATGAAGCAGATGCGTTCTTCATCAGTAAGCGGCTTTGGGTCTGCTAAGCGCTGTTTAATATCGAGCAGGAGTTTGCCGCGGTTAAGCAGCAGTCGGGCACCTTCAAAGGGGGGGATTGCATGGTGTGCATAGGCGGGCAGGGTATCGAGAATATCCTCATCGCCCCAAACGACGGTGTGCCCATATTTCATTTCATAGTTCAGCAGCGAAAACTCGGCGTTGGGCAGGTCGTCGAGCAGATAAGGGTACAGATCAACAGGGAGTCCCAGCATGTCGGAGAGTTGCAGCTCCAAAGAATGGAATGTGTGTTTAACTTCCTTGTTCAATTCCTCGACGATGACGATCAGGTCATAATCATTAAAGGGCGACTGAGATCCATCTGAATGAATGAAAGGAGTGCCTTCGCCGCGCCCATACCCGCCTAGCAGTATGCCTGCAACACAGTGGGGCCACGCATGATCCGTAATGATGGCCAGATCATCATTGATCCGGGTATCAAGTGCTGCCGATCCTTTAATGGTGTATTTTCCCATGACTGATCTGTTCCAGATGCCGCCCTTTAATGACGATGCTTAATCGGGCATCTTAATCCCTTTCATAATTCGGCAAAACACTCTTAGTCCCTGAAAAAAATAGTCCACGGGTGTGGACAGTGTCGGGATATCGGCAAAATCCATGAGGCAGTAATCAAAGGCTTCTCCACTCTCTTCCCAGTCGGGATCCGTAAACAGGATTTTCGCTTTATAACGCGTCTTCATTACGCGGGTGAGTCCGTGTTTAGCGCGTAGATGTGAAACGAGATAGGTGTAATCCAGGCTTTTCAGCAAGGCGATCATTTCGTGAACGAGGAAATCAAGGGTGATTACAGAACGGTGCTCTTTCAGGATTGCTGTGCTGCAGAGATAAAAGATGCGGTCCTTGTTTTCACGAATGAGTGCATTTTCTTCGATGATTCCCGGGGAGTTATCCTCATCGATATGTGTGCCGATCGTATAGCCAATGAGTTTGCCATCTTCGTAGAGCAGCAGGCCGGTTGCATAGTCATCCTCGAAATATTCCATAAAATCCTGCCGGTCTTCCTGCAGGCGTTCCGGAAAACAGGCTTGTTCAATCCTTACGAGATCGTCGAGATGTGTATCGGAGTCTATCAGCCGTGCCGAGAGAGATAGGGGCAGTCGATATAGGTTGTCTCGATATGTTTTCATTTCCGGCATGTGAGCCCAGTGAGGCTTCAGAATGTTCCAGCTATAGCATGGATTGAGCTTGCCCTACCGAAATGATGTAGTCAATGCGCATGCGTGGCATAAGGATTGCTATGCATCTGGCGTGCAGAATATAAGCTCCGGGAGACGAGTATTGCCGCGACCTTGATTTCGGCTCTATGGATGGGCAATATATGCGGGATCTTCAGGATGTACATATGCCGATTATAAAAAAACTAAAACTGATTCTGAAGGTAATGGATATCCGCGATAAGCGGCGCCTGCTGCTCATCAGTGTGATATCGGTATTGAATGGTTTGCTCGGGGTTGCGGGCATCGCATCTGTTCTGCCATTCATTGGATTGGTATCCGAACCTGAATTGATGAACACGAGTCGGATCTTTCTGACGTTCAGTGAAATGACCGGCATTGAGACCCATAAGGGAATGATCATTGCTTTCGGCAGCATTTCCCTGTTCCTGGTTGTTTTAGGTAATGCACTGTCTGCATTTGAAAGCTGGTATGGGGAGTTGTTCGGTGCCCGGAAAGATCATGAATTATCCGTTCGGCTACTTCGGAACTGGCTTCATACGGATGTGATTGAGTTTGAAAAGAAAAAGAGCTCCGACCGCGCCAAGGAAATTTTGTCGGATGTGGACCGTATCCTGATAGACACGCTGTTTTCCATGCTGGATCTGATCTCCGAGACCATTACCGCGGTCTTCATTATCGGCCTGCTCTTGTGGGTAAACTGGGGGGTGACACTGGCGGTATTTGCCATTCTGCTCGTGGTTCATCTGCTGATTCATGTCTTTACCTCCGCCGTGCTGACTCGCCTTGGTGATGACTACACGAAGTTGGAATCTAAAATGTTCGGCCATGTGCTGGATGCATTGAGGCTGCATAAGGAAATAAAACTGAATGGGATTTCCCGGTTTTTTGTCGATCGGTTTGCCCGATCAAGTAACAAGCTGGTTCGTAACCGGATTCACCGGTCGCTGATCAATGATCTGCCGAATCGTATGTTTGAGATCGTTGCTGTTGCGACGGTACTTCTGATTGCGATCTACTTTGTCATTTTTTCAGATTCCGGCTCTGAACCCATCACGATCATCGGCATGTATGCATTTTCTGCTTACCGCCTGATGCCGGCCATTGCCTCCGTGTTCGGGAACCTTGAAAATATTTGGTTCGATTCCGCGAATCTTGAAGGACTGGTGGAGTCACTTGTTGCCATCGATACAGATCCTGACCTAAAAGCGGACGATCACCGGTTCTCGGAGTCGGTCGGGCTTTCTAATGTGGATTTCAGCTTTAGTGAGCATGGCCCTTTTCACCTGGATGCGCTCTCCCTCGAAATACCGGTCAATCAGATGACCTGTATTAAAGGGCGTACCGGCTGCGGGAAATCAACCGTACTCTATTTGCTCTCCGGTCTGTATCAGCCGGCTGCCGGAAGTATTATACTGGATGGACGCCAATTTGCGGCCTACGGCAGCAAACCATGGAAAAAGCATATTGGCTTTGTTCCTGCTGATATAAATGTCCTGAATGCGAGTATGTATGAAAATATTGCCCTTGGGGTCGTGCCCGAGGATATTGACCGGCATCGAGTGCAGGAAGTCGCAGAACTGGTAGAACTGCACGATCATATATCCGGGCTGAAGAATGCCTATGATTCGGTGTACGGAGAAGATGGTTTGTCGTTCAGTAGCGGTCAGGTTCAGAAAGTGGGCCTGGCCCGTGCGCTATATCGGAAGCCGGCCTTGCTTCTGCTGGACGAGAGTACAGATGCGTTTGATTTGGAAACAGAAAATACCGTGCTTTCACGGTTAACGAAAATTGCTGAGACAACGATTGTGTTTGTTTCCCATCGGCCATCTGTTTTTGAACATGCGGACAAGATTATTGATTTGGAAGAAGCACTCAATTAATGCCTGGAATGAAGAAAAAGATAAACATCGAAAAGATACCGTTTGGTCCGGAACTGGCTGAACTGAAAGGCGATTGGGATGCCTTGCTGGAAAACAGCTCGCGGCCCACAGTTTTTTCATCATTTGATTTCATTAACACCTCCTGTGAACATTTTAAGGGGGATGAGGAAATCTTTTTTCTTCTCTTCAGGGATGCTGCATCGGGCGAGCTGCTGGCCATCTTCCCCATGAGCCTCATCATGGAAAAGTGTTATGGCATTAAACTACGTGTTCTTGCGTATGGGATAACGACGAATGAAACCGATGTCGACAAGCCGTATCCGATTATTGCCGAGCATTATGAGGCCGCATGCTGGGCACGTTTACGCGATTACCTCCACAAGGAGTGGACCCAGTGGGATGTCATCGACTATGACGAATTTTACGTTGGCTCCCACCTGATTAAACAGCTTAACAAAATGTTCCCGTTTCCCCGGTACTGGACAAAACTTACAGACGGGCCGGAATCACCGATCGTAAAGCTGGATGGTGATTGGGAAGAATTCTGGATGGGGCACCGCAAGCTGCGTAAGAACTCCCGGAAGCTAGAGAAAAAAATGGGTGATAATCTGGTGTATAAAATCACATCTGATCCGGCAGATGTTGAGCAATGCCTGAATGAGTATATTGCTACGGAGCTGATCAGCTGGAAGGCCGGCGAATTTGTCTCGGATCCGGATAACCAGAAATTCTATCACGATCTGTATCCCAAAATGGCCGCGCAGAACCGGCTCTTTTTCGGGATGATGTATGACCGGGATAAGGTCATGTCGATCGAGATTGCCTATACCTTTAAAGACCGCGTTTTCTTTGCTCATGGAACGTATGACCCGGCCTATAAGGATCTGTCGCCCGGCACCGTAAACTCCTCCCGCCTGATCGAGTTTTTCCATGGCAAAGGATTTGTTGAAGGCGACTACCTTGCGGGATTTTCAAGTTATAATAACCCGTGGGCCAGCAGGATTGAGAAAACATCCGATATTGTGATCCGCCGCCTGAATTGGAAAAACTATTATCTGGCTGTGCGCCATATCGGGAAGAAGCTGGCGAATAGATTGGGTCGTAAAAAACCTGCCACGGCTCAGTCTCCGGCCAGCGACCTTCCCGCAGAAGGCGGAACACAGGAAGCTAATCCATGCTGAAGCCGGACTTAAATTTTTCGGCGGGATATGCCAGCCGTGCTTATGCGGAATCCCTCTCCGAGTTTGGCGAAATCATCAACCTGCCGCGCAGTGGAACCTATCTGCTGAAACGGAATATTCCGGGTTCGAACCTGAGTGATGCCATGGGGAGTTATCCGCTTTTCTTCTGTGAAGACTGGTCCCGACTTGGGGAGGACCTTACAAACCTTCCTCCTGATATTATCAGCGTGGCTTTGGTGGCGGATCCTTTTGGTCCTTATACGCAGAGTGAGCTTGAGGCCTGTTTTGATGTGGTTAATCCATTCAAATCGCACTATGTCATCGATCTGACAAGGCCGGTGGGTGAAATAGGAACCCGTCGCCACCGGAAGCAGGCCCGCGCTGCGTTTAAGAAAATGGAAGTATCGGTGTGTGAGGAACCCGCAAAGTTTGTGGACGACTGGACGGTGCTTTATCAAACACTCCTGCAGCGGCATGACATTCGCGGTATCCGCGCCTTTTCAAAAAAAGCTTTTGAACAACAGTTGAGTTTGCCCGGAATGATTGTGCATCGGGCCCTGTTCGAGGGACAGGTCATTGGGGCCCAGCTCTTCTTCCAGCATGGTGACGTAGTTCACTGTCATCTGGGTGCGGTGAGTGAACTGGGCTATAAGCTCGGCGCATTCTATGCCATGGATCAGTTTTCGTTTGAATATTTTTCAGGAAAAGCCGCGATGCTTGATATTGGCGGCGGGGCCGGCCTTGTCGGTACAGAGAAGGATGGATTGAGCCGGTATAAAAAAGGATGGAGCAGCAGAACCCATCCCGTATATTTCTGTGGACGTATCACGAATCCGGAGAAATATGCAGAATTGGTTTCGGAGTATGGGCAGGAACAATCGCGCTATTTCCCTGCTTACCGGGCAGGGGAATTCGGTTGATCCATAGGTCCTTCCCGTAGTCCATGCCTTTGGAAACCGACCGGCACTCACTGCGCACCTGAGCCAGTCCGGGCTGCATTCCTTGTCGGCACCAAAAAAGCCTTTTAGATTTCTAAATTGGCATCCTTATAGCAAATGGTACTGTTTCAGTTTGTGTCGGCTGAATAGTGGAATTTTCTGATAGCCGCATTTGGACTTTATTAATTCACGTTTCGCAATTAAGGGGATTCCTGCATCAAAATGCAGGGTTTGCTTTGAATGAATTTTGATATCAGACAGGACGAGCCTGCGGTAAGCGTTAACATTATAACGTATAACCATGCTCCTTATATTCGCGGCTGCCTTGACGGGATCCTCATGCAACAGACCTGCTTCCCTTTTGAAGTGGTTTTAGGCGAAGACGAATCAACCGATGGCACTCGCAAAATATGCATGGAGTATGCGGAAAAGTACCCCGACCGCATCAAGTTAATCCTTCGGAAACAGTCTGATCCGGGGCGTGATATCTATCTCTCGCAAGGGGTTTACAACTATATTGAAACGGCAAAACTATGCCGCGGAAAATATATGGCCCTGTGTGATGGGGATGATGTCTGGACCGATCCTCTGAAACTACAGAAACAATTCGATATCATGGAGGGTGATCCCGGGCTTTCACTTGTTCATTCCAACTATGACAAACTGGATGATATCTCGGGCTGTCGGCTGAAGAATACGGGCCGGAAATATCACCTAAAGAGAATGGATGTTTCTGAGAAGCCGGATGTTCTTGATGTTCTGCATCGGGCATATCCCGTTGCCGCGAGTACTGCGTTTGTGCGGACCCGGGATTTGCTGGAGATTTTTGAAAACAATCCCGGTATTTTTCAGCAATGTCCGATGGGTGACGTTTCGACGTGGTGTGAATTGCTTGATTATGGATCATTTCACTTTCAGTCTGAATCGCTCTGTCACTATCGGATTCTGCCCGAGTCTGACTCCAACTCACTTTCGGCAGAACGAAAATTTCGCTTTGTAAACGGAGCCTCAAACCTAGGTTTGATGATAGGCGAAAAATATAATTTAGGCATGGCTCCAATCCGGGCAGAAAAAATAAAGAACTGCAACCGTTATGCGCTGCTCAGTGGGGATAGAAGAGAGATTGATCAGCTCTATCAGGACTCCGATTTCGTGTTCAGTTTTTCTGAATATTGCATGTATAAGGCCGGCAGCATTAAGGGGCTGCGGATCATCGGCAAAGTACTATACAAATTGCGATACCGAATTAATGTGCGTCTATTCAATACGACGCGTATTTCATAGAACTTGCCGCCGACCGTCGCGCAACCCGAAATAGATGCCCCGGTAAATCGTAACACGGTAGGCCATGTTATACGGAATGGTATGCAGCTTGCCCCGGGCGGTCGCATGCAGAAGGTCGCGCAGGATTTCGCGCAGGCATTGATAGCACAGGTGTCCTGCGCGGGGCTTTTCATTAAAGGTAATGGCCTGCCGATACCGTTTGTTGTGGAGCTCCCTGAGCGTGTAATTATGTGAATGTTCAACCACCGAACTTTCCTGCAGGAGGAAACGTGCACCCTTATTTCTGCAGCTGGATGCCCAGGCCATATCTTCCGCATAACCCGTTTCGCGGAACGCAGCTTGCTGCCAGAGATCACGCCTAAAAGCGCAGGCAACCGCAGAGAAAAATTCAGGATCAATCCTGAGTGAGCTATACGCACGCTCATAATCATAGGTAACAATGAAATGGGCATCGGGACGGGCAACCTGTTTGCTGAAGGTGGCCTCCGCCCGGTTATCCATGATCGGAGAAATCAGGTTCTCAAGCCAATCCGTGGATTGAGGAATGGCGTCTGCATTCAGCAGGACAATAATCTCATGATCGGTTTGGGAAATCGCATCGTTCAGCACTTTTCCCGGGATATACTGATCAGGATTGATTTGCCTTAAATTTGCACAGGACTCTTGCAGGATTCCGAGGGTTCCGTCGGTAGAGCCTGAGTCGACGGCGAACAGATCAAACGAAGACCAGGTTTGCTGTTTCAGTAGGTCGACAGCATCGCGCACATACGGCATTTCATTTTTGGCGCGCATGATGATGGCAACAGATGGAGGCATTGAATTATTACTCAATCAGACTGGGATCTTCGTCAATAACATCAGGAGATTTATATTTTGGCTGACGCCCGAGTTCTTCGAGGAGGGTATTGATATGGCGTTTAAGCTCGATGATGCGGCGTTCCCGGCCCACAGCCATGCGGTTAAAGCGGCTCATCTCTTCAATTTTTTCAGTCAGCTCCCGGGTGCGGCGCTCAACCTCCTCTTCAAGGTGCTGTTGATGGCCGCGGTTTTCCTGAATCAAGGTTGCTCGTTCAAGTACTCGCTTAACGGCGTGTTTCAGCATGCTTAAATCGGTTACAGGCTTAAGGAGGTAATCCCAGGCACCAAGATGCAGCGCTTCCACGGTATCGCTGATATGCCCCGTACCAGAAACCACAATCAGCGGGGTATCTGGAGATTTCGTTGAAAGATTTTCCAGCACCTCGTGGCCGCTCATTTCCGGCATGCGAAGATCAAGAACGACAACATCGGGTTGTTGTTCATCAAAAACCTCCAGTCCCTCCCGGCCATTTGCCGCAGTAAAGACGGTATAGGACTCATCCTCCAGAAAGTGTTGGAAGCTCTCGCGGACAGGCTCCTCGTCGTCGATTACCAATACTTTGACTGGCAGGGAACCGCTCATGTGCTCTGCGTATCGGGTGCTAGCTGCTTGATGCACTTCACTAATAGAGAGAGAACCCGCACTGGTTTCAGAAAGACGTGCTCAGGGCGCATGCCCAGTTTTTTAAGCTCATCAGACAGGTTGTAGGAAATGGATCCGGTATAAATGATATGGCGTTGCTCAGGATAGCGCTCACGGGCCTGGATGATCAGGTCTTCTCCGCTCATGCCTGGCAACCGCATATCCACAATGCACACATTATATTCATTGCTTTTCATTAATTCGAGAGCCTCTTCGGCGCTTTCAGCGGTAGAGGCTTGAAAACCATAGTCCTCAAGAAAAGCAGACAGGCTTGAGCAGATGGCCGGCTCATCATCAATAACTAAAACACGAATCGCAGAGTAATCAGACATTAAATTTCCTTAGTTAACGCTGATCTTATAGCGATCTATCGCTCAAACCCAAGTCCATAGTCAGATTATCAGGCGCAGATGTATCAGGCAATGGCTTGTTGAGAGGCAGGGTTTTCTGCGAGTTCCTTGATGCATTTAACCAACAGCGTTAAGACACGGACTGGTTTATGGAAGACATGTTCGGGGCGCATGCCGATGGTGCGCAACTCGTCGGGCAGATTGTAGGATATTGAGCCGGTATGAATAATATATCGCTGATCCGGGAATCGCTTATTTGCAAGGCGGATCAGGTCTTCGCCACTCAGTCCGGGCAGGCGTAAATCAACAATACACACTTCGAATGTGCTCTCAAGCATCAGCTCCCGGGCCTCTTCGGTGCTGCCGCACGCATCAGTCACAAAGCCATAATCAGCCAGAAAGGCCGATAAGCTATCACGGATGGCCGGTTCATCGTCCACCACCAGAACCCGAATGTTTGAGTAATCGTTCATATGCAGTACATAAGGAAACCGCAGAAGTTAAATATGATTCGGGAAAAACCCAAGCCAAAAACAGCGTAAGGTTTATAGGCGTAATCCCCAGCGCGCCATTCGGTGTTCATATGGAATCCGGATGCTGAAGCAGGTTCCCTGACCTAGGGTAGATGCAAGATTCATGGTTCCCCCGTGGTTTTCCGTGATAATGAAATACGAAACGGAAAGGCCTAGACCCGTACCATGGCCCACGTCTTTCGTGGTGAAAAATGGTTCGAAGGCCCGTTTACGGGTTTCGGCATCCATACCCGGTCCGTTATCTTCTATTTCGATCAGGGCCATATCGTCTTCCGCTTTCAGGCGTATGGTAATTTGGGGTTCGGGAGAGCCTTCGAGATCTTCTGCAATGGCTTGTGCGCTGTTTGACAGCAGGTTAAGCAGTACCTGCTGGATCTGGCTGCTTTCACAGGGAATCGGATCGAGGGAGTCAATTTCGCGGATAATCTGAATATGCCGGAAATCAAAGCGTTTCTTAAGGTTGTAGTCATTGGAGGCCAGTTCAACGCTGCGTTCGATAATTTCCTCAATATCATTCGGAGCAAAATAGGCTTCATCCTTCCGGCTGAAGCTGAGCATGTTATCCACAATCTTGGCGGCGCGCCGACCCGCTTCGGAGATCGAATCCATCATCTTGATCAACTCACGATCTTCCATATAGGCCTGAATGGCTTCGAGCGAAGTGCCCGCCGATTCTGCAGCGCTGGTGTTGCGGTCCGTTGTATGTGTGATGCGGTTACGCATGACCTGGAGGTTTTGCAAAATACCGGCAAGCGGGTTGTTGATTTCGTGGGCCATGCCGGCCGCAAGGCCGCCGACCGACATCATTTTTTCCGACTGCACCATCATGTCCTCGATGCGCACCCGGTCTGTTACATCGTCCAGGCGGATCACGGCACCATCGGCACCTCCGGCGGTTATCGGATAGATGGTGAGGTCGACCATGCGTTGATCATCATTGATCTCGCAATGAATCCGTTCATGCCGTTGCTGGATATCATTACCCAGGCCATCAAGCACTTGGTTCATTTCATTACCAAAGTCCGGGAAAACACGTTTCAATAATTTTCCGTGTGCGCGGCTGGATTCAATGCCGGTAATCTGTTCCGCCTCTCGGTTCCATTGCACCACATGCCCCTCGGCATCTATCCCAACCAGAATCGAAGGCATGGAATTAATAATATTTGCAAGCATGTTGCGCAGCGCCACGAGTTCTTTTGTGGCTTGCAGACGTTCGAGCTCTGCCGATGTCCGACCAGCAAAAACCTGCATAATAGAGGTGGCGAATTCGACTTGCTCAAGTGGTTTTCTATAAAGCGCTACCATGATGCCCAAGGCGTTGTTTTCAGAATCGACCAGCGGAATTCCGATATAGCTTTCGATTTCCAGCTTCTTAAGCAGGTCAGAATTCGGATACCGCTCCTGCGCATTCTCGATGTATAAACAGGAATCGCTTTCGAGAACAAATTCACTGGGGGTTTTGGCTAAGGAAAAATTAAAATTAGCAGCGTTTTCTCCGCGGTCTGACACGGCGATCGTATGCATTGCTTCTTTGCTTTCATCGGCAAATTCGCTGATGAAGGTAAAGTCCGCATCCAGGGTTTTAGCCAACTGATCTACCATGGAGTTAAAGAAGCGGCGACCAACCGACGCTACACCCTCAACGATATTTCGAATGCT
This sequence comes from uncultured Verrucomicrobiota bacterium, assembly GCA_964486885.1. GTDB lineage: Bacteria > Verrucomicrobiota > Kiritimatiellia > Kiritimatiellales > Pontiellaceae > Pontiella. The sequence continues at coordinate 45,609 of CAZAPF010000012.1, forward strand.
GTCCTCCATCATAACCCGGTCGGTGACATCGTCCACGCGGATTACTGCGCCTTCGGTTTCTCCTCCCAACAAAGGGTAGACGGTAATGTCGTTATATCTTTTTCGATCGCCTTCCGTTACAGAAATCCGTTCTTCGACCTGTGGCGTACGTTCCCGTATGGCGCGCTCCACTTTTACCATCTCTTTATTCAGCATTGGGAAAAGATCACGCAAGGGTTGGCCAAGCGCATTATTGGCGAGATGGCCGGTAGTGGATTCGGCCTGGCGGTTCCATTGAATCACAGTGCCGTCCGCATCAACACCGACAAGAATTGACGGCATGGAATCGATCGTGTTGCTCAACAGAGCCCGTAATTGCCGCAACTGCTCCTCCGCCTGTTTGCGATGAGTAATATCCCATGAGGTACCAAATGTTCCAATGACTTCGCCTTCTTCATTATATCGGGGAACCTTGGTCGTGAGATACCATCGGTCGCCATGCGGTGTCGTCGTCATTTCTTCTTTCTGGAACGGTTTGCGCGTGCGCATGACTTCCTTCTCGTCTTCAAAGCGCTGCTGGGCCTGATCCTCCGGCATAAAGTCAAAATCATTCCGGCCAATTAAATCTTCCGGACTCAGGTTCACCTCATTTGCCTTGGCATCGTTCACCTCAATGAAGCGTCCTTCGGCATCCTTAAAGTAAATCAGGTCGGGTGCGTGTTCCATGAAGGAGCGGAACAGGTTGCGTTCAAATTCCAGCTGCTTTTCAGTGGCAACGCGGTCGGTAATATCCCGGCCGATACCCCGATACCCCTGAATATTCCAGTCTTTATCGTAGAAGGGGACCGCACTCGTTTCGAGCACCACGGTTCTACCGTCTTTATGCCGGTTGGTATTAACCAGCGAATGGACGGGTGCTCCGCGTTCCATCACTTCGGAAAAGAGCGATTTAACGGCTCTCGCCTCAGCAGGGGGCATGAGTTCCGTAAAATGTTTTCCCAACAGGTCGTCGGATGAATGTCCCAGCAGTTCATTCGCCTGCGGACTCGCATATTGATAGATGCCATCGGTGTCGACTTCCCAGATCCAGTCGGAGGTTGTTTCCACCAGGTTGCGGAAACGTTCTTCGCTCTGCCGTAGGGCATTTTCATTTTCAATACGTTCGGTAATATCGCGGGAAACTCCGCGGAAGCCTGCCAGTCCGCCCGTATTGTCTTCAAAGGCCATGCCGCTGGATTCAAGAATCACCCGGTGTCCCTTCTTATGAAAGTAGGTGTTAACCTCGCAGTGAATCGTACTTTCAACCGTGCAGTTACGCAACGCTGCCATATTGCGAGCTGAGTCCTGGGGAATCATCAGGGAGAGGGAATTGGTTCCCGCCAGCTCCTCGGGACGATACCCGAGAATATCGTAAACCCGCGGGCTCACATAGCTGTAGTTTCCGAACTGGTCCATTTCCCAGATCATGTCGTTGGAAGACTCAACCAGAACCTGGAAACGTTCTTCGCTGACGTCGAGTGCCTGCGTTGCCTGGGCGTGGCTTTGCTTTACGCGGCCCAGTTCGCGTGTCCGGTGCGTAATTTGTTTGCGGAGCGTTTGGTTCCAGAACATGACCGAGCCGATCGCCAGCAGGGTCACAATCAGAATTCCGCCGATAATTTTAAGATAGCGGTCCCGGGGAATGTGCACCGTATCGCTTAGCGTGATCCATTCTCTCTTGATTAAACGCCGTTGCTCCGGATCGATATTCGCCAGCGCTTTATTGAGGATAGAGTTCAGTAGGGGCCAGTCCTTGCGCGAGGCCAGACACAGTTCCCAGGGGTAGTTGATATCACCAGCCACGCGCAGGTTTGTAATGCCCAGTTCTTCAATGTAATACGATGCCACACCCAGGTCGGCGATCATGGCATCGGCTTCCATAAAAGAAACCATTCGAAACCCGGATGCTGCATCTTTCACGGGGACCAGCAGATACTCCGGATGTGTTTGCTTCAGGTGGTCATGCGTGGCGGAGCCATCAACAACGGCAACCGACATGCCCTCCAGATTATCGAGCGAAAACGTACCGCCCCATTCGGTTCGGGTCAGAATTACATTCGGAAGTTTCAGATAAGGTTCCGTGAACCGGAGGAAGGACTGGCGTTCCACGGTATTCTGTACCGAGCCCACCAGATCTACTTCATTATTTCGCAGTTTTTTGAGGACATCTTTCCAGCTGTCGCATTGAACATGCACGAATTTGACGCCCAGTTGCTGTTCAATCAGTCTGATATATTCCGAAGTCAGGCCAAGGTGTTTCCCGTTCTGATCCGTAAAATCAACCGGCGGAGAGTCAGGCAGCGGGGCAATTCGAATACCCTTGGCATTCTCCTGCAACCACTGAAACTCGACCTGAGTAAGCTCAAGACGACGTTGCTCATCAGGCATATCCAGATAGATCAGACCCGCCACCGACAGCACGCAGGCTGCGATGATCCATAATAAATTCTTAGTTCCCCTATTCATACAAAAACCGGTCAGGCCAGGGACCGGTATACCTCCATAACGCCGCGTGCAGTTTTCCGCCAATCAAACCTAGAAGCATATTCCGTGCCCCGTACCCGCATTTCATTGCTCCATCCTTTGGAAATACTGTTTTCCATGCAACGGTAGATTGCTTCAGAATCCAGGGGGTCGAACGTCGGGACGAAATCTCCCGCAAGCTCTTTCATTGAAGAGGTATCCGAGCAGGCCACCGGAGCCCCGCAGGCCAGCGCTTCGATAATCGGAAGGCCGAATCCTTCGAACAGAGAGGGGAAAATCATCAAATCGCATCCGGAATAGAGCAGGGGCAGTGATTTCGACGGAACAAAGCCTGGAAAGATGATGTCATCCTTAACCGGGCTCTCTGCAGCGCGATTCTTGATAAGTTCCGCCCCGTTCCAATCCGCTCCGGCAAGTACCAGCTGGTGGGCACTGTCGTTATCCAATTTAAACTGTTCGAACGCTTCAATCAGGCGGATATGGTTTTTGGCAGGATGCTCAAGGCGGGAGACATACACAAAAAAAGGTTTCTCCAATCCGTGCAGCATCTGCAGCTTTTCCTGCGCCTCATCAGCCGGAACCGGCTGGAACAGATCGCTGTTAATACCGGAGTAGATCACGGAAATATTTTCCTCCGGGTAACCTGTGTATTGCACAATGTCCTTTTTGGTGAACTCGCTGACGGTTATCACATGATCCGCATTGCGGATCATGGCAGGCACCACTTTGCGATTAAAAAACATGCGGGCCGGATCATATTTTGCATCCACGGCAAATGCCGCCAGATCATGTACCGTCGCCACCACTTTCGAACGTTTAATTAATGGAATACGCCGGGCACTGGGAATGTGCAGTATGTCGTGTTTTTTTCCGCTGCCTGCAAGCACCGTGTTATGCCATGCAATATTAACCAGTGGCTGGCCGACAAATGAAGGTACGATCGACTTCGTAAAGTTAGGATTGGAGAGGGTAATCAGGTCTGCATCCTTTTCCGTCATCAGCAGCTCGTAAGAATTTTCGGTATCCTCCAGCTGGAGAAAACGCATCAGCTCGCGGATATACGTTGCAACACCCGTTTGTCCCCCATCCATTACAAATGTCGAAAACCCGATCCTCATCACGCTCCAGCCTAGTTTTCTGGCAAGCGTTAAACAAGAATTTTCCAACCTATGAAAAAAATGGCCGCCCTGAGGGACGGCCGTCATGAATTTCCGATGCGAAGTTCGTTATACGATCACACCAAACTTGTAGATGCAGGTTTGCGTGTACGTTTCACCGGGTGCCAGTTCAGTACTCGGGAATTCCGGGTGGTTGGGGCTGTCGGGATAGTGCTGTGTTTCGAGGCAGAATCCCTCCTGCTTGTTATACACGGCACCGCCTTTACCTGTGATATTCTCCAGGAAGTTTCCGGTATAAAACTGAACACCGGGTTCGGTGGTCCAGCATTCCAATGTCCGGCCACTGTCTGGATCAACCACCGAAGCGGCAAGCGTTAATTCACCGGAAGCACTCTGGTTAATGCAATAGTTGTGGTCGTAACCCAGGCCCTGTACCGCATCGATATTTTTTCCGATGGGGGTCGGAATCAGCAGATCCATCTCCGTTCCTGCAACCGAGCGAAGCTCTCCCGACGGGGTGGCATGGTCGTCCACGATGGTGTAGCGGTCCGCATTGACCCGGATCACCTGTTCATGAACACTGCCCGACCCGGCCAGGTTAAAATAGCTATGGTTAGTCAGGTTGAGTACCGTTTTCTTATTGGTCGTTGCGGTATAGTCGAGACGAAGTTCTCCTTCGTTGTTCAGGCTATAGGTCAGTTCAACTTTGAGGGCACCCGGGTAGCCTTCCTCGCCATCAGGGCTGAGGAGTGACATCTTAACCTCGTTGTCAACGATCTCGGCCTCCCAGACTTTTTTGTCAAATCCTACTAAACCTCCATGAAGCGAATTCGGCCCGTTATTAATCGCCAGCGAATACTCCTTGCCATCAAGGCTGAACTTCCCAGCAGCAATACGGTTGGCCACGCGGCCGCAGCAAGCCCCGAAGTAGGGATTGTCGGAACTCTGGTAACCTGCCATGTCGTCGAAACCCATGACCATATCCGTCAGCTTACCGTCCGCATCCGGAACTTCAATGGATACGATGGTTGCGCCATAGTTGATGACCTTGGCCTTCATACCATTACCGTTTTCCAAAACAAATGCATCAACGGCTGTGCCGTCATTGGTCTGTCCAAATGATTCTTTGGTAATTTTCATTATCTCTCCCTAATTAGATCTATGTTGCACCTCTGTTGACCTCTTCCCTGAGGGGGAGTCAAAGAACAGTCAAACAAATGAGATTCACGTAATTTCACTCAAATTCACGTAATTTCACTCAAATTCACGTAATTTCACTCAAATTCATCGGACCTGACCTAGTGTTGATCAAAGAACGGTCAAACAAATCTTAAGCCCACCAGGGTATATAGCGCATGGCCTTGCTTCCAGAGCTGGGATCATAAGGCTTGATTAGTGACATATCACAGGCTTGCTTAATTATTCGACTTACCATAGCGCTGTTTTTTACTTCAATCCCAAATCGCTCTCGCAATGAAGTATTGTTCATATCCTGGCGGTTGACGAATTTTAGACAACAATGAAGATAGCATGCCCTGACTCGGTCCTCTTTATTCATATCCGAAAATTCCCGGTGGGAGAACAGAATGGAGCGGGTGTGATTGTTCGTCTGCTCAAATACAGGAGCAGGTAACTGAAAAAATTCCGTCTGAGATACGACTTTGTCTATGCCACTGCCCCGCTCTTCGCAAATACCGATTCGCCGGAGAAACGATGCCATTAGCTCGTTTCGGCTTCTTGGAGGAGAATCAAGAAAACGGGTTGTTTCTACCAAAGGAGAACCCGGGTTTGTAATTTCCATGCGATCACTGAAAATCTCAACCATCGGACCGGTGCCTGTAAGTCCAAAGTCTTGATGAATAATGGCATTGGCCACAAGCTCCCGAATGGCCAGTTCAGGATACATTGGAACAGTTTCTCTCAGGGCCTGCCCCATAACTTCATTTTCGGGAAGGAGATTGTTAATCGTTTCTATCAGGCCTGCAAAACCCGGAGCATAGCCTTTTGTTCCTTCTATTTCCCGGATGGTTTCAACCTTACTACTATCCCGATAGAGAACCAGACGTACTGCTTTCCGGGCCAGATGTCCAAAGGAGTTCAACTGTCGGGCGAATAAAATGGCTCCAAGATTCGTAATATCCCATTTCCCGGCGATGTTCTTCTGGATGAGACCATCCTCTTCAAGCCGGTTTAAAATTCCATCTCGGGCTTCTGGCAGAGGTTGTCCGGTGAGCTGGAAGTAAGCAGGATAATCGAGAAGGTGCAGAACCTCGTCTGCATCAATCCGCTCAGCTGCAATCAGCTGCTCGAAAGGAGTGCGGTCAAAAACCCGCCACAGCTCACGTTCCTTCTCCTGGTGTTCCTTAAGTCTCTTTTTGTATGACCCGATGCGGATGTATTCTACTTGATCAAAGGCTACTGGAATATGGCTTGCTGCCTGTATTTCCAATATCACGACCGGCAGATTTTCATATTCGAATTCATAAAAAATAAAATGCAGTTTCGGAGAGGTTTTTTGAAGTAGCCAACTCTCTAGTTCTTGATTTTTGTTAGTTGCCAACCGAGGCTTAAACGATGTGCCTATAACTGCATGGCCTTCATTTTCAACCCCCCAAACCACATAGCCGCATTGTTTTCCTAATAAGGCGGAAGAATTAGACAGAGCTGAAATATATTCTCCGATTAACTCCGGGTTTGTATTGTTATGCTTGAACTCTACCCACTCAGTTTCCTTGGGGAGCTTTAGGAGCTCCCTCAATAAACCCTGTAGATAATCAGGTGTTCGCTCTACCGTCATTTTTATCAATCGATTACTTTTTAAGTTTCAACGCTGGTAAAGAGGACTTTCCCGTTGTCGTCGTTGGTAATGGTGAATTCTTCAATGTGCAGGTGTCCATCGGAAACGAAGGTGAGGTGGCCTTCAAACTCTTTTTCCATTTCGATGAGCGCCTGCTCGTCTTCTTTGCGGAGGCGGTCGAGTACCTGCGGATTAACGGTCACGCGCATGGAGTGGGTGCCGTTACGGTCTTTACGCATGGACTCGCTCACGCGGCGCTGGATTTCAACACTCATGGAGAGCGGTGATTTCACCCGGCCGCGACCGCTGCAGTAGTGGCAGTCGATATATCCCGACGTGAAGATACTCTCTTCTACGCGCTGACGGGTCATTTCCAGCAGGCCCAGCTGCGAAATCTGCAGCACGTTGGTGCGGGCACGGTCTTTTTTGAGGGCATCCTTTAGCGCGCGGTATACGGCATTCTGGTCACGTTTCGAGCGCATATCAATAAAGTCGACAATCACCAGCCCCCCGACGTTCCGCAGACGCAGCTGGCGGGCCACTTCCTCGGCCGATTCCAGGTTTACCTGCAGAATGGATTCATCCTGCGATTTGCTGCCTTTATGCCGCCCCGTATTCACGTCGATGGCAATTAACGCTTCGGTTTCATCAAAGATGAGGTAGGCGCCGGACTTCATCCAGACCTTGCGGCGGTAAGCTGACTCAATTTGCTTTTCCACGTCAAAGTAATCAAAGATCGGTTCTTCGCCGCCATACATCTGTACCCAGTTGCGGGAGCGACGGGAAAACTTGGCGATAATCTGCCGGGTCTTATCGAACATTTCGCGGTTGTCGATATAGATACGGTCGATGTCTTCCGTAAGATAGTCGCGCACAACACGTTCGGCCAGTTTGGGCTCGCTGTAGAGTGTGCAGGGTGCCGGCGTATTCTTGATGCCGTTTTCAATATCGTTCCAAACCTCAAAGAGGGTACGGGCATCGCGGGCAAAGCTGACTTTACGCGTACCGGATCCGGCGGTCCGGACAATGAGTCCGATATTATCGGGGATCGGGAGACGGGAGAGCACCTTTTTCAGGCGGTTACGCTCCTTAACATCATCAATCTTACGGGAAATACCCTTCAGGTGGGTACCGGGCATCATAACGAGGAAGCGGCCGGGAATACTGAGGTTGGCGGTTACGCGCGGCCCTTTGGTGCCGATGGCATCTTTGGTGACCTGCACGATGATTTCCGAGCCGACTGGGAAGATTTTCGTCATTTCATTGGGTTTATATTTTTTCCGACGGCGTGTTGAGCTCTTGGCCCGGACGCCTTCTTCGCGTTCAAGACGAGCGGCATCTTCCGGAATCATGTCCCAGTAATGGATAAAGGCATTTTTCTTTAAACCGATATCCACGAAGGCGGCCTGCAGGCCATCTTCCAGATTCTGAATCTTTCCTTTAAAAATGCTGCCGACAATCCGGTTGTCTTCCTGGCGTTCGATGTGGAAGTTATCCAGTTTCCCGTCTTCAAGCACTGCAACGCGTGTTTCAAGCGTTTCAATGTTGATGATAATCTCTTTCTTTTCCCGCTTACTGCCTCCAAGGGCTTTCAGTTTTTTAAGCATGGTAATTCTCCTTATCTAATTCTTCGGCGCTGGTACACACTTTGCACCAGCCCGAGTGCGATCAGGGTGCTGACCATAAAAGAGCCGCCGTAGCTCATCAGTGGCAGCGGCAGCCCTGTAATCGGCAGCACGCCGATCGTCATCGCAATATTCACAAACACATGGCAGAACAACATGACGCCGATTCCCAGCGCCATGAGCCGCCCAAACTCATCTCGGGACCTCAATGATACCCGCATACATCTTCCTAACAGCACGGTGTAGAGCAGTACAAAGAAGGCTCCACCCATAAATCCGGTTTCCTCTGCAACCACGCAGAAAATAAAATCAGTCGGCGCAACCGTCCGGGGCAGAAAGCCCAGAATATTTTGCGTCCCCTTTAAATAGCCCTTGCCCGAAAGGCCTCCTGAGCCCACGGCAATCTGGGATTGTAGCTTGTTCCACCCCGCGTCTGCAAGATCATGATCCTTCGTTAAGAACACTTTTATGCGCCCTTTTTGATAATCCTCCAAAAACGGCATGCGCGGGAGGACGAGGGCAGGGCGTTCTGCTTCAGGCATCTTTTCAATTTCAGGCGTCACCTCATATTTAATCCAGATGCACGCCACTGCGGCAATCAGCACGACTGCGGCCACGCCGATCAGGAGCATTTTCCGTTTAACCCCCGCATAAAGCATGATGGCCAACGAAATTGGGGCCAACGTCAATGAAGTGCTCAAGTCCGGTTCCGCTGCAATCAGCAGAAATGGCAGGCCGACAATAGCCGCACAGCTGAAAAAGGTGCTCCACTCGTCCATTTCCCGGTCCGGAGCCGCCAGATAACCGGAAAGCCCGATAACGACGGCGATCTTACCCAATTCCGAGGGCTGAAGGGTGAAGCCGGGTAATGGGATCCACCGGTGCGACCCATTCACCTTCGGAAACAGGAAGACCAATAGAAGCAGCACAATGGCTCCTCCATAGAACCACCATGAAAGTCGCGCAACGTTACTGTAGTCAAACCAGACAATGGTGGCATAGGCGCACAGCCCCATGCCGGCAAACACAAGCTGTTTCGCCCAGTTGGAGCCCACAACATCGTCGGATTTAAACTGTGCGCTGTAGATGAAGCTCGCACTCAATCCTATCAACAGGAGAATTGTTCCGAGCATCGTCCAGTCCAGACGCTTGGGTTGGATGCCGTTCACTGAACACCTCCGGTGTTCCGTATTGATGATTGATGATTTCCGATTGTCGATTTAAGGAACTCAGGCGGCGTTGGTTTTCTATCAACAAAGGCGGTCGCAGACCCACAAATCAGCAATCGTAAATCACAAATCGCAAATTCACAAAGGAGTGTCATCACATGACCTCCTTTGTGAGGGTTCCATCGTATTCAAAAATCTTGGTGTAAAGCTGACTCAGGCGAGGCCCGACGGTGTTGCCGCCGGACACGCCGTCTTCCACAATCATGGCTACGGCATAACGCGGGAAGTCGAATGGGGCATAGGAAATCATCCAGGTGTGCACGCTACTGACCACTTCGCCATCTACCTTTTTTTTGTATTGGGCAGAACCGGTTTTTCCGGCCATCGCAATGCCCGGAACGCGGGCCTTTTTCGCGGTTCCTTCGGAATGCATAATTACGTCATACATGCCGCCGCGAACGGTCTCCAATGCCTCAACCGGCACATTGACCCTCCGGATTTCCCAGGTCGGATTTTCTTTGTAGTCCTCATTTGGATTAGATCGGAATTTTTCAACGAGGCGGGGACGGTAAAGCCGACCGCCGTTTGCGATGGTGGATGCCACCATGGCCATCTGCAACGGGCTGGCCGTTATGGCTCCCTGGCCAATCGACATATTGCAGGTATCGGTCTCATTGTAACTTGTTTGCGGAAGGTTGCCGTATTTCAGATCCCGTTGCTCCGGTTCTTCATCCAGGTTAGGGAAGAGTCCGGCGTATTGCCCCAGACCGAATTCATTGGCCATGGCTCGAATTGATTCGTAACCAATTTCCCGGGCCATCTCGAACATGAACACGTTACATGACTGCATCAGTGCCTGTCGGATATTATATTCACCGTGTGCACCGGGATGAACCCAGCAGCGCATGCGCCGTCTACCAACATAGTAGGGGCTCACGCAATTGTGGATGGTATCGGTATAATCAGGATGATCGCGTAGCACGCCAAGTGCTGCAACCGGTTTGAAGGTACTTCCGGGAGGATATTGACCGAAGACGGCCCGGTGATAGGTGCGGGCGGATTTATCCTTGAGCAGAGCCTGGCGGTAGGCCTTCGACTGCATGTAAATATTAGGATCAAACGATGGCGAGCTGACCATGGCCAGCACATCGCCGGTGTCGGGCTCCAGCACAACAACCGCACCACGAACAGGCAGGTCGGGATCTTCACCATCCTGTTTCATGGCCAGTGCTTCCATGGCAAAGCGTTGAATGTTCGAGTCGATCGTAAGCAGAAGGTCACCGCCTGCCTTGGCCGGTTGAGACTGGAGATTGCGATGGTGGAAACCGGAAACATCAATCTGCACGAGCTGATGTCCGGGCTCGCCCTCGAGTAATTCGTTGTAGGTGCTTTCCAGCCCCTTGCGTCCCTGAATCCCCCGCATGTCGAAGTGTACGCGTTCGCCGCCTTCCTCTTCGCGAATGGCATCCGCTTCCAGCGTAAAGCCAACCAGATGGGCATTGGTTGCGCCGAACGGATACGTCCGGGCCGGCTGATAGTAGATATCCGTTCCGGCCAGCGAAGAGCAGGTATCCGCCCATTTGGCCATGGTTTCTTCATCAAGATTTTTCCAAGCCAGTAAGGGCAGGGGACGGCGGGCATAAATGTGGTCTTTGATATCCTGAAAGCGCACGGTTTTCGGAATGCCGATGCGTTCGGAAATTTCGTAAACCAGTTCCAGCGTGTTGGCTGCGGTGCTGGTGCCCCGCTCTTTGAGGTCGGCGGTTTTAATGACAATCGACTTTCCTTCCGTTGGTCGGCCCAGATCCAACCCGGGGATCTTTTGGCGGCGATTACTCAGCGAACCTTTTGGCGGGGCAGTCCAGTCCTCGAATTTTGCGCGCCAGCGTGCCATGTTCTGGCTATCGAGTTCCTTCCATGCAACCAGGGGCTCATTGGGTGTCATGCTAATATGCCGCTGAATATCGCGATAGGTAATATCCGGTCGTTTTCCCACGCGTGCCCAGATTTCATGCACGAGTTCGAGCGTGTTGGCAACTGCCGAGCGGGGCGCACGAAGCTCTTCGGTAAAGATGGCGATACAATAGTTCGGGATGCTGTCGGCCAGGCATTCACCATTGGTGTCGTAGATTTTTCCGCGGACGGCCGGCAGACGGACGCGCCGGACGCTTTGGTTCCGGAAAACTTCTTCGAAGCCACTGTTATGCTGAACCTGTAGCTCCCAAAGCTTAGAAACCAGCAGGCCCATGCCCATGACCATCAGGCCAAACACGACCCAGATCACCAGTCTGCTGGACTCTCTTTTGCGCCTCACCTTCATTGCCATCCGTACCCCCTGCGTTTGGGGAGAGCTTCTTCGATGCGCGTAATGGCGATCGAAACCAGCGGCAATGTAGCCATTCCAAGGAAGAATGAGCTGAACAGCCGCACCGTGGCCATTCCAAAATGAAAGGGGCGCTGGCCGGTCACGGTATAGATCAGCAGCGTGACGAAGGCGGTAAAGAAACCAATCACGGCTCCGAAACAAAGTTGCGATACAAGCCCGTCGGAAAATACTTCATTTCGAATACGGTTGGCCAGCAGGCCCATAACCGGAAAGGCCAGCAGGGCGGGGCCGTATGTGCCCAGATCAAGACTGTCCTGTATAATCGCTGCTGCAAAAACGGCCAGCCACATGTCGCGGTTATTTCGCCGAAGGGCATAGTGCAGCGCCATGGCCGCAAGGATGGGGGGCTTCATGCCGCCAAACAGCGGCCAGGCCGGAAGAAACTGCTGTAGCAGGGCACCGGCAGCAATCGTCAGTAGCATAAGGATGCGACGTTTCACTGTTCACCTCCGGAGAGGGAAACCATTTTTGATTGCTGATTTTTGATTTCCGATTGATGGAACTCAGGCGGCGTTGGCCTTTTAGAAAGGAAGGCGGTCGCAGACCCAAAATTCAAAATTCTAAAATCTGAATTCAAAAATCTCATCCGTCCTCCTTACCGGCTTCGGATACCACAAAGACATAGTCCAGCAGGCCGACGGTGGCGCGCGGGATGATATCCGCATACTGGAAAAGGCCGGAGTCATCGCGGTAGACCTTTTCCACATAGCCGATATGCACGCCTTTCGGAAAAACGCCACCTGCACTGGAGAGGCCGGAGGTAACGACCTCGTCGCCGACTTTTACTGCGGCATCCTTGTTGATGAATTCCATGCGGGCCTTGGGGTGTCCCTTGAGTGTGCTGCCTGCTCCGCGCACCAATCCGAACACATTGATGCGGGCCAGCTTGGCAGAGACCCGGCAGGCCGGATCGGAAACCAGTAGCACTTCGGTGGTGTGAGCCGATGCTTCGGTCGTCCGGCCCACCAGTCCGTCGGGGCTGATGACAGCGCGGTTTTCCCTGATGCCTGCTTTTTTACCTTTGCCGATGCGGACCGTATTCCACCAACCGCTGATATTACGGCTGACGACGTCGCATGGAACCATGGAATGGTTGCTTGCTTCCTTGAAATCAAGAGCGCGTTGCAGGCGGATGTTGAGGGTTTCTACATCGCGCAGGCGGTTGAGTTCGGATTGAACCCGGACGAGTTCGTGAGAAAGCTCGCGGCTTTTTTCGACAGCTCCGCCAATGCCGCGTACGGCAGCCGTTGCCTCCGACAAGCGTTGCCAGAGGCTGGACGCTCCTCGTTCCGCCGGTGCCATGGTTCCACGAACCGCTCCTTTTCCCTTGAGGGTTAAGGAGGGGAACGGAACGAACACCACGATAAGCACAATGCCTATCGCTGCGGTGTACATAATTTTTCTGTTCCTCAACACAATCCATCCCACTCGGGAAGGAGAGGCGCAACAGCACGTTGCAGCGGGAAATCAGGTTGGAGAGCTAGCTGTTCGGTCCTGCCATTTTCCGAAGGAAATTAATTTCATGCAGGACAATTCCAGTACCTTCTGCCACGGCGCTCAGCGGATCATCCGCAATATGCACCGGCAGGCCGGTTTTTTCTGAAATCATGATATCCAGTCCGCGCAGTAATGCGCCACCACCGGCCAGTACCATCCCACGATCCACCAGATCGGCAGACAGTTCGGGCAGGCATCGTTCCAGCGTAACACGTACCGCTTCAACAATGTCGTTTACCGGATCCTGCAGGGCCTGACGTACCTCTTCGGAGCTGATCGTCAGCGTCCGCGGCAGTCCGGCCACCAGATCCCGACCCTTCACTTCCATGGTGCTTTCATCACCGGAAGACAGGGCGGATCCCATCGTAATCTTAATTTCTTCGGCGGTTCTCTCTCCAATCAACAAATTGTATTCCCGCTTTATGTGCTGAATTATCGCCTCATCCATCTCATCGCCACCGACGCGCACACTCCGGCTATAAACAATACCGGCGAGGGAAATCACGGCAACCTCGGTCGTGCCTCCCCCGATATCCACAATCATATTGCCGGCAGGTTCCTGTACAGGCAGGCCCACCCCGATTGCAGCGGCCATCGGTTCTTCTATTAAAAACACATCGCGCGCGCCCGCATGCATTGCGGAATCTTTCACCGCGCGCTTCTCCACTTCTGTAATACCGCTTGGTACGGCAATCACCACCCGGGGCCGTACCATTCTTTTTCTGCTGTGAACCTTCTGGATAAAATAGCGGAGCATGGCTTCGGTTACTTCGAAGTCTGCAATAACCCCGCTCTTCAGAGGGCGGATCGCCACAATATTTCCGGGGGTACGGCCAAGCATGCGCTTCGCTTCGTCTCCCACCGCCAGAACCCGGTTTGTGCCGGCCTGTACCGCCACAACCGATGGCTCACGAATAACAATCCCGCGATCCCGCGCATACACCAATGTGTTTGCGGTACCCAGATCGATACCAATATCGCTGGAAAACATTCCCATAGCCCGGTTCAACATATTGCACTTTCCTTCATTAAAAATGGTTTAGAATCAAATCGGTACACAATGTGACAAATTGGCAGGGGGGGTCAAGGGGAAAGAGGTAGCACATTACGTGCCTTTTGTGGGTTTTGCCAAGTCTGCAAACACCTTCTGATTATCGGCCTTTCCATCGCTTGACGGACACCCTTTAAAGCGCGTATTATCTCTCATTGTTTTCGTTCGTATTTATTAATTACCAGGGGGTGTTAGATGAGTGAACAGATCAAAGTAACTTTGACCGAAGATGAACTGCCGAAGCAGTGGTATAACCTGAACGCCGACTTTGCCAATCCGATGCCGCCGCCGGTGGATCCGAACGGCAATCCGATCGGCCCGGAAGCTTTGGCTCCGGTATTCCCGATGAATCTGATTGAGCAGGAAATGTGTACTGACCGCTGGGTCGACATTCCGGAAGATATTCTCGGGTACTATAAAATCTGGCGCCCGACACCGCTTTACCGTGCCCGTCGACTGGAAAAGGCTCTCGGTACCCCGGCTAAGATTTATTACAAAAACGAAGGAGTGTCGCCAGCCGGTTCGCATAAGCCTAATACGGCTGTTGCACAGGCCTGGTATAACAAACAGTTCGGCATCAAGAAGCTCACAACTGAGACGGGAGCAGGGCAGTGGGGTTCAGCCCTTTCCTTCGCATGCTCACTCGTCGGCGGCATTGAGTGTAAGGTGTTCATGGTTCGTATCAGCTTTGATCAAAAGCCCTTCCGGAAGGTTATGATGCGCACGTGGGGCGGTAACTGTGTGCCGAGCCCGAGCATGGATACTGAAACTGGCCGTAAGATTCTGGCCGAAGATCCGGATACTCCCGGTTCGCTGGGGATTGCGATTTCCGAAGCCATTGAAGAATGTGTGCAGGCCGAAGACACCCGCTATGCGTTGGGTTCAGTGCTGAACCACGTGATGCTGCATCAGACGGTGATCGGTCTCGAGTCGCAGGCTCAGATGAAAAAGATCGGTGATTCGCCTGATGTTATAATTGGCTGCGCCGGCGGTGGCTCCAACTTTGCCGGACTGGCATTCCCGTTCATTAATGACCGGATGAACGGTGCAGACATTCGCATTATCGGTACAGAGCCGGAAGCCTGCCCGACGCTTACGCGTGCTAAATACCGCTATGATTCCGGTGACGTAGCCATGATGACTCCGCTGCTGCCGATGCATAGCCTTGGTCACACATTTGTTCCGCCGCCCCTGCACGCCGGCGGTCTTCGTTATCATGGAATGGCGCCGATGGTGAGTCACGCGCTGATGGAAGGGCACATAGAAGCGGAATCAATCGGCCAGACCGAATGCTATGAAGCGGCCATCCAGTTTGCCCGCACGGAAGGATTTATTTCCGCACCGGAAACTTCGCATGCGATTGCCCAGGCAATCCGCGAAGCAAAGCAGGCCAAGGAAGAAGGTAAGGAAAAAACCATTCTCTTTAACTGGTCCGGTCATGGTCTGATGGACCTGAAGGGTTATGAAGCCTTCCTTGACGGGAATCTGCAGGACTACCCGCTGCCGGATGAGTTGCTCGAAAAATCAGAGCACTCCATGGACGGGCTTCCGATGCCTTAGCGTGAAATGTGTGATGCTGTAAGTCGAAAAACGAGCTGCGGAGGACTGCAGCTCGTTTTATTCATGCCTCTCCGGCATGAACACTGCTAATATTCTGTACTACTATTCATAAGGAATTGATATGTATCCTGAAAAGAAGAGCGGTATGACCTGGTTGACACAGATATTTGTTGGTATCTCTGTGCTCGTATTGGTTGGAGCCATTGTGTTCGGGATTATGGTTACCCGGGATGGCGGTGCAGGCTTTCAGAATCTTATATCCGGCGATTCAGGGAATTCTTTGTCCACGAGCAGATAGAGTTTCGTTAGATCACCAGGGGCTTCGCGCCGATTTTATACCACTTTCAGCGGAAACGATGCTAGACCCTCGGTTCCCGTTACCAGTACTCTTTCCTCCTTCAACTTGATAAAGGGTACATCTATGAAAAAACTTATTTCCGCAATCGTACTGTCGTTTATCGTAGCCGGAATTGTTCATGCCGCAGATAAGAAGAAGCCCAACTGGGGTTATACCGATACGCCCAAACTTCCTTCCGGGTGGTGTGTGCATGATATTGACCGCCCACAGCCCCAGGTGGTGACTCCCGGGGAACATCCCTGTAATGCCCCTTCGGATGCAATCATCCTGTTTGACGGAACCGATGCCTCAGCATGGACGGGTTCTGTGCAGGATAACCCGAAGAAGAAAAAGTATAACCCGAAAGGAGAGATGCTCTGGAAGGTCGAGAATGGCTACCTGGAATGTACGCCTACCGGGTCAATCAAAACCAAACAACAGTTTGGCGACTGCCAGTTTCATATTGAATGGCAGACAGCCAACCCTCGAAAGGGTGACTCTCAGGGTGCGGGCAACAGCGGTGTGTTCATGATGGGGCGCTATGAAACTCAGGTACTGGACAACTTTGAAAACCGCACGTATGCCGATGGCATGGCCGGCTGCGTTTATGGGCAGCAACCGCCGATGGTCAATGCCTGTAAAAAACCGGGTGAGTGGCAGAAATATGACATCATCTTTCAAGCTCCGCGTTTCGAGGGCGATAAGTTGGTTTCACCTGCTTATGTAACCGTCTTCCTGAACGGGATTCTAGTTCAGCATAAGACCGAAATCCTCGGTCCTACGACGCACAAAAAGCTTCCGGTCTACAAGCCGCACGGCCCGAAAGATTCGATTGCCTTGCAGGATCATAGCAATAATACGCGCTTCCGGAATATCTGGATTCGCGAGCTGGACTTAATGAAGGACGATTCCAGACCGGAATAACTATTCTTCTTCCGGAAAGACCAAACCCCACTGGTCGCGAAGCGTGTCCATGGTCTTCATAATGGACAGGGTTTTGGAGAGCGGCAGCACGTCGCTCTCCATTTTTTTGGCTTCAATACATTCCATGGCGTGGGCGATTTCAAACTTAAAGTTTTCACCTTCGACGTAGGAAAGTTCCACCGTTTCAGGTTCGTCTGCATCTCTCAGGTGAATCTGAAACTCACAGGCTCCCCAGAATAGCGGCACTTTGATGAAGCCCTTTGTTCCGAAGATGATTCCTTCGTTAGGGGCGGTGTCGGTCATGGAAGAAGATAAAATAGCGCGGCAACCGTCTTCATAATCGAGCAGGTAGAATGAGCTTTCATCAACGCCCGTATCCGTCATCACCGCGCTGCTTTGAATGCGTGATGGTTCTTTGTCGAATACGATGGATGCAAACGTAATGGGGTAGATCCCGAGATCAAGCAGGGCTCCGCCGGCCAGCGCCTTGTTTTTCAGTCGGTGTTCGTTGGAAAAGACCGTACCTGTAAAACCAAGGCAAAAATTTGCAGTCACGGTTTTTACTTCGCCGATCACCCCTTCGGCCAACCGCTTTTGTAATTCCACAATGGCCGGAAGAAAGCGGGTCCATACGGCCTCCATCATAAAGAGGCCTTGCGCTGCAGCCAGCTCTATGAGTTCTGCTGCCTGAGCGGCATTCACCGTAAAGGACTTCTCACAGAGCACATGTTTCCCGTTTTCCAGGCAAAGTTTGGCATTTTCGTAATGGAAATTATGGGTCGTGGCAATATACACGGCATCAATATCGGGGTCGGCCACAAGCGACTCATAATCCGAATAAACCCTTTCCATGCTGTGTTTTTCGGCAAATTCCTGTGCCCGGCCGGGTGTTCGGGAGGCCCCTGCCAATAATGTACCCTTATCGAGAGCCTTAAGGCTGGTTGCAAATACATGTGCAATACTGCCGCAACCGATGATTCCCCAGTTAATATCCTTCATTTTCGCACTCCTGTTGAAAAAAGGGGAGGATGGGCGAGAATCCATAAAAACTCAAGGATCGTTAAAGGAACGCCCGTATTATCCGATTTATTTGACTTAAAAGTGCGAATGTAACCATTTACAAATCAAGTTTTTATGAATTTAAGGCAAAAAAACAAAAATTAATATGCAACAAATCCCGCCGAGGGGCGTCTCTTATATGAAGCTCTGGTTTGGGTTTCACTTGAGCTGCGCGGGGTTTCCCTCCTCTTTTCCTCGCGCAGCTCTTTTTTTTCGCCCGCCATTTCCGTTGTTTTAAATCAAAGGGTGCGTAGAATGCGCTCATTTACGGAGTCATTATGAGCGATAGCCAACCTAAACAGCAAAACCCACTAACGAGCCTGTTGCTCAACGTTATTATTCCCGTTGCAATTCTGAGCTTTCTCAGCAAGGAAAAGTATCTGGGCCCCGTTTGGGCGCTGGTGGTCGGCCTCGCGTTTCCGATCTTTTATGGCCTGCATACCCTCATCAAGGAACGTAAAGCCGACTTTATGTCCATAATCGGTGTCGTCAGCGTTACGTTGACCGGCGTATTCGGCATCCTCAAGCTTCCACCGGAATACGTGGCCGTTAAAGAAGCGGCTATTCCGCTCATTATCGGGATCGTTATTGTGGGATCACTGAAAACCCCGTTCCCGCTCATTAAGAAAATCCTGATGACCGAATCGCTGTTCGATGTTGAACGCCTGAAACAGGCACTGAAGGAAAAGGGCACCGAAGCCGAGTTTGAAAAAAGGTTGGTCGGGTTGACCTGGGGGTTTGCCTCTTCCATGTTCCTTTCTTCAGGCATGAACTATGCGCTCGCCAAAATTGTCCTCAAGAGTGAACCCGGATCCGAAGCCTATACAGCCGAACTCGGCAAGATGACCGGTCTGGGCCATGTGGTTATTCTGATTCCCTGCATGATCATCATGATCTGGGTTATGAATAAGCTCTTCAATACCCTCACCGAGTTAACTGGCGAAAAACTCGATGACCTGCTTGCCGCGCATCACCGGGAAAAGGCCAAGCCTGAAGTCGAACCGCAGGCCGACTAATACATTACGCGACCTTCAGACCGAGCTCCAGCTTGCTCAGCACCAGCTGTTCCCGCTGCTCCATTTCCTGCAGGTTTACCAGAATTTCACGTAGCTGTTCCGACAAAGCCTTGCGTGCCATTTCCTGGTAAAAACGGCTGAGGCATTCATCAAAATGCCGCGTGGCGGTTATGACATACGCGGAATCGACGTTTTCAGGTACGTCATATTCGGAAAAATGTTTTTCCGTTCCATCGACCATATACTTGAAAAAAGTATCGAGGACATTGTTCGATAGGTTTTCCTCATATTCCTTCAAGCGAGCTTCAAGTGTCTGCTCATGCGCAATCAGATCTTCGATGAGTTCACAGGTTTCTTCCTCTGCGGCCACATCGAGCAGATCCTCATAGAAGAGAATCAACCTGCGGTGGAATTCCCGGGCGTGATCCAGAACTTCCCAAGTTTGATTGAATGACATTTCAATCACCTCCTTCAGTCGTAGTCTAGCCCTCTTTTTCGTTCTGTCAACCGGGTGGCCACTGTTGAATGTTCAGGAATCCGCTTGCCCTCAGTTACCGTGCTCAAAGAAGATGGGTGGATTAACAGAAGAGGAAGGCGATGGGATATCGAAGTACACGAGAATGCGTTGAGGCACTGGAAAAGAACGGTCAGCTTTTGCGTATTACCGAAGAGGTTGATCCACATCTGGAAATGGCGGAGATTCAGCGGCGGATCTATCAGGAAAAGGGGCCTGCCATCCTGTTTGAAAACGTTAAAGGCTGTGCCTTTCCTTGTGTCTCCAATCTATTCGGCACACCCGAGCGCGCACGTCTGATTTTTAAAGACACCTATGATCAGGTCGCCACGCTGGTAGAATCTAAAGCCGATCCCCTGAAATTAATGAAAAACCCCGGTAAAGCAATCCGTGCCGGACTCTCCGCGTTGAATGCCCTGCCCAAAAAGGTTTCCGTCAAAAGCGCACCGCTTTTTCAATGTCGTGCGAAACTGAGTGATCTTCCGCCGATTACCAGCTGGCCGGACGATGGCGGCCCTTTCATCACATTGCCGCAGGTATACAGCGAGCATCCCGAACATGCCGGGAAGCCGCTCAAAAGTAATCTCGGCATGTACCGGATCCAGCTGTCCGGAAATGAATTTATTCAGGATGAAGAAGTTGGCCTGCACTACCAGATCCACCGCGGTATCGGCGTACACCAAAAACTCCATCAGGATGCCGGAAAGCCATTCCGCGTGGCCATCTTTATCGGCGGCCCGCCGGCCATGAGTTTTTCCGCCGTCATGCCGTTGCCGGAAGGCATGCCGGAAGTCGCCTTTGCCGGACTGCTCGCTGGACGTCGTTTTCGGTATAGCCACTATAAGGACTGGACGGTTTCAGCCGACGCCGACTTCTGCATTATCGGCACCATCAAAGACGAACTGAAACGCGAAGGACCATTTGGGGATCATCTGGGCTATTACAGTCTTGATCACCTTTTCCCCTGTCTGGAAGTGGAAGAGGTATTCCATCGCAAAGATGCCATCTGGCCGTTTACCGTCGTCGGCCGCCCGCCGCAGGAAGACACCACCTTCGGCGAAGTGATTCACGATATGACCGGCGCAGTAATCCCCACAGAAATTCCCGGCCTTAAAGCCGTGCACGCTGTCGATGCCGCCGGCGTGCACCCACTGCTGCTGGCTATCGGGCAGGAGCGTTACACGCCCTACGTTAAAACCATCCGTCCATCCGAGCTGCTCACGATATCCAACGCGGTATTGGGTAAAGGACAGCTGTCGCTCGCAAAATATTTATTCATGGTCAACGAAGCGGATAACCCCGAGCTCGATGTCCACGATATCCCGGCCTATTTCGAACACCTGCTTTTCCGCATCCGCTGGGAACGTGATCTACATTTCCAGACCGAAACCAGCATCGATACGCTCGATTATTCCGGTACAGATGTTAATCACGGCTCCAAAGTGGTCTTTGCCTGCAGTGGTGATGTAATCAGAAAACTGAGCAGCGAAAAACCGGAGATTGAGCAATCCTGTGCCGTGGTCGCGCCCGGAATTCTGGCCGTTTCCGATAACACCTTTTCAGACTACGATGTTGCCCCGTCAGAATTGGAAGCTCTGGGCAAAAAACTCGAAAAGCATATTTCCAACGATGACTTTCCCCTGATCGTGCTGTGTGACGATCCTGAATTCTGCGCCGCCGAGTTCAGCAATTTCCTTTGGGTTACTTTCACACGCTCCAATCCTTCTCACGACATTCATGGCATTGGCTCTATCACTAAATTCAAGCACTGGGGCTGCACCGGCCCGCTCATCATCGATGCCCGTCTCAAACCGCACCACGCCCCGCCGCTCATCGAAGATCCGACCGTTACTGCAATAGTTGATCGGATGTTTGCAGAAGGTGGAATTCTCTCTGGACTACATGGGCAGGATGCCCATGCTACGTAGAGCGGACATCCTGTCCGTTACGCCAGAGTAGCTCAGTGGATAGCGAATAACCCTCCATTCAGTGAGATGTCAGTTCAGTACTTTAACCCGAATATTACGGTAGTGGACTTCACTCTTGGGGTCGTGGGCCTGGAGGGCAAAGGTGCCTTCGGAAAGTTTTCGGCCTGTAAATTTGGGGTGGCCTGATCCGCCTTCCGGCTCAATGTAGTCCACCAGCGTTTCACCGTTGACCCGTATTGTGATTTTGTCGCCGATTACAGTGATGTGGTAGTCGAACCATTCGCCGTCGGTGCTGGGCGCTGCATCGTGTTTGATATTCACGCCGACTTTGGGCTCTTTTTCGCCGGGCTTGAGCACGAGTATATTTACCACGGCATACAGGCTGCCGGTTTTCTTCGAATCTTTATGGGTTGAATTTACCTGGCACTCATAGCCGTTGTTCGGCCAGCCGGTATCCTGATACTGGGTGTGGATATAGACTCCGCTGTTGGCTCCGGGGAAGGGTTTGGCCTGCAGTTTCAGCTCGAAATTTTTGAAGGATCCTTCGTTCACATTGCCGGTGTAGAAAAGGTGGGAGCGACCGCCTTTAACAATCAGGGTTCCGTTTTCGACGGAGAACGAGTCCGGATTTTCCGTTGCCGGAGTCCAACCGGTTAAATCCGTTCCGTTGAACAGCGAAATAAATTCGGCGTTGGGTGTGGTGGAGCAGGAGGCCAGTAAACAGCATCCGAGGATTAATCCGGCGAGTACAGTCGTTGTCGTTTTCATGCCGAACACCGTACACACTGATCCGGACGCTGGCAAGCGGACTGGATCAGCGTCTAGAGGCCTGGCCTATGAAATGGTCTGGATAACCTGAATGAGCACTTTTGAGATCACGATCATCACGATAAGGGCAACCGGATAGGCGGAAACGTAGCTCACGACCGGAATGGTGGAGTCGGTTTTTGCGGTGATGGCTCCGAGTGCCGGGGTGGAGGTCATGCCTCCGCAAATGCCACCGAGTGCCTGCAGGGCATTCATTTTAAAGAACTTCGTTGCAATCGGCCACGCCACGATCAGCGGCAGGGATGATACGCAGATGCCCATGGCAAACAGGACAAAGCCGTGTTCCTGCAGCGTGGCAACGAGCATGCCGCCACCGCGAACGCCGGCGTTGGCCAGGAAGAAGACGAGGCCGAGTTCCTGGAGCAATAAACGGGTTGGCCGGGGAATAAAGCCGACAATGCGGCCGACTTTACCAAAATGTCCGAGAATCAAGGCTACCAGCAATGGTCCGCCGGCTAGGCCGAGGGTGACCGGAGTTGCACCTGGAAGTCCGATCGGAAGCAGGCCGACAATAATACCGAGTGTGAGCCCGGCGGAGAGGGAGAGTAGATCGGTGGCATCAACGGCACTGCTGCGGTGACCAATGGCTACGGAAAACTTTTTGATGTCTTCGAGCTGTGCAACGCAGGTGATTTTATCGTGGTACTCAATGATGGTATCGGCATTCGGGACAAAGGTCAGCCCCAGCCGGGTGATGCGCGTGACAACAACACCGAAGTTCCGGAGCGGGGCAATATCACCAAGGTTACGACCGGCAAAGGAGGAGGAAGTAACCATCAGTTCCTGCCGTTCGTTGTCGGTATCCCTAACGACGTTTCGGTCGCTTGGTTTGCCGATAAAATCCACGGCAATATCCATTTCGGTGTGCAGGCCCACGAGCAGGAGAATCTGTCCCTCAGCAAATACATCGTCGTAGGCCAGCGGAACCAGGCGGTCGTCTTTATAAATTCGGCAGATCTGGCAGGCATTAAATTTGGTGACGCCGGATTTGGAAATCTGTTTACCGAACAGATTGGGATTGGTCACTTCCACGAGCACGTTATCCACGCGGTCAGTTGTAATGGTTGCCGCATGCTCTGCGTCAATGGATTCAAGATCCAGGCGCAGAATACGGGGAAGTACCTGGACGAAGAGAACCACGCCGATTACTCCGAAGGGATAGGCGATGCCGTAACCGATACTGACCGCCTCGGAGCCGCCGGAGGCAATCAGGCCTTCTGTTGCGGCGGCCAGTGCAGGGGTGCTGGTCAGTGCGCCTGCAAAAATGCCTGTTGCTAATCCGGAAGGAAGTCCCAGCAATTTAGCAGCCCCGAAGGTTACCAGGCCGCCAAGTCCGACAATGAGAACGGCCAGTTTGGCCAGATTGGCCCCCTCACGGGCGAACGAAGCAAAAAAGCGGTCGCCGGCGCCGATTCCAACGCAGTAAACAAACAGTACGAGGCCGAGTGTTCCCACGCCGCCGGGTATTGTATAGCCCAGATGGCCGGCCAGCAGGGCGGTGAACAAAACCCCAGAGCTCCCCAAATTCAATCCTTTTACTTTCACGCTTCCGAGCAGCAGTCCGGTTGCTATGACGGCAAACAGAGCGATAAGGGGCTGGTCGATCAGTAAATTATGGAACGCTTCCATTGGGTACACCTTTTAAGGGGTTTTGATATTTAATAAAGCCATGCCCGAAACGAGCATGGCTGAACTAGCGGAATTAAGCTGAAAAGTTGTTTTCAACCCATTCGGTAAGTTCTTTCACCGCATTGATGGATACATCGAATGCCGCTTTTTCAGTTTCATCGAGCTCAACCTCGATGATCTTTTCAACGCCGCCTGCTCCGATAACAACCGGAACACCGGCATACAGACCGTCGATGCCGTATTCACCGGACAACTTGGCAGCGCAGGTGAGGACGTTTTTCTTATCCTTAAGGAAGGCTTCGGCCATTTTGATGGCGGAGATGCCGGGGCTGTAGAAGGCAGATCCGGTTTTCAGCAGGCCAACGATTTCACCGCCGGCTTTGGCAGTACGGGCCGCGATGGCGTTGAGCTTGTCCATATCGACCAGCTGGGTTACGGGAACGCCGCCGGCAGTAGCGTAGCGGATCAGCGGAACCATAGTGTCGCCGTGGCCGCCCATAACCATGGCGGTTACATCTTCTGCTGCAACGCCGAGCTCGAGGGCGATCAGCGAAGAGAAACGGGAGCTGTCGAGTACGCCGGCCATGCCGCAAACCTTATGGGCCGGGAAGCCGGTAACTTTCTGCATGGTATAAACCATGGCGTCGAGCGGGTTGGTTACCACGATAACGAAGGCATTCGGCGCCTGTTCCTTAATGTTTTCACCGACGGTCTTAATAATACCGCAGTTGACTTCAAGCAGGTCATCACGGCTCATGCCGGGCTTGCGGGGCAGGCCGGCTGTAACGATAACGACGTCGGCATCTTTCATGGCTGCGTAGTCGTTGGATCCGGTCAGGTTGCTGGAAGAAGGGATAATGGTTGCACCGTGGGTGATATCCAGGCTCTTTCCCTGAGGGACACCTTCTGCAATATCAATGGTAACAACGTCGCCCAATTCTTTTTGAGCGGCAAGCAGTGCCATGGTTCCGCCAATCTGACCTGCACCTACTAAAGCGATCTTTTTTCGAGCCATTTTTTTTCTCCTGTTTATCCGTTAAAATTTACAATCCGCCAGAAGGTAGCACCGCCTTTACGCCCCTGCAACGAATATGGACTGAAAAAAAGGGGTCACACACCAATGTATTATGTTCGATATTATGTACAGATTTGTATTTCCCTGCTGGGTTATTTTAGTTTTACTCAGCGGCTGTTTTCTTAAGAGGTACTCCAATAAAAGGAGAATTTCCCGACTTTAAGGAAGCCGTGGTCCGGGTGGGCACGGGAAAAATAGCGTTTAAATAGAGGGCGTATTTCGAATGAAAAATAATTCTACATGGCTGTCTTCCATCGGCCAGAAGCTACTGCTGGCAACATCAGGGCTGATTATGTTTTTACTGTTTCTGATTCCGCACATGGGAGGAAACGTCTTGTTCCTGTTTGGTCCGGATCTGTTCAATTCCTATGCCATGCACCTGCATCAGCTGGTTCCGGTTGTAATTGGAATTGAGGTGTTGATGATCATTTCAATCAGCATTCACATGATTATGGCCTTCCGGGTGGTGCTCGCCAACCGCAAGGCTTCTGAAAAGCGGCACTCGCAGAAATCGTCGAAAGAACGCTCGCTTGCGGCAAAGCTGATGCCGTTTTCCGGGGGGATGATTTTTATCTTTATCATCAAGCATTTGCTCGACTTTACCTTCACCGCTAAAGATAAGGTCGACCTGCATGGCCATATGGCAAACGATGTTTATGGCATGGTCCTGGCCCGCTTTCAGGATCCCGTTCACGTGATCTTCTATGTACTCTTTATGGTCGCGGTCGGACTGCATCTGAGCCACGCCTTGCAAAGTTCACTGCAGACCTATGGTCTCTACATTCCGCGCGAAGGCAGCAAGATCAAGCTCGTCAGCATGCTGTTGGCCATCGCCATGGCATCCACCTTCGCGATCATTCCGATCGTAGCATTCATTCGTTAATTTACTCGCAGGGGACTTATCATGATTAAACTCGATGCAAAGATTCCAGAAGGCCCGATGGCCGAAAAATGGACCAAGCACAAATTCAACGTCAAACTGGTTAACCCGGCCAACAAGCGCAAGCACAGCGTGATTGTTGTGGGCTCGGGACTCGCCGGCGCTTCTGCCGCCGCGACACTGTCCGAACTCGGCTATGTGGTTGACTGCTTTACCTATTCCGACAGTCCCCGCCGCGCACATTCCATTGCGGCGCAGGGCGGTATTAATGCGGCCAAGAATTATCCCAACGACGGTGATTCCGTCTACCGCCTCTTTTACGACACCGTAAAAGGCGGAGACTTCCGTGCCCGTGAAGCCAACGTGCACCGTCTGGCCGAATGCAGTAACCTGATTATCGACCACTGTGTGGCGCAGGGCATTCCCTTCGCCCGCGAATACGGTGGATATCTCGACAATCGCTCCTTCGGTGGAGCCCAGGTTTCCCGTACGTTTTATGCCCGCGGCCAGACCGGACAGCAGCTCCTGCTCGGTGCCTACGGCGCGCTCAGCAAGGAAATCAACAAGGGCGGCGTTACCATGCACACCCGCAGCGAAGTGATCGATGTGGTTGAGATCGACGGACAGGCCCGCGGTATTATTTCCCGTAACCTCGTTACCGGTGAGCTGACCCGTCATGCGGCCGATGCCGTGGTGCTGGCCACCGGCGGATACGGTAATGTGTTCTTTCTTTCCACCAACGCCATGAACTGCAATGCCACGGCTGCGTGGCGCGCATATAAAAAGGGTGCTGCCTTCGCGAATCCCTGCTATACGCAGATTCACCCGACCTGCATTCCGGTGCACGGCGAATACCAGTCCAAGCTGACCCTCATGTCCGAGAGTCTCCGTAACGACGGCCGCATCTGGGTACCTAAGGAAAAAGGTGACAAGCGTCCGGCGAACCAGATTCCGGAGGACGAACGCGACTATTATCTGGAACGTAAGTATCCGAGCTTCGGCAACCTCGTTCCGCGCGACCTCGCATCCCGTAATGCAAAACTGGTCTGCGATGAAGGCCGCGGAGTCGGTCCGACCGGTCAGGCCGTATATCTTGATTTTGCTGATGCCATCGAGCGTCTCGGCAAGAAAAACATTGAGGCCAAATACGGCAACCTCTTCGAGATGTATAACCGCATCACCGATGAAGATCCGTATACCACGCCGATGATGATCTTCCCGGCTGTGCACTATACCATGGGAGGCCTTTGGGTGGACTACAACCTGATGACCACACTGCCGGGCCTTTACGCGATCGGCGAATGCAACTTTTCCGACCACGGTGCCAACCGTCTGGGAGCAAGTGCGTTGATGCAGGGACTCGCGGACGGTTATTTTGTGCTGCCGAATACCATCAATGATTATTTGGCATCGGCCAAGTTTGAGAAGGTGTCTACAGCCCACGAAGCTTTTGCGGAAGCGGAAAAGCACGCGCAGGACAAGCTTGATAAACTGCTCGCCGTTAACGGTGACCGTACGGTGGACGATTTCCATAAAGAACTCGGCCACCTGATGTGGGAAAACTGCGGCATGGCCCGTACGGAGGAGGGCCTGAAGGAAGCGCTCCGGAAAATTCCAAAGATCCGGGAAGAATTCTGGAAGCGCGTCAATGTTCCCGGTTCTGCCGATGATTTGAATCAGGCGCTGGAAAAAGCAAACCGCGTGGCCGACTTTATGGAATTTGCCGAGCTGATGGTGAAGGATGCGCTGAACCGTGCTGAATCGTGTGGCGGTCATTTCCGTGAGGAAAGCCAGACGGATGAAGGGGAGGCGCAACGTGACGACGATAACTTCTGTTATGTCGGCGCATGGGAATTCAAGGGGTTGGATGAGGAGCCGGTTTTGCACAAGGAATCGCTCGATTTCGAAGAAGTTAAACTAACGCAGAGGTCGTACAAGTAATGTCTAATACAATCAATTTAACGCTGAAAGTCTGGCGCCAGAGCAAAGGTGAAGAAGGGCGCTTTGAAACCTACGAGGCGAACAATATCGATACGGATGCGTCGTTCCTTGAAATGCTCGATGTGGTGAATGATGAGCTGACTATCAAGGGCATTGAGCCGATTGCTTTCGAGCACGATTGCCGTGAAGGGATCTGTGGATGCTGTGGCACGCTGGTCGACGGAAAAACCCACGGCTCGCATGAGCGGACTACGCTTTGCCAGCTGCACATGCGTAAGTTTAAGGATGGCGAAACGCTCGCCATTGAGCCGTTCCGTGCTCATCCGTTCAAGGTGCTCAAGGATCTCATTGTTGATCGCAGCGGGCTGGACGCCATCATCACCGCCGGTGGATATGTTTCCGTGAAAACCGGGAATGCGCCGGAAGCTTCAACGACGCCGATCAAAAAAGCGGACGCCGAAGCGGCGATGGATGCAGCGGAATGTATTGGATGCGGTGCCTGTGTGGCAGCTTGTCCGAATGGATCCGCCATGTTGTTTACGGCCGCGAAGGTCAGCCAGTATGCATTGCTTCCTCAGGGGCATCCCGAACGCACTGAACGCGTCAAAAACATGGTGAACATGATGGATGCACTTGGTTTTGGTAATTGCTCGAATGAATATGAATGCGCGGTGGCCTGTCCGAAAGGGATCGATGTGAAAAATATTGCCCGGCTCAATCGCGAATTTATTAAAGCAAACCTTAAAAAAGCATAGGATTACTATCAATTGTCGGAATTATCGGATAGTATATAGCATCTTAAGAATGAGGTATTTGAATACCTGTTTAGGTTATGGTGCAAGATACGGGGGAGGTACTCCATGGCAGGAAGAAAAAAGGAAACATTCTGGTCGGAACCGATTAGTAAAGTCGATCTTCAACGTCCGGCAGTGGCCTCTACCGGTACGCCGATTGTTGAGGCCGTAAAGGAGATGAAGTACAACCAGATTGGTTGCGTGCTCGTGGTGGATGCCAAGCAGAAGCTCATCGGAATCCTCAGCAACGGTGATCTGATGCATGATTTTGTCGGTTCGACGCTCCCCGGCGAAACGCCCGTCGACACCATCATGACCAAAGAGCCTTTCTCGGGGACACCCGAGCTCACGGTGCAGGATGCGCTGGAAATATTTCACTCCAACCCCTTTCGCCATATGCCTATTCTGAACGGCGATAAAATTGAGGGCATTCTATCCATTCGCGGCCTGATGGCTTTCATCAGTGAGCATCTTCCGCTGGAAGTACTGAACCTGCCGCCGGACAGCAGTCTGATTGCAGCACGGACTTCGGGGGAATAAGCCATGGCCGAAAAGAAATCCAAGCTGATTGAAAAGAACTCGGTGGTCGTTCGTTTTGCGGGTGACTCCGGAGATGGAATGCAGACGGTCGGCGAACTGTTTGCAGATGCAAGCGCCTTGCTGGGCGATGCTATTGTTACTTTCCCGGATTTCCCTTCGGAGATCCGCGCACCTGCCGGCTCCCTTCCGGGGGTATCCGGTTTCCAGGTGCATTTTGGTTGCGGCGGTGTCATGACGCCGGGCGATAAGGCCGATGCGCTGGTGGTCATGAATCCGGCCGCGCTGAAGGTGAACCTCCGCGAGCTGGAGCCAAAAGGACTGCTGATCGTTAATACGGGATCGTTTACTACGGCCAACCTAAAGAAGGCCCTGTACGAAACCAATCCGCTGGATGACCCGGCATTGGAAGATGAATTCCGTGTGCTTAAAGTCGATATCAATGCATTGACGGAAGAAACCCTCAAGGAGCTGCCGCTCAAGCCTGCGCTGCGTGCGCGTTGCCGCAACTTTTTTGCACTGGGCATCGCCTACTGGGTCTTTTCCCGTCCGCTCGACATGACGCTGGAGTGGATCGAAACCAAATGGCGGGAACGCCTCCCCATGATGGCCGATGCCAACAGTCTTGCGCTGAAAGCCGGATACATTGTCGGGGAAAACAAGGATATTGATATCCCGCAATACACGGTCAACCAGCGCATGCTTGACGATGGAATCTATCGCAAGATTACGGGCAACGAGGCTACCGCACTCGGATTGATTGCCGCGGCGGAAAACAGTTGGCGAGATCTGGTGCTGGGTAGCTATCCGATCACGCCGGCCACCCCGATTCTGGAGACGCTTTCCAAGCACCGGAATTTCAACGTCAAGACGGTGCAGGCCGAGGATGAAATTGCCGCCATTGGCGTGGCCATCGGCGCTTCTTTTGCGGGCACGCTGGGCGTAACGACCACCAGCGGTCCCGGTCTCTGCCTGAAATCCGAGGCGCTCGGACTGGCGGTGATTACAGAACTGCCGCTTATCGTTGTGAATGTTCAGCGCGCCGGTCCGAGTACCGGGCTTCCGACCAAGACCGAGCAGGCGGATCTGCTGCAGACGCTGTATGGCCGTAACGGCGAATCGCCGGTGGCGGTGATTGCGGCGAACTCCCCTTCAGATTGTTTTAACTGTGCCATCGAGGCCGCGCGCATTGCATTGAAATACCGCACGCCGGTCGTCATGCTGACCGATACCTATCTGGCCAACGGCTCCGAGCCGTGGAAGGTTCCGAACGTGACGGATATTCCCGATATTTCAGTCGAGCCGATTAAGCATGGTGAAGAATATGTTCCCTATCTGCGTGATTCCAAGACCTTAGCGCGCCGACTGGCTGTGCCGGGTAGGCCGGGCTTCGAGCACCGTATCGGCGGGCTGGAAAAGACAGATACCGGATTGGTAAGCTATGACGCCGAAAACCACGAAAAGATGTGCCGGCTTAGGGCGGAGAAAGTGCAGGGAATTGCCAATGATCTTCCGCCTGCCAGCGTGCTGGGTGAAACCAGTGGCAAGGTGCTGGTGGTGGGCTGGGGCAGTACGCACGGCGCCATCACGATGGCTGTTGAGCAGTTGCGTGCTGATGGGCAGTCGGTCAGTTATACCCATCTGCGTCACCTGAATCCGTTGCCGAAAAATATCGGTGAGCTGATGCAGCAGTTTGAACATGTCATTGTTCCCGAGATGAACCTCGGTCAGCTGTCGCGCGTGCTGCGTTCGGAATATCTGGTTGATGTAAAATCCATCAATAAAGTCCAGGGACGCATGTTCCTGATTTCGGAACTCGTAGACGGTATCAAGGACTATTTGTAGGGGGGAATCATGGACGGTTTAAAAGAATATTTGACTCGTAAGGATTTTGTCTCGTCTTCCGAGGTGCGCTGGTGTCCCGGGTGTGGTGACTATGCCGTACTGAACGCCGTGCAGAATGTGCTGCCGCAGCTTGGCATTCCGAAGGAAAAGTTTGTATTCGTCAGCGGAATCGGATGTTCCAGCCGTTTCCCATACTATATGGATACCTTTGGTTTTCATTCGATTCATGGTCGTGCACCCACCATTGCCACCGGAATCAAGGTGGCCAATCCGGAGCTGTCCGTCTGGGTCATTACCGGTGATGGCGATGGGTTAAGCATTGGCGGTAACCATCTGGTTCATGCGCTGCGCCGTAATCTGGACATGAACATTATCCTGCTCAATAACAAGATCTATGGCCTGACTAAAGGGCAATACAGCCCGACCTCCGATAAGGGGCAGATCACCAAGACCAGTCCGTATGGGGTGATCGACGAGCCGCTGAATCCGCTGCGTATTGCGCTGGCTTCCGAGGCCACATTTATCGGCCGCGCCGTGGATACAGATCCGAAGCATATTACGGAAGTGCTGAAGGTTGGAGCCGAGCATCAGGGTACCGCCTTTGTTGAAATCCTGCAGAGTTGTGTAATTTTCAACAAGAAAGCCTGGACCGATATCTCCGATCGTTCGTGTCGTGAGGATCGGTTGCTGTATCTTGAACACGGCAAGCCGCTTATTTTCGGCGAGAAACGCAATAAGGGCATCATGCTTCGGGGGGTTGATCCCATCGTGGTGACCATCGGCGAACAGGGTATTACCAAAAAAGATTTGGTGGTGCACGACATGTATCGCGAAGACCCGAACTATGCTTCGATGCTGACCGAGATGGACTACCCCGATTTCCCGCTTCCGGTCGGAATCTACCGCGCCGTGAAGAAGCCGGTCTATGAGGAAGAACTCGTTGAACAA
Source organism: uncultured Verrucomicrobiota bacterium (assembly GCA_964486885.1). Lineage (GTDB taxonomy): Bacteria > Verrucomicrobiota > Kiritimatiellia > Kiritimatiellales > Pontiellaceae > Pontiella. Next base: position 77,569 of record CAZAPF010000012.1, read on the forward strand.
ATTAAGAGCGTGACCGCCTTGAAGGGACGGCGCAATCTGCAGGCGCTGCTTCGTGGATCCGAATACTGGACGGTTACGGATCAAGGCAAGTCGATAGAACGCTCCAGCAGTATCAGCTCGCTGGCCAACGATGAGTCGCAAGTGATGGACGAACAGATTCATACCGTGCTCAAATCCACGGATCCGCTCACCGCCAGCCTGAAAACGACGATTGGTCAGATCTTCTACGACTACGACTACAAACGCTCGAAGATGCTCTCGCCTCGCGACAGTATTGCAAAGGCCATCGCGCATTTCAAAGCGGCCAAGATCGAATGCATTCTCGTCGGCGATTCAAAGCAGCTCTACGGAATTCTTTCCGAACGCGACATTATTCAGAATGTGGTGCTGACCTCCATCGACCGCGACCGCCAGCCGATCTCTTCGATCATGCGTCCGGTTTACGAAATCATGGAGGAGTCGAATTCCATCGGCGATGTAATCAATCTTCTGTCGATCAGTGGACACCGTCACGTGCCGCTGCGCTTGAAGGACGGCGGCTTCGGGTTGGTAACGATCCGACAAATTCTACGCTTTATTCACGATACCGTGGAACAGGTTGAAAAAAAGGAATCAGAAACTAAATGAAAATACATGAATACCAAGCCAAAGAGCTGTTGAAGGGATACGGCATTCCGATTCAGGATGGCGTTACGATCGAAGATCCCGGCGAGGCGGAAGCCGCTGTTGATCAGGTAAACAAAGAGCTGGGTGCCGAGCAGTATGTCGTTAAAGCACAGATCCATGCAGGCGGTCGCGGAAAAGGCGGCGGGGTAAAGTTTTCCACCTCCCGAGAAGCGGCACTGGAAAATATTCAGAACATCCTGGGTATGACGCTGGTTACCCATCAGACCGGCGCCGAAGGCCGGGAAGTTAAGAAGGTGATGGTTGCGGAAGCCCTCGATATCAAGCAGGAGTTCTACGCGGCCATTACGCTCGATCGTTCCAAAGGGATGGATGTCTTTATGGTTTCCTCTGAGGGGGGAATGGAGATTGAGGAAGTTGCAAAAGAATCGCCTGAAAAAATTGTAAAGGAAGCGATTCGCCCCGGTTTTGGCCTGCGTAGTTTCCAGGCAAGAAACCTGGTGCTGGCGCTCGGCCTTGAAGGTAATGCCGCAAAGCAGGCGGCCGGAATCTTCCAGCGGCTTTACAAGCTCTATCGGGAACTGGATTGTTCGATTGTCGAAATCAATCCGTTGGTTGTTACCGAGCAGGGCGATGTCGTGGCTTTGGATGCCAAAATTAACTTTGATGAAAATGCGCTGTACCTGCATTCCAATGTTGCCGAAATGCGCGACCTGGATGAAGAGGATCCTTCCGAAGTGGAAGCCGGAAAATATAACCTCAACTATATTAAACTCGATGGAACGGTCGGTTGCATGGTGAATGGCGCCGGCCTGGCCATGGCTACCATGGACGTGATCGAACAGGTTGGGGGCTCTCCGGCTAACTTCCTGGATGTGGGTGGCGGAGCAAATGTTGAAACGGTGAAAAACGGATTCCGGATTATTCTATCGGATCCCAACGTTAAAGCGGTGCTGATCAACATTTTCGGTGGGATCGTCCGTTGCGACCGTATTGCCAACGGGATTATTGAAGCGGTTAAAGAGCTGGATCTGAACGTACCGGTTGTTGTGCGTCTGGCCGGAACGAATGCGGATGTTGCGAAGGAATTGCTGGCCAATTCGGAGGTGTCGCTCATTTCTGCGGATTCCTTTGCGGATGCCGCGCAAAAAGTTGTAGAAGCTGCGAGAGGCTGATTGTTATGTCTATTTTAGTAAATAAAGATTCAAAAATTATCGTACAGGGAATTACCGGTTCTGAAGGAACCTTCCATGCAACACAATGCCTGGAATACGGCGGAAACGTCGTGGGCGGAGTAACACCGGGTAAGGGCGGTCAAACCGCGCTGGAAGGTAAAGTTCCCGTATTCAACAGCTGCAAAGAAGCGCGTGCTGAAGTCGGGGCCAATGTTTCACTTATTTTTGTTCCGCCCCCCTTTGCTGCGGATGCCATCATGGAGGCTGCTGCTGCGGGTATTGAACTGATTGTGTGCATCACGGAAGGAATTCCGGTGGCCCAGATGGTTGAAGTTAAGGCCTTTGTTGAAACGACCGGATCAAGGTTTATCGGCCCGAACTGCCCCGGCATTCTAACGCCGGACGAAGCCAAGGTGGGTATCATGCCCGGCTTCATTGCCAATAAAGGAACCGTTGGCCTTATTTCCAAATCGGGTACGCTGACGTATGAGGCGGCTCACCAGCTGGGTGAGGAAGGACTCGGTCAGTCGACGTGCATCGGTATTGGCGGGGACCCGATTATCGGGACCACCATGCTGGATTTGCTGAAAATGTTCGAGGCCGACCCGGAAACGGAAGCCATTGTCATGATCGGTGAAATCGGTGGATCGATGGAAATCGAAGCCGCGCAGTATGCCAGGGATCATGTTACAAAGCCGGTGATCGGCTTTATTGCAGGACAAACCGCTCCGCCCGGCCGTCGTATGGGCCATGCCGGAGCTATTGTGTCGGGGGCGGATGAATCCGCTGCGGCAAAGAAAAAACTGATGGCAGAATGTGGTATCAATGTGGTTGAATCCCCAGCTGATATCGGAAAGACCGTTAGAGAAGCTTTAAATAAATAGGAAGGTATTAATTATGAGTGATAAAAAAGCAACCATCGAGTTCGATGGAAAGACACTGGAGCTCGACACGGTTGTCGGCACAGAAAATGAAATTGGTATAGACATTACTTCGCTGCGTGCGAAGACTGGAATGATCACCTTGGACCCGGGCTACGGGAACACGGGATCCTGCACCTCCGACATCACCTTTATTGATGGTGAAAAGGGCATCCTGCGTCACCGCGGTTATGCCATCGAGGATCTCGCTGCCAACTCTACTTTTACGGAAACGGCCTTTCTGGTTCTGTACGGGCATCTGCCGAGCGAAGAAGAGCTGGCAACATTCGAAAGTGAACTCAGTGAGCATTCTTCCCTGCACTATGGTTTGAGACAGCACTTCGAAGGCTTCCCAGCCGATGCACCGCCCATGGCTGTTCTGTCCGCCATGCTCAATACGCTGGCGTGCTACAACACGGAGCTATTGACCACAGCCACTGAAGGTCCAGGGTTTACGGTTCCTGCCATGAAGATCCTCTCCAAGGTTCGTGCAATTTCAGCATGGGCATACCGCTCTTCGGTCGGGCTGCCCTTCATGCCTCCGCGTCCTGACCTGAGCTACACTGGTAACTTCCTTCACATGATGTTTTCCGAAGCATTCAAGCCGTATGAAGTACTGCCGGAAGTAGAGCGCGCCATGGATCTGTTCTTCATCCTGCATGCCGACCACGAGCAAAACTGCTCCACGTCCACTGTCCGTCTGGTAGGCAGCTCACGCGCCAGCCTGTTCACCTCTGTTGCGGCCGGCGTCGGTGCTCTTTGGGGACCGTTGCATGGTGGAGCAAATGCGGAAGTGATCAAAATGCTGACCAATATTCACGAAAACGGAATCGATCCGCATGAATATGTTGAGCAGGCGAAGGATAAGAGCTCTAACGTTAAACTTATGGGCTTCGGTCACCGTGTTTATAAGAGCTTTGATCCGCGCGCCAAGATCCTTAAGGAGCAGGTGGATATTGTTCTGAAAGCACTGAATATTGACGATCCGCTGTTGGATATCGCCAAGAAGCTGGAAGAAATGGCCCGTAGTGATTCCTACTTTGTTGAGCGTAACCTCTATCCTAACGTTGACTTCTACAGCGGTATCCTGCTGCGTGCGATCGGTATTCCGGTTGATATGTTCACGGTTCTCTTCGCCATCGGCCGTATGCCGGGCTGGATTGCCAACTGGCGCGAAATGCACGTGCAGAACATGCGCATCAACCGTCCGCGCCAGGTCTATACCGGCTCAAACCTGCGTCCGTACACCCCCATGGGTGATCGATAGGCGGGAATGAAAAAAGAAGTTGTTGTCCATGACCGGATGCAGCAGGGATATGCTTATTTCCTGTCAGAACTGGTCGGGCGCAACTTCCATCCGGATTTCGATCCGGAACTTATACCCAGGCAGATGCTCGAAATGGGCATCTTCGGCGGGAAATACATGACGGATTGCCGTGATGAATTTCCCGCTTCCTGGTTTAAGGCCGCAAAGCTATGCGCAGAGCGGCATGATTCCTCTCTCAACTATTTTGGGGTTAATGCGTCAACTCCGCTGAGTTACTGGGAAGAAAAAGGCTGGATCCACCCTGACGATCCGCGTGGCTGGTTTCAATGGTACTGCCGCTACCACATGGGCCGCCGTCATTCAGATGATGAGCGGCAGATCAAACGATGGCGCGCCATGACGCGGCACATAGCACAGGTTACAAAAAACTGTGCGCGAGGTGATCTCAACTGTCGCCCCAGACAGCGGCAGGCATTACTCCACTGGGCATATGATAGCCGCCGCTTTTAAACTGTTTCCGGCAGGAGGCGTTCGAAGATGGCCTTGGAAGTTCCGTTGCCGATCAGGTAGAGGGCAACTAAGGTAACCAGAATAAGGAACAGTTGTATGGTAATGACACCGATCATGCCTACGCAGAAGTATGATGCTGTTGCTGCTTTATAGGCAATGTGTGAATACCGAACTAGTCCATACGCCAGTATCGTATTCAGGAGGGCAACAATTGTAATAGCAAATGCCCCTGCGAATTCGGGCATGATAAAAACGGCTATGGCGGCACCAATCAGATGGAGCATCGCGACTAGTCGGATGCCGCGGGCATGGAACCGGACCTTCTTTTCGGTGGGGGATAAGTCCCCTGTTTTCTTATCCTGAACAATACCGCATACCGGGCAATGGCCATTGAGCGGTTCAGCCTTCATCAGGCAGCTTTTACATCGGGTCATAAAATTTCTCCAATCACTGAAAGCACCCTATTTGGTTTTTCCGCCTGTTGGAAGTTTGGCCTTCGACTATCTGGGACACACCTTCCCTTTTGGGACTCCCACATGGGCATGAATGGCGCACTTTCTGAGCTGAAGAATCTTATAGACGTTGTAAATAGGCAACTTACAACGATGGCATGCCCGTTGCATTAAGGATGGCACAACTGAGTGAACAAACATCTAAACATAAGGAGGTATGTTATGTTCCATCCGGTTAAGAGAAAAAACAATGGGATCTATACCGACCCGTTTGATCATATCTTCGAACAGTTTTTCGGAGATACATCCTGCCGGCGCCCTGTCGGTTCCACACTGGCTCCGCAGTTTGAAATTGCGGAAACCGAAAATGACTACACGATTGCCGCAGAGCTTCCGGGCATAGGTAAGGAAAACGTCGAGATTGTTGTGGATGAGGATGTCCTGACGATCCGCGGCGAAAAGAAAGCGGCAGAAAAGGTCGAGGAGAAAAACTATCTCTTCAGTGAACGCCGCTACGGTTCCTTTGAACGGAAGTTTCAGCTTCCGGAAACCGTGAAGCAGGATGCCATTGAGGCGAACTATGAAAACGGCGTGCTCACACTCGCCCTGCCGAAAAAGCCGGAGGCAAAGAAACCGGCTCCCCGGCAGATTAAACTAACCTAACCCTCAACCCATACAAAAAGAGAACGGCGCTCCGTAACTGGAGCGCCGTTTTCTGTGAAAAGGTGAACGGGCCGCCAAGGGGGAGGAGGCGACCCGTTCTGGGGTGGGGTGTTTCTAGGGAAATGGTTTAAAGGGCAGCCAGAGCGGCCTCATAATTCGGCTCCTGCGTAATTTCCGGAACCTGCTCGGTGTACGCCACATGGCCTGATTCATCAATCACCACAACAGCACGTGAGAGCAGGCCGGCCAACGGACCATCAATGATGGTAACACCGTAGCCGGTTCCGAATTCCGGATTGCGGAAGGTGGAGACGGGTACAACATCGTCCAGCCCTTCTGCTCCACAGAATCGGCCTAGCGCAAAAGGAAGGTCCATGGAGATGCACAAGACTACTGTATTATCCAGTGAACCGGCCTCTTTATTGAAGCGGGTCGTCGACATTGCGCAGACGCCCGTATCGATACTGGGGAAAATATTGAGAACAACCTTCTTGCCTGAGAGCTCTGATAGCGAACATTCCGACAGGTCGGTTTTAAGTGCGTTAAATGCAGGAGCAGCGCTTCCAACGCCTGGTAGTTCGCCTGCAGTATTGATGGGGTTCCCTTTTAAAGTAATTGAAGCCATTTATATATCCCTTTTGTTTTAAGTGCTGTTGAGTATAGGCCGTGCCGCTGTTTAATCAAGTACAAAAAGAGTACTATATTACATGGCAATTCATCGAGAGAAAGGAGCTGTGTGGTCAGTTCCCGACAAACTGATGTGGATTCCATTTCTGGCCGTATTCCTGCTGCGATAAATAGAAGTTGACCCTGAACGCTGAAGGTTCTAGCGTTAATTCAGGAAAGAGGGAAAACCGAATAGGAGAGCATAATGAAAATAATATATTCCAGTACTGCTATAGTCGCAGCCATGGTACTTGCCGGATGCACAACGTCATCTCAGGTACAGGAAATGATCGATGCCTCGCATCGGGACTATTTGAATCGGGCGGATGCCCATGAGGCATCTATTGATGTATTGAAAAAGTCTGCCATGACTGGTTTGGAAAAAAGCAAAGAGAACGCGGCTGAGTTGATTGAGCTTCAGGCTTCGCTCGAAGAGGCCTTAACCCAGCTGAAAATCATTAAGGGATATGCCGAGGCTTCGAAGGTGATGAGTGCCGCGAATACCGTTGCGGTTTCCGATCTGGAAATTGAGTTGACCTCCAACAAGGAGGAGCTTGACGCAGCAACCAAGCGCCTGGAAGAAATTGACAAGCTGTATGAAGAAGTGATGGTCGCCCATTACCAGACGATCGTAGACAGCGCAACGGCCGCGATGGAATCACTGAAGAGTGAAGGTTGGAGCGCAAACACGAATGCTCCGGTTAAGATTGATGAGCCTATAGAAATTGTTGCTCCGGATACGGCTCCCGTCGAAACGGTTGATGTCAATATCAGCACCAACGAGGCTCCGGTAGAATAAACCCGTCCGTTTTCTGATTAATTAAACACCCGCTGCCGGAAGAAGGCCGGCGGGTGTTTGTTTTATAGGCAGAAAACCTCGCGTCTTTATAGCTTGATGGGAGGTAGGTCCACTTTTAAGTTATCCGGAACTAAAGGAACGATTATGGAACAGTCCCGCACAGCGCATATTGAACGCAATACGAAGGAAACACAGATTGACCTCTCACTAAACGTCGATGGCAAGGCCGACTATGAAATTTCTACCGGGGTTCCTTTTTTCGACCATATGCTGGACCTGCTTGCAAAACACGCCTTGTTCGACCTGAAGATCAAAGCGTCCGGTGATATTGATGTGGACTATCATCATCTTGTTGAGGATGTGGGCATTGTGCTGGGCGAGGCGCTCAATGAAGCGCTGGGCGATCGCAAGGGGATCAATCGCTATGGTTTCTGGGTGTTGCCGATGGACGAAGCCTCCGCACAGGCCGAGGTCTGTCTGGATCTGGGCGGTCGTCCATATTTTGTCTACACCATGGAACACGAGCAAAAATATATCCGTGATTTTGACGTGATTATCATTAAGCATTTTTGGCGCTCGTTCTGCGATTCAGCCAAAATGAATCTGCACATTGAATTAAAATACGGCGAAGACCTGCACCATTGCATTGAGGCGATCTTTAAAGCGGTTGCCCGTGCCCTGCGTGTTGCGTGCGATTCCGATCCCCGGGCACTGGACCTCCTGCCTTCCAGTAAAGGTCGCATTGGGGCGTAGCTTGAATGGAATTTCTATCGAATTATGCATTGCTTGACCTTTTCTGGATCGGGCTAAGCTTATTTCTGATTGGCATGAGCAAGGGCGGCTTTCCGGTCGGGGCCATTGCGCTACCGATCCTGATTCTTGTTTGGCCTGCCCAGGCACAGGCAGCGCGCGCGGCTGTGGGGTTTATGCTTCCGATGCTCTGCCTGATGGATCTGGTAGCGTTGCTGTTTTATTGGCGGCATGTCCAGTGGGGGCGGTTGATTTATCTAATGCCTGCGACCGTTTTCGGCGTGGTGTTAGCCAGCTTTCTATTTGTTTCCGATGAATCAGCCATGATTGCTGTTTCGGATAAAGCGTTGAAGATCCTGATAGGCCTGCTCGGTATTGTATTTGTGGTCTACTTTGCCGCGAAGAAATGGATCCTTCAGCATATTCATGCTTCGGAGCCGAATTGGCTTAAAGGGAATATATTCGGTTTTGGGGCGGGTATGACGTCTACGCTTGCGCACGCGGCGGGACCTGTCATGCAGATGTATCTTTTGCCGCAGCAGTTGGAAAAGAAAAAATTTGCAGGAACCAGCTGTGCATTCTTCTGGATGCTCAATCTGATCAAGGTGCTGCCGTTCACCATGCTTGGCCGCATTCAGCCTGAAAACCTGAAGCTGGGAGCTGTATTGCTTCCGGTTATTCCGCTGGGCGTTGCACTTGGATGGTGGCTTACCCACAAAACAGAACAGAAGCACTACACCTTCTTGATCTATGCAGTGCTTCTGATCACTTCGGTTGCGTTAATCATAAAAGCGCTTTAGTTCTGCTTCCCGCCAAACATTTGGCCGGCCATTTCCAATTGTGCTTCCTGCATTTCCATGGTGGCTTTAATGGCTTCTTCAAATGCTTTTAATTGTTCCGGGGAGAGCATACTTCTCGCTTTCTCGATAATACGGTTATTCAAGGCATTCATGTCATTTGAGAAATTCTGAAGGTTTTCTTTCGAGAACCGTTCTGGACTCATGTCCGTATTTTTCTCATCATGGAGATCCGTCGTAAAATCGTAGTTTTGCTTCTCATCATGCATCATGCCCAGTAGTGCTCTGTACGTCTCGTCGCTCATTACGTCATCAGATGTAGAGAGGCTTTGGTCCATCTGGGAGAGCATCATCCGTTCTCCCATTGTTTTTTCATAAAATTCCCATTCGGCAAAATCATCGGGATTATTCAGGAACTTTTTCATTTCTTCTTTCGTGAGCTCCGCCGCTTCTTTGATTTCATCCTTCAAAGCCTGTTGTTCTTCCTCCGAAAGGTTCCCCGACATCATTTTCATGGCCAGATCAACATTCTTCATTTGGCGGAACATCAGTAGGTCCATGAAAAATTCAGTCTCTTTGGCATCGAGGTTCAGGTATTCAATCATATCGGAATATAGAGCGCCGACCGCTCCCCGCTGGCTTGCTTCCATGACCTTATTCATGGTGGGGTTTTCCATCATCTTGGACAAGCTGCTCATCATACGCTGCCCGGCCGCTTCTTTTTCCGGCGGTTCCTCCGTTTCCGGCGGGACGACCGCTTCTGCTACCTGCTGTACTGCCGGTGCCGGATTGTCCGTTGCAGCGATCTGCTGCTGAGGAATCTCGGCGGATTTGCTGGATAGCAAGGCCGTGATTTCCTGCTGCAGCTTATTAATTTCCTGTCTGGATGAATTAAGTGCAACAGCGAGGACGATGCTGATAACTGCCAGTATAATTGCGGGTATTTGCTTCTTCATAGTTTCTCTCCCGTGTTTGGTTGTGGGGTAGATGTATCACTTTGGTAGCAACGCCGATATTACAACTTCCGGCATTTGTTATAAAGGAACAACACTATGCGCTATAGCTCAGATGTTATATTTTTTAAATATTTCCTGCCGTACCGGGCAGGTGCAGAGGAATGAGCTGCCGAATGAGCATTGGTAGGGGCACCCCAACGGGTGACACGACTCGGTAAAGAATACACTTTCACCAACGCTTTCAGAAATTTTGCAATGCGGTTTCCCGCCAACCGCCATGCAAATGTAATGATGTTTGCACTCGGTAGCTTTTTCAAGCGTCTCGTCTTTCACTTCAATTTTCATAAGCCTGACTCAAAAGAATGTAACAGGATAAGGGTTGCGACCATAAAGTGACCACTAAAAATTTCTAGTAGAAAATACTATTACAAGACTTGCGTCAGCGGCCTTGGGCTGAGGTAATTCGGCGTGTTTTTATATTCCCATGGAGAACTGGGTAGATAAACTGTCAGCTCTTTTACAAGGAATGGAATAATGATCGGAATCATCGACTATGGCATGGGCAATCTCGGAAGCGTAACTAACGCATTCCGGTTTCTGGAGCTCGACGCGAAAATTATCACGCGGAAACAGGAAATGGACTCGTGCCGTGCCTTGCTTCTTCCGGGTGTGGGAGCATTTGGCGACTGCATGAGTCATCTGGTTGAGCACGATTTTGTCGCGTCGATAGAAAATTGGATCGAGTCGGGCAAGCCCATGATGGGGATATGTCTGGGGTTGCAGGCGCTGTTCGAATCTTCGGAAGAATCGCCGGGCATTACCGGACTCGGAATTTTTCCAGGTACGGTTAAGCGGTTTGACCTTCCGGCGGAATTAAAAGTACCGCAGATCGGGTGGAACCGGATGGCTGAGGTGATAGCGGACTGTCCGATGTTTGACGGCATAGACGACGGATCATTTTTTTATTTGGTGCACTCGTTCTATGTTTCGCCTGCTGATGAATCGATCGTTGCGGGCAAAACAGAATACGGAATTGAATATTGTTCCAGCGTCTGGAAGGACAATGTTTTTGCGACGCAGTTCCATCCGGAAAAATCGCAGGCAGTCGGATTGCGCATGCTGAGCAACTTCTGGAACTGGGCAGAAAAGCAGTAGCAGACGTGAATCCCGCGCTTAAAATGATTCCATTTTAAACGTGAGGCTTTTGCTGGGCATGCTACCTTCCTATTCAACTGAGTATGGAGATTGTATGACCTTAAAGAACCGAATCCTGTTGATCCTGTTTGTTGCATCAATCCTGTCTGCACTTCTCACCAGTGTGTTACTGATTTTTCTTTTACAGCTCGTCTCCCAAATCTCCATGGAGGGAAGTGAAGGCTCGGTTCTGATTGTATGCGCCATATCAATCTACCTGCTTAGCGGCCTGTTTTTTTTGGTCCTGTTGAATATTCTGCTGAGCAAGAATGTAATTATTCCAGCCGTTGAACGGGAAATGCTCGATAATGAGCGCTCCATGCTTAACGACCAGCTCCATCACTCCCAGAAGATGGAGGCGGTCGGCCGGTTGGCAGGCAGTATTGCCCACGATTTTAATAATTTGCTTACGATTATCGACGGCTATTCCAGTTTGATTATCGCTGATCCCAAGGCCGAAGAAACGGGGCAGAATGCACAGGAAGTGGTGGACGCCGCACGGAAAGCTTCCTTCATCACCCGGAAGCTGCTGAGTTTCAGCCAGAAAGAAAAAAATGAACCGGTGACACTGGACCTGAACAGCACGTTGCAGGACACCGATAAAATGCTGGGCCGCCTGATCGGTGAAAAAATTAATCTGGTTACCAAGCCATACGATGAACCGATCTATGTTAAAGCCGATCCGGTGCAGATGGGACAGGTCCTTATGAACCTGGCTGTAAATGCGCGCGATGCCATGGTTAACGGCGGCCGTATCACCATTAAAATCGGATGCCGTCAGGTTAATGATGGTGAACGCCGCAAGCCGGGGACGCTGCCTGCCGGGCAGTATGCGGAAATATCTGTCCATGATACCGGAACCGGAATTGCCGAAGAAACGATTGAGCGCATGTTTGAAGCCTTCTTTACCACAAAAGGACCGGGCAAAGGAACCGGACTGGGTCTCTCGATTGTAAAAACTATCATGAAGGAAAATAAGGGTTTTATCGATGTAGAGAGCAAGCTGGGCAACGGGACAACCTTTTATATTTATCTGCCCGTTTGCGACCTTGAAGCAGATGATTTTACTCTGGAAGAGGAGACCACGACAGAACTCGAGGAAATGACTGAGCATGCTCAGGAAAAACCACTTGCCGATGAGCAGGTTGCTTCCGTTGATGCAGCAAGTGCGACGATCCTGCTCGTTGAAGATGATCCGATGATCCGAACCCTGGTGGCCCAGACGCTTGAAATGCAGAACTATACCGTTGTATTGGCGGAGGAAGGATGGGAGGGGATAAAAATTGCCCGGAATCATAAAGGCAAAATCGATCTGCTCTTTACAGACGTGGTTATGCCGGGACTGGGTGGTGCAGAACTGGCTGTTGCAACGAAAGAACTGTACCCCGAAATCAAAGTGCTCTTCATGTCAGGCTATTCCCGTTCGCAGCTGGAAGAAGAAGGCGTTCCGCCCGATGCAGCTTTGCTGGAAAAGCCGTTTACACCCGATAAAGTCGTTGCGATGGTTCGGCAGCTACTTTCCCGGTAAGGCTACTGTTTCTGCCGCGCTTGCAGGAACCCAGCAGGTCTGCCCATCGTCCAAACGGATCTGCCACCAGGTTCCGCGATTATCTAAACGTCTGAACTCAGTACCCGAATGCAGGGGCTCAAGAAAGGCCGGAGCATACCGGTTGCCATCACCCTTCCGGGCAAGGACATCCAGTGCAGTTATCACACCCGGCTCGCTGGCGCGTTTGATGAAAAATTCAGTTAGCAATGAAGCCATCAGAACCAGAGATAGAATTCCCGCCACAACGGTTGTGATGCGTATTTCTTTTTTGGGCGACCGGTTCGCTAAAAACCATGCTGCCCAGAAAATCAGCCAGCACGTTGCGAATAATGACCAGCGTAGGGTGGTCGATGTGTTTAAGTGCCAGCCGAGCAGTTTTGCCGCCAGCGGGTGAGGCTCTTTCGGCGGGATCAGGTCGGTTCGCATCTCCAATGCAGTTTTTAGGTTGTGCTGAATATCCGCATCGTTCGGCAGATATTGCTCTGCCCTACGGTAGTTCAAAATGGCCCGCCCGAGATCTCCAGCCATAAACCGGCAGTTTCCGAGCGTATAGAACAGGTGTCCGTTTTGTACACCCTCCTCCGAAACCAGAAATTCAAACTGTTGTGCGGCTTCAACATACATTGCGGTATTGGTTGCCGACCGAAACAGCTGATGGGCCTGCTCCAGTGTTTGGACTTGGTAATCGGCCGCGCTTGTGTTTTGGAGACAAAGAGTAATCAGAGCCAGTAACCTAATACTTAAAACTTGAATCTTAATACTCATTTCAACTTCCTTTCAACCGCTTTAACCACGCGGATAGCTTCCCGGACAATATGTTTTGCATCGCCTGCTTCATCAAAAGTGGTGGTAAAGCGGTAGGCCTCGCACAATGAAAATAAATGACTCAGTTCTTCAATGGTTTTGGCGTCCGCGCCTGCCTCAGCAAGCAAGGTCTCGGCATCACGGAAAGATAGCGCGCCGGGATTTAATCGCAAACGGTCACCCAGATAAGCCCGGAGAACGCCGTCCAGATCATTGTAAATTTCACTCTTCATGGAATGGCTGTGAATGATATGCGCTGTATTTTTTCGAAACACCTTAAAGGCTCTCGCTGCTTTTGCCGTTCGGTGAATATGATGTTTCTTTTCGCCGAAAATCGATGCAAGCGCATAGCCGCCGACCAACAGTGGGGGCAACAGAAGGAATGCCAATACGAGGATGGGATGTGCCCATCCAAACAGTGGAGACGGCCGGTTTTTCAGCATGTCTGCATTTTCATAATTATGACGGATCCCTTCATCCACTGCACGCAGGCGCGACTGATAGGTGCTGCCGCCAAATGTACCTATTTCAGCCGCAGGCGAAACCGTCAGCGGAATAGCCGTCGACTGTACTGTTATATATGCATTGGATGCGGGATTGAAAAAGGCCAGTTGGATGGGTGGGACTTCGGTATTGCTTGTTGAAAGGGGGCGGATGGTCTGGGTGTAGATTTTTGATTTTCCTTCCCGGGCCGGTAAAGACCGGTCGGACGGAATCTCGAAGCGGTTAACCAGCAAGGGTTGATACCGCAGGGGCTGGAAGAAGATATTTTCTATGTATTCCTTAGCCGTAATGGTGATTGTTAATGTGATCGGCTCACCGACCCGCACATCCTTGGGTTCAGCTTCCACCTGAATGGTAAAATCACCGACCATGCCATTGAACAGATCAGGACGCCCTTCCGTTGGCAGCGGTTTAACCTCGAGTTCGACCGGGGAGGATTCCGTGTAGATGCGCGTCCAGCCGGAGCCGGTTATGTTTTGATCAAAAAACGTATTATCGAAATAGGACGGATACTGAAAAGCCGAACGTTTGCCTTGTTTGCTGTTGGCATTCTTTTCCTTCTCCGCCGCACACAGCAACGTGGCCGGCTGAAGCACGATGCTTCCACTGCGCTTTGGAATAAGCAGTTTGTTAAATGTGAGTGACTGGTGCTGAACCTCTCCGATTTTGTGGCTTGCCCGGGATGCAAGAACCCGGGTTCCATGTACCGGCAGTCCTGTACTCTGGGCTTTGTTTTCTTTTCCGGGCTCGTGAAGGTCAAGAATCTGGAAACGCTTGTCGGTCATAACCGGAAAATGAAAGTCGACGGCTTTAATTGCGCCGAATTGATAGGTGCTGTCCCACGTTGCAGTGAGCAAAACCGGTTCGCTAAGATAAACTGTTTTTTTCGATAGTTTAAGATCAAGGCTCATTCGATCCGTGGCAGCAGGTTTATTGGCCTTAATTGCAATCGGGGTAGTCAAAGAATTACCGAACCTCAGCGCCGGGATGTTCAACATGCCCTCATGCCGGGCACGAGCGGCATAGCGATAGAGCCAGGTGTTGGTTTCACTCGTTGCATTGCCGTCATCCAGCAACGTTATGTTGAAATCAGCGAAATTGCCCAGCGAAGGGGCCGCTGGTTTTTCGTCCGCTTTGACGATGACATTCAGGTTAAAAACCTGGCCCAGATAAACATTGGTTTCCGTTGCGCTTGCGTGTGCATAGAAATTTGTTCCTGCCTGAACCGTGCCGTAGCCGAATAGTGTTATTGAAAATAGAAGTTTTAAAAAACGCATTCTACCAATCCTTATCCACGGGTTTATATTCCCCCGCCTTCTTTTCCTTACGCCGTTCCTGATTGCGAATTTCTTCAGCCAGAATATCCATTTCGGTCTGATTAGGAGGAGGGACTCCGCGAATTTCTTCGTATTCGGAGAAATCGCCAAACGGATCTGCTTCTTCATACATATCCGCATCTTCGTCCGACTCCTCATAGTCCATATCATAATCTTCATAGTCTTCCGACTCCTCATCCGACTCGCCGTCCTGCTGGTTCGGATCTTCCGGAGCAGCGCCCAAAGCGGCAATCAACTCAGTCAGGGCAACGGGCTGGTCAGGCACGGCCATGGCGTCGGCCGCCGCGAGGGTATGATCAAATGTTTCTTTCAGCGGGCCGGGAGCCTTTGTACCGTCCGGCAATTCAATATCGGTATGTAATCCGGACGCTTCCATCACCTGGGCGAGCTCGCGTGTTTCTATCTCGAGGAGGCGCTGCGGCTCTCCGGTAGTACCGCCCTCGATGAGCTGGGTTTGCCGTTCGATAAACTCGGTGAGCTTTTCACGGATATAGGTAATCAGCTCGTTCTCCTGCTGTTCCTTTTCCTCCTGCTCCCGGATTTCCTCTTCGATGTCCGCTGCAATGCGCTGCGTCATCTCGAGATTGTAGGCGGCATCCGCAAAATCGGGATTGTAATCCAGGGCCATGCGGTAGAACCAAACCGCTTGCTGGCAATAACTGACGGACGCCTGTGAGTCGGTATCGCGCAGACCCTCGCCCACTTTTACCATGCAGTTTCCAATATTGTACCAGCTGTGACTGCGCATGCCGTCATTTTGGGCCATCGATGCAGCATATTCATAGGAGCCTGCCGCCTCTTCGAAAGCACCGGCACGATATTGGGCATTGCCAAGGTTATAATAGATCTCTGCTGACTCAGGAGACTCAGCTACTGCTTCCATAAAGGTGTTCACGGCGTCATCAAAACGCGCTTCCGTATACGCCTTGTTGCCTTTCTGGAATAGTTTTCCGGGGTTGGCCTGCGCGATTCCCGATAGAAGCAGCATGCAGGAAAGTAGACGAGGCTTCCAGCCTCGTTGCATCAAGGCGGTACGTCGTAACGCGGCTGGAAGCACACGTCTATATTGCCGTTTCACCGTCACTGTTTTTTCCTCCAACGGTTGGAAGCGAACAGGACGAGGATTACGGAACCGATAAAAAGATGAAACTTTTCTTCATACCGTTCCATTACCTGGCTGTCAGTCGCAGCGCGCTCGGCATGTTCCATCACCTGGCGGTAGATCCGCGCCAGATCGAACGGTCCGCTGGCCACATCAAAATAGACGCCGTCGGAGGAGGCCGACACCATTCGCCGCAATGTTTCTGATTGCAGCTTGGTCCACACCTCGGTGTTTCCGTGTTTCATGAAAGAGCGCATGCCGGTTTCTTCGTCCTCAAGAGCTATCCGGCTTCCGCGTGAACGGTCGCCAATGCCGATTGCAATTAACCGGACCCCGGCCTCTTCCAGAATATGAACGGCATCGATCTCGTCCGGGCCCTCGATCATATCCTCGCCATCCGTAATCAGAATCAAATCCTGCATGCCGGTTTTTTCCGAATCGATTAATTTATCAACGGTCCGTTCGATGGCATGGGCGATCATCGTGCCGCCCGCTCCCACGCTGTCGGGCGAGGCCTGGCGGAGGGCCATACGAAAATAGTCGTAGTCAACGGTGAGGGGGCAACGGATTTCGGCCGATCCGGCAAAGAGTACAAGGCCCACGCGATCGCCGGAAAGACCTTCGATACAATCGAGAATGGCGGTCTTTGCATTTTCAAGCCGGTTGGGGTGCATATCCTCCGCCAGCATACTTCGGGAAACGTCCAGCAGGAAGATGACATCGCGGCCGCTTTCCTGAAGCTTCTGTTCCTGTAGGTCCCAAGCTGGGCGAGCCAGTGCAATGATGACCAAAGCAATGGCCGTACAGCTGCTCACCGCTTCGCGCTTGCGGCTGATAAATTTAGCGCCACCGCCAAAGGCGCGGATCGCCTGTTTTCGTTTGATAGCCGAATAGAAGAATAAGCCGGCCGTAGCAAAAACCACCCATAGCCAGATCAGTATACCTGGATTGTAGAAATGGATAGGCATCAGGGAATCCTCCTGAGCCAGGTCGTTGCCAGCACAGCATTGCCAATGAGCAGAAGCAGCCCGGCACATGTGAAGGGCTGGAATATATCCGTATACGTATGGTAGCGGTCCGACTCGATTTCGCTGGTTTCCATGGCGTTGATCTCGCTATAGACATCCCGAAGCGATGCTTCATCGGTGGCGCGGCGGTAAACGCCCCCGGTAGTCTCTGCCATTTTCTGGAGAATACGTTCCTGCACCAACGGCTCTTCTTCAATTTGTACCGGGCCCTGCGGTGTTTGCACGGTCTTCATTTCCGGCGGATCCGTGATGGCAATGGTGTGCAGGCGGATACCCCAGTGCTCAGCCAGTGCCGCACCCTCCATCGGCAGATGGCGGCCGCAGTTATTATTCCCGTCGGTTAACAGAATGATCACCTTGCTCTTGATGGTATAGCCGCCTTCTTCCTCCTCGCTATACCGTTCTTCTGCTGTTTTCAGGCGTGCGGCGGCCAGCGCAACGGCATCGCCGAATGCCGTTCCGTCCTCATTTGGGCGGGATTCAATTTCGAGGCTGCGAATAAAGTAGAGCAGCGAATCGTGGCTGAGGGTAAGCGGACAAACGGTATCTGCATATCGTGCAAAAGTAATCAGGCCAATCAGATCGTTCGGCCGCCCTTCAAGCTCATCGCCTCCGCCAACAAATTGCTCAACCACCTGCTTGGTGACTTCCATCCGGCTCATCGTGGTGTCCTGAAACGGCATGGAAATATCCATCGAACTGGAAATATCAACAACGAGCTCTACGGCAATTCCTTCTTTAGGAATGCCCTGTGTCATATCTTTGATTTGCGGCCGGGCGGCCGAAATTATAAACAGTGTAATCGCCATGAGCTGTATCCAGAACAGCAGAGGCATCAACCGTTGACGTGTGGTTTGGGGAACTTTCTTAAAGGAGGACAATGAAGAAAACGGCAATGAATCACTTCCGTTTTTGCGGAGATGATCGATCACCATTTTCAATACGGGCAGAAGAAGCAACAAGGCCCATGGAAGAGCTAATCGCATGGCTCCTCCTTCACGTCCTCTATAAAGGAGCGCACATACGTTTCAAACTCTTCGGCGAAGCCCGTTGGAATTTTATTCGAGAAACGAATCTGTTCCCCGGTCACCAGGAACTGTTCGAGCTGTTTGCTATGTCCCAGCAATTCATTCTCCGGGAGCAAGGGAATAAGTTCATCGACAGTTTTTCCCATGGAGGGAAGATGGAAACGTTCGCCGATGAAGGCCGTCAGAATTTCTGAAAGCGTATGAATTCTGGCAAGGGCATCTTCCGGCAGGTTTTCCAGTGCCAGGAAAGCTATTTCATGAGCGGGAAGAATCTCGACGGGGATTGGCCGACGAAGCCGTTTGATTAAAAGGATTACTGTCGTCAGGGTAACTACGATACTTAGAATGATATAACTGCGCCGTTGTTTTTGCTTTTGTTCAGGAAGAAGTCTGACCGGTTCGGCAATGTCCTTGATTTCAAAGGAGTCCACCTTGTCAGGAATAAGTGATGTGACCTCCACTTTAATCGGTTGGGTTGTAATGGTCGTGGACCCCGCTTGAAGTTGGATGGATTGGAATACAGTTTTTCCGGGTAGCTTTGGTGCCAGCTGCCATACCCGGCGGTGCAGCAGCTTCCCGTTGGGTAAGGTTTGAATCGGTTCGGTATAGCTGTCTGCTACGGTGAACGGTTCAATAAAATACCTGAGTTCAGGAAATTGAAATTCCATATCCGGCGAGATGTGAATATCGATGGTCATCTGGATTTTTCCAGATGTAGGAATATTCGTTTCGCTTACAGAGACAATCGCCATGACGGATTTTTCTCGGTATTGCTGTGTAAGCTCCGGCGCGGAAAGTTTGGTCTGACCGGGGTCGTCTTTGGAGCAGCCTGTCAGAAGGAGGCTGGTTGCAATCAGGAAGTATAACAACCTCATAGCGTTTGCCTCCGGTCGCGGGTTTGGAAAAAACGTATGAGGTCACGCATATAGTCGCGGTCGGTATACACCCCGATTTGGTCGATATTGAACCGGGCGAGAGAATCTTTGATTTCAAGCTGTCGTGCTCGAGCGGCCGTGTTGAATTTTTTACGTGCTGTTGCGCTGGCGGTATCAACGAGTATTTGTTCGCCGCTTTCGGCGTCGGCCAGTTCAACGAGTCCGGCATTAGGCAATTCCAGCTCGCGAGGATCGGTGATGGTGATGGCGATAAGGTCGTAGTGCAGTCCTGCGAGTTTGAGCGCTTTATCGTAGTCCCGATCCTGGAAGTCGGAAATGAGGAAGGTGACGCACTTTTTCTTAACCATCTTACCGAGATAATCGAGTGCGCAGGAAATATCGGTGCCTTTATGCTTCGGCTTGAAACTGAGAATTTCGCGGATGATATGCAGGACATGCAGTTGTCCCTTATCCGGCGGAATGAAAAGCTCGATTTCGTCGGTGAAAATAATGAGCCCAACCTTGTCGTTGTTCTTGATGGCGGAGAAAGCAAGGATGCCGCAGAGTTCCGCAGCAATTTCGTTCTTGGTTTTTTCGGTTGAACCAAAGGTTCCTGAGGCGGACATATCGACAAGGAAAAAAAGTGCCTGTTCGCGTTCCTCAATGAAGCGTTTGACGAAAGGTTTTCCGGTGCGGGCGGTTACATTCCAGTCGATGGTTCGTACTTCATCGCCGGGCATGTATTCGCGCACTTCATCGAATTCCATGCCGCGCCCTTTGAAGACGCTTTTATATTCGCCACCCAGCAGCTCGTCGACCACCTTGCGGCTGACGATCTGGATTTCGCGGACTTTTTTAAGTAATTCCGTGTGGCGTTGATCTGACATAACGTTATGCGTAACGGGTAATCCATAACTCGTAATTGGAAACGTATTACGGATTGCGCATCAGCGGTTAGGGAACTTCAACCGTATCCAAAATCTGACGCAGGATATCTTCAGAGCTCTTTTCTTCGGCGGCGGCCTCGTAGGTTAGGAGTATGCGGTGGCGGAGAATGTCGAGGGCAACATCCTTGACGTCCTGGGGAACCACATAGCCACGGCCGTTCAGCATGGCGCGGCCGCGAGACGCTACTGCAAGGAAGATGCTGGCGCGGGGGGATGCGCCGTAGCGGATGTAGTCGGCGCAATCGAGACCAAACTTCGCGGGGTCGCGTGTGGCCTGAACAAGATCAAGGATGTAATGCTCGAGCTTTTCATCCATGAACACTTCGTCGACCATGCCGCGCAGCCGGTTGATGTCATCGATTTCTATAACCGGGTTGACGGTGAGGTCCACATTGGTTTTCCCCATTCGCTGAAGGATGCGGTGTTCTTCATCTTTGGTCGGGTACACCACGTCTAACTTGAATAAAAAGCGGTCGACCTGTGCTTCCGGGAGATGATAGGTACCTTCCTGTTCGACAGGGTTCTGCGTAGCCAATACCAGGAATGGTTCGTCCAGTTTATAGGTTTCGTCGCCAATGGATACCTGATGCTCCTGCATGGCTTCCAGCAGGGCGCTTTGTACTTTTGCGGGGGAGCGGTTAATTTCGTCAGCAAGAATGATATTGGCGAAGATCGGGCCTTTATGCGGGGTGAACTCATTGGTCTTAGGGTTGTACATCATGGTGCCGATTAAGTCGCCGGGCAACAGGTCCGGGGTAAACTGAATGCGGTTGAATCCAGCATGCAGGGTCTGGGAAAGGGTCGTCACAGCAAGCGTTTTTGCTAGGCCGGGTATGCCTTCGATTAGAACGTGTCCATTACAGAGCAGGGCGAGTAGCAATGCCTCGATTAAGTCTTCCTGTCCTATGATAACTTTGGCGACCTCGTCGCGCACCTTTTGGAGGATTGCGCTCTCCTTCTGGTAGCGTTCGTTCATCTTGACTATGTCTTCGTGCATGGTTTACCTCGAATTTAAAATAGAAATATAAACCTACTGGTTAGTAAGAACAGTAAACAAACGCCTAAATTATACCTATTTGGACAAGCTTGTGCCTTGCCCTCCCCTAAATGCGTTATAGGCCAATAATAGAGATGCAGAATGTTTCCTTAAGATGTCTTAAGCTACTGATAAACTAGGCTTGAATCCTTCCAATTCAGGCAGGTTTTTATTTCGGTAGCGGTGCTCAAGGAAGTACGTAAAATCAGGTTGTTCGGCGTATGGAAGTACACATCCGGTTGTGGATTTTGATGGCGGCTATCCTTCGGGAACCGGCACGACGAGCACATTGCAGTTGGCCCGCCGTAGGACAGCCTCGGAAACGCTTCCCAGCAGGGCCTTATGCAGCAGTCCATGTCCGTGTGAACCGAGAATGATCATATCAGCCCCAAGATCGCGGGCTTTTTCAACAATCGTTGCTGCCGCCTCACCTTTAAGCAGGATCGCCTGGGCATCCACCCCCGTTTCGCGGAGGGAAGAGGAGATGCCTTGTAGTTGGCCGTGCTCACGTTTAATTTCTTCGGCACTCAGGTTACGAGCCAGCTGAACATCTCCGGGCATGGTGATATATTCTGGAGCAAAACCCGAAAACTGGGAGGCATCATAGGCCATTGCCATGGTTTCATCAGATGCAACATGCAGGATCCAGAGTTTTGCCTCTAAGGCTCTTGCGAGGTCAGATGCCTGTTTCAGCACGGCTTCAGTACTCTTGGAAAAGTCCACCGCGGCAACGAGTTGTTTCATAGCAGTTTCCTCCGTTTCTCTTCTGGTATTCTATTCCAGCGGAGGAGATTGGCAAGTGTGCGTTAAGAATGTTTTTGCGGAGGAACGGAAATATCCAGCTTATCCATGCGGTAACGGAGGATTCGCCGGGTTGTTCCCAGGCGTTTGGCGGCACGCGTCTGCACCCAATCGCATTTTTTAAGAGCCTGGATAATCAGGTTTCGTTCAAAATTACCCACGGTTTCTTCGAGGCTGATAGGATCTTCCAGACTGGGAATTTGGATGGTCTGTTTCATTGTCCGCCCTCCTCAAGTCCGGGGAGGATAATGGAAACGGTCGTTCCGCCTGAACTGGTCTCAATATCCATCTCTCCGTTATGATCAATGACAGCTCGTTTAGCGATGGGCAGGCCAAGGCCCAAGCCGCGCGCCTTGATGGTGCTGAATGGGGAGTAGGTCTTGTC
>CAZAPF010000013.1:0-93784 GCA_964486885.1 uncultured Verrucomicrobiota bacterium
TTTGCTCAGCAAAAGGAACCTTCGCAACATAATCAATCACACAACATAACTATCCAACCGGGCCGACCAATGACGCCCGTCAGCGACGTCAAACCATAAGACTTAATTTCAGAAGAACGCTCGTCAGCGGTGTTTTTGAAGCTGTTTGACTGAGTCGCGGATGACGAGTTCGGACGGGATGACGAGCTTGCGGAGGGGGGCTTCCGGATTCTTGATTCTCCGCAGGATGGTCTTTGCTCCTTCAATGCCCATTTGCTTCCGGTCGATTCGGATCGTGGTCAGGGGGGCATGGGTGGTTTTGGAGAAGCGGGTATCGTCGAAGCCGGTGATGCTGACCTGTTCGGGCACGTTGATACCGGCGGCGAGCAGCTTGGTCATGATATCGGCGGCCATATCGTCGTTCACAGTGCATATGGCCGTCACGGGATGGTCGTTATTGAGGTGTGAGATGATCTGCTCGGCCGCCTGGTCGTTGGTTTTCACCTTCAGCACTTCGGTCTGTAGGCCAAGGCGGCGGGTTTCCGCCTCGAAGCCCATGCAGCGGGAGGTTTCGTTGTAATTGTCGAATTCATGCCGGAACATGATCAGATGGCGGTGGCCGTTTTCATGGAGGTGCGAGACCATATCGATCATGGCGCGAAAGCCGTCGGAGGTGACGGAGTCGACCTGCACGCCGGAAATATCGGTGTCGAGCAGCAGAAAGGGGAGGTTGACTTCCACCAGCTTCTGTTTGAACTCGTCAGGGCATCCGCCCATCAGGATCACGCCATCGACGTTCCCTTCGCGGATAAACTTGGGCAGCTCTTCGTGCTGGGTGGAGATGTCGTATCCCGCAAGCAACAGGTTGTGGTTGGCTTCGGTAAGTTGGATTTCGAGTCCTTCCATGATTTCCGAATAGAAGATGTCGTGGAAAATATGCGCACAGGAGGGGTAGAAGAGGATGCCGATGCTCTCGGTTTTGCGGCTGCGCAGGTTGCGTCCGGCAGCGCTGGGGTAGTAGCCGAGCTTCTTGCAGGCTTCGCGCACGCGTTTCTGGGTGGCCTTGCCGATGCGACCCCGGTCGTTCAACACACAGGAAACCGTGGCGATGGAGCATTTCGCCTCTGCGGCGACGTCTTTGATGTTCGGTGGTCTTGTATTCATAGTATTACCTGCAATCCGTTAATCCTGAGCAGAATATGGGTTGATAAACCCATTTTATCAACAGGAAAAACGCTTTTTCATCCAAGCTGGACGTTTGCTCGCCAAGCTTTTTTGCATTTGGTTCAGAAAAAACGATTGACTTAAAGGGTGAAACGTTTAACTTATGCGCTGTTTTTAATGGATGTACTAAAGGGTTTACCGGTGAAGACGCGTATTGTTAATGGGAAGAATGTGGAGCTCAGGCAGGGCAAGCTATTGGTCGAGGGGGAATGCCGTTTCCTGAAAATCGGCAAGCCGTTGCGCGATTACAGCAACGCCGAAGAGATCGAACAGTTGATTGCTGACCTCGATATCATCCAGTCCAAAAACTACAACTGCCTTGAGTTGAATTGCTACTGGCACCATATGGATCGCGACGGTGATGGCATCGTAGATGTTGATGTGGCGCCGCTGAACCGCCTGATCGATGAAATTGGTTCGCGCGGCATGTTTGTGTCGCTTTCGGTGGAGACCTACGGCGTTGGCGGGGGACAGATTCCCGATGGGTACTGGGAGGCCTACCCGCACAGCATCGCGGTGGGAACCGATGGCAAGGAAGTGTCGGACACCGAGTTCGGCTATATGTCGAAGGTGCCGTCGCTCTATTCCGAGGACTATCTGCGCCTTTCCCGCTCATATATTTCCGATTTGGCCTCCAAGCTGGACATGTCGAAAATCCTCTATTGCGAAACCACCGTGGAGCCCCAGTACATGGGGGATCTGGCGATCGACTATTCCCCGGAAGCGCGCCGGGTGTATGAAAACTGGGTGGCGGACGACCATCCCACCGCGCAGCCGTTCCCGGATACCTATCCGATTCCGCAGGAATTTGTTTTCGATCCGGTCTGGAACCAGTTCCGCGCGGAATGGCTCGCGGCCTGGGTGAGTGGCGATGCCGCCGCATTCCGCAAGGTGGCCGGCGAAGATTTCTGGGTGGCCTGCGAATACCTCGATGCCGACGAGCCGACCATGATGAACCGCTGCGGCGATCCCATCGTATTTCTTCGGGGGCTGCAGTCGATCGATATTATTCAGGTCAACTGGCACTGGCACTATGGCAACCGCGCGCCGAACCTCAAGGCCTACCAGCGGGTGAGGGCAGCCATGGAGTTGACCGGTGCGGACTGGGTGGTGACCGAGCACATGACGATCAACGGCACGGATTACCATCCGAATGAAATGCACGAGCTGTTGGTCAACACGATTCGCAACAGCACCCATTTCGGGTGGGAGTTCGTGGATATCGCCGCGGATCTGGACGATCCGGCGGTGCCGGAAGGGGAAGTGGTTCCCGGCGATTTCAAACCGGCGCACTTTTCGGTTTATGACAAGGATTGGAATCCCAAGCCGGCCATGGCGGTCGTGGACGATAATTGGGATTATTGGATGGATATGGTCAATCGCGCCATAACGGTTTAGTTGGGTTAAGACTATAAACGGAGAGAATGGAGTATGAGTATTTTGGTTAACATCCCGAACATCGGGGAGATCACGGATCAGTCGGGCTTCAAGCTGTTGGATAAGACCAGCAACGGGGAATTTGCAACGGGGGTTGAAGGGGTCAAGTCGATTGCCGCAACCGGCGACGGTAAGGTGGAATTTGTCAGCTTTGAGAACAAGTCGCTGGCATTCGTCAACTCCGGCATGGGCTATCCGGCCTACTACCCGATCCACGACGTTGAAATGGAAAAACCCATCAAGGCCGTTCTGATGGATCTGGATGGCACCACGGTTCGGTCGGAAGACTTCTGGATTTGGATTATTGAAAAGACCACGGCCAGCCTGCTGGAAAACCCGAAGTTCGAGCTGGAAGAAGCAGACATCCCGTTTGTGTCCGGCCATAGTGTGTCCGAGCACTTGACCTACTGCATCAATAAGTATTGCCCGGAAAAAACGGTGGAGGACGCGCGCCACTTCTATTTCGAGCACACGCACCATGAAATGAACGAAATCATGGAAGGCCGCGGTAAGCCCAACGCCTTCACGCCGACCGAAGGTATTTCCGAGTTCCTTTACAAGTTGAAGGAACAGGACATCAAGATTGGCCTCGTCACCTCCGGCCTCTACGAAAAGGCCTGGCCGGAAATCCTCGACGCTTTCAAGACACTCGACATGGGTGATCCCAAGGACTTCTACGATGCTATCATCACCGCCGGTTTCCCGCTGCGCAAGGGCAGCCCCGGAACCTTGGGCGAGCTTTCGCCCAAGCCGCACCCGTGGCTCTATGCCGAAACCGCCCGCGTTGGCCTCGGCATCGAGTTCGCCGACCGCAATTCGGTGGTCGGCATCGAAGACAGCGGGGCGGGGGTTTGCTCGATCCGTTTGGCCGGCTACCCGACCATCGGCATCGGCGGCGGAAACATCTATGAAAGCGGCACGCAGGAACTTTGCTGCCACTTCCTCGAAACCTTTGAAGAAATCGCGACCGTAATTCTTTAACCAGGGAGAACAACCATGAGCGAACAACAGAAACCGCAATGCCACTGGATTTCCAACACGCACTGGGATCGGGAATGGCGCTACTCCATGCAGCGCACCCGGCATATGCTCGTCTACATGCTCGACATGCTATTCGACATCCTCGAAAAGGAGCCGGAGTTCCACTCCTTCCACATGGATTCGCAGACGATCCCGCTGCAGGACTATCTCGAAATCCGTCCGGAGCGCCGTGAGCAGGTCAGTAAGTTCATTAAAGAAGGCCGCTTCAATGTGGGGCCGTGGTTTGTCCTGCCGGATGAATTCTGCGTGGGCGGGGAATCACTCGTCCGCAACCTGTTGCTCGGCCATCGTCAGGCGAAGGAACTGGGCGGTGTAACCAAAACCGGATACTCCCCGTTCGGCTGGGGGCAGCTTTCACAAATGCCGCAGCTCTACAAAGGCTTCGGCATTCCTTTCGCCTCGTTCTACCGTGGTGTAAACACCGAAGTGGCGCCGAATTCGGAATTCCTCTGGGAGTCTCCCGATGGAACCTGCATTGTGGGATCCCGTCTGGCCTGCCGTCCGCGCTACAACGTGTGGTATGTCGTGCAGCGCCCAACCTTCTTTGGCCGTGAGGACGAAAACAACCGCGAAGCATTCTGGAGCAAAGGCAACGGGCCGTTCCGTCTGGCCGACGGTGAGTTCAATGAAATCGATATGACGTATGCCCGCCCGGAATTCAACTACCACGCAGAAAACGTGGCGGAACGCGCGTTGCAGGCGCTGGAAGAGCAGGATGGCGAGTGGACCACGCGGCATCGCTTTTGGTCGGCCGGTCACGACTCCTCCTGTCCGGATATCCGCGAAGTGCAGATGATCAAGGACTGCGCCAAGGCGCTGGAGGGGAAAGCGGATGTCTTCCATGGCAACTTCACCGATTTCCAGGACGGCGTGGTTGCCGAGCACGATCCGAAGCTGCCGAAAACGGTGGGCGAAATGCGCTACTTCTACACCGATGGATCTTCCTCGGTGCTATACGGCTGGATCACCTCCGCGCACATGTACATCAAGGTGATGAACTACTGCACCGAACGTCTGCTGGGCGACTATGCCGAGCCGATGGCCTCCTTCGCCTCCTTGGCCGGCGCGGCCTATCCGCGCGGATTCCTCGACCAGGCCTGGAACCAGTTGCTGCAGAACCACGGCCATGACTCCATCGGATGCTGCAGCCGCGATGTAGTGCCGCAGGATATGATCTTCCGTTACCGTCAGGCGGACGAAATCAGCACCTGTGTAATGGAAACCGCGTTCAAGGACATTGCCGGTAATATCGACATGAGCGACCGCTCCAAGGAAGACGTGGCGGTCGTTGCGTGGAATGCGGTTCCGCAGAAACGCACGGACGTCGCCGAACTCGTGGTGGACATCCCGAAAGAACTCGGCGCGTTCGACTTCCGCCTGGCCGACGAAGAGGGCAACGAGCTGCCGTTCCAATCGGTCGAAGAGAGCGATCGCTACACCGTGGTCCAGAATCCGAACGACGCGGCGGACATGATGGCCATGGAGCGGCACCGCTTCTATGCCGAGCTGCCGGATATGCCGGGTGCCGGGTACAAAACCTTCTTTGTGAAGACCCGCCCGAAATGGACGCCCAATTCACCGAAAGAGCGCACGCTCACCCGCACGATCGAGGGCATCAACAACGGAATGGAAAACGAATTCCTTAAGGTGGTTATCGAGCGCAACGGCACGCTGTCGGTTACCGACAAGAAGACCGGCCGTAACTGGAAAGACCTCGGTTATTTCCGCGACTGTTCCGAAATCGGTAATCCGTGGGAACACGTCAGCGTCACCTATGATGAAGTGGTGACGACACTCGGCGAAAACGCCCGTGTTTCCCGCATTGTTGCCGGCGAGTTGGTGACCTCCTACCGCGTTGAAATCGACTGGATGCTGCCGCGCGAACGCTCCGCCGACGAAAAGACCCGCAGCGCCGACCGCGCTGCGTGCAGGATCGTCAACATGGTTACGCTTCGCAAAGGTCAGCCGTGGGTTGAGATTGAAACAACGATTGAAAACAACGCGAAAGATCACTACCTGCAGGTTTCCTTCCCGACCAACGTCGAAACCGACAAAACGCTGGCTTCCGCTCCGTTCGATGTGGTTGAACGCGATATCAAACTGCCGGAGCCGGGCCGTTATGATGAAGACATCCAGACGGAAAACCCGATGGATCGCTTTGTTGCCCTCGAAGACGGGCAGGCCGGTGTGGCCTTCCTGAACGAAGGTCTTAAAGGTTATGAAGCGCACGATGATGAAGACCAGACGCTCAGCCTGACCATGCTGCGCTGCTTCCCGCTGCGCATCTGCATTACCAACCTGGAAGTGACCAATTACAGCGACCAGGACGACGGTTCGCAGTGCCTTGGAACACACACCTTCAAGTATGGTTTCATGCCGTATAGCGGAACGCATGAAGAGGCCAAGGTCTGGCAGCAGGCTGAGCGTTTCAACCATATCGTTCGTGCGGCGCAGATCGGCCCGTCCGAAGGAGGAAAACTTCCGTTGGCGAACTCGTTCCTCGAAATCGAGAACGAGTCGCTGCACGTGAGCGCGGTGAAGCAGAGCGAAGAAGGCGAAGGCTGGATTGTCCGCCTGTTCAATCCGACCGAAGGCACGCTGTCCGGCAAGGTCTGCCTCAATGGCGGACAGGTGCCGCCAAAAGCGCTTTCCCCGGTGGAACGCCAAGCCGCCAACTTTGCGTTGCCCGCCGATACGGGGACGAAGTGGGGCAAGGCGCGTTTGGTCGACCTCGAGGAGCTGGAGACCGAAGAGTTAGCGCTGGATGCCGACGGAGCGGTTAACCTCGACGTGACCAAGAAGAAGATCGTTACGATCGAGTTCCTTCCCTAAACGGAGTTGGTCAATGACAATACGATTGCTTGTTCTGTCGTGCATAGGGTTGGCCTGCTTCGCGCAGGCCGCCCGGAAGCCCAATGTGGTGTTTATCATCACCGACGACCAGAGCTGGGATACGCTCGGGTTCATGGGCGGCGAGGTGCATGCCCCGCGCATTGACCAGATGGCGAAGGACGGGATGTGGTTGACCGATTTCAACGTCACCTCCACGGTTTGCTCGCCATCGCGCTACAGCTTCATGACGGGGCGCTATGCGGGCAACTGCAAGGGCGAACGCTTCATGCGTGAGCATCCGCCGGGCGACCAGACGCAGATCGAAAACATCGGCGAGCTGGAACTGGACATGTGGAACCTGCCAAAGGTGCTGCAAAAAAATGGATACAAGACGGGCTTCGTGGGCAAGAGCCACCTGATCAACCACGAGTGGGTGAACGGTAAATGGGAAAAGGCTGGTCTTGAGCCGTATCCGCCGGATTCCGATCCGAGCGACCCCGAGGTGAATGCCAGGATGCAACGCAACCACAAGAAATGGTGCGAGGCCATGAAGCCCTACGGTTTCGATTATGTGGATGGATACTATTGCGCAAACCTGAAAGAGCTGAGGAATGATCAACTTAATGTCCATAACCTCGATTGGACCGTGGACAAGGCGCTCGCGTTCATGGAGCAGGCAAAGGACGACCCGTTCTTTCTGTTCTTTTCGACAACGTTGCACCACGGCCCCGCACCGTGGACAAACAAATTTTCGATGGACGCCGACCCCCGTATGACGGGCGAGGGCTTTGTGAAGGAAGGGTTCGATGTGCTCCCGTCGCGCGAGGATGTGCTGAAGAGGAACCGCAAGGCGGGTTTCAAGGACAACCGTGCGTTTGCCCTGTGGCTCGACGATGGAGTCGGCGCAATCATCGACAA
The DNA here is from genome assembly GCA_964486885.1 of uncultured Verrucomicrobiota bacterium. GTDB lineage: Bacteria > Verrucomicrobiota > Kiritimatiellia > Kiritimatiellales > Pontiellaceae > Pontiella. The sequence goes on from CAZAPF010000013.1 coordinate 7,432, forward strand.
GGTCAAGCACCTTGGACTCGAGAAGGACACGCTGATTGTGTTCGTTCCCGACCATGGTTCCTACCGCCACAGCAAGGCGACGTTGCATGATTATGGCATGCGGGTGCCGATGCTGTTGCAGTGGAAAGGGAAAATCAAACCGGGTATGAAATATGACGGGCTCGTGGCCAATATTGATTTTGCGCCCACCATCTTGGATCTTTGCGGTATCAAGCCGCCGGTCGACTACGAGATTGACGGGATCAGTTTCAAGAGTGCGCTGGCGGGAAGTCAGAAGCCCATCCGCAACGTGCTGTTCAGCGAGCTGGGGCATTCCCGCGGAGTGAAAACCAAGGATTGGAAATACATTGCTGTCCGCTATCCCGAAAAACTGCAAAAGCGCGTTGACCGTGGTGAAAAGTTCAAGGGGTTCGACGGGAAGGAGATCGACCTCCCGTACCTGACGCGCAATGGCCACCTTGGCCACCATGCCTCACGCCACAATCCGCACTATTTCGATGCCGACCAACTCTACAATCTCAAAAAGGATCCCGAGGAAACCGAAAATGTTTTCGAGCAGAATCCCGAGGTGGCGCAGCGGATGAAGAAGGAATTGGCCAAGGCGCTGAAGCAGTTTGAGGAACGCCCGTTCGGAGAATTTACTAAATAGTATGAAGAACGAATTCCAGGTTATGTGGGAGAATTGCATCCCATGCAGTGGGGAAGCGGTCGTACGAAACCTGTTGATGGGGAAGGAGACTTCTGAGCCGGTTGACCTTAAAACCTTTCTGAATGGCGCATTTGTGGGCGGTCGGCGGGCTCCATGTCCTGATCCCGCCATTATGTTGCTCAACCAGCGTTGCCAAAACCTCCTGTCGTTGCAACTTGAGCCGCTCTATGCTCAATTGAGCCGATGGACAGGCGGCGCGATGGCCTATCCTTCTGAACAGTTGGATTTGCTGTGGCAGGACCTATTGAAGATCCATGCCCAAGAGGTGCCGTTCGTGGAGGGCGAAAGCCGCTTCACGTCGCTTTTGGATGCCGCAGAAGAAATGCGGCTTCAGGCATTGGAAGGGCTGGTGAAGCGGATCGACCGATCGGGAATGGAATCAGATAGTTATTTCCTGACCGTGGTTAACACGCTGCCCTATGAACGTGCTGAGATGGTTGAAGCCGATCTGTATCCCTTGGATGAAGACGGGTTCGAGTCGTTTGGCCTCTTGGATGAACGGGGCAATCCGATTGACTATGATCTATTGCAACCCGGCGAAGGGGAGAAGGGGATGGGCATCCCGGATACCGTGCCCGATGCGGCACGTTTGCAACAGCGCCATATCCGGTTCCGTGCGGTTGTGCCGGCAGGAGGATACCGAACCTATAAGCTCTTCCGTTCCACGGTATATGATAATCTGGACACCGTGATGCGACCCGCCCCCCAGGGTTGGATGATGCAGAACGAATTTATGCGGGTAGTCGTTGGTGCAGACGGGCAAGTGGATCTGCTCGACTCTGAAACCGGGATTGAGAGTCCGAATATTTTTGGTTTCGAGAATGCTGAGGATTTGAATGTTTCAACCAATCCGGTTGTTTCAATCATCGAAAACAAGGGTGTCTTGCTGGAATATGATTTCGGCGTCACACTCAACCTTTCCCTCGACGCCGGAAGCCGGCATCTTTCAGTAAGTCTCGGTGTCAAGAGTCCGCACGCGAGCCAGCGGTTGCGGATGTTGGTGCATACGGATGTCCACAACGATGAGTGCATCAGCTCGCAACCTTTCGGCTGTGTTCGCCGCAGCAACGTGCGGGAACAGGCAGACCTGCGTAAGGGGGGCTCGGAAACGAACAATGGCTTGGTGTCGGTTAAGGACTGGAACAAGCAAATGACCATCTTCAGCAATGGACTGTGTGAATATGAACACCTCCGCGACGACCGCGGAACCATTGCCCTCTCGCTGGCAAGCTCCAGCAAGGCCACCTATCGCCTGGCAATTCGCCCGGGGCAGGCGGGTTCGGTCGTGTTGCTCCGCGAGATGCAGTGTTTCCTGGTTCCTTTGCTTACGGTGTTCGATGCGGTTGATAGAAACCGTCTGGCGGGAGACCGATCGGCCGCCGATGAGTATGCGTCGGAGGATCTTTCTTATCGATTGCCTGCCGAAGAGGATCAGGTTTTGCCGCCAATGGAGAGCGGTATGGCTGTGGATGAAGCGATGGTGTTCAGTGCATTGAAGTATTCGCAGGATCGGGCGGGATGGATCATGCGGTTTTTCAATCCATCCGAGGCTCCGGTTAAAGTGATGCAGCCGGTCTTGGAGGCGAAGGTTTCTGATTTGAATGAGCGGCCGGGAGATGCACCTTGGATGGCCGGAGCAACAGTTGGTGCTGAGAAGATTATTACGTTAAGGTTCTAAAACGGGGAGCAATTATGGAAACTGCAGGATATTTTGGAATTATCGATTATGCGTTCATGGGCATCTATGTGGCGGTGCTGGTCGGTCTAGGCATCTATCTGAAAAGCAAAGCTTCGGAGAGCATCGAGGACTATTTCATTGGCGGCCGGAAAATGCCTTGGTGGCTGTTGGGCATCTCGGGCACGGCGCAGTTCGTTGATATTGCCGGAACCGCCTTGATCATTTCGCTCCTTTTCATCATGGGCCCCAAGGCGCTGTTCATCGAAATAAGGGGCGGGATTTGTATCCATATGGCCGTGGTCATGTTGTGGACTGGCAAGTGGCACCGGCGCAGCGGCTGCATTACTGGAGCGGAGTGGTCGGTCTTCCGGTTTGGCGACGGCCCGTCCGGCCAGGCAGCCCGAATCGTGACCGCCATTGCGGTGCCGATCTTCATTATTGGAATGGTCACCTACCTTTCAGTGGCGGTTGGCTTATTCTTTTCTATGTTCCTTCCCCTGTCGCCCATGTGGTGCTCGATCATCATTATCGGCATCGCGTGCGCCTATACCGCCATGAGCGGATTCTACGGGGTGGTCTTTACCGACTTCATCCAGTCGGCGATCATCATAACCGCCTCGATTGTCATTACGGTTATGGCGGTTGGCAAAACCTGGGGGGGCGGCGAAGCGTTTCCGGCCTTGGCGGAACAGGTGTCGGGAATGACCAATTGGATGAGTGCCGTGCCGGCATGGAAATCCGAGATGCCCGCCGGATACGAGAACTATAAATTCATCTATATTCTAGCCATGTTCTATCTTTTCAAGGCGGTGGTGATAGACGGGTTTGGCAGTGGTGGAGATCCAAAATTCTTTGGCGCCCGCAACGACCGTGAGTGCGGAATCCTCACCCTCATGTGGACCAGCCTGATGACCGTGCGCTGGCCGCTCATGATCGGCTGCGCCGTACTCGGTATCCACTTTGTCAGCCAGAAGATACCCGACCAGAGCGTGCTGAACGAAGCCGCAGTGGCTATCAAGACGGAATATGTCGGCGTTGAGGCAGCCCAGTGGAAAGAGAAGGTATTCGATATCCAGAAGAATCCCGGGAACCATTCCGAAGAGCTGATTGGAAAGCTGAAGGGCAGCCTTGGAGATGATTGGCAAGGCAAGTTGATGCTGACCAATTATGACGGAGGCGTGAATGGGGAACGGCTTCTGCCCGCAATCATTATCAATATGATTCCCAACGGGCTGAAAGGGCTGATCCTTATCGCGCTCCTGGCCGCCTGCATGTCGACCTTCGATTCCAACGTAAACTTTGCCGTCGGCTTCTTGACCCGAGACCTATACCAGGCCTACGCGCGGCCCAAGGCCTCGCAAAAGGAACTAATCCGGGCCAGCTGGTTCTTCACTTTCCTGATCGGCATCATTGGATTTATATTTTCCCTGAATGTCCAGCGGATCGAAGGGATTTGGGGATTCCTCATGATGGGGCTGGGATTGGGCTTCATGGTTCCCGGGTTCATTAAGTTCTATTGGGCCCGCTACAACGGATGGGGATTTGCCGGCGGCATGATTGCCGGCATGCTGTGCGCGATCTCGATGAAGATTTTCGACTTCAACCTCGGCAGCCTCGTCATCGACGGGTTTGGCCTGGAGTGCGGAGATCTGGAAGGATTTATCCGGGGCGATGTCGGATCGTTTGTCACGGTGGCGCTGTTCGGCATTACCGGCGTGCTGGTGGGGACGCTGCTCACCAAACCGACAGACGAAGAGGTTACGAGGAACTTTTTTATCAAAACAAAGCCTTTCGGTTCCTGGAAGAAATATCACAAATACTTAGATGAAGAGACGCTGGAAACCATGAAGCAGGAGCATCGCAACGACCTGATCAGCCTGCCCTTTGCCGTGGTTTGGCATTTCACGCTGATGTTGTTGCCCATTCAGCTGGTGCTGGGGAACCTCGGCGCTGAATTTTCCCTGACCTTGGGCATATTCCTGCTCTGTTCCACTGCGCTCTATTTCTTTTGGTACCGAAACCTGCCGAAGGCTAATAAGTACGATGATGTGGAAAACCTCATTAAGGGCGAATAATTTTAATGGGTGGTTCTTTTATTCCTGGTTTTCAGAAAGGATGTTGAAACGATGAAGATATGTAATGCGCAAAATTCAATAGCTGGACTCATTATACTGCTGTCGGCAGCCTGCACAACGATGGCGGTAGTGAGCCCGGGCGACGATCTGCAGGCCATGCTCGACAAAGGTGAAGACCTGGAGCTGAAGTCGGGTGTTGTTTATGATGTGAAAGCAACGCTGCGCCTGAAAAAGGAAGGCCAGAAGATCTATACCAAGGGAGCCAAGGTTCCCTCGGATTTTGCAACACTGCGGATTGCGGATGAAAGCGTAATGATGCTGCTTAACGGCGGGGGCGTGAAAGGGGCGAGGCTCGAACACGTCATCTTTGATGGAAACCGCTACCGCATGTCAGTGGTGCCCAAACCGAAAATCGGCGGGGGCGGTCAGCCGCCGCTGGTTCATATGGGCGGACAGGGTGGAGATAATGCCATCGTGCGCGATTGTGTATTCATGCGTACCCGCACCTGGGCAACACTCAAGTTTCATGAGGGCGCAGCGAACTGCCTGGCGGAAAACAACCTCTTCTTCGGTGCCGGCGTTGATCCCCGTGGTAATGGACGCGAAGCCAACGAGAAGCCGTTTGGCTGGGGCGATGCGATCTCCTGCGCGGCGCGCGATTCACTCATCCGCAACAACCTGATCATCGATCCTACCGACGTGGGTGTGGTGCTTTACTGCGCCCCCGGCACCATCGTCGAGGACAACGTAATCGCTGCGATTTCCCGAGAATCGCTCGGTGGAATCAATCTGGTGGATGGGCTCGACTACTATGCCATCGATGAAGAGAAAACCTTGTTTGATTACCGCGGCGTCAAGGTGCGCAACAACTATATTGATGCGTACGGCGCGCGAATTCACATGCACCTTCCGGTGGGCTGCGTGCCTTGGGTGCCGCACTGGCGCGGAAAAATCCTGAGCGGCGGTGAAGTGACCGGCAATACTCTCGCGGGCGGCGCAGGGGCCTACGGCATGGTGGCGCATGGGTTGTCTGAATGGAAGATCACCGGCAACGAGAGCACCGCCTCCTATTCCGGGCTCGCCGAATATGGCGACCACAAGAATCCGCCGGACGATCCGGCGCCATTCCTTTATGACTCTAAATCAGTGAACGATTGCGAGCTGCAGCCTGAATTCAAAAAGAGCCAGCGGCACATCGAGCACCTGCTGCGTACGCAGTTCGCGCCGGAAGACGAACACGGCTATCAGATGCACGACTATGGCGATGCAGAAATCGAAGCGGTGGTCAAAGCGGCTTATCTGGAAATGCTTGGCCGGCCTGCCGACGCTGCGGGGCTTAAGGCCAAATCCAAATTGCTGCGCAAACGACAGCTCAATGCTGACGGCCTGCGCCGGCAGATGATGGCCAGTACCGAGTTCAAAAACAAGTTTGGCTATGTTCCGCCGGAGGATTTGCATCCGTACCGGGTAAAGCTCTGGTTCGGCATCTGTAACGAGCTTATCCGCCGGAATGACGGAATGCCGTCGGCTCTCAAGCTCTATAAGGACGCCCTCGCATCGCTGCATGAAGGTAAGCGCAAGCTGCTCAAGATCGATCGCGTTGATGAGAGCACGCTCACGGGAAAAGTCATGTGCGGCTATCAGGGCTGGTACCGTGCGCCGGGCGATGGCTCCGGGCTTTCATGGGTGCATTATCGGAATCAGGCGCAACCCGGCGAAGCCGGCGATTTCTGGCCGGGTAGGTGCGGCATCGACTATTGGCCGGACATGACCGAGCTGGGCGACCATGAAAAATTCAAGACCCAGTTCAGGCATGCCGACGGCAGCGGTGCCTATGTCTACAGCTCCCACGTGCGCGATACCACCGTGCGTCATTTCAAGTGGATGGAAGAATATGGGATCGACGGCGTTTTTGTTCAACGCTTCATCATGGAAACCACCATCGATGGCGATCAGGAAGCGATTCTCAGCGGCAAGGCCTATAACAAGGTTTTGGAACATTGCCGCGACGGGGCCAACCAGCATGGCCGCACCTATGCGATTATGTACGACCTGACGGCCATGCCGGAAAACTATGTTGAGCAGTTCAAGGCCGACTGGAAAATGCTGGTTGATGAAATGCAAATCACGCGCGATCCCTTTGATACGGCCTACCAGAAACATAACGGCAAGCCGATCGTCGCGCTCTGGGGCGTCGGGTTCAAGCGCGGATATACGTCTGAAGATGTGGCCGAAATGGTTGATTTCCTGAAAAACGATCCCACATACGGCGGTTGTTCCGTGATGCTTGGAACCGCAACGGGTTGGCGCACGGGGCTGGGTGACGGGGCTTCGTTTGAAAAATGGGAACCGGTCTACAAAGCGGCCGATATTGTGTCCGCATGGACGGTGGGGCGATATGGAAAAGTGGTTGAGGCAAAGAAATATGCTGCTGGAAAAGCGAAGGATGACCGCATCTGGTGCGAGGCCAACGGACTCGAATTTATGCCGGTGGTCTTTCCCGGGTTCACCTGGTCGAATCTGAAGAAGGGGTTTGATCATGAAAATCCCGGTGCCTTTATCGACCGCCAGGACGGCCAGTTCCTCTGGTCGCAATATGCCGCTCACTTGGAAAACGGAGCCACCATGGTCTATCAGGCCATGTTCGACGAACTGGACGAAGGCACCCAGATCTACAAAGTGTCGGATAATCCGCCGGTCGGCGAGAGCCAGTTCAAGACCTATAACGGGCTTCCTTCTGATCACTACCTTTGGCTCGTCGGCGAGGCCACCAAAATGGCGCGGGGCGAAAAGCCGGTTACCGACTGCATTCCGGAACGCGAAGGTCACGATGAGGTGAATAAGCGCACGGCTGAAGCTCATACAAACATGAAATAATTTTATAAACCCCCGCCCCGAAAAGCTGCAGTGTAGGTTCCCCTTCTCTTTTTCTTCATTGCAGCGAGGGCGGGTGTTTTCTTAACGGGATAAGGGAGTAAGGCTGATGAAGAAGTTGGTGGTCGTTTGGTCGGTTCTGATGCTGGCATGTGTACATGCAGAGATTAAGATCAATAGGACATTCACCGATAACATGGTGCTGCAACGTGGTTGCCGGGTTCCGGTCTGGGGTACAGCCGATCCAGGCGAAAAGATAACGGTTATATTCTCCGGTCAGAAAAAAACAGTGGAGGCAAATGGACGCGGCGAGTGGCTGGTAACGCTCGATCCAATGAAAGCCTCGTCTAACCCGGCATACCTGAAGGCTTTCTCTTTAAGCGACAATCAGCAATCAGCAATCGGCAATGTCCTTGTTGGCGATGTCTGGCTTTGCGTCGGTCAGTCGAACATGGCGCAGACGATGAAGCGCTACCTGATCTGGGATCAGGTGAAAGATGGTTTTACAAACGACAACCTTCGCTTCTTCAAAATCAAGGAAGGCGGGGTGGGGAAACCGGAGCCGAGCAAGGAGCTGGTTATTGATTCCTTATTCAGGAACTCGTGGCAGCAATGCACGCCGGAATTCGCTGCTGAATTTTCGGCAACTGCCGGATTCTTCGGTATGAAACTACAGCGCGATACCGATGTGCCGATCGGATTGCTCTATGCCAACCGCGGTGGTACCCGCGCGAATATGTGGATGCCGCGAGAGGTGCTGGAATCTAAAGCGATCTACGAACGCTTTCTCGACGCATCGAATAACGACTGGAATCCTTCGGAGAAGAATCCGGACGCGATCCGCGCACCGTCGCATCTTTACAACGGAACCATTTATCCGCTCGCGCCGTTCGCGATTCGGGGCGCGATCTGGTATCAGGGCGAATCCGATTCCCAATATTCGGATGTCTATGAAGAGATGATGGGCGACCTGATTGCGTCGTGGCGTGCGGAGTGGGGCTATGAGTTTCCTTTTCTATATGTGCAACTTGCTCCATGGAATAGGGTTAGCTGGGATGATCCCGATGAAGGCTGGGCGTGGCAGCGAGATGCCCAGTTGCAAACGCTCAAATCCGTTCCGAACTCTGGAATGGTGGTTATCACCGACGCCGGGGAAGCCGAAGATATCCACCCGCAGGCAAAAAATCTGCCCGGTGAACGCCTCGCCATTTTGGCGGCCGCGCAGGATAATCCGGAGGTGAACGCCGATTTTCCAACCTTTGGAAAGATGCGGGTAAAGAAGGGCAAGGCGCGGCTCAAGTTGGATGATGTCTCCGGAGGGCTGAATACCCGGCGTGTGGCGTTGAATCTTGAAAAGGGGAATTTGCCAGGAAAAGGGCCGCGGGCGGTGGTTGCCGAAGCCGGAGAGCTGGCCGGGTTCACGGTCTGTGGCGAGGATCGAAGGTTCGTGAAGGCTGAAGCGAAGATTGTTTCGAAGGATTCGGTGCTGGTTTGGTCGCCCGATGTAAAAAAGCCCATCGCTGTTCGCTACGGCTGGTCCAATTTTCCACTTTGCAATTTATATGGCGGCAACGGTATGCCGGCCTCGCCTTTTCGCACCGACGATTTTCCCAAACCCAACCTGACCGGCGAAAAGCTTGGAGAACCGTTCTCTGGAATTCAGCCGGAGTGGGGCTCGGCCATGGAATTGCTGAATGCCGGCGATGGAAGATTTTCGCAACGGAAGATTGGAGGCGTGGAAGGTTATGTCGCCGAGGGGCATTATCTCTATGCCCGGGCAGCGTTGTATGAGCCGAAAGACGCGACGGTTCGGATGGTCTACTATGATGAAGGTTTTGGGTCCATCCTGTTGAGATATGATTCCACATCTGTAAAAATCTATGCAGGAAAACGGTCGGGCGTATGGAAGCCGGCTGGCGAGGTGACCTGCAGGAATTCCAAACAGTGGAAAGTAGTTTCCTTCGAGTTGCCCGACGGCAATTTTGCCAAACGCTGCAATGGGGGTGATATCCGTTTGCAAAGCACGGGCAAGCTGATTGTCGGAGGGATTAGTGTTCAGGAGAGATGAGATGAAGAAATTGACTTTAGGCCTAGCGGTTCTGCTGGCTGCCGGAGAAGCGCTGGCCGGAGCGTCGAGATCTCCGGAAAAGATGAATGTGCTGTTTGTCGTGGCCGACGATCTGAATGTGGATCTGGCCTGCTACGGACACCCCTTGGTCAAAACGCCGAACCTTGACAAGCTCCGTGCGCGCGGCATGGTATTCGATCGCGCCTATTCCCAATACCCCCTCTGTAATCCAAGTCGCAACTCGTTTATGACCGGACTTCAGCCGGGCACCAGCGGCTGTCTGGACAACGGCATGAATATTAGAGACGCGGTGCCTGACGTAGTAACATTGCCGCAGGTGTTCAAGAACAATGGATATCGCGCGGTGACAACCGGCAAACTGTTTCATCAGAAAGATCCCGCATCCTGGAGCCGAATCTCGAATGTCCGCACGGGCGGATTGTTGCCAACGGACAAGGAACCGATGTTCTATCTGAAAGGGTGGAACGACGAGAATAAAACCGGTGGGGAAGGCTGTATGCTGGCCGGCGAAACCACGCCCTGGTTCGAGTGGCGTTCGGTCTCCGAGGGGGAGGAGTTCTTGAAGGATGGGCGCACCGCGCGCGCTACGATCAATCGGATCGATGAGATCGCGGAGGACGGTGTTCCGTTCTTCCTGTGCGCGGGGTTCAGTCGGCCGCACGATCCCTTCTTCGCTCCAAAGCGTTTCTTCGATCTCTATCCGTTGGAGGCGATGAAGTGGCCGGAAGCTCCCGCCGATGCCAGCGCGATTCCGGATCATGCGTTCCACGGCGTTTTCGTCGAGGCGTTCGAGTCGTTGGACGACCGGAAAAAACGCGAAGCGATGCGCTCCTATTACGCGGGGATCTCCTACATGGACGAGCAGCTCGGCGTCGTGCTGGATCACATGGAGGAAAAGGATCTGCTCGATAACACCGTCATAGTCTTTATGAGCGATCATGGCTATCAGGTGGGGGAAAAAAACTATTTCAATAAAGGACTTCTTTTCGAACGGTCCTGCCGTGCACCGCTGATCCTTGTCGCTCCCGCTCTGAACGCAGATGGAAAAACCTGTGAACGGATTGTTGAGCTTGTTGATATTTATCCCACGCTGACCGAGCTGTGCGGACTGGAAAATCCGAAGGGCCTGGATGGGATCAGTCTGGTTCCAATGCTTGGAAATCCGGAGGCAGAACGGAAAGAGATCGCCTATACCTATTGTAACGCCGACCGTTCCGTTCGCGATCCGCGCTTTCGCTACATTGTCTGGAAGGGCGGGGGGCATGGGCTGTATGACCATGCCAAGGATCCCGGCGAACACTACAACCTCGCTGACAATCCGGAATACGCGCCCGTCGTCAAACGCATGCATGCGCTGATTGAAGCAATGCCGGAACCCGTGAAAAAATAATGAAGGATCGACCCATGAAGAAACGATGGATATTAGGACTGGCCGTTATGGTTGCGTTTGCCGCATTCGGTGAACGACAGCCCAACATTATTTTGATTCTCTGCGATGATCTTGGCTATGGCGATTTGGGTGTGACGGGGCATCCGTACGTAAAAACGCCCAACATCGACGCGCTCGCGCGCGAGGGCATTCAGCTTACGGAAGCCTACATGTCAGCGGCGTGGTGCGGCCCGAGCCGCGCGGCATTGATGAGCGGGATTTATCCGGCGCGCAATTTTAACCAGACGCATGTGCTGGATCCAAAAGGGCCATCGTTGGCACGTATGTTGAAAGAGGCGGGCTACACGACTGCTCATTACGGGAAATGGCACCTGGGGCCGCGCGAGGGTGGTTCGCCGCCGTCGGACTTCGGTTTTGATGATGCGTTGATCTACAATGGGACGGGGCCCACCTGGCCAAAGGAGCAGATGAAGGATCCGCATTGGCGCGAACACTCCACCGCGGCGATCGTCGATGCGGGCATCGCATTCATGGAAAAGGCCGGCGACCAACCGTTCTTTATGAATTTATGGGTCTATCCCACGCACTCCTACATCGACCCCACGCCGGACATGCTGGAGGTGTACGACGATCTGAAGGTGGACATCGCGGATTTCGAGAATCCGTTGCAACGCGAATTCCTTGAATTTATCGCGGAACACGGCAACATTCAGGACGCGATGCGCGCGTATTGCTCCGACGTGACCGAGCTGGATACACAGGTGGGTCGGTTGCTCGATCGGTTGGAGGCGTTGGGGCGCGCGGAAAATACCATCGTCATTTTTTCGAGCGACAACGGCGCCGCGCCGCTCTGTAACAACTGGGACGCCATCGCCGAGCGCGCCAAGGAGAAGCCGACGTTGCTGAACTGCGTGGGCTCGTCCGGTCCGTTGCGCGATCGGAAGATCTCGCTGCACGACGGCGGAACGCGCGTGCCGTACTTCGTGCGTTGGCCCGCGAAAATCAAGGCGGGACAGGTGGACTCCACCTCCGTGATCGGCGGGGTGGATCTGATGCCCACGCTCGCGCGGATCGCGGGCGCCAAGGCGCCGAAGGGGATCGATGGGGTGGACCGCGCGGAAACCTGGATCGGAAAAGCGAGCGAGCGTTCCGCGCCGCTCTATTGGAACGATCGGCCGGGCTGGTCGGCGTTGCGCGACAAAAAGTGGAAGGCGCACCTCCAAAAAGACGCGTTTCGTCTCTACGATCTGACCGCGGATCCATCCGAGTCTAATGAGCTGTCGAAAAAGAACCCCGAGCTCGCGGAGCGTTATAAGAATATGCTGAAGCAGTGGGAGAAAGAACTGCCGAAATAGTAAATATGGAGGGCGACGCTCTGTCGGAGCCAACTGGTGAAAAGCGGCTCGGACAGAGCCTCGCCCTCCAGTTAAAGGAATGGAGAGAAGGATGAAGCTGAAATTGTTGAGGGTTTCCGTAGTCGTTGGCGGATTCGTAATGGGTTCTTTGGCGGCTGATAAACCGAATATTCTGTTTTTTGCGGTGGACGATATGTCGGATTGGATCGGGCCGATGGGCTACGAACAGGCCATCACGCCGAACATCGATCGACTTGCGAAAGCGGGCGTGACCTTCATCAACGGACATACTGCGGGCATCTATTGCGCGCCGTCGCGCGCCGCGATATTTTCCGGGCGGTACGCGAGCACCACCGGGTGCTATCAGAGCGCGCTCTATTTTGTGAAACATCCCGAGCTGCGCCCCTTGCAGCTGGTATTCCAGGACGGCGGATATGCGACCTATGGAGCGGGCAAGCTGTTTCATCATCCCGCAGGCATGATCGATCAACGCGGATGGGACGAATTCTACATTCGCTCGAAAAACCAGCGTGAAACCGGCTGGCCGCTGGATACGTTTCAGCAGGAGGACGCGGATCTGATTCCCCAGCCGTTCCCCGGGCACAGCAAATACAAGCAGTCCGAGGGCAACCCCACCGGGAAATCCGCGAAGTGGTTTCTCGAATGGGGGAAAGTCGACGACGAGAAGGAGGAGCTGATGGCCGACACGATGCGGGCAGACTGGGCGGCAAATCTGCTGAAGCAAAAACATGACAAACCCTTCTTTGTCGGGGTCGGCCTTTACGCGCCGCACTTCCCGAACTTTTGCCCCGCGAAATATTTCGATCTCTACGACCGCGACAAACTGGTTCCGCCGCCGTACAAAAAAGGCGATCTCGACGACCTGCCTCCCAAGGTGCGCAAGGCTAAAACCGGGCGCGGACGGATTCATGAGCACCTGGAGGAGATCGACGCGGTGAAGGATGCGATCCACGGCTATCTGGCCTGCATCTCCTACGCCGACGCCATGCTCGGTCGCCTGCTCGACGCGCTCGCGGAGGGACCCAACGCCAAAAATACCATCGTGGTGCTCTGGAGCGACCACGGCTATCACCATGGCGAAAAGATGGATTGGGGCAAACACACGCTTTGGGAGCGCACCTCCAACGTGCCGTTCATCTGGGCGGGTCCGGGCGTTGCGAAAAACGAAAAGATCGAAGCCAGCGCCAGCCTGATTGATATGTTTCCCACTCTGGTGGAACTCGCGGGTGTCGAGGATGGGCAGGCGCGCGACGGCGTGTCGCTCGCGTCGATCTTGAAAAATCCCGCGGCGGCGAAAGACCGCGATGTTTTCCTGCCGGGCATGCGGCCGAACGAGTACGCCATCATGAATCAGGACTGGCGGTACATTCGCTACGAGGATGGCACGGAAGAACTCTACGACGTGAAGCAGGATCCCAACGAATGGGAGAACCTCGCGGGGAATCCCGAGATGAAAGACGTCAAGAAACGGCTCGCCGCCTCCGCGCCGAAAACTTTCGCAGAGCCGATTAAAAACAGCGCGTACAAGCTGGAGGCCGAGGGTGAGTCCTTCCGGTGGGAGAGTAAGAAAAAGGGCGGCCGATGAAGCGGGGACGCAGGAGTCTAGTGGCATTACTCTCCGTATTCACCTTGTCGGCGTCGGCGGGTGAGCCCGTCAAAGCGATGACCTTCAACCTGCGGTATCCCTCGCCCAAAGACCTTGGGGCGAAATCGTGGGAGGTCCGAAAGTCGCTCGCGGTTCAGGTGATTCGCGAACACATGCCCGATTTTCTCGGCACGCAGGAGATCGTCGCGGAATATCTGCCTTTTCTCGAAAAGGAGCTGCCGGAATATGCGCACTTCGGCCGGTTCCGGAAAGGTGACGGGGATCGCTTTGATGAATGCTCGAAAATTTTCTACCGCAAAGATCGTTGGGAAGTGGTCGAGGGGGACTCCGGGTCCTTCCAGCTTTCGGACACGCCCGAGGTGGTGGGGTCGGTGGATTGGACCAGCATGGCGCGGGTCACGAGCTGGGCTCGCTTCCGCGAGATTGCCTCGGGCCGAACGCTCTATGTCTACAACACGCACTGGGATCATCGAACCGGCCGCGATGAATCGGCCCTGCTTTGCATGGAACGGATTGCCGCGAGAAGGGTTCAGGCCGATCCCGTGATTTTCATGGGCGATTTTAATCGGCGGCAGGAAACAAATCCCATCCGTCATTTGATGGGTGAGAAGGTATATGAACAGGAACCGCCGATCGTGATGGTCGACACCGATCCCGGTACGTCAAAAATTGATCATGTCTTTGTGTGGCCGAACACCGCGCGAATCGTTAAGGCCGGTGTGATCCGGGAACGTTTTGATGTTGGGGCGTATGCCGCGGTGCGGCCCTCCGACCATGATCCCACGTTGGCGATTATCGAATTTTAGAGGAGAGTCAAAGGTGGAACTGTTTTAGTATAACGACTTCATATGTTGGATGACCGATATGAAAAACGCGTACAAATATTCAGTAATAACCGCTCTGTTTTGCCTCATCGCATCGGTCGTTCTGCTGGCTATGGGCCGGGCAGTACTGGCGGGGCCGTCGACCATTCTCTTTTTTGTATTGTTGGCCCTGGGAGTCCGGGGGTACGAACGGTTCAAGGGATTGTCTTTTACGATCTCAATCTTCGCCGCGGTGGCCGCCGCGATGTATTTTCCCGGTTGGTTTCGAAGCGTTGGCGGTTTTAATCTGAAGCTGTTGATCGTTCCTTTGCTTCAAGTGATTATGTTTGGAATGGGAACGGCGATGAGTGTCCGGGACTTTTCTGAAGTCGTACGGGCGCCCAAGGCGGTTTTGGTTGGTCTGGTTTGCCAGTTTACTATTATGCCGGTCCTGGGATTCGGCCTGGCGACCCTCTTCGGTTTTCCCGCGGAAATCGCGGCCGGGGTGGTGCTGATTGGTTCTTCGCCGAGCGGCTTGGCCTCCAATGTTATGGCGTATCTGGCCAAAGCAAATCTGGCGCTTTCCGTTACGCTGACGGCCGTATCCACGCTTCTTGCTCCTTTAATGACGCCGCTGCTGATGCGGGTATTTGCCAACCAATTTGTGCCCATTGATTTTTGGGGCATGATGCTAGGCATTACTAAAATCGTGATCCTGCCTATTATTGCCGGATTGGTCTTCAACCACTTTTTCCACGGGAAAGCCAAGTGGTTGGATAAAGCCATGCCGCGAGTGTCCATGGGCGGGATCGCGTTTATTATCACCATCATTACCGCCGCCGGAAGGGACAGCCTGCTGTCCATTGGCCTGTTGCTGATCCTGGCGGCGATTATTCATAACGGCGCGGGCTATGTTCTTGGGTATTGGGCCTGTCGGGCTTTAAAGATGAAGGAACAGGACTGCAGAACCATCGCCTTGGAGGTGGGCATGCAGAACGGGGGGTTGGCCTCCGGAATCGCGTTGGAAATGGGCAAGGTATCGACGGTTGGTTTGGCGCCCGCAGTGTTTGGCCCATGGATGAATATTTCCGGATCATCACTGGCCTCCTGGTGGCGGAGCAAACCCGTGGATGAAAAGGAGACAGATTGATGGCTGGAAGACGAAATCTATTAAAAGGCGCGATGTTGCTGCCGTTGGCCGCCGCGGGAGGCGCCATTGGACAGAGCCGCGAGGAGCAATCCCAACCCTCAGGGCTTGGAAAAGCGAAGATCACGAAGGTGCGCGCCATCATCACCGCGCCCTATGGAACCAACCTGGTGTTGGTTAAGGTGGAAACCAGCGAGCCTGGCCTGTATGGCGTGGGTTGCGCGACGTTCACCCAACGCGCCCATGCGGTGGTAACAGCCGTGAATGAATATCTGGACGAGTTCTGCCGCGGTAAGAATCCCGCGAATATTGAGGACCTGTGGCAAACCACCTATCAAAGCTCGTATTGGCGAAACGGCCCCGTACTCAACAATGCATTGAGCGGGTTGGATCAGGCGCTCTGGGATATCAAGGGAAAGATGGCAGGGATGCCGGTCTATGATCTGCTTGGCGGTAAGACAAGATTTGCGGTGGATACCTATACCCATGCCTCGGGGAAAAGCGCGGGTGAGGTGATGGATGAGGTGGAAAAATATAAGGCCATGGGCTTTAGAAATATTCGCATTCAGCTCGGCGGTTATGGCTCCACGCATTTGGCGAAGAATCCCGACTGGAAGAAGGGGGGATTCGGCAGCGCGAATGACAATACGATGGATCCGCAGGCCTATAAGCGCGGCACCGTTGAAATTTTTAAAAAGGCCCGCGAGCGCTTTGGCGACACAATTGAACTGCTGCACGATATGCACGAACGGCTGCAGCCCATGGATGCCATCGACATGATCAAAAAAGTGGAAGAGTACCGGCCGTTTTTTATCGAAGATCCATTCTCGCCTGAAAACATAGGCTGGTTTGAATTATTGCGGGAGCAAACAAGCGTGCCGATCGCCATGGGCGAACTGTTCAATAGTCCTCATGAATTTCTCGAACCGATGAGCAACCGGTTGTTCGACTATATTCGAATCCACATTTCCCAGATTGGCGGCATCACCCCTGCGATGAAAGTGGCGCGGCTTGGAGAGTGGTTCAATGTGCGAACCGCGTGGCACGGTCCGGGCGACACATCCCCGGTCGGCCATGCAGCTAACGCACATATCGATCTGGCCATCTGGAATTTCGGTATTCAGGAAATGAAGCATTTTACGGATGTGGCCAGAGAGGTGTTCCCCGGAACCCCGACTGTGGAAAATGGCTATATGCACGTGAACGAGGTCCCGGGACTGGGGGTTGATATCGATGAAGAACGGGCCAGAAAATATCCTCCGGTTCCCTATAACTATAACTGGACTCAGGTCAGGACGAACGATGGAACCCCTGTTAGGCCATAGCTCCCGGGATGGTACTGGTAAAACGATTTCTTATTAGTGCTTTTTGAATGTTGAATGCATAGCGACTTCCTGTTAGGCCTAATCCTATGAAAAATACAAAACGAGAGTTCTTAAAAGAAACGGCTGCAATCGCGGGCCTGGGTACAATGGTCAACTGGGCATCCGCCAGCAACGAGCAGGATGCGCTGGGCGAGGTTTTGCCGATGAGGAAACTTACCCGGGATGGACAGCGGGTAACCGCATTCTGTCTTGGCGGGTATCACCTGGGTTTCACCGACAACGCGAAAGAGGCTGAGCGCATGGTCGAACGGGCCATGGAGCTGGGCATTCGTTTTTATGACAACGCACGTAAATACCACAAGGGTCGGGCGGAAGAATATATGGGCCGTTTCCTGACCCCGAAATACCGCGATAAAATCTTTCTGATGTCAAAGGCGCCGGACCGGACTGCAGCCGGCGTTAGAAAACAGTTGGACGAATCGCTGAAAGCTCTGAAGACCGACTATCTGGATCTCTGGCAGATCCACGCACTGCAAACGCCGGAAGATGTCGACAAGCGGATGAAGGACGGCGTTTTGGAAGTCTTCCTTGAGGCCAAAGAGCAAGGAAAGGTGCGCTATATCGGTTTCACCGGTCACCGTAATCCCAAGACCCACCTGCACTTCCTCGACTTTCTGGATAAACGGGGGATTGAACTGGATACCTGCCAAATGCCGCTGAATGTTTGCGATCCAAGTTTCGAGTCCTTTGAAAAGCACGTCCTTCCCGTTCTGCTTAAAAAGAAATATGGCGTAATCGCCATGAAAACCATGGCGGGCGGCAGCATGATGGGCGGCCGCATCGACACAACACCCGACGATATCAAAACGAAGGATATTCCGGACGTGGTGAGCAAGACCGATCTGAGCATGGCGAATCTTCATCAATACGTGTACGCGCTTCCGATATCGTCTTTGTGTTCCGGCTGCCGCGAGTTTCATGAAATTGAAGAGAACGTGAACGTGCTGAAAAATCTGAAGAACCTGTCAGACAGCGATAGAAAGAAGCTGGTAGAACTGGCCAAGCCCTATGCCGGGCAGGTGGTCGAAAACTATAAACGCGTCCTGGCTTAAAAAGGGTTCTTTCAGAATGAAGCATCGTATCCCGTCGTTGCTGGCCGCGCTCTCCCTTTGCCTTTCCGCCGTCGCAGGACGTCCGAATGTCGTCCTCATCCTGGCCGACGATCTGGGGTATGGCGATTTGTCCTGCTACGGGCAGACGAAGTATCAAACCCCGTCGATTGATCGCCTTGCGGCGGACGGTGTGCGTGCAACGGATTTTCACGTTCCCGTTCCGTATTGCGCGCCTTCGCGCGCCGCATTGCTGACGGGGCGCCATCCCTTCCGCAACGGCATGACGCGCAATCCCCATCCCGGTATTCACGACGATATGGGGCTGAATCTCGACGAGATCACGTTGGGCGAGATGTTTCAGCAGGAGGGCTATGCAACGATCTGCATCGGGAAATGGCATCTGGGTCACATTGAAAAGTTTCATCCTACCCATCAGGGATTTGACGACTACTATGGCATTCTTTACTCCAACGACATGCTTCCCATTCAGGTGTGGGATAATCATGACGTGGTGGAAAACCCGGCCGAGCAAACCCTCCTGACGAAGAACTACACGAAACGCGCGGTGGAGTTCATTAAAACGAATGAAGAACGACCCTTCTTCCTCTATCTGCCGCACGCCATGCCGCACAAGCCGTTGGCGGCGTCGGACGATTTTTATACACCGGATACGCCGGACGATCTCTACGCCGATGTCATCCGCGAACTGGACGGGTCGGTCGCAACGATCCGCAGGGCGCTGGAACGCGTGGGCGTGCTGGATAACACCATCTTTATTTTTATGTCCGACAACGGGCCGCACTATGGCGGCAGCACCGGCGGGCTGAAGGGAAAGAAGGCGACCTCGTGGGAAGGCGGTATTCGCGTTCCATTCATCATTCGCTATCCCGAGGAATTTCATGCCGGACAAACGATTTCAACGCCGATCTGGTCGCTCGACCTTTTCCCGACGCTGCTGGCGCTTGCCGGCATTCCTTTGCCGGAAGGTGTGGTGATCGATGGTGAAAACATTTCGGGAATCCTGGCGGGCAGGCAAACAACGCATCGCCCGATCTTCAGCGCCCATAATGAGCAGATGGTAACGGTGCGTGATGGCGATTGGAAACTGTTCCTTCACAAGCCGCGCTATCTCTCTAAGCGGGATTTGAATCCGGACTATATCGATAAGGTTTGGCCGAACGGCGTGACCATTTTAGGACAGAAAGAGCAACCAACCTCCATGGAATATCCCGGCATTCCACCCAAACCGTTCGACAACCCGACCCCGTTGTTCAACCTTGCTGAAGATCCGGCAGAGCGTGTTGATTTGGCGGAAGCACACCCCGAAATCGTTGAACGACTAACCGGCGAATATTTACGTTATTTGGATTCAATGCCGGATGTAAAATAACCCTGATCGTTAGATGCCATGTGATTGCCTTGTTGGCTGATGCTCGCTTGCGGAGAGTTCGATGTCTCCGTGGTTTTTCTTTGATTATTGGAGGGCAGGATCTTAGGCTGTTTTCTTTCAGTTTTGCGTCATCGATTAAATGAAAGCCTACGGAATCAGAATAATCTTAAGCTGTGTTTTGCTGCCGCTCTGCTGTGCTGCCGTGAAGTCTTATACCCCTCAAGTTGCGGATCCCATGCTGGAACCGTGGCGCTGGAGGGAAGTGAATGAACTGGCGGGGCTGAAGGTGCTGAGCATGGATCAGTCCTCGAATGGGGTATACTGGTTCGGTGGCATCAATTGCATCGCGTCTTATGACGGCATGAACGTGGAACGAATACCGTTCGATGAAGATCTGTTGTCCATGATTGTTCGGAATAATTCCCGTCCGAGAGTCCGGGGTATTCTGTGTTTGGGGGAGGATAGAATACTGGCGCTGATCGGGCGCAGTTTGGTCGTACTTGAAAAGGGCGCGTGGCGCGTTGTTATTCAGGATACGGGCCATGCCCATTTTGAAGCGGACATAAAGCGGGCGGAGGATGGTTCCATCTGGTTGCTCACGCGCAAGACCCTGTGGCGGATCAGTGGGGATCTTGCAGGATCCGAGAAGGTTGTGGATGCCACGGGGAATGCGTTGTTTACGGCATTTTGCCTAGGCCGGAATAATCGCATTTGGATTGCGCAGCATACGGCGCAGCAACGGGCGGATCTGATAGAAGTTCCACTAAGAGACTATCAGCCGGTTTCGGAGATCCAGTGGGTTGTCCACCGCATACCGGTGGATCATCCCGGCAGCGAAGCCGGAATCGCGTCCGGGCTTGATGGTCGCGTGTGGTATGGGGATAATCATGAGTCGAGCGGCATTTATTCGTATGATCCCCAAAACAAACATTGGGATGAAGTGCAAGGGAGTGAACGTTCGCTAAACTGTTTTTCGATGGTTCGTTTCCGAAATGGAACCATCTGGGTCGGCGGAACGGGAAGCCTTACGGCGATCCGGGATGGGAAGGTTGGTTTTTACACCCGCGAAATGCTGAATCTTCCTTCCGCTCCCCTCACTTTTAATGAGACACAGGATGGACGTTTGTGGGTTATCGGCCGGATTGGCTATGTGTATTATCTCGATCGAAGTTACAGACATTGGAAAACCTACCAAGGTCTTCATTACGAATGTGAAACACCGGACGGGATTCAATGGTTTATCTTGGAAAATGGTTGGGTGGTTTCGCACGATACGAAGACTGGCGAGTGGCTCCAGTACGACACCACGGACAGTATGCTGGAACGAGCCCGGAATATTACCAGCAGTGACGGGTTGATTTGGGTGGCTGGAAGGCATGAGGGACGTGCGGCGATCAGTGTGTTTGACGGGAGTAGATGGACTAAATTTTCTCATCCCGGATTCGCCGTGGATATGAGTTGGGACGATGTGATGATCTCCCCGGATTCAACGTTGTGGTTTGGCGCCGGGGGCCAGACTTTACTGGGGAAGAAAAGCGCCGGCGGTGCTCTGGAGTACGATGTGGACGCCTCTGGTAAACCTTATCTGTTGAAGCATCATTCCCCGCCGGCCGTTCCATATCATATTAGAGCTTCCGCGTTCTCTTCCGATGGAACACGGTGGTTTGGCGCGCCGACTGTTCATCGTTGGGATTCCGAGGCGGAACGGTCTGTCCCTGTGTTGGATATTCCGGTGACCACCACGCATGATCTTGTGATCGATGCGGAGAATGCCATCTGGGTAACCAAACTTGGTTTTGGGCTCTATCGATACTCTGGCACCGGTGGAGAATGGGTCTCGATGAATGAAGGCCTCCCCAGCGAAAATGTATATGACCTGCAGCCCCTGCGGGATGGGACGCTTATGGCAACCACCGATAAAGGGATCAGCCGCTTTGATGGGAAAACATGGGCGGGAAGGGTGTTTTCTGAAGATTTTTCCATGGCGAATAACGGGGGCAGGATTCGACAGTCGCCGGACGGGGCGCTCTGGTTCAATTTTCGTCAAGTTGATGCGCGTTCAGCGCGGGTGCTCATCAATGAACAGAACAGGTTCTCCACCATACGCTATGTAGAAAATCGCGCGCCGCCTGAGACCGAAATTATGGAATTTATGGAACGGGTCTCGCCACCGGGCAATGTGCATATTGCTTGGTCGGGACGGGATATCTTTGCGCGGACACCGGGGGACCAATTGCAGTTTTCCTGGCGATTTAACGGGGGGGCGTGGTCGGCGTTCGCAAATGAGGCTGGGCGGACTTTTCTAAAGTTATCCGCGGGTCGCTATGATTTTGAAGTTCGAGCGAGGGATCATGACTTCAATATTGATCCGACTCCTGTTCGGGTTTCATTTACGGTTCTTCCGCCGGTATGGATGCAGGGGTGGTTTATCAGTCTGATGCTGATATTAGGTGTTTTGATTGTTTTTCTGATCTGGTTGCTCCAGCGCAACCGCGAGCGTCATCTGTTGGAGCGTCAGGCCGAGCGTGAAAAACACTTCGTGGAGGTGGATCAAATGAAGACCAGCTTCTTTACCAATATTTCCCACGAGTTGAATACACCACTGACACTGATCCTGGGGCCGCTGGAACGCATCCTGAAGCGAGAGCAGGATGAGTCAAAACAAAAGCTGCTGAACCAGTCGATGAGGAATGTGAAACGGGTATTGAATCTGACCTCGCAATTGATGGATTTTCGGCGGCTGGAAATGGGAAAGCTTGCCGTGGATTGGGCGGAGGGGGATGCGGCTTTATGCCTTCGTGAAACGGTGGATCTGCTTCAACCGCTCGCTAATGCAAATCAGGTGGAATGTGAGGCCCGGGGACCGGAAACCCTGATCGGGATGATCGATACTGATAAACTGCGCAAGATTGTCCAGAATCTGGTCGGCAATGCTATCAAGTATACTCCGGAGGGGGGAGGGGTCGATGTTGAATGGGCTGAAGAGAAAGATGGCCGACAACGGCAATTGATCCTGAAGGTGGAAGATACCGGCCCGGGTATTGAAGAAGAACATTTAGAGCGAATTTTTGAACGTTTTTACCGGATTCCCGAAAAGCGTATTGTGGATGGATCGGGTATTGGACTGAATCTGACCAAAGAACTGGTTGAGCTGTGGGGCGGGCGTATCCTCGCCGAAAGCCCGGTTCATGAGAAAAATGAAAACCCGGGAAGCCGCTTCACGGTTTGGTTGCCGTTGGATTTAAATGGATCTGAAAAACCGGAGATCAATGATGCGTGATTATGCTGAAGATGAAATAGTGGAAAACGCTGATTCAACCGTACTTGTGGTGGAGGATGACGCCGAATTGTTGGAGTTTATCGCCTCCGGTCTGGAAGAGGAAGGGTTCCGGGTGCTGCGCGCGGCGAATGGTAAAGAGGGGCTTAAAAAAGCGTTGGATCATCTCCCTGATCTGGTGCTGACCGATATCATGATGCCGGTGATGGATGGGATAGCTTTTTGCAACGAACTTAAATCCAACATGATGACCTCGCATATTCCGGTCATCATGCTCACGGCGAAAAAAACGGTGGAAAGTCAGATTGAGGGGCTTGAGACCGGTGCAGATGACTATGTAACAAAACCGTTTCATATGACATTGCTGGAATTGCGTATTCACAATGTTTTAAAAAATCGCAACCTGCTACGGAAAAAATTTCAGGAAGAATTTCTTCATATCAAGCGCTCGCAGCCGGAACTGCAGGGGGAACGTAGTTTTTTGGAACACGCCTATCAGGTTGTGGAGCAAAAGTGCTCAAATCCCGACTTTCGTCCTGAAGATTTTGCGGAAGCCCTAAATCTGGGTATGCGTTATCTGCAGCGCAAGTTGAAGAGTGTTTCCGGTTCCACGCCGATGAAATTCATTACTGAAGTCCGTATGGCTGAGGCGGCCAAATTGCTGGCCGGTTCTGAAATGACGGTAACTGAAATTGCTTATGAAGTCGGCTGTGAAGATTCCAGCAATTTCGCAAAACTGTTCAAACAGCATTTTGATCTTGCTCCGTCTGAATATCGCTCGAACTATCGATAAACAGGTGCTGCTCTTTTCAGTGCTTTATCAGGGCGTCGCTCTGGTACCGCTTTTTTGTCGCTCAGTTACCTGTTCGATAATCGCCTCCATGAGATAACTCTCTGCAAGTGGCAGAGTATACCCTTGCTTGACATAGCAGTCACGAAGAGCAAGGGGACTCATTAAGGCCGTTTTATTTTTAAGCAAAAAGATAAAACGTTTTGCCTTGTAAATAAACCCACGAAGAAGAAGCGAGTGAATAAAAAAGAGCAAATTATTATTCTGTGTACAGGTGCATAAACAGAATGAAACTAAAACAGTGAGGAGATAAAGATGAATAAGATGATTAGAGCAATAATGATCGGGCTCATGGTCTGTGTCACAGCAGGTATCGCCGATGTATCCATGACTTTTCCGGTTACGGATACCACCCTGCGCAACCTGTTCACGTTAACCTTTGATTTCGAGGTGGACGGTTCGGGCAACGTGACGTTGGATGCAACGACCTCCAATGGCGGGGCTGCTCCGCAGGCCCTGGTGAATGCGTGGGATAATACGAATTCGGTGGGAACCATTTCCGATGCCTCGTTTTTCAATACCAACTTCACGCTGACCGCGATCGCGAAAGTGAATGGCCTTCAATCAAATTTTCTACGAACGTCCGGCGGAGTAACCCAGGGCTTGTTCGTGAATACTGCACCTCGCATCAATGAAGCAGGGGCGGAAGAGCTTGTCTGGATGTTTGATGGTCCAGGTTCGCTGGAACTTAAATCAGTCACCTATACCAACCGAGCGTCGACCGGCGATTCGAATCTGACCTTTCTGGACAGCGACACTCGCACTGAATATATGCTGCCCAATACGTCCACAGGCGGTAATATCGATCTCGATGGCGAAGGGTTCGCTTTGGCCAGCGGGCAGGATTTCATCGTTACGACGGATGATTTTAAACCCGATGGAACCACGCCTCGCGAAGCGGCAGCCGGTGCCTGTGTTTTCGGAATCAGCTTTGATATCGTAGAGGCTGCTGGTGTAGCCACCCCCGGCAACCTGAGCGCGGTGGGTACGGATGCTCTGGTCTTGCTGGATTGGGACGACGATGTGTCCGGTGATCTGGACTTTTTCACCGTATATCGCGGATTGGCCAGTGGAACTAATAACTATGCAGCATTGACCAACGTAACCGCCAGCGCGTATTCCGATGCCGATGTGACCAATGATGTGACTTATTTCTATTCGGTTACAGCAACCTACTCCAATGGCATGGAAAGCAGCTATAGTCTGGAAGTATCATCCACGCCGGAGGAGCCGTCTACCGCGGTCGTGCTGTACCAGCATCTGGATGCGTCCGTCGGCGCAAGCGTGAGCACCAATGGATCGGGAGAAGTAACCGCATGGTTGGACCAGTCTGGGAACGGGTACGATGCCGCCCCGGACCTCATCAATCAAGCAAGTGAACCACGGTATCCCAGCGCTAGCGTCTCCGCTTCCGGACTGAGCGGTGTGGATATGCGAACGAACAGGGCGTCGGTAACGCTCTTCAGCGCGGCGGAATCGGATGCCATCTTTAATTTTACCGGCGGCGCGTCCACGAATAGCGGTTTGGCGATTCTGGTCGCGTTTAAGGCGGATGCCCTTGTTCCCGTTAGCGGTGCCCGCGACCTGGTGATTGGTAATGCTGCCGATATTTCGGCTTTACAGATTCGCTATGACGGCGGCCCGCTGAAAGCTTATCTTGGAGGGCAGGTTTTTAATCCGGGTTATACGGTGCAGGCTGGAGATACGATCGTGGTCGGGTTGAAATATAACTCGTCGACCGGCGAGGCGGTTTTCTGGAATTCAAAGAACGATGTATATGTCACCAACACCCTATCCATCGCGGGGAATCTCGGGAAGCAGGATCTCCGACTGGGCGGCAGCAACAACAGTGGTCAATACTTTGACGGCATGATCGGCGAGGTGAAGATCTTTACCTCCACGCTGTCTACCTTGGATTTTGATGCCCAGCTGGAAGGGCTGGTCAATAAATGGATTGGCACTCCGAGCTTCGCCAACTGGGCCACGCAATGGGGCGTGGATATCGGTTCCGAAACCAATGATTACGACAATAACGGCCTGAGCAATCTGGAAGAGTATGGACTGGACGGCAATCCGACCAATGGTACGCAAGATCCGGCGATTCTTCCGGTATTCAGCAAGGCGGGCTCCGGTTTTGAGTATGTCTATGTGCAGCGCAACAACGATCCGGCCTTGGTGTACAACCTGGAAACAACAGACAACCTTGCGTTTCCTGCCTGGACGAATATGGGTTATTCCATTAGCGGAACCAATATATCCGGAGGTCTGTTCGACTCCGTAACCAACGCGATCCCCTCCACGAATGACGTACTCTTCATCCGTCTGAATATTGAAAACTAAGATGCGACTCTGGCGCGGGGGGGGGGGGGGGGGGGGGGGGCGGGCAAGCCCGGGATTAAAGAACTTAGAAAAACTAAGATGCGACTCTGGCGCGGGCGGCTGTTGCCGCCCGCGTTAACACAACGGAAGAAAAAGGAGTGAGAAAATGATTAAGAAAATGGAATGGGTGGCGCTCTCATTGTTCTTGGAGGGTGGATTTTCCTTCGAAGTTGTTTCGGCGTCGGCGACCCTTGGCTGCTTGCCATCTTCGGTTCAGGGCTCCTGTTTTTTCGCCGCCGCTTTATGATGTAATAGACTCGATGGGATTAACAAGGCGCATGAAGTTCCGGCTCTGGCGGGGCTTCGCGCCTTTACTGTTTTGCAGTGTACTGGATTGGGAGTGGCAGAGATGAATTTTTTTTACAGATGGATCGGAGCGGTACTGGCAGCAGGAGTCTGTGTTGCGTGGGGCGATGTAACCGTTAATTTTCCTGTAACCGATACGACCTTACGCCATCTTCGGATGATCACGCTCGATTTCACGATAGATGGTGCGGGTCTTGTTACCCTGGATGCGCAGTCCTCTAACGGAGGTGCAGCTCCCCAGGCTGTGGTGAACGCCTGGGACGGTTCGGTAGGCACGGTGACTGATGCCGGTTTATTCAATACCTCATTCACGCTCATTGGCGTGGCCAAAGAAAACGGCGTGCAGATCGACCAGCTGTCAACGGATGCCGACACCTGGGGATCCGGCCTGCATGTCAGCGGTCTGCGGGTTAATAATGCCGGAACCGAGGAGATCGCCTGGACCTATTCCGGGGTATCGGCACTGACGTTTGAAAGCGTGGCGTATACCAACCGGGCCGCGGACGGCGATTCGAATCTGACCCTGCTGGATGCCGACTCCCGTACCGAGTTCATGCTACCCGGTATCTCCACGGGCGGAAGCATTGATTTAAGCGGACAGGGGTTTTCGCTGGTCAGCGGGCAGTCGTTCATCGTGACAACGGATGATTTGAAAGATGATGGAATCACGCCCCGCTCCGCCGCAGCCGGCGCCGCGCTTTATGGGTTTACCATCAGTCTGGACGCTCCATCGGTTTCCCTGCCGGTTCCGGTTCAGCATCTGGACGCCACGGAGGCGTCGAGTGTCACGGTAAACGGTAGCGGAGAAGTTTCAGCATGGGTCGACCAATCAGGGAACGGTAATGATGCGGTGGACAGCAACGGTGCCCCGGTGCTCTATCCAAGCTCAAGTCTTTCACCCACTGATCTGCCGGGGCTGGATGTTCGCCCTGCCCAGGCCACACTGCAACTTTTCGATGCTTCCGGTCAGGATGCAGTTCTTGATTTCACGGGGTCGGCTTCGGGCAACAGCGGCTTTGCCGTTCTGGTGGCCTTTCATGCGGATGACGTATTTATGGATAATACGCGCAATATTGTTATTGGAAACTATGCTGCGGTGAGTGACGGGTTTCAGATGCGTTTTGACCGCGGAACCATGGCGGCTTATCTGGACGGTACGGCGCTGGTTAAAAGCGCTGAAAGTAAAGTGGAAATCGATGATGCGGTCGTCTACGGATTCAATTATACCGCGTCTTCCGGGAATGCCGTTTTCTGGGATTCTAAAAATAATACTGAGCTTTCCAAGGTTGTTACCTCCGCCGATTTTTCAACCGGAAATCCTTTACGCCTCGCTGGCAGCAATAACGGCAGTCAGTATATGGATGGATTTATCGGTGAAGTCCGCGTGTTTGATCAGGCACTCAGCGGGGCTGAATTCGCGTTGGTGCGGCAGGAGATGGAGGATACCTGGTTGACCGTTACCAATATTCCGGCTCCCCGGAACCTGTCGGCGACAGCGGATGACGAGTGGGTGGAACTCGACTGGAAGGATGATAAGTCGGGCGATCTTTTTGCAGGCTATACCGTTTACCGTTCTACCGAAAGCGGAACGAATTATGTGGAAATGGCCTCCGGCCTGACCGACAGCGATTATCTGGATATCGGTATGCCGGGCGGCATTACTTATTATTATGTGGTTACATCAGTGGATACCAACGGCGTTGAATCACCGTTTAGTAATGAGATTGCGATTGTGCCGAATGAGGTTATCCGGTTGCAGCATCTGGATGCCACAAAGATGGCCAGTGTGCTGTTGAGCGGTAATGCCGTTACGCAGTGGGTGGATCAGGCGCTCGCCGGTAACGATGCGTTTCCAATGTCCGGAACCGTGTTCTATCCAAGCGTAAGTTTCTCGGAGTCCGGATTGGCTGGACTGGATATGCAGGCGGGACACCATAATCTGGAACTGTTTTCTGCAGCAGGGTCGGATATCTGGCTGAACCAGTCGACCGGCACCAACGGATTCTGCGTGATGGTGGCTTTGAAGTGCGATGCCGTGAACCCGGGCATTACGAATGATATTATTGGAAATTCGACGGATGGAATGTCCGGGTTCGGTGTGGGGTATTCCTCCTCCGGAGCGCTGAGTGCGTGGCTGGGCGGTACGGTGATTGCATCGGCTCCAAACGCAGTGCAGGACGGCGAAACGCTGATTCTGGCTTTTAACTATGATGCCCAAACAGGGAACTGCGATTTCTGGGATTCGAAGAACTATTCCGTGGCGGTAACCAATGTGCCTAAATCCGATTTTTCTACGGCGTCGGCGGTCACGATCGGCAGTGCCGCCGCGGCTGGCCGTTATTTCAACGGCATGGTGGGAGAGGTCAAGGTATTCGGATCCAGCCTGAGCCCGGATAACTTTGAGCGTGAACGGGTGGCTCTGCTGAATAAATGGACGGACAAGCCGAACATCATTATGTTCTTTGTGGATGACTGGGCCTGGAGCGCTTCGTCGATTCCGATGGATGAACGGATGGCCAATTCCATGAACCAGCTGGTTGAAACCCCCAACCTTGAAACGTTGGCCGGACAGGGCATGCGTTTCAGGAATGCCTACGGTTCCGTGATGTGTGTGCCGTCGCGCGCCAGCCTGCTGACGGGTCAGTCTTCGGCGCGGCACCAGTTTACGGTGGAGTACTCGGTGACCGATTATTACGATGCCCGGGCCGAATATGCGGAGTTTCCTGTGATCCCGAACGGCGTGCGTAAACCGCTTCCGGAAAACCTGGTTTCGATTCCAGAGGCATTGCGCCCGCTGGGGTATAGAAGCGCCCATTACGGAAAGTGGCACCTCGATTCCGATCCGGGATCAGAAGGCTATGAAGAACATGACGGCAACGTGAATAATAACCCCGGAACAACACTTGAAGATGTCACGGTTATTCCGCCGGACTTCACCAATCCGAAACGGATGCACGGGATAACCGACCGGACGCTCGCCTTTATGGAAAAACAGCAGCAGGCGGGGCATCCGTTTTATGTGCAGCTATCGCACTATGCACAGCACGAACCGCGCGAATGCCTGCCGGCCTCACGGGCGCGCTATCAGGATCATCCGCATGTGGTCGCTTACAATAACGGCAAAACCGATCCAGAAGAGATCAGTGCCCGGGGAGACCCGGCGGTCTGGCTGGGTATGATGTATGATCTGGACCAGACGCTGGGTCAGCTTTTGCAGAAGGTTGAAGATATGGGGATTGCCGATAATACCTATATTATTGTGATGTCGGACAACGGATACCGGCATGAGTGGATTATGGAGGACCAACCGCTGCATGCCCGTAAATGGTGGTCGTGGCAGGGCGGCGTGCGGGTACCGATGGTGGTGCGCGGGCCGGAGATTGCCGCCGATTCGCTCTGTACGGCCAATGTGGTGAACTATGATTTGCTTCCGACCTTCATGGAGTGGGCCGGAGGTGATCCGGCACGCCTTCAGAATATCGATGGCGTCAGTATTGCCGGTCTGATGAAGGGGGACACCCCGACCGAGGAATTCCTCAGCCGATCCCTCTATTTCCACTATCCGCACTGGCGCACATCCCAGCCGCATTCATCGATCATCAAGGGACAGCACAAGGTGGTCTATTTTTATGAAACCCCGGTGGCCTATCCCGGTTGGGAGCCGATCATGTTATTCGACCTCGCAAACGATCCCGGTGAATATCATAACATCCAGCCGCAGGAATCTGCCCTCGCCGATGCGCTGTATGCCGACCTAACCAACCATCTGGCTGAAACCGGGGCACGTATTCCTCTGGATAACAGTGCCAGCTATAATCCGACCGCATTCCAGGCCGCACCTGAATATGCTGTTCGCGTGAAATGGGGACCATTTATCGGCACCCGGACTCCGGAAACTGACGAATCTGCCACCATTCATGATTTTTCCGATTACTGGATGGAATCCTGGGGGGTTAATCTTGGCGATGAGACGAATGATTATGATGGCGACGGCGTACTCAATCTTATGGAATATGCGACGGGCGGGGATCCAACGGATCATACGGATACGGGGTCGGAACCTAAGTTTAAGTTGGATGGCGGCGCGGCCGATTATTCCTATAAAGAGAGAAACGATGATTCGGCGCTGAACTATACGGTGGAGTCGACTACGAATCTGGTCAGTGGTGAGTGGACAACGACCGTTCCTGTTTCGAGTTTCACGAACGCGGCGGACCCTGAGTTTAATGAAATCTTCCTGCATGTACCGATCCTGAACGAGGGTTCTTTTTACCGGCTGCGGGTAGTGAAATAAAACGGACCTGAATGCATTTGTTAACAGGATGAAAAAGGCATCCAAAACAGGATTACATCACGTTCATTGCTCCGAACCTGAGATTCAGTCATGAAAATGAGTAGAAATATGAAAAGAATAGGGGCTCAAATAGCGGTAGGGCTTCTGGCAACGGGGTGTCTGCAGAGTGTCGTTGCGAAACAACCCAATATTGTTTTTATCATGTCCGACGACCAGGACAAGAGACACTTCGGCTTTATGGGTGGGGAGGTGCATACCCCGAATCTTGATCGCATGGTTGACGAGGGGATTTGGCTGACGGACTTCAACGTGACGTCCACGGTCTGTTCCCCCTCGCGCTACAGTTTTCTGACCGGCCGTTATGCCGGGCGTTGCGAAGGCAAAGCGTTCATGCAGCTTCATCCGGAGGGGTCTCAGACCCAGGTGGAGAATAACTGCGAGCTGGAGCCGGATAAATGGAACCTGCCCAAGGTGCTTCAGCAGAATGGATACAAAACCGGTTTTATCGGTAAGTCGCACCTCGTGAAGCACGACTGGCTACATCGGAATAAATGGAAAGAAAACGGGTTCCGGGAATATGCCATCGATGCCGACCCGCGCGAACCGGCCGTGACCGCTGCCATGCGGTTCAATCATCGGAAGTGGTGTGAGGAACACAAGAAATACGGCTTTGACTTTGTGGATGGACTTTATGCCGCCAACCTGCGCGAACAGTTCTGCGATGCATTGAATGTACATAACCTCGACTGGTCGGTGAGCAAGGCATTCCAATTTCTGGAAACCTACCAGGACGAACCGTTCTTTCTCTACTTTTCAACTACGTTGGAACATGGCCCCGATCCCTGGAATAACCGATATTCGCTGGATGCCGACCCGCGCATGACCGGTGAAGGATATCTGGCTGAACCACTGCATGTGCTGCCCTCTCGTGAAGAGGTGAAGCGTCGAAACCGCGAAGCGGGAAAGTCCGATGATAAAGCCTGCTTTCTTTGGCTGGATGATGGCGTTGGCGCCATCCTGAACAAGCTGAAAGAACTCGGGCTCGAAGAGGATACCTTGGTTGTCTTTACGCCGGACCATGGCTATTTCCGCTACTGCAAATCCACGTTGCATGATTATGGCATGCGCGTGCCGACGCTGATGAAATGGCCCGGTAAGATTGAGCCGGGTAGAAAATATGACGGCCTGACCTCCAACATTGATATGGCGCCAACGTTGCTGGACATTGCCGGGATCGAGCCCCCTGAAGATTATAAACTGGATGGGGTGAGCCTGAAGCCCGCACTGTTCGGAGACGATGCGCCGGTGCGTGATATTTTATTTGCAGAGATGGGGCATGCCCGCGCCGTGAAATCCAAGGATTGGAAGTATATCGCCGTACGCTATCCCGATGAGGTTCAGCGGAGGATCGATCAGGGCAGGAAGTTCGCAAATTTTGAAGGGTTGCCGCCGATTGATAAACCCTACCTGATTCGGAATGCCCATCTGGGCTACAATGCTTCGATCAATAATTTGAACTATTTTGAGTCGGATCAGCTCTACAGCCTGAAGAACGACCCGGAGGAAGACCACAATGTATTCGCGCAGTATCCGGAGGTTGCTTCGATGATGCAGAAGACATTGACGAGCGAGCTTGCCAAGTTTCCCAATCGTCCGTTCGGCGAGTTTGCCGGTGAACCTGCAACCCCCCGACCCAGCAAGGTTGTGGCGGAGTCCGACACAGTGCTTCGCGAATCGAATGATGAAGCGCAGATGACGGCCATCCAGATGAATGGGCGTAACGTCTGGACTTCGGAACGGCGCGTCAGTTCGCCCACTTTCTTTTATCTGAAGGTAAAAGATTCGGCGCTGCGAAACGACAATTTCCCCACGGTGGACCTAGTGATCGAATATCTGGATGTGGGCAATGCCGAAGTCTCGGTTGAGTATGACTCCATTCAGGGAGGGTTCTGTAAGGCCGACCGTTTCTGGACGGGCGATAGCGGCGACTGGAAAGCGATCACGATTGAACTGGCCGATGCCCGTTTTTCCGGAAAGTGCAACGGGGGCGACCTTCGTTTAGCCTACCGTTTATCCGATACAGATCCCGTGATCGCCGGAGTCCGGGTTAAACAATTTGAGTAGCTGGAGTTGATATGAAAAAAATGTTTTTTAGAGGGCTCGTTTTAGCGGCCGTTCTGGGATCGCCTTGGGTATATGCCGAAAAGGTGAAAGTCCTGTTGATGGGGGATACGCAGTATATCCTGAATACTGATTCGCAGTATGGCGACCCGGCAATGTTCCTTTCGACCATGAACAAAATGACCACAGACCCGGTGACGAAAGATGCGGCGTTTCTGATTCATATGGGCGACATTATAGAAACCGGACGGGGGAATGATACTACGGCATCCTATGTGTACGCCCGGCAGGGCTTCGATGCACTGTATGCGGGAGGGATGCCCTATGTGCTGAACTTCGGCAACAACGACAATGCCACGCAGTATAACAATACATTCGGACTGAGCGACTATACATCGTGGCCGTCGTTTGTGGATAACTACAATGGGCATCTGAATGCCGCGCATCATTTTGAAGCGGGCGGGGTCGACTGGTTGGTTATATCGGTTGAAGTTTTCGCCGAAGGCGATATGGCACTCACGGCATGGGTTGAAGGCCTGATTCAGGCCCATCTAGATAAGAAGGTGATCATCGTTTCCCACGATCAGTACATGAGCAGCAATGATGTCGGAGAGATGGCCAAAACCTATCCGAATACCGTGCTGTTTTGTGCGGGACACAATGCCTCCTTTATCGAACTTAAGCAGGGATCGGATGGCCATAACATCGGCTATATCCGAACCTGTTGGCACCACAAGAATCTGGATTCGTATGTATGCGTTGTGGAAATGGATACCGTTACCGGCACGATGGACTGCCGCTATTATTCCCCGTACTGGGAAGACTATGGGGACGATACAAATTCTATATTCTACAACCATACTAAAAATCCTTCCGGACCCAATGCATCGAAACAATATGATCATCCCTGGAGCTGGGATGGGTTTGACTTTTCCGAAACAACCAATGATGCACTGCTGAACCTGGTTCAAAACCCATCGTTCGAAGACGGCGCGACCAAGCCGGATGTCTGGATTTCCAGTGCAAACTATAGCCGTACCGATGAGGAATTTTCTGACGGTCAGTATGCACTCAAAGGAAGCGGGAGCGGCGCTCTTGGAAATGCAAACCAGACGATCAGCCTGACGGCAAATACCGATTATACGATCCGGTTCCGGTTGAAATTTCTCTCCGGCGGAACGGGCAATGTCGTATTTGATACGGATGATAAATTTGATCCCGGAACAACGCCGGGCGGGGATGGGCAGGTTATCATCACAACACCCACCGGACAGTGGGAGGACTATGTTGGCAGCTTTAACAGTGGATCGGAAACCACGGTGAAACTACGGGTGTTCACCTCTCCGACTTTTTCCGGCACGTTTTATGTGGATGAGGTCCGGCTGGAGGTTCCCGAGCCCGAACCACCGCCGGAGGACACCGAGGATCTGGTTCCGGACACCGGTGTATCCGCGGGTTCCTACACGACGGAGAGTTTTGATGGGCGCATCGTCTGGGTTCCGAATAATTCCGCTGTACAACTTTATTTTGATATACCCGGTTCCTTTGACTTTACCCCGGGACAGCCGGTTTATGTCCGCATCGAGTATCATGATTCCGGGCAGGGACGTTTGTTTGCGGAATATGATTCCGCCTCGAATAATTATGAGGATGCCGAGATACACTCCCGTTCCAGCCGGGTTGGACAGAGCGGGTTCGTTTACAGTTATCAAATGTTTGAATTCCCGCAAGTGGCAGGCGGGCAGTCCGGAGGCAACGACTTCCGGTTTAAGCTGCTGGGCACCGACGGCACGCCGTTGCGAGTTGCTTCCGTGCAGGTCAGTACGGAACCTTATACCAATGAAAGGTTTGAGTATGCATTGAGCAAACCCTGGTTGGAGCCCTATGCGGGGCCCTCCATGGATTTTACCGATAGCCAGACCGTGGCGGGGAAAATTATGACAGGCTATCAGGGCTGGTTTGCCACGCCCAATGATAATGATGATCTGGGCTGGCGTCACTGGGGTCGCAATTCCAACATCGAGCCGGCACCAGATCAGATTACCATCGATGCTTGGCCCTACCTGAACGACTATGAACCGGAAAGTCTCGACCGGGCAGGGCAGATGGTGCATCAGGACGGCCGCCCCGCCTATCTCTTTTCTTCGCGCGACCCGGAGGTGGTGCGCCGCCACTTCCGCTGGATGCGCAAGCACAACATTGACGGTGCTTATCTCCAGCGCTTCGTAAACAAGAACAACGGCGGCCATAACGGCGATTCCGAATTTGTGCTTGATAATGTCCGTAAGGCGGCAAATTTGGAAGGGCGCGTCTGGGCGATAGAATACGATGTGAGCGGACTCGATAACGTGGATAATCTATTAACGGATCAGTTGGATGTCATCACCAACGACTGGAACTATCTGGTGAACGACTGCGGCATTCTCGACGATCCGCGCTACCTGCACGAGGGCGGCCAGCCCGTCCTCTTTATCTGGGGCTTCGGCACTGGGAACAATATCTCGACCGCCGCCGAGGCCGATTCCGTGATCGACTGGTTTTCCAATCAAAATCTTTATCTGATCGGCGGCGTCTCCAAAGGAAAGATCAATGATCCCGACTGGGAACCCGTACTGCGGAAATATGACTCCCTCCTCGAATGGATGGAACGGGATCTGCCGGATCTCATTGCCCGGAACGATCAACTGGAAGGTTTCGGCATGAAGCTGCTTCCGCATGCGTGGCCGGGCTTTTCCTGGCATAACCTTCAAAAATTCCCCTTTCAAAACCAATACACCGCCCGCAGCGGGGGCGCCTTTTACTGGACCCGCATCTATAACGCGATTGCCTGTGGAGCCGACCAGATCTTTTTAGGCATGTTCGATGAATACGACGAGGGCACCTCGATTATGCCGTTCTCTGACAACCATCCGGAACCCTACGTTGGAGCAACCACTAATTGGGGGCACTATATTGATAACGAAGGTCTCGACCCTTTCTGGTATCTTCAGCTCAGTGGCGCCGCGCGCGAAATGCTGAATGGCCAGCGCACGCTCTCGTCATCGCTTCCTCTCGCAGGCTCTCTCACGCCGGATGCCTATGCCGGGGAGGATGCCACGGCTTATCTCGGCACGAATGACATCGTTTCCGGTCTGGTTCACATCCAACCGGCCGACGGCCTGACGGATGGATTATTTGTTGCCGGGTACAACTGCCGGACCAATGCCAAGCCTTACTTCTATTTCGCCATCGACGACGCTTTCTGCAACAGCGTGACAGAAGGGCAGTCTGCTACTATCGAGGTTGAATATTACGACGCCACACCCGGTGTCGTATTTCGTCTTCAGTACGACAGTGTTTCAGCGCCGTACACGCCACACCCGGTACTGGTCACTGCTCCCGGTTCCGGAGGGTGGAAACATATTCGGTGGAATGTCGAAGACGCTTATTTCGGCAATCGGCAGAACGGCTTATCCGATCTGCGCATTGCGATCAACGGCGGGGCGGTTGCAACCATTCGTCGCGTCAGTGTTTTTCTGCCCGAAGAACAGGAAGGTTCCTCGGGTACCGCTCCATGGATCGATGTGGTCGCGGGGGCCATGCAGTGGCCGGAACTCTCCGATGCCACCGGTTGGAGGCTGGCGGAATCCGGTAACCTGACCTCGAATGACTGGAGCGAAATTGCCGGGCCGTTCACCTTTACCAATGGGGTCGTGCAGTACGGGGCATCAACCACCAACCAGGCTGGCTTCTATCGCCTGCAGCGTCCTGCCCGCCAATAGTGGAGTGTTGCTGAAAAAGTCGAGGGTTGCTTTTTTGGTGCATGGAAACAAAATTTTGTCGCTGGGGGACAAATTTCCGCACTCCAAAAGCCGCACTATGTGATTACAGGGTACTTATATCCCGACAGGAATATAGAATGGCTGATAATTATGTGCTGTATAGAGAAACTTTGGTTGTTGGGAGTAGCAGATGAACGGTAAATTTTGGATGCTGAATATTTTGGTGATCGCCCTTTCAGCGGTTGTGATGGCAGGCGCAAAGAATCCGTCGGTGATCCGGTTGGAAGGCCCTGATAGCGGTGTTGTGCTGTTTAAACAGGGGCATACCGAATATGTATCCACCTCGGATGGGCTGGAAATTCAGGCACGGCTGGAGAATATAAACGGTCCGCTTTATCTCTCCCTCGACGTGAAGGATCCCTCTTTTATTGATGGCGCCGCGCCGTTGGTGGAATTCCGCTTTGACTATTTTGATGAGGGCGACTCCGAGCTCACGTTCGACATCGATAGCAACGATCCACTGTATGGTTCCCATGCGCAACCCGGCGTTTGGCGCGGGGCGGGCGGTGTGCAGTTCATGGACAGCGGAACCTGGAAAACAAAAACGATTGTTCTGGCGGACACCCGTTTCAGCGGCCGGCTGAACGGCGCGGATTTTCGGTTCCGGGTAATGAAACATCCCGAGCTGCGTTTGCGGAATATTTCCCTGAAAAAACTCACGGCCGCACCGATTACGCCTTCGAAGCTCAAACAGGGCAAGGTGCCGAACATCCTGATGGTGGTGTTTGATGACTTGAATGACTACGTGGGTGCGTTCGGAGATCCCAACGCGATTACGCCGAATCTGGATGCGTTCGCGGCGTCGGGCATGCGCTTCAACCGGACCTATTGCCAATATCCGGTATGCGGCCCGTCACGCGCTTCGTTCATGACCGGCCTTTATCCGGAAACATCGGGGATATTGGACAATGATGCGCATCCGCGTTTCGTTCGCCCCGACGCGGTGAACATGCTGGAATATTTTAAAGACGCCGGGTATTGGACGGCGAGCGCCGGAAAGATTTTTCACAGTTTCGGAAACGTTGCGGAACGCGGACTTTCCACCTACGCCTCCGATTGGTTTCGGAACGCGGAAGATCCCTGGAAGAAAAAACTCGAGCGCCGGTTCGAGCGTGAGGTGGGGCCGATCAAGGACAACAAAGACGCTTACAAGGCGTTCATGAAGGAATATTTCGTCAGCCCCGAGCGCGTCGTTCAGGCGATCGCGACGGATCTGCCGGACGAAGACCATAAAGATGGCCGCATGGCCACGCGGATATCCACCTATCTCGAAGAGAAGACGTTTGGAGACAAGCCCTTCTTTCTGGCCTGCGGCATCGCGAAACCGCATGTCCCGTTTTTCGCCCCTGCAACATATTTCGACCTGTATCCGCTGGATTCATTGAAGTTCGAGGATGTGCCTGAAGATGACTGGAAGAATAAACCCAAGGTGGCGAGTAACAACAAGTATAAAGGGTTTGGCGCGGAGTTCGGTGTGAATGATCGGGCATTGCGCGCAAAATGGCTGCAGGCCTATCTCGCATGCGTCTCCTTCGGCGATTCCCAGTTTGGCCGCATCATGAATGCGCTGGAAGAGCATGGCTACGCCGATAACACGATTGTGATCGTCTTCGGCGATCACGGTTATCATATCGGCGAACATTATATGTATGGCAAGGTGACGCTGTTTGAAGAGAGTGCGCGGGTGCCGTTTGTGATGCGGGTTCCGAACTTGACGAAGCCGGGCAGCACCACGCCGAATTTTACGGAACTGATAGATGTTTATCCAACGCTGACCGAGTTGTGCGGCGTGGAAACTCCGGAGCATGTTCAGGGCGAAAGTCTGGTTCCTGTGCTTAAAAATCCGAAGCAGACGGTTCGGGATTCGGCCTACACCGTGGTTGTGCGGCCGGGCATGCTCGGCCGTTCCATCCGCCATGAAAACTGGCGCTATGCGGAATGGGGCGGCGCCGACGAAGCGGAACTGTATGATCTCCAGAAGGATCCCGCTGAATACCACAACCTGGCCGCCAACCCGGAATATGCGACGCTGATTAAACAACTCAGTAAAAAAATGAGACCGGGTCGTCATGATGCATCAGGGAAAGTCGCTGTATCTCAGCGGAAGGATTAACCGGAATTCAATTTAAGCAGAAACAGGAGCTAAGATGAAATTTGCCACGACAATCATGCTGTTGACCGCTGTGTCAACGTTCGCCGCGCCCCGGGAAGAGGTGCTTAAACCCTACGAAGGCCCATCTGTCAAAGGGGCCGATCCGCGCACGTTAATCGGCAAAGTGATGACCGGCTACCAAGGCTGGTTCAATTGTCCCGGTGATGGATCCAGGCAGGGTTGGGTTCACTGGGGGCGCGGGCAGCTCAAACCGGGCAACGTCACGGTCGACGCGTGGCCTGACCTGTCGGAATACGATGAGGACGAGCTGTACGAAACCGGCTTCAGGCACGCGGATGGATCAGTCGCGAAAGTATTCAGTTCGCATGATCGAAAGACCGTCTTACGCCATTTCAAATGGATGCGGGATTATGGCATCGATGGCGCGTTCGTGCAGCGCTTCGCAAACGGTATCCACGGAGGCGATGTGCGCTATCACAAGGACAAGGTACTTTCCAGCGCCCGCGAAGGCGCCAACCGTTTTGGCCGCACCTACACGATCATGTATGATCTGACCGGCATTCCGGACAAGGATATTATCAAGGTCTTTGACGATTGGCGCATGCTGCGCGAAAAAATGAAGATCACGGAAGATCCCGCCTTCCAGCATCACAATGGAAAACCATTGGTCGCCGTATGGGGCGTCGGGTTCAATGACGAGATTAAACGCCGTCCCGGAATCGCGGAATGCGAGGAGCTGATCCGGAAGCTCAAGGCGGATGGTTGTTCCGTAATGCTGGGAACCGCGACCGGCTGGCGCGCGCAGGATCGGGATGCGCTCCAGGACCCGCGGTTGCACGAGGTATTGTTGCTGGCCGACGTGATCAGTCCGTGGAGCGTGGGCCGCTTCAACTCGCCGGACGGCGCCCGGAAGCATGGAGAAAAATATTGGAGCAAGGATATCGCCTGGTCCCGCGCGCATGGCATCGACTACATGCCCGTGGTCTTCCCCGGTTTCAGTTGGCATAACCTGCAGCGTGGAGAAACGCCCCTTGGGCATATTCCGCGACGGAAAGGCGAATTCTTCTGGTCGCAGATCGCGACGGTGAAAAAAGGCGGCACCGACATGATCTACATCGCGATGTTCGATGAGGTGGACGAAGCCACCGCGATCTTTAAATGCACCGACCAACCGCCCACAGGCAATGGCGGAAAATTCCTGACGATGGAGGGATTGCCGAGCGACTTTTATCTGCGCCTTGCCGGAGCGGCCGGAAAGATGCTCAGGGATGAAATTCCTGTTTCTGATACGGTGCCGGAAGAGGTAAAAGAGAATTCCCTTGCCGGTAAATAACCCGACACCGTTTCAACCTGAATCAAGGAGAAAACCATGACCCTTCGTATGAATAGAAGACAACTCACAAAGGCCGGCTTGATCGGTTCCGCATTTTCATTCATTCCCGGGCGGGTACTGGGGGCCAACGAAAAAATCAATATGGCGTTCATCGGTCTGGGCGGGCGGGGGGTCAGCCTGATTCAATCCTTCAACCAACCGGAGCTCGTTAATATGGTTGCGCTCTGCGATGTGGATATGGGAAGCGACTGGACGGCCAGGAGCGAGTCGCTGTTTCCCCAGGCGCGAAAGTTTAAGGATTTCCGGGTCATGTTCGACCAGATGGGTAATGAGATCGATGCCGTGGTGGTCTGCGTGCCGGATCATTCCCATTTTCCGATTACAATGGCGGCGATGGCATTGGGTAAACACGTGTATGTTGAAAAACCGTTGGCGCGTACGTTTAATGAAATCGTGCTGATGATGGATGCCGCAGAGCGGTATGGGGTGGCGACGCAGATGGGAAACTATGGCCATTCCGGCGCAAACTATTTTCAGTTCAAGGCCTGGAAGGAAGCAGGCATTATCCAAGACGTCACGCATGTTGATGCCTACATGAATAAATCGCGTCGCTGGCATCCCTACGGCAATGTGAAGGGATTCCGCACCGGGGAAAAGGCCCCCGCAACCATCGACTGGGATGTGTGGCTGGGAACCGCGGAATATCATGAATTCAGTAAGGATCTCCATTATGGAAACTGGCGCGGCTGGTATGACTTTGGAACGGGCTGCTTCGGCGACTGGGGCGCGCATATGCTCGACACCCTTCAGCGTTTTCTGGATCTCGGGCTGCCGGAACAGCTGACCGCGAAAAAACTGGAAGGGCAGAATAATTTTATCTATCCGATGGCCTCCACCATCAACTTCCGGTTTCCGGTGCGCGGCGACATGCCGGCCATGGATATTGACTGGTATGACGGCGTGAATAACTTTCCTCCACTGCCGGAGGAATGGGGCGGCAAAGAGCTGACGACGCCGGGCAAGTTTATCTATGGCAAGGACTATGTCTTCCACGGCACCGCACATGAACATCCGCTGCAGATTATCCCCTACGAAAAAATGCGTGCGCTCCTGGTCGCGGGCAAGCTGCCCCGCGACTTTGGTAAAAACTCGGATCATTTCCTGAACTTCCTGCTGGCCTGTAAAGGCGAAGAGCAGACGCGGACGCCGTTCTCGGTTTCCGGGCCACTCTCGCAACTGCTCTCGCTGGGTTGCATTTCCCAGCGTCTTGGCGGTACGCTTGAATTCGACCGAAAGACCAACCGTTTCACCAACAGCCGAATCGGCAATGAACTGCTGGTCGGTGCGCCGCCGCGTAAGGGGTGGGAACAGTATTACTCGCTTTAACTATAAAGGAATGAACAATGGACTTTTCAAACAAACGATACGACACCATGCCTTATAACCGCGTGGGGAAGAGCGGGCTCAAGCTGCCGGCTATCTCGTTGGGGATGTGGCATAACTTTGGCGAAAACGATGAGTTACAGAACCAGACCGCCATGCTGCGAACCGCATTTGATCTGGGGGTCACGCATTTTGATCTGGCCGATAATTATGGCGGCGGCTTCGCGGAAGTGAACGTGGGTAATATCCTGAAGTCTGATTTTAAAAGCCACCGCGACGAACTGATCATCTCGACCAAGGCGGGGCATCATATGTGGGACGGGCCGTATGGTGACTGGGGCGGGCGGAAACATTTGATGTCCGGCATCGACCAGAGCCTGAAACGGCTCCGGCTCGACTATGTGGATATCTTTTATCATCACCGCCCGGATTCCGAAACGCCTGCGGAGGAAACCGCTACTGCATTGGCTGATATTGTTCGGCAGGGCAAGGCGCTCTATGTGGGAATTTCAAATTACTATGGAGCGGAATCGCGCGAAATGATTCGCCTGCTCCGCGAGGCCGGCGCTCCGTGCCTGATCAATCAGCTTCCTTTCAACATGTTTGATCAAAATGCATCCGCGTCTGGCGAGTTTGGTGGTTTGGTGGAGGATGGGGTTGGTGCCATCACGTTCAGCCCGCTGGCGCAGGGGCTGCTCTCCGGTCGCTACCTCGACGGCATTCCTTCCGACTCCCGTGCCGCAACCGACGGCACATGCCTGGATAAAGATCGGATCAACGAAGATCTGCTGAGCAAGGTGCAGACCCTGAACACGATCGCGCAGGAGCGCGGACAGAGTCTGGCGCAAATGGCACTGTGCTGGAACCTGACGTTTTCGCCGGTGGCTTCGGTTCTCATCGGCGCAAGCCGTCCGGAGCAGATCATCGAAAATATTAAAGCGCTGGATAACGCTTCTTTGAGCACGGAAGAGATGAAGCATATCGATGCAGTATTGGCTTCGTAGATAAACAGGGCCTGTATGAGTCGGATGCAATATAATCGTCGCGAAGTTCTCACGCTCATCGGTTCGGGCGCCTCCGCGATACTCTTGATCGCGTATGCCTCGCAACCGTCGATGGAAAACAAGACGTTTACTTTTATGTAGCTCTGCGACACACAGCTGAGTGATTCCCGCCCGTTCCCGCATGCGTTTATTTCTCTTCAACCGGAATAGACCAGCATGTTGGTGAAGGGAGAATGGATCGTCGTTTTTTTAAGGTCGTTTTCCTGAGGTTCTCTCAATGATGTGTGAAGGCCGTTGGCGGCCTTCCAGGGATTGGAAGCGTTCTTTGGTGATAAAGCCGGTCATATGGGCTTCAGCTTCATCGGAGGTGCTGAGGTGGCTGTCCTTCTGGTTGAAACTCATGTTGAAGGCTTTGAGGATTCCCTTCGTAAGTTTCAAACCTTTTCCGTGCCGGTTGGCGTGCAGGTTCTGGAGGGTAAGGGTGCCGTTGCCAACATCGGCCAGTAGGTCGGGGCTGCCCCATACCATGGTGTTGATCAGTGTGGCTTCGGAATCGAATCCTTCCGAAATCTTAATCGCGGTCTTGTTTTGAGAGGACATGGCGACCAGTTCGGTATTGATCATGGATATGACGCCGTGTCCATATTCAAAATAGCAGGCGATCTTGGAGCCGTCGGTGCCGTGGCCATGGCTGATGCAGTTGATGGCGCCCTCGCCGTTCTGTTCCATGAAGTGGATGCCATAGAGCGAGCCATATACAAAGTTCTGGTAGAGGAACTGGTTGACGGTATGGCCGATCATGAGGGCGTCCAGATTTTCTTTCTGGTATTCCCAGTACATCATCCAGGAGGTCTGCTTTCCCGAGTTGAGGCCGCCTTCAGGCTTGTTGGCATAGAGCGGGTTTCTTTT
The DNA here is from genome assembly GCA_964486885.1 of uncultured Verrucomicrobiota bacterium. Taxonomy (GTDB): domain Bacteria; phylum Verrucomicrobiota; class Kiritimatiellia; order Kiritimatiellales; family Pontiellaceae; genus Pontiella. The sequence continues at coordinate 50,796 of CAZAPF010000013.1, forward strand.
GCCGCGGGGAACGCGCGCCCAGTAATGCGGGTTGAACTGCAGGTTCTGCACCACACCATCTCTGCTTCCGGCACCGAGGGCAATCCCCACCATAAGGGGGCCTCCGGAGGCATAGTCGATAAAATGGCGGTCGCAGGTGTGCGACATAAAGTCGATAAATTTGAACGGGTTGGAGGCGTTGACGTTGAAGATGCAGATATCCTTGCCGCGCCCCTGGATGAGGAACGGATATTCCTTCACGTCGGTGATGATCTGTTCCGGATAGTGGAAGGCCAGGCCGCGCATGCAGCTGGACGATTCCATGACGATCGTGGGCTCATCGCCGCTGGGATAGATGTGCAATACGCTGCCGGCTCCCATCGTATGGTGGGGCACATCGTGAATGCCGCGCAGTTCGATGCCGGACGGAAGAGTCAGGCGGCCTTTAATCCGATAGTCGCCGCCGGGCAGGAATACGATGCCGCCCCCTTTGCGGCTTTGTTCATCGATCGCTTTCTGGATCGCCGCGGTATCGTCTTTTCCGGAGGCAGGAACAACGACCATATCGATGCGAGGCGGTTTAAATGTTTTTTCAAATTTCACGGGATAATCAGGGATGGGGTTGAGCGGTACCTCTTCATCCGATTCCTGTAAAACCGAATCCTTGGCCTGGTTGCGCACAGCGGGCAAGGGACTGGGGTAGGTGTTCCCCGCAAGAACTGCACCGATCACTTTTTCCTGGATTTGAATCCGGCTGCTGCGGTCTTGAAGTGTAGAACCCAGAATGGAGTGTGCTCCTTGCTGGAGTTGCAGATTTCCCCGAAGAATGCGGCATTGGTCGAGCATCACGTTGCCTTTCCCGTTGCATAGGAGGGCCTCTTTTCCGCCGAAGATACAGGTGGAAAACAGGATGGCGGAGTCGAATTTTTCATCCAGCAGTACACCATGGTTGATGCCGTCAAAATAGCATTCGGTGAAAACCATGCCGAAGGGGTTGGTCTTCTCCACCTCCATGGCGGTGCCGCAGTTGCGGATGATAAGATGATAAAACTGGGCGTTGGCGGCACCGCGCACGCCTTCGGAAATCAGGTAACCGCGCGCATAGCCGTCAATATTGATATTGGCGACATATTCCCAGTCGGAGCGCAGCATATGGATGGCGGTGCCGTTCTTTTTGATCCAGTCCAGTTTTCGCGGGGCTTTCGGCAGGTTGCTCCGGCACCACCAGCGTGGTGAAAAATCGATGGTTTCGAGCCGGCCGATATCCGTGGTGGAATCATACTGGATGCCGACCTTGAGCGGTGTGCCATACACATTGCGAACCAGATGCAGTTCGTTGCCGCCGGGACCAATACGGATGCCTTGCCAGGGATTGACCAGGGTGAGGTTTTCGAAGGTGGCATTGTCTCCGCCTTTCTGAATCAGGCACCACGGATAGGGATCCGGTTTGAGGGGGGACTGCGCGGGATACCAGATATTCAGGTCTTTGATTCCTCCGCAATAATCCACCGAAATGAAAGGTGCGCCATCCGGGTCGCCTTTGCCACCGAAAGGCATCAGCACCGTACCGCGTACACCCGGGTCTTCCGGAGTGGGTTGTTTCCAATCCCCGCGGAGGGTGACCGACGGGGGGATCTTGAGGCTGCCCTTGAAGGCGTATTTCCCTTCCGGAACAAACACCGTTCCGCCGCCGGCTTCCGCCATTTGATTCAGGGCGGTTTGGAAGGCCTTGGTACAATCGGATTTTCCGTTTCCTTTGGCTCCGAAATCCAACACGTTGAATCCCGCCACTACGATATCGGCGGTTGGATATTTGGTTTTGATGATTTTCCAGTCCGGTTCCTTCGCACCTGCGACGAGGGAGGTACAGAGTGCCAGCAGGAGAATCAAACGTTGGTTTTTACAGTTCATAAACGGTCCAGAAAAGAGGGGTTGGTTACAATTTACTATGGTGAAACGTTTAAATTTATATACAGGAATGGGGGAATGTCAATTCCCTGCGGGAGTAGGGTTCCTGAGTGAATACCCAGCACCGGTTACCTTGACATAAATGAGTTTCGTGATAATTTTTCACTCAATATGAAAAAACGTTATATTCATATAATTGTTTCTTCTCTTCTGACACTGGGTATTCTTCCGGTTTGGGCAACGGTGGAGCTTCCGGTGCGGGTATTCAGTCCGGATGCTTCCCCCGCCACCGCAACCGTCAGTGTGAATGTCCCGGCAGAGGCCAATCCGGCAGAGACCCTCTATGCGCAGATTCATAATCTTCGCTTCGGCGGTCAGGTTTCGGTAAGGGTGAATGCAGGCGCGTGGACCCATCTGCATAATCACACGGTCACCGTACTCGAACCGGAGCGCAGCCAGGGAGGCATCGGAGCCGTCAGCGCCACCATTCGTGTGGAGGTCCCGCTCGATTCCGGGGTGGTGGTAACCGGCCAGAGCAATACCGTGTCGTTCCGATTCAATGGAACGGATGGAGTGGTCAGCGGTATCCGGGTGATCGACTTTAACTTCCGGGACGCTTCTTCGGTAAACATTCTTCCTCCGAGTGAATTCACCGATGAGGATCCGGGCACGTGGACGCCTCCAGGTTCCCTGCCTTCCGACATAACGGCGGGTTCTAACCTTTGGAACAACGCGGCGCTGATCACCGATCCGATCAATCAAGTACCCATCAACGGCAAGTGCGCCTCCTGCCACTTTGAGGATGGCAGCGACCTGAAATACTTTAACTATTCCAGTGATGCCATCATCACGCGATCCCGTTTCCATGGGCTGACGCAACAGGAGGGCGAACAGGTCGCCAGTTTTATTCGCTCCCTGACAAAACCGAATCCCGGGCGTCCATGGAACCCGCCTTTTCAGCCTGGGCCGGATCTGGATCCCGACCCGGGTGACTCCCTCGCTGTGCAGCAGCAAAAGGCCGAGGCGTGGATGGCCGGTGCCGGCATCGACTGGGTGGTGGAAGATGAGGCGGATATTCTTGAGCATGTCTTTCCCGACGGTACTTCGCCGGCGGCGATTGGGAAGGTGATGGAACACGAGGGCACCTTCAGTGTGCGCGAGATTCCGATTCCGATCCAGTTTCCCGACTGGAACGACTGGCTTCCTCTTATGGCGCCTGAAGATCTTTGGTCGAACGCGTTTTACTACGCGGAACCCTACGCGCTCTACAACACCTTGCGAAATACGGTGGATTCGGAAGGGGGATCCGCTCTGGCCGCGGATGGCGACCTCAACGAAACCTTCAGGAAATTCAAGAACGATCTGGAAAACTGGTATGGCACATTCCGTCTGCCGGATGAGGATCTCGCCAACGACACGGCGGTGTCGCTGGCGCGGAACCCGGGGTTAAGTCGGGAGGATGTCATTAAGTCGCTGATGCGCTGGATGGTGATTAAAATGATGGAGGTTACGCGGGACTACGACCTCGAGGCGGTGCAGGACGATCCCGGTGCCATGGCCGCGAACGGGCATCCAAACTTCACGCCAGAGCTGCTCTCGATTCCCGGGGGCGAGAATCGCTCCATCGTATTTGGTTTGGCGCCGCATATTTCCGGCAATGTGTATCTGCATTTTGAGAATCAGCCGGAAGGCCGCGGCAAGATGGAGTCGAATCAGTGGTACCATCTCCAGCTCTGCATAAATTCCGGCTACCGCATGCAGGTCAACATGAACGTACCTTTGGACTGGGCCTATCAGATCATCCATCTGGAATCGGCGGGAAAACGCGCCGGTCGCGCCTATGGCTTCCAGCGGCTCATCACGCAGATTAAAATGCTGCAAATGCGCGAGACAGGTAAAGGCGTTATGCAGGGCGGCTTCTCGCAACGCACGCTGAACCCTTGCTTTTTCTACTCCGACCCCGACCGGGACCGTTCGCACTTGAAGGGCGTGCTGGACGACGTCGAACCGGGACTGTGGGCCAAGGTGTTCGAGGAATATTTCTACGAGTGGCTCGACGTGATGGAGGGACACGACCTGTCCACCATGCCGCGTGATGACTCGGATCGGCACCAGATCGAGACCAGTACCTATGTGCCGGTTCCATGGCCCGGAGGGGGGGGCAAATATTTTGATCGGCCGGGTGAGGTTCACGCGGATGCGCTCTACCGCCTGCTGCCCCTGCTGCCCGCGGACGGAATCGATGAAATGCTCCTTATTGATGTCCGGGAATGGTGTAAAAAAGCCTGGCCTTACAACGCCGGGACCTGGGGGAGCGTGCCGGACTGGGACAGCCTCTTTACTCCAGCGAACCTCTACGCCGAAAACTTTGAGGACGATGTCGCATCGACCAATGCTCTGGATTTTCCGGCGCTAACCGTGACCGCGATCAAGGGCACCAACTACGTCAACAATGGTGCGATTGGCATTGCGAATGGCGGGGGTGTTCACGTTGCGCACCGCGGCCTAACCGGGGGAGGAACGAATGCCACGGTTCGGCAGGGCATCAACAGTTTGCTCGTTGTGCCGCTCAATGGCGCCACCAACCTCACAGTGAAAGCGCGGGTTGCCTTCAGGGATCACGACAGTGTGGATCCCGGCCTGATCAAATTCAAGATGCGGGTTCAGGTGGACTCCTCCGGCGGGACGTTTGATACCGTGGATGTGATTACCTTGGATCCCGATCTTTACGACCAGGAGTTCGAGAGTTTTGTCAGCACAGTGACCGTGCCCGCGGGCGCCACCAACATTACCTGGCTTTCCGCCTGGTGGGAGCGGGTAGGCGGCACCGGTGGTGGAACGGTCTACATCGACAACATCCATATGCTGCCCGTCGATGATACAGTCGACACGACACCGCCCTCGGCCCCCGTTCTTGACAAGGTCACCAGTCCTGCCGATTTGCGTCTTAAGTGCAGCTGGAATGCCAATCCTCCTTCCGAAGGAGTGGTAGGATATAACGTATATCGCCGGGTGAATGGAGATCCGGCGTCGGCCGCGGTCAAACTCAACCTGGGACTGGTCGACAATCCCTACATTGAATATGAAGATTTCACGGTCGATCGCGAAGTGAACTATCGGTATTACATCACCGCGGTCGACGCCGCCGGAAACGAGTCCATGCCTTCGAACGAGGATACGAAGACGCTGGACGACATTGACACGCCGCGCGCGCCATCCACCATCTGGGCAGGCGGTCATGCGGGTGCCGTGCGCCTGAACTGGTTCGGGGTTCGCGACTGGGATGTTGCCGAGTTCAATGTCTACCGCAAGGCGGAAGGCGAGTCCGGATTTACACAGCTGACCTCGGGCCTGACGCCGGCCGAGGCCGTGATCTACGACGATTCCACCGCGCTGCCCGGAATCGACTACGACTACTATGTGGAGGCGGTCGACCTCGCCGGAAACACCTCGCCGACCTCTTCGTTGGCTTCTGTTCAGGTTGCCCATCTTGATGCCTGGAGGTATGCCTTTGAAGGGGTTAACGGATGGGATTCGGACGATCCGGAAATCGCGGGAGAGTCGGCCGACTTCGATAACGACGGCGTACCGACGATCTGGGAATACCTGCAGGGCGGAAATCCGGCCGTGGCCGATCCTGTTCCCGGCGGTGCGACCACCCGGCTGGCCCTCGATGAAACCGGCGGCGATACCTATCTGGAAGTCTCCTACCTGCGGGATGAGGATCTTCCTCCCGGCCTGATCGTCACCGTTCAGTTCAGCGACGACCTCGTGAGCTGGACCGAAGCATATGTGGTTGAAGGCGACGTGGCATCCAGTGGATTCTCTGTCCATATCGGCGATGCGGCAGGCGGGACCAGGTTGGTTACCGTGCGGCTCGATGCCCCGATCTCCACCTCCAGCCAGTTCGCCCGCTTCGGGGTGCAGGGGAACTGATCCTTCGCGATATTAGGTTGGTCTGGAGGATGATAAGGAAAACGGTAGCCGGGGTCGGTGGCCCCGGGATGATGGGTTGCTCATGGCGGGGTCACCAACCCCACCTACATTTCTTAATCCGGTTTTTTCGTGAAAAGGCCCAGCTTGTGTCCCTGGTCGACGGCAGCGGGGGCGTTGCGGACATTGAGTTTTTCGTAGATTCGGCCGACGTGGTAGTCGATGGTGGTGTATTTAATGTCGAGCCGGTCGGCAATCTCCTTTTTCACGAGTCCTTCCGCCAGCAGGTTCAGGACCTCGAGTTCGCGTTCGGAAAGAGAAATTTCCTCTTCCTTTTCGGGTAAGCGGACCTGCAGCGATTTCAGGATAAAGCGGGCCACGCCCGGATCCAGCGAGGCACCGCCTTCCATGACCGTCTGAATGCCGCCCGTGATTTCTTCGGCGGTGGCGGTTTTCAGCAGGTAACCGGATGCACCGCATTTTATGGCACGAAGGACATCCTCTTTCGAGTCGGACTGGGTCAGGATGATGACTTTGGCGTCCGGGGCATAGGATCGGAAATAGGGCAGCGATTCCAGGCCATCCATGCCGGGCAGGCGGAGGTCGAGCAATACGAGATCGGGTTTCTTGTTCGATGCCGTTTGGAGGCTGCGAAGGGCCACTTCGGAAGTGGCGAATTCGCTGGCCAGCTCTACTCCGGGTGTGTGCCCCAGAATAAGGCCGATCCCTTCCCGGTATTCCCTGTTGTCTTCCACGAGCATGACTCGAGTGGGTTTCATACGACAGATCCTCTTTTTGTTAAGTCCTTCTTTTTTATGGTGCGTGTAAGTTGAATGCAGGTGCCGCCATCTTCAGGGGTGATTGCACTGACGCTGCCGCCCAGCAGACGGGCGCGGCGGCGTAGGGAATGCGGCGCTTTTTGATCTCCTTTCAGATCGGCTCCGCGTCCGTTGTCGGTAATGCTCAGGCTGAGTAGCTTCGGCGTCATTTGCACGCGGCTGCTGACCCGGGTGGCACCGGAATGGCGGATCACATTGGTCAGGCATTCCTTGTAGAAGAGAAAAAGGTCGACGCGGCGGCGCGGTTTCAGCTGGCGTATCAGGTCTTCGCCTTCAAACGAGATTTCATGCTCGAGGTCGGCCACCAACCGCTCGGTGGTTCGTCGCATGTCTTCGACAATATCCTCGTGGAGTTCTTTGGATTCGAGAAAGTTGGTGCAGTAGCGGGCGGCCAGGCCGGTACGTTTGGCCATTGCCTGCAGGCGGACGAGGATGTCGTTTTGTTCGTCGGGCGAGTCCTTGAGCATCCGGGCCAGGTTTCCCAGCAGGCCGATGGCGTGCAGATTGGCACTTAGTTCGTCATGGATGTCCGCCGCGATACGTTCGCGGGTGCGATAGACGGCGCGTTGCCGCATGGTCCACTCCACGAAAATGCCGAATACGATGCTGATACCCAGCATCACAGCCAGCCGGATCACCCAGATGAGCTGGTTTTTCTGTCGTGCGTAACGGCGGCTCAGCTCTTCGGCAACGAGCGGACGCTCCTTTTCCAGATCGTGGCGGAGCGCCAGTTCATTCATCCAGTCACGGAGGGGCAGGAGGCGTCCGTACAGGTTATGCCCATCGGTGAGCGGAGCGGGGGAGAACACACCGTAGCCGAATTTGAAGTTGGTGCTGACCGGCTTGCCCAGCGCGACATTTTCCCCTTTTGAAAACAGCTCGATTTCGGCGAAGCCAAAGCGGCTCCGGCTTTCATCCTGCCGATCCGGGAAATAGGGGGATCGGGCGATCAGCCGGATATAGCGGCATTCCTGTTCGGGAATATTCCGCATGATGATGGGGCCGGTTTCAAACGGCGAGCCTTGCCGGAAGTTGAGCAGCTGGACTTTATCTGAAAAATCAGGTCGGTTGGATCCCTCGATTACGAGCCGGCGCGGAACGCCAAAGCGGGAATCATACATCTTGGGAATGGTGTCGTAGATTTCAGCGGTATGCAGGTGGATTTGGTCTATCGGGTAGGGGCGTTCGAGATCGATCGTGATGGTTGCCGGGTCGCCCTCCCCCGGCCAGCTGACCACGGATGGAGTACGTTTTCCCCGGCCCGCGTAGAGGGCATAGGGTGTAAAGCCATCCACCAGGCAGCTCGAACGCCATTGCGCTGATTTCTGACTGTTTGGCGATCCGGTGACCTTGCTCTGCAACGCGATGTTGCGGTACCCGCTAAAGACCATGAGTTCCGCGAGCTGCAGCACATAGCGTCGGTCACGCAGGTCGCGCGAAAGGAGCGTTGCCTCCACACGAACCCATGCGGCGGTTGTTCCGGGGCAGGGTGCCACCAGTGGGCCAAGGCGTGCCTGCAGCTGGTCGGCTTCGGTAAAAGAGGCGATGAGGGTCTCGTTGGTCGATTGGATCGAGCCGCAGATAATTTTGAATTCCAACGGGAATCCAGTGGCTTGAAAAAGGTCGAGCTGGGCGCGGTGGATGGTCGGTACAAGAATGATTTCATCGATGGATGCGTCGTGTCCCCAGTTGACGGTTACTATTTCTGTTGTCCGGCTTTCCTGATGCAGCTGGGTTCGGTAGCCAATGGGACCTACTCCGCTGACCAAACTGTATTCGGAAAGGTTCTCTAGTTTTTTATCAATTTCGGCAATTCGCTCTTCAAGTTCAGAGAGAGAGCTCTCCTGAAGCGGGGGGCGCTGCGGTAAAGGTTCCGCTTTGGGTACGGGCGAGAGCAGGAAAAGCAGGAGGATGGTGCATGCGCTTGAATAAGGTAAAACCATATACCAATTTAGCATTAAGAATGCGCGGAACAAGTGAAATGAGGCCGGCGGAGGAACCTTTTTAGCCTTCCTGAGGTTTTTTTTCTCTGCTGGGTAAACACAGGGTATTCAACGTTAACCGTTGTGCTACATTACATAAGTCAAGCATGGGATATCATCCTCGTGGGGCGGCACACCCGGTAAGTATAAATTTACGTCCGGATTTTTTTTTGGTTGGAAAGATAAACGTTTAAGCGTGCGGGGTGATTCCGCCGCACATTAAAAAAGGAAAAAAATGAAAAAGATGAGGATAACAGGGTTCAGTCTTCTGGCGATAATAGGCTGGATGGCAACACAGGCAGGCGCAGATGTATTAACAGGATTTCTGGCCGGAGGGAATGATACTAACACGACCACGGTCATTTGGAATAATCTGGGTGGCCCAGTCACTGCGACTGCGGCAGGGGTGGGAAATCCCACCATTGATAGCGTCCAGAATTCGCTCAGTCAGTCCGGTGCAAGCGGAACCATTCGAATGGATGTTACCTCGTTGGATGATGTTACGACGCCTTTCAACCCTACCAACTGGACCGGCGGTGGTTCGGCCGGTATTATTCACACAACAACGTCAGGCTGGGGGGTTAATGATTCCAGTGGAAATGGAAATATGGCTGCAGGCGAAGCATTAATTCTGCAGTTTGATTTCAGTGACTTGACTTTGGGAAATATCAACGATGACGTGGTATGGACAGGTGCTGATCTGGCTGTTAACGGTGCGGAAATCTGGAAGCTGGATGGGGGAAGCGGTTCGTTGATCAGCTCTGGAACCAATATTTGGTCGGGTAATTTGGTGATTTCCGATGGAGACACCTTTGCATTGGTTAATGGAAAAACTACTGCCATGCGGATGAAGAGCCTGACAGTGGACGTGATTCCGGAACCGGCGACACTAGGGCTGGTGACCTTTTTCGGAGCGGGAATTTTGGTGATTCGCCGCCGGCTGCGTCGATAGAAGAAATTCAGTTGGGAATAAGCCCCATCCGCAGGGCATGGATGGGGTAAATTTCACTACTGGGTAAACACAGGGTATGCAGAGGATTAATGAGTGCTATATTAGCACTGACTGTCGAAAGAGGTTAGAACATTGCACAGCGCGGAAGCCGAGCGAGGGTTCAATTTTTTTTGCAGAATTGAAAAAACGTTTTATTTAATATGATTAGCTAACCCAAAGAATAAAAATACGAAAAACAAGGAGACTACTAATGAAATTACGAAGATTAATAATAACTGTGGGGATCGCATCCATTTTAGCGGCTCCTCATGTTCATGCCGCAGTGGTTGCCGCATGGGATTTCCTGGATACGCGAGGTACTCCTGAGGCCGGCTGGACGGAATGGATAACCTCCGATATGACGAACGGGGTTGCCAACACGGTCGGTGGTATAACAATCGATGTCGAATATTCCGGTGGATCGAGTAACTTTTTTGGCGGCGCTAAACAGATCAATGATGCTGCCAATTTTATCGCCGAAGATCCGGCGCTTTTGATGCTGACGACCAACTCGGCCGGCCAGAATGTGTATGAGGATTATCTGGGTGGTCTCAACCTGTCAAAGCCGGTCTTCACGCTGTCCGGCCTGACACCGGGGAACGACTACAAGGTTCAGTTTGTGGGAACCTTTGCTATTAATGGCAAAAATATCAGTGTCAGTCAGGACGGCGCGCCGGCGATCAACATCATCGAGGGCACGGACTCGGTGGCAAACGACATTGCTTATTCGCGTTATTTCACGTTCACAGCTACGGCGGGGAACACCGATGTCAGTTTCGAACTCAACAACATCAATGGAAACAACACGCAGCAGGGGGTTTGCGGCGTGATCGTCGACTCCGAATTCGCCGAAGAGTCGCCTGTTGTAACAGGCTTCCTGGGGGCTGGAGATGATCCGGCATCGACCACCGTAACATGGACGAACCTGGCGGATACGGTGACGGTATCAGCAACCGGGACGGCGGATCCGACCATCGATGCTCCGAACACCGTTTTTACCAAACAGAACTCGACGGGAAGCATCATAATGGATGTGCAACCGCTCAGTGAAATTGGCGGCGACTTCAACCCGACCAACTGGACGGGGGGAACGGCGAGTGGAGCCACTATTCATGCTACAGGGTCGGGATGGGGCGTAAACGATTCGAACGGAAATGGCAATATGCAGGCGGGCGAAGCGCTTATCCTTACATTCGATTTTTCAAGCCTCGGACTTGCACCCGACCACGTTGTTAAACTGGTGGGTTTCAATCTTGCTCAGAGTACTGCTGAAATTTGGAGAAGGACCGGTGCATCCAGCGGAGAGTTAGTTGGTTCCGGGGCATTGCCTGCACTCTCCATAGAAGTGGCTGACGGCGATGAGTTTGCTCTGCTCAATACCGGCTCCACGGCAATGAGGCTGAAGGGCCTTTCATTGGATGTGGATGAGGTTGCTGCCACGGTTTCTCAGCCGGACGGATTGACGGCGTTGGCCGGGGATGCTGTTGTTGTGCTGGACTGGAATGATGACACGACCGGTTTTCTGGACTTTTATACCGTACATCGCGGCACGGTAAGTGGAACCAATACCTATGATTTTACAACAAATGTTGTCGACAGTGCCTATGTGGACAGTGGTTTGGTGAGCGGTACAGACTATTTCTATGCCGTGACGGCGGTGAGCACCAACAGTGATGAAAGCGCCTTCAGTGCTGAAGTGATGGCCACGCCGTTTGAAGCTTCCACAAACCTGGTGCTTATCCAGCATCTGGATGCAACCAATTCCGCGAGTGTTAGTACGAATGGATTGGGAGAGGTAACGCAATGGAATGATCTTTCGGGGAATGGTAATCATGCCGTTGACGGGGAGGGCGATCCCGTTTTATGGCCAAGCACCAGTGTCTCACCGACAGGCCTTTCCGGAATGGATGTGCGCACGAATATGGCTTCTCTCAACCTCTTCGATTCGAATGAGACGGATGCTTTTCTGGACTTTTCAGGAGCCGCTGTATCGAACAATGGTTTTTGCATGATGGTTGCCTTTAAAGCGGATATGGTGCGGCCGGAATTCGCTCATCAGGTTATTCTGGGAAATAGTTCGGATTTTGATGAACTGACGTTGAGAGTGGGGTCGGACCGCGCACTGCAGGCCAAACTGGGGCCGACGATTGTCACGTTGCCCGCCAATGTGCAGGATGGTGAATTTGTTGTGATTGCCTTGAATTATAAGGTGAACAACGGATTGATGGAATTCTGGGACTCGAATACGGACTCAGTGTCAACCGGAACGGCTGCGATCTATCCCAACTTCTCCAACGCTCAGCCATTGAGTATTGGAGCGGCCGGAAGTACGACCCGAATGCTAGACGGTATGATTGGTGAAGTGAAAATCTTCAGTTCCTATCTGTCTGCATCCGATTTTGAGACTGAACGCCTATCATTGGTGGAGCAATGGATCGGATCGGGCGGGTATGATGCCTGGGCGGAATCGTACGGACTGTATGGCGATGATGCGGCGGAAACCAACGATGTCGAACCCGACGGCCTGAACAACCTGATGGAGTATGCGTTCGGCGGTAATCCCACCAACGCTGATGCCGCGTTGGTCAAGCCGATGGTCAGTACCCTCGTCGATGGTGGTACCAACTGGTTCTACCATGTCCACAATGAACGGGACGACGACCAGCTGACCTATACCATCGAGTTGGATAACGATCTGGTCAACGCCCCCTCGTGGTCAACCAACGGAATCGAGTGGGTTGGGCAATCCGACTATGTGAATGAAATCAGGTCGGTTACCAACCGCACGGATGTGGATGACTCCGAGTTCATTCGCTTGACTGTTGAAAATCAGTAGATGTTGGAACTAGTCTGAAAGAGCGTCCCATCCTTGATGGGGCGCTCCTTGCTTCTAAAGCGGAAGGCGGGAAAGGCGAAGATGATGAATAGATGGATAGTAGGGTTGGCGGTTTCTATACTGATGGCTTCGGCTTATGGCGGCACGGTGTCCGCCTGGGATTTTTCCGATAACCGCGGAGCAGGTTCTTCGCCCTGGAATCTTTATTCCTTGGCGGATGCCACGAATGGAATTGTGAGTACGGTTAACGGAATTTCACTAACCGTAGCCAACGGCGGATCCATTGGTGAAAAAGTGGGTCAGACCGATGCCAACTTCCGTTATGCGGATGGACTCCCACCTATTCTGGCGCTTACAACGAGCACGACGGATCAAAATGTATATGAAGACTGGTTATGGGGGTTTGATGGAACCCAAACCGTTACCCTGTCGGGTTTGGTTGAAAACCAAGCGTATAAGCTTCAGGTATTGGGTTCGTGGCGTTCGAACGCGGGAGCAAACCTTACGACGACCATTTCAACGAATGGGGTGGATACGGGGCTCTTGATTGATACTCCGGTGGCCAATGATGTCGCCTATTCAACGAATTTACAGTTTGCAGCAGATGCTTCGGGAGTTTTCACTCTTGGTTTTGTTCAGGCGGATCCAGCGGCATTCCATGCCGGTATTGCCGGACTGATGATTGAAACGATAGGCGGCGTTGAGCCCCCGGAACCCGTTGAGCCTCCTGTTATCACGCACACGACGGTTCTGGAAGGTGGAACCAATCTGCTGCTGACCTGGACCTCGGAAGAGGGGCAGTTGTTTGACATCGTGAAAAGCGATGACCTGAAGAGCTGGAAAATTTTTGAAGAGAACTACCTGGCAGCGGCATCGACCCAGACCACATACAGCGTTGCTTTGGATCAAGAGGATGAAAATCAGTTTTATCAAGTGTGGTCGGTCAAGGATGTTCCACCGAACATTATCCTGCTGTTTGCGGATGACCTGGGATACGGCGACCTGGCCTGTTATGGCCACCCCTATGCCAGAACCCCTAATCTGGATAAGCTGGCGGAACAAGGCACGCTGTTCCGCGAGTTCAACGTGACCGGCATGACCTGCAATCCCAGCCGGACTGGTATTCTGACCAGCTGGCACCCGAACAGCTATGCCTTCAATACTGCGGATTATGGCTTCGATCAGGCGCAGCATGGCTATGAAGATCATCCGACGATCATGGAATTGCTTAATGATGCGGGGTACAAAACGGGACATTTCGGTAAATGGCACATTGGCCCGACCGAAACCAATGGAACTTACGGCATCGACGAAATTATCGAGAGCGGTGGGGGAGGCAACGATCCGCGAGGCCGGGATGAGGCGATCTATCAGAACGCCATCGATTTTATCGAGGCCAATCAGGGTACGAATTTTTATATCAATGTCATGGGGCGCGTCACCCATGCGCCGGTTGATCCGCGTCCCGAGCTGGTAACGAATGCAAACTTCCATACCCTGGAAGTCGATCGCGCCGATTTTTCAGGGCAGCAGATTCAGGATATTTTCGATGGGGTTGAGGCCAATGGCGGAAATATTACCAGCAGCATACGGAACTATGTGACTGAGGTGTATTACCTCGACCAGTTTATCGGTGAGCTGCTCGATAAGCTGGATGAACTGGGGCTTCGCGAAAACACAATCGTTGCCTTTTCCAGCGACCAGGGCGCAGCGGTGCCCGACTATGATCCCGCGCCTTTCCCGCCTAAGGAATACAACCTGGTCGGCTGGTCCGGCGGACTCCGCGGGCAGAAGCACGACCAGCACGAGGGTGGCGTACGGTCGCCCTTCATTCTCCGATGGCCGGGCTATGTTCCTGCAGGTAAAATCAACACGGATTCGGTCACCTCCGCCCTCGACTGGTTGCCGACCCTGTGCGGCATTGCCGGAGTGGACATCAGCGGGGTCGATGTACAGGGCGAGGACGTCCGTGACATCTGGGAAGGGGCTGACCGTTCCCGCTCAGGACCGCAATTCTGGAACAGCTCCATGAAGAAGGACAACTGGCGTGCCTATTTCCAAAATTCAGGTAGCACCAACATGGTGGAGCTCTTCGACATCTCGACTGATTTGTCCGAAACCAATAATCTGGTCAATGTGCGCCCGGACATTGTCGCGGAACTGACCCCCATTTGGATGGATTGGCAGGCATCCCTGCCTTAATCATACCATTCTTTTTGGGGCGGTAGGTTTGGGACGATTAGGCTTGCTCAGTGGGTTGAACTCTCCTGCTGAACGAATGCGGTTTGTGCGAGCCTGCCGCTCCTCTCTTCTGATAAGGAAAGTATGATAAAACGATATGTGTATTTAATTTTGTTGATGTTTGCCGGGCTTTGCCGCGGTGATGATCAACCCCGAACCTTTTATCCTTTCAGCTTTGGCGGGCTGGAAGACATGCCGGTTAATGACGCCGTCGACCTGCTGATGAGTCTGGGCTATACGGCCCTGCTTCCGGAAGGACGGGAAGCGAACGATCTGGCCCGGTTTGAAGAGTACCTGGATCGCAGCGAATTGGAGGGGGACGCCTTTACGGTGAATTCATATTATGTGAGCCATAAAGTCTATGAGAACGGCTATGATGACAGCGTTCAGCGGGCCGCCATTGATATTATGGCCGCACGAGGGGGAGGGACCTTATGGGTGCCCATTCGGGCGGTGAAAAAACAGACGGACCCCGTTGATTTTGAGCAGGTGAATAATTTTATAAAAGGCCTGTTTGCCTATGGGACCGGAGAGGATGACGAGGGAAATTACAGAAACGTAAATATTATTTTATATCCGCATGTTAATAATGCGTATCAATCCACGGTTGAGGCCATGTCCTTGGTTGAGGAGATCGATGATCCGCGGTTTACGGTCTCGATCAATTTAGTCCATGAATATCACGCGGGACTGAGTGATCCTGTTTCGTTAAGCAACACCTTCCATCAAGCCAAAGGTCACATCGGCACCGTCATTTTATGCGGCATACAGACCAATGGATTCGAAATTGTATCGCTGGAGGACAGTCAGCACGATCTGGAGCCTTTCCTGGAAATCGTCCGCGACTCGGAATACAAGGGTGAGGTCTCATTTGTCAATTTCAACACGGGACCCTTGACGAATCCCTCGGAATATCTAGCGGACTCCATGACGGAGTGGGGAACCCTCAGCACGAACGTGGGATTGTTTGCGGTTCCCCCCGCGCCCTTTGTCATGCGCACGGACTTCAGTGGCGGAGATCTGGCGCTGACCTGGAATAGCAAAATGGGAAAATTCTATCATTTGTACAGTAGCACCAACCTGGTCGATTGGGTGCCCTACGCCGAAGGCAGCAACACCTACGTGAATCTTCCAACGTCCGGAGTAGGGACGAATGAGCTAACACAACTTGTTCCGCAGGGAGACCAACGCTTCTTCAGGCTTGAAGAGGATATCCGTCCCGCTCAGTGACAGAGTAGTCCCTCCGCTGAGATCGTTCCGGTGATTGCTAAAGTATGGATGGGTTCCAATGTTTGGAAGCAAGGAGGAACTTGTATGAAAAGAAACGTTCCTCCAAGTACGTTAAGCAGCATTTATTTGAAAAAACGAAGCTTTTAAACGCATAGAAGGATGAGACTATGAATAGGAAGTTTTTGGGGGCAGCACTGCTCGTTGGTATCGCCTGCAATGGATTCGCGGCATCGCCCCGCGAGCGATTGCGGTTTGACTCGGATTGGAAGTTCACGATCGATAACCGGGAGCTGATTGAGTTGGAAGATGTATATCCGCGCCGAAACGATGATACGAACCTGACTTATCTCGTGGAAACCTCCACTAATCTGCTGTCTCGAACCTGGGAAACGACGGGTACCATCCCGATCGGGACAAACGCCATGGGTGGAGGAATTCATCACGAGCAGATTACCAACCGCCTTCCCATCGGTGAGACCGCGGCGTACATTCGGTTGACGGTCGTGAGCGAATGAGACCATTGAAACAACTCGGTAATTCATCAGGTAAGGGGGCACGCCTCCCGAAAATTCAAGGAGTGGATCAGTATGAAAAACGAAAAGGTTACCTGTTCTCGCCAGTCGCTGTTGAAGGGCATGTTGGCTACCCCGGCGCTCGCAGCCGTGGTTTCGGTTTCGGCTAAAGAAGGAACGCCTGCGAGAAAACCGGCTGCCTCCGATCCACTACCCACGCGAAAACTGGGGCGTAACGGTCCCGAGGTATCGATGCTGGCAATGGGCGGTCAGGCGGAAGCACTGACGCCGGAATATTATGACAAGGCCTGGGACATGGGCATTCGCTATTTTGATGTGGCCGATTGTTACCGCGGAGGCCAATCCGAACGCGAACTCGGAAAGTGGCTGCGCAAATATCCGGAGCGCCGCTCCGAGGTGTTCATCGTGAGCAAAGACCATCCGCGAAAGCTTTCGGATATGCCGCGCATGCTGGACAAGCGCTTGGAGGTGTTGGGCACGGATTATCTGGACGCCTTCATGATCCATGGGCTTGGCGCGAAGGAATATGGCGAGGAATCGTACGACTGGCCGAAGAGTCCGGAATTTAAAAAAATCAGCGAACGCATGAAAGCCTCCGGGAAAACCCGGCTTATCGGCTTTTCCTGTCATGATCTGCAGTCGGACCGCTATTTGCACGCGGCTGCGGAGGGGGGATTCATTGATGTGATTTTACTGCACAGTTCCCCGTTCCATCAGAAGGGCGATGGCGCGGATCGCGCGCTCGAAGCGTGTTATCAAGCAGGGATCGGCTTGGTGGGCATGAAGGTGATGCGTAACGCCGCGAAAGTGCCGAAGCGCATTCCGGAATTTGATGAACTGGGGTTGACCACGCATCAGGCGGCCATGCATGCGTTATGGAGCGATCACCGTTTCACCGCTTGCTGCATCTGGATCGCCAACGAAGAGGAAATGGCCATGAATACCGAAGGGGCGCGGTTGTATAAAAAACCGCTGCTTGCCGAGCATAAAGCGATTTTACGCGATGTGATGCTGGCGCATGAACCGGCGTTATGCCCGGGGTGCCCCTCCTGCAAATCATTCGCGGAAACACACGGTGTGGATCTGAAGAGTATTTCCCGATACGTCGCGTATTACGAGCAGGACGGAAGCCGCGAGGCGAAGAGGTACTATCAATCGTTGCTTTCTAAGGACAGAGATCTGAATCCTCTCGATCTGGTCGCCCTGCAGGCGGGCTGCGAGTATAACGTCAACTACGCCGATATCGTCCGACGCGCCAATTATTACTTTGGTTAGCGGCCGCTTTCAGAATAAAAGGATTTCCTATGCGTACATTTTTAATTGCGATAACACTCATCACGCTATCCAGTCTGGCGGCGTCGGCTGCGGATCATGTCGGCCCCTCGCGTCCATCGTCCTCGGTTCGGCCGGGGCCGGATACAGAGAATAACAAGAGTTACCATTCCGCGAAACATATCGTCGCGTTCAGCCAGCTGCGCGCGAAAGGCGCGAACGCGCCCGGTGTGCTGGGTGTCATGCCGGCCGTTGGAGAGCTGGAGACCGCCCCGCGCGACTATCGTTCCGAATTCCAATCGTTGGAAGAAGAACCCGGCTATTTCAGTGTGCGACTGAAGGACGACGATGTCCGGACAGATATCACCGCGATCGATCATGTGGCGCTCTATCGTTTCACGTTTCCCGAATCGAAAGAATCGCACGTGCTGGTAGATGTCAGCCATACGCTGGACTTTTTCAACGGTGGCGAGGTTTACCTGCGTGATGATAAAACGATTGAAGGCACCGCCAAATATGCCGTGGGCTCCGGTCCCGCGCTCGACGTCTCTTTTTCGATTCAGTTCAGCAAGCCCTTCCGTCGCCGCGGAATGTGGAAGGGTGATAAGGTTATGGATGGGAAAAACCGCGCCAACGCGGAGGATCAAACGCCGCTCGGCGCGTTTGTCTATTTTCATACCGGTGAGGGGGAAACGATTCTCGCTAAGATTGGGATCTCCACGGTCGATGTCGCCGACGCTCGCCGAAAACTCGCGGAGGAGTTTCCGGGGTGGGATTTTAATCAGGCCTGTCGCGAGAGCAAACGGGCGTGGGATCAATAACGTAACTTTGGAGATGGAAATGATGACAAAACGAAATCTGATGAAATGCCTATTGGTATTGACCATCGCGATCGTCGTATCACGAACAGGGATGGCTGCGAAACGGCCCAATGTCTTGTTCATCGTCTGCGACGATTTGAACACGCATGTTTCGTCGTCGGGATATCCGCATATCCAGACGCCCGCGTTCGATCGCTTGGCTGCGGCGGGCATGACCTTCAACCGGGCCTACTGTCAGTATCCGGTCTGCGGACCATCGCGCGCCTCGTTTCTGAGCGGCTTATATCCGGAATCGACCGGGGTGCTCGACAATAAGAAAGATATACGCGAGACGAGGCCGGGATCGGTTTCGCTTCCGCAACGCTTCAAAGACGCGGGCTATTGGACGGGCGCCGTGGGCAAGGTATTTCATAACGAGAAAGCCGATCATGGTGACGTGGCCTGGAATGAGATGCTGCGGTTCGAGAACGATGAAATGCCGATGGTGACGCCCATCCGCGAAAAGTTCGAGGCGGAGCACGGGCCGGTTACCGAAGGAAAATCCCGTAGTCTTTGGCGAAAATTTTATCCGACCATAGCCAATCAGACCAAGGGCCAGAAACCCGGTTGGGGCCCGTCGGGCTTGACCGATGAGCAGCATAAGGATGGGAAAAACGCCCGCCAGATTGCGACGTGGCTGAAGGACGAATCGCATGGCGACCAACCTTTCTTCATGGCCTTGGGTATTCATAAACCGCACATCCCGTTTCTCGCGCCCGATAAATATTTCGATATGTATCCACCCGAAAAACTCGTGTTCGAGGAGGCCGATTTGGCGTTTTGGGATCAGGCACCGGAGTATGCTCAGACCAAGCGGTACAAAGGATATGACTTTGAGTTTGGTGTAGAAAATGATGCGCTTCGGCGTGAATATATTCAGGCGTATCACGCCTGCGTATCCTTCATCGACGCGCAGATCGGACTGGTGTTCGATGCGCTCGAGCGTTCCGGGCATTGGGACGACACAATCATCGTGTTGACCTCCGACCACGGCTATCTATTGGGCGAAAAGTTTATGTGGGGCAAAGTGATGCTTTTTGAATTGTGCGACCGCGTTCCCTTGGTGATCCACGCTCCGGGGCTGACGCCGGCAGGATCCACCAGCGAAGGACTGGTTGAGTTGATCGATCTCTACCCTACATTGACAGAGCTGTGTGGTATTCAGCCTCCTGCGGGCCTGCAAGGCGAGAGCCTGATGCCCATGTTGAGTGATCCTGAGCGGAAGGGAAAACCTGTTGCTTATACGGTTGTATCGCGCGGGAAAAATCTCGGCAAGGCCATTCGCACCCAGCGCTGGCGCTATACCCGCTGGCCGAATGGGGAGGAACTTTACGACCTGGAAAACGATCCTGATGAAAATCATAATCTCGCTGCCACACCAAAGAATCCAGAGGTACTGAAGAGCATGCGGAATCACCTTAAGCGGGTGGAG
This sequence comes from uncultured Verrucomicrobiota bacterium, assembly GCA_964486885.1. GTDB lineage: Bacteria > Verrucomicrobiota > Kiritimatiellia > Kiritimatiellales > Pontiellaceae > Pontiella. The sequence goes on from CAZAPF010000013.1 coordinate 70,832, forward strand.
GAAACTGCGGCAGCCGCCCGGAATCTGTAGAGCACCTCTTTCATTCGATAAGAGCCATTGCTCTTGCGGGAATCCGATGTGCTGACCCCTATGTGAAAACAGGGCGACATAACATTTGTCAGGCGCTGTATTTATGACATTCTACTAAGGTTAAACGTTTATACTATTAAAGAAAAAGGTATGAGAGCTATGAAGCCAAAATATATCCCCGCACTGATCCTCGCTTTGGGCAGCTTGATGGTTGCTGCGAGTTCAGCGAAGCAATTCAACGTGCTGTTTATTGCCATCGACGACCTGCGCCCGGAAATCGGGTGCTACGGCAATGACGAAGTCAAGACTCCGAATATGGACCGGTTGGCCGGGAAGGGCGTGAAATTTAACCGCGCCTATTGTCAGTATCCGGTATGCAACCCTAGCCGATCTTCTTTTCTGATGGGAAAACGCCCGGATGAGCTGGGCATTGTTTCAAATAAAATCTCAGTCCGAAAAAAGTGGCCGGATCTCGTATCCCTTCCGCAGCTGTTCCGTGAAAGTGGATATTACACTGCCGGCCTTGGCAAGCTGTATCATGTTGGGCTGGATGATGATCAGGAGCAGACTCTTTTCCGGGACGACGTATCGTTCGACCACCAGTATAAAGCGCACGGCAACGAGCCGAAAATCGGTCGTTCCGGTGAAGGACGTAAGCTGGGCGACGGCTCCATTGGCTGGGCGCAATGGCTGGCGGCCGAAGGGGGCGACGATGCGCAGAAGGACGGCATGCTGGCAAATGAAGCGGTGCGTGTTTTGGAAGAAAATCATGATAAGCCGTTTTTCCTGAGCGTCGGTTTCCATAAACCGCATGATCCGTTTTTTGCACCGAAAGATTATTTTGACCTCTATCCGCTGGATAAAGTTAAACTAAACAATGATCCGGAGGATCATTCTCCGCGTCTGGAGTTTTCTGTTCCCGGAAGCTATGACCGTTTCAAGTCCTTCAACGAACAGGATTGCCGTGAGTTTAAACGGGCCTATCATGCCTGCACGACCTTTGTCGATGCCCAGGTCGGCAAGGTGTTTGCCGCGATGGATCGGTTGGATCTGTGGGACAACACGATTGTTATCCTGTTGGGAGATCATGGCTACCATCTCGGTGAGCACGGCTGGTGGAACAAGGTTACCGTCTATGAACTGGGAGCCAATGCGCCGTTTATGATGTGGGTCCCGGGGGCCAGGTCCATGGGGAATGAAACGGATTCGGTGGTTGAATTCCTCGATATCTATCCGACGCTGGTTGATCTCTGCGGGTTGAAAGCGAGGCACAAGCTTTCGGGAAAAAGCCTGCGCCCGGTGTTGGTGAATCCTTCCAAGCCTTGGAAGAACGCCGCCTACACGCAGGTGACGCGCGGAAAAACGATGGGCTACAGCGTCGTCAACGACCGATGGCGCTTCATTCAGTGGGGAGCAGACGGCAAAGGTGGATACGAGCTGTATGATCAGCATAAGGATACGAAGAACTACTACAACCTGGCCGAAAATCCGGAATATAAAACCGTCCGCAAGCAGATGGAAAAACTGCTGGAAAAGGGTTATCCCAACCTCTGATATCCCTTTTCTTGGACATGCGAGGAGTAGAAGATAAAAGCGAAACACCTGCTTGGCGAAACTTAGGCGCGTGCGGTACACCCTATCTGTAAAGCCTGTCTGAATATGAGCCCGTTATGCTTGCGGTGATTCCTTCCGGAGCTGGGTGATACGGGGCAATGACTCGCAGGATTTCGTTTCGCATGGTGGGCTGAAAGCGGCGTGGGCTGCGTCGGGTTTTTTATATGGAAGAAATAAGGCTTGGTGTTCAAAACTGGACGGGTTAAACGTTTTGTCTTTATTCGATTGTGGCATTTATAGGTTAGATTTAAGGAGAATGATGAAGAGTAAGTTTTTGTTTCTGTCATTGCTTTCAGTGACGGTTATGGGAGGCAATGTGATCGCCGAAAAAAAAACGATGGTCGGAGCCTATTATTATCCATGGTACCAGAAGGGCGATCCGGAGTGGGGCTGGGCGAAATGGAACAATGCCATGCGCCTGCATCTGGAGCATCCGCAGTTTCCAATGGTTGGAAAATATGACTCGCGTGACCCGGAAGTGATCGGCGCCCATATTGAGCAAAGCCTTCGGGGCGGAATTGATTTCTGGTCGGTGAGCTGGTGGGGGCCGGGTTCAAAGACGGATCGGATTTTCAAGAATGCCGTATTGGCGCATCCGGACAGCGGAAAAATTAAGTATGCGATGCTGTATGAAAGCACGGGGCGCTTCGGAAAATTTGCGAGCCCGAACTATGATAAGTGGATCGGTGACCTTGAGTATTTGAAGAACACGTATTTCGAAGATGAGCGCTATCTGAGAATTGACGGTCGGCCGGTGTTGTTTGTGTATCTGTCGCGCGAATACTTCCGCAACCGGGGGCATGAGGCATTGAAGGAGATGCGGGAACAGTTCCCGGAAATTTATCTGGTGGGCGACGATGTTTTCTTCGGGGCCGACGAAAATGGTGTGACGGATGATACGTATAAAGCGGAATGGGCCAAAAACTTTGATGCCATCACGGCCTACGATGTCTATGGCCAGTCGGTAGGCCCGCTGGGTGGCACGCAGAAAGCCATCGACTTTATCGCAGGCAACTATGCAATTGCGAAAAAGGAAGCCAACAGCGTGGGTGTGGCCTTCATGCCGGCTATAGCTCCGGGCTATAATGATACTGCCGTAAGGGAGGGCCATCCCGGCCGCGCGCGCTATTTCACCGATCGTGAAAACTCGAAAGAAGGCGATGTTTTCCGGGCGATGATCAACGAAGTGGCCAAGCCGAACCTGGATGCTTCCTGCGGAAATATCCTGATGGTGACCAGTTTCAACGAGTGGTATGAGGACAGCCAGATTGAGCCTACCGGTGGAACGGCCAAACCAAGTACATCCGATGGTTCAGAAAGCGGAACCTACTACACCGGCGGACAGGAATATGTCGATTACGGCTACCTCTATTTAGATATCCTGAAAGAGGAAACCTTGCGGAAGTAGAGCATGTTGCAGATGTCCTAGCTTTCTGCTAGATATAATCGAAGATGCGATTCCGAATAAAATCTATAGCCTTGTGCCGATCACTTTTCCTGCCCGTTTTGTGCGTGGCGGTGAAGCCGTACACATCAATGGGATCAATCCCGGTTCCGATCATTGATGATGAGGCGTTTGTCCGGATGAAGGTCGAAAACTGAACATGGAGGTGATGTGATGAAACGCAGACCGTTTGTGAAAGCATCGCTGCCGCTTGCTGCGAGCAGCTATTGGGCATCCGTGGAGAAGGCTATGGGGAAGGATAGAGAAAAACCGGTTCCTCACCGTCGCTATAATGACGAGGTCAATCTGTCGATTATTGGTTTTGGCGCCATCGTGCTGATGGGGCAGGAGCAGCCGGATGCAAACAGCGAGGTTGCGCGTGCGGTGGATCGGGGTATCAATTATTTCGATGTCGCCCCTTCCTATGGCAAGGGCGAGGCGGAGCGTAAGCTGGGTCCGGCACTGAAGCCTTGGCGCGACCGGACGTTCCTTGCCTGCAAAACCGGGCGGCGCGATGCGGTTGGAGCCCGTGAGGAACTGGAACATTCGCTAAAGACGGTTCAGACCGATTATTTCGATCTCTATCAGCTGCATAACATGCATAAGCCCGATGATATTGAAAAGGCCTTTGCGCCGGGCGGCGTGATGGAACTGCTGGTCAAGGCGCGCGAAGAAGGCAAGATTAAGCATGTTGGATTCTCTGCGCATGATGAGGAGATTGCGCTCAAGCTGCTTGATCTGTTTGAGTGGGATTCGGTGCTGTTTCCGGTCAACTACGTCTGTTTCGCCAACGGGGGCTTCGGCCCGCGGCTTCTGGCCAAGGCCAAAGAGAAGAACGTCGCGCGTTTGGCGCTCAAGGCGTTGGCCCACACGCCGTGGGACGGCAAAACCCAGAAGAAGGCCAGCGGTTATAAAAAATGCTGGTACCGGCCGATCGACGATCTCGAGTTGGTCTGCGCCGCGCTCTACTTCACGTTGTCGCAAGACGTCACCAGCGCGATTCCGCCCGGAGAGGAAACCGTCTATCGCTTGGCGGAAAACATCGCTGCCGGTTTCAAGCCGATGACGCCCGAGGAACGAACCACGTTGCTAGCCTCCGCCGCGGGGTTGAAACCCCTTTTTCCGCGACCGGCCTAGCCGGAGCGCGTAAAGAAGAATGAAAGGGAAGTAGAATGACTGATTTGAAATGGGTGGCCGCGGGCGTTTTACTCGCTCTCCACACTCTGGAAAAAGTTCCGCGGAAGAAAACAACGTGATCGATCAATTCCCGGAAATCGTCGCGGATATGCAAAAGGTACTCGATGGCTATCGAGCGGGGAAAGGTTCCGCGAAATAACGAAGGTCAACGCACTACCTTAAGCGATAGAAGCGGTTGGTTTCGGAGTCGATCGGGAGGTCAACCTGACTGGTGATCAGACCGTCCCATCGATCGATCGTTTCGATGTCGGCCGCGACTTCCGTCCAATCATTAGAAACGAGCGAAGTGGTGGTTTCGATGGTTGCGCCGCCGGGCAGCCAGCCTGCGATTTCATCATATTCAACATGCATGGTGCTGCCTTCGGTCTGCATCGTATGGATGGTGATAGCCGATGGCGCGTTGGTGGGTGATCCGCCTCCTTCGCTGCTGCCGGAATGCAGTGTTTCCAACCGCTCCTCTTCGGTGGCATCCGTCGCAAAACTAAGGCGGATGTTATCAATCATCGCGGCCTTGACCGCCTGATTCTGATACGCGTCGCCGATGAAGCCCATGGAAGTAAGACCGTTCGCCCAGAGATTGGCATCCTCTTTAACCAGGTTCGGAATCCCCAGGTCTGCTTCAGAGAATCCCGTGATCGCGGTGCCGGCCGGAAGTATCCATGCTTTGATAGAATCGTTGTTTCCATTGGTGTCGGTTTCCATGCGCATGACGATCAGATAGGTTCCGTCGTTGAGATCCACCTGGATATCCAGATCGATGTTTGTATCCGCGGCCACGAAGCGGTTGGACTCGGTGAACCCTTCGCCGATGCGCAGGTAGGTGTTGGCCATATTATTGGGGTGGAACTCCCAGCGTTGCGCATTGAGGTGAGTTCCGTTGGTTACGGTCGTATCCTGCATGTTGTTGACCAGGCACGAGAACCAGACCGGGGTGGCGACGGGTGAGCTGCTGAACGCGCGGTTGATTTCGATCTGCTTACGCCGCGCGCCGTAGTGGTGGCCTTCGGTGCTGTCGACATAGTTGCTGGCGGGGTCGTTGAAGGAGAGGCTGCCGGCATCAATCAGTCCATTGTCTGTTGTGGAGGTTTTGTTCCACGCACCCAGCCAGTTCGCTCCGCCATTGCTGATTCCGTTCGTCAGGGTGCTGTTAACCGGATAGTCGAAGTTTTCAACGGTACCGTTACCGGCGGATTGCGGCGGGGTTGACACCGTCGTGTAGAGCCGCGAGTTGGGCAGCGGCTCGCGGATTGCAGCGGCTGAGGAATCCATAAAGGCAAAGTAGGCCTGGCGCAGCTCGCGCACCAGGTCGGGATTTGCATCTGTCAGGTCAGTGGTTTCAGCAATGTCATCAGTCAGGTTGTAGAGTTCCAGATCACCGTTTCTCATCAGGTGGAGTTTCCAATCACCCTTGCGAACGGCACCCCAGGCGATGCCCTCATCCTCACGAGCCCAGAATAAATATTCATGATGCTCGGTTTCCTCCCCGCGAATCAGTGGCATGAGACTCTTCCCTTCGGGCGTGTAATCGTAGAAGTCCTGTGTTACCGCGTCGAGCAGCGGGTTGGGGTCAAGCGGATCGAGATGGTTGATGTCGAGCAGGGTGGGCAGGAAGTCCATGGCGATGACCGGTGTATGAATCAATTGCTGATTGGCAACCGTTTCATTGAGGTCGTTCACATGAGTGCCGTTCTGCGCCTTGAGCATATCCGGCCAGCTGAAGATGAAGGGAGAGCGGATGCCGCCTTCCCAGATGTTGCCCTTGTTGCCGCGCAGCGGAGCGTTGGCCGCGTTCATTCCCGAAGCGCCGCCGTTGTCGGAGATGAAGAGGATGATGGTGTTGTCGTAGACGCTGTCGGATTCATTTCCGTCGCCATCGGGATCGCGCAGTTTTTGCGCGATCTGTCCGATGCTCTTATCCATCCATTGGATCATGGCGAGTGTGATGCAGCGCTTGCGCACGTCGGAGTCGCTGGTGTTGTCGCCCCCGGAAAAATAGCGGAAGGCGGCGGGGTTGGTGGCGTATTGTTCATACATGTAGAGCGGGTCGGGAAACCAGTCCGGGTCGGGTGTCCGGGGGTTGAACCAGTCGGCGATGACGGTTGCGTTGGTGTGGCGCGATGACGAGCCAAGGGGTAACAGGTCGAATGAGGGATCCATCTGGTAGGGTGTTTGCGACGGGGAGTGCGCGGCGTTGAAGGGAACATAGCAGAAGAAGGGTTGGGATCCGCCCGCGTGTTGCTCGATAAAATCGCAGGCGGCGTTGCCCAGCCGGACGGTGAGGTAGTTAGTCGGGGTGCGCCCGGAGTGGATGGCGTAGGGTGAACCGCTGTCCCATGCGCTGGTCGGTACGGAGTCGTCGCCCGTTCCCGGATTGCGCCGTGCATCGAGTCCAGTGGTGCGCCGCAGGATATTGCTGGAGTCGAAGGCATCATAGATTTCGTTGGGATCCCAATAGTCGTGCGCGCCGCGCCCCATGAAGTAGAGCCATTCATCGAAGCCGCGGTTGGCGCAGTGCCACGGACTGCCGCCCGCCCAGTTTGGATCGGTGTAGTTGGTGGAAACCCCGACGATGGGTGTATCGTTGGTGGGTGCTTCAAAGTTGCCGCCAATGGAGGCGTAGGTTGTGTCCTGCTTGTCGGGGCGTCCACCAACGTCAAGCTCGCCGTTGTTTTCCAGCTCATAGACACCATCGATGCCGAGGTGCCATTTGCCGAAGACGCCGCAAACATAGTTGCTGGCCATGATGGGCGACTGCCGCAGGAATTCCGGCAGGATGGGATTGATGCGCGGATAGTCGTTGCCCGATACGGTACGGCTTTTGTCTTCGTAGAGGTTGAAGCCCATGCCGCCGGCTCCGGCGTCGTAGACGGCGACGCGCTGCTGGTAGCGCCCGAGCATCAGCCCGGCGCGGGTGGGGGAGCAGACCGCCCCGTTCACGTAGCCACTGGTAAAAACCGCGCCTTGATCGGCCAGTCGGTCCATATTCGGGGTTATTACTTCGGCCAGCGCATTCGTATCCCATCCGGGGGTGGTACGCATCGCCATAGCATAGTCCATGGTAAATCCGGCATCGGAATAACCGAGATCGTCGGCAACGATCAGAACAATGTTGGGCGGCTGGGCAAGTGCAATGCCAGCCAGCAATAACGAACCAAGAATGGAATAGTGCTTCATATATAATCTCTATTGCATTTTAAAATCCACTTGAGCAAACAGGATAAACGTTTAATCTAAAATGTCAATTAAAACGAGGTACGGTATGATCAGCGGTCTGGTACGGATGCTGGTTTCCGGGTTCATTTTAGTAACGTCTGTTCTCGCAGCAGATGGCCGACCCAATATCCTGTTCGTCATGCTCGATGATATGGGCTATGGCGATGGCGCCGTTCGAAGAACCACGCTGCACCGCGGAAAGTTTCTGGGGCTGCGCTCCGGGAAATACAAATACATGGAAAAGCCCGGTTCCGGCGGATTTTCAAAGGTGGAGATCCGCCGGGGCGATCCGCCCGGCCAGCTCTACGATCTGGAAAATGACCTCGCCGAAACCCGAAATCTTTATGCCGAGATACCGGAAAAGGTGGAGGAGCTGAAAGCCCTGTTACGTGCCGTGGAAAAGTGGTTTTAGCGGAGTCATCCAACTTATAGTATGCGCACTTTAATATCGCGGTAGTAGGTGATGCTTTTGGGATCGTGACCCTGGATGGCGATGGTGCCTGAGCTGAGTGCCCGGTTTCTTTTCGGGTCAGAGGAAACATAGCCCTCCGGCTCCGTGAAACGGTTTACGATTTTTCCATCCAGCGAAATGGTGATGGTTTTTCCTTCCACCTTGATGAGGTAATCAAACCACTCGCCGTCTTTGGATGGAGCATCGTTCATGACATCCTTAACGGCGTAGATACTGGCCGTTTTGCGTTTATCCTTATGGGTCGTATTCACCTGCGCTTCATACCCTTTGCTCGGCCAGCCTTCTTCCTGGTACTCGGTATGGAAAAATATACCGCTGTTAGAGCCCGGGGTGGTTTTAACCTTCATGCTCAGTTCAAAATCCTTGAAATCAGCTGGAATGGAATCCGTGCCCATCCAGAAGAGATGCGAGCGGCCGCCTTCCACCTTAAGTGTATTATCTTCAACAATGCTGAAGCAGCCCTGGAGTTCACTGGCTTTCCAGCCATTCAGTGATGAACCGTCGAACAATACATTCCAATCACCGGCATGGGCAACGGAAAGGGTTGTAAGCAATGCTAGTGCAAGGCCGATAAGCTTCATGATGTATCTCCTGGGTTATTTAACGATATTCTGAATCTGTTTTAATTCTTCGTGTGTAAAGCCTGCATGTTCCAATGACTGGACGTTTTCGGTGATCTGTTCCGGACGGCTTGCACCGATGAGTACAGAAGCCACGGGGCCGAAGGATAGGTTCCAGCAGAGCGCCATCTGGGCGAGCGACTGGTCGCGGGTTTTGGCGATGGCGTTCAGGGCGCGGACTTTGGTAAGCAGGTCATCGGAAACACGATCTTTGTCGAGGCAGGTGCCTTCGGTCGCCGCGCGGGAATCGGATGGAATACCGTTTAAGTATCGCCCGGACAAAAGGCCCTGGGCAAGCGGACTGAAGGTGATGGATCCCACGCCGTCGTTTTCCAATCCCTGGAACTCGCCGGATTCGGATGCATTCTGATCAAACATGTTGAAAGGAAGCTGGTTGATCAGGCAGGGGACGCCGGTGGCTTTCAATGCTGCAATCATGTTGCGGGATTCTTCTCCGTAATAGTTGGAGATACCGATGTAGAGCGCCTTGCCCTGACGGACAATGTCCGCCAGCGCATTCGCGGTTTCCTCCGTCGGTGTTTCGGGGTCGGGGCGATGGTGATAGAAAATGTCGACGTAATCGAGCTGCAGGCGTTGCAAACTCTGATCAATGCCCGAGATTAAATGTTTGCGCGAGCCCCAGTCGCCATACGGTCCGCCCCACATGGGATGACCGGCCTTGCTGGAGATGACCAGTTCATCACGGTGGTTTTTGAATTCGTTGTTCAGGAACTGCCCGACATTGATTTCGGCGTGCCCACCGCCATAGTTATCGGCCAGGTCAAAGTGCGTAATGCCCAGATCGAAAGATGTTGTCATCAGCTTGAGCTGATTATTTAAATCGTCGCTTTCGCCGAAGTTGTGCCACATGCCCAGCGAGATGGCGGGCAGTTTCAGGCCGCTCTTGCCGACGCGGTTAAAGGGCATGGTTTCGTATCGTGAGGGTGCGAAATTCATGTTAATTGGCTCCAGTCTGGATTGATTTACAGTCGATGAAACGTTTGTTCTATACTGCGTTCAGTTAGTCAATCCTGATTGGTTGCTTTCTGCTCAACAAGAAGCAGCCATATTCTATGGTATCGGAAGTGTCCTTAAATCCGGTAATGAGGTATAGGGGACGATCTCCAGAATTGTATTTCTGCAATTTACGGCTTGCAGGGTGAAACGTTTAACCCTATACATTTCACCTGATTTTAATTGGGAACCCCGAATTTAAGGAACAAGGACCATGGAAAAGAAGATCGCAATTGTTGTTGCACACACGCATTGGGACCGCGAATGGCGCTACCCGATCTGGAAAACCCGCTCCCTGTTGATTGAGTTCATGGACTGGCTGATTGATATTCTGGAAAATGATCCTGAATACACGAGTTTTCTAATGGATGGCCAGACGGTCTGTCTGGATGACTATCTGGAAATCCGGCCGGAAAACCGGGAGCGTATCGCGGCTCTGGTCCAGTCAGGGAAGTTGGCGGTTGGTCCATGGTATACCCTGCCTGATCTTTATCCGATTGCCGGGGAGTGCCTGATTCGGAATCTGAATAAAGGGATCCGCTTTGCGAAAGATCTTGGCGGTTACAATCCGATTGCCTACCACACCTTCGGTTGGGGGCAGACCGCTCAGTTCCCGCAGATCTATCAGGATATCGGCATTGATTATGCGGTTGCGGCCAAAAAAGTTTCGACAGAGCGTGCGCCCCACAGTGAATTCCTATGGACGGCGCCGGATGGCTCGCAACTGCTGACCTCACGTCTCGGACACTTTACCCGCCAGAATGGATACTTTTATCTGCACTTCCCGGTTCGTCTGAATAATATCTATGACAACAATCAGTTTGCATGGGAGTGGGGGAAGAGTGGGGTGGCCTATCATCGCGCCGATCCGGATAACTATCAAACCGAGTATTTCCGGATTGATCATGAGGACGGCTACTTTAAAGAAAATGTGAAGGATGCGGCATTGCGCACCTGGAGCAACATGGATGATTCGCTGGTTAAAGACTGGCGTTTGCTGATGTGCGGTTGTGACTTTTCTACACCGAATCCTTATCTTCCGAAAATGGTGAAGGACAGTAACGAAGCGATTTCAGACATTGAGTTCCGCATTGGATCGCTCGAGGAATATTTCCAGGGCGTGGACGAGCGGCTGGATCGTGCAACGGTACCGGTTGTGGATGGTGAACTGCGCGACGGCGAACCGTGCGGGGCTTCCGCCAATGCCCTGGCGACCCGTATTCACATTAAGCAGCTGAATAAGAAGGTGGAAAATGCAATGGTGCGGCGTGTTGAGCCGTTGACGACCGCCATGAGCCTGCTCGGCGTGACCCATCCGACGAAGTTCCTTGCCAAAGGCTGGGAGTACCTGATGAAAGCACACCCGCATGATTCGATTAACGGGGTGACGCAGGATAAGACGGTGGAGGACAATCTGTATCGCCTGAACCAGGCATTGGAAATTTCAGAAACCATTTATGAGGATACGCTGGCGGGCCTGCTTAAGCGGCTGGACCTGTCTGCCTATGGACAGACGGACACCCTGCTTTTGGTGCACAATCCGCAACCGCGTGCGGTGCGCGAGGTCATTCAGGTCAGCATTGATACGCCGCAGACAGAAAGCTGCAAAATCGTCGGCATTGAGGATGTCGATGGTACTCCGCTGGCGACGCAGGATATTGGCCGGGATGAGCATAAAGTGGTCGTACATGATGTGGAGGCCCGTCCATGGCCATACAGCGTTGACCGTCATCAGATCTATTTTGATACCGGTGAAATTCCCGCCGGTGGTTACAAAGTGGTCAAGGTGGTAAATAAGGAATCCTTCTGGCGTGAAGAAGAGTGGTGGCAGAGCATGCGTAAACATGCCGGAAGCTTTATCGGACAGGGTACAGACCAACTCGAAAATGAGTTCCTGAAAGTAAACGTCAATCCGGACGGCACCTTCAACCTGACCGACAAGCAGAGCGGTCGTGTGATTGAAAATATGCACTATTTTGAAGATGAAGGGGATACGGGAGACTATTGGACGTATTTCCCGCCCTATCATAATCAGCACGTTTCAAGCCGGGGTTTCGGCTCCCGGATCTGGATGGAAGATAACGGGCAACTTTCCGCGACGATCGGAATTGAGACCCGGATGCTGGTTCCGGAGTGTGCGGAATATGGCAACGTCAAGATTCAGGGTTTCGGGAAACGGTCCGAAAAACTGGTCGAGATGAAAATCACTTCACGGATCACGCTGAACAAGGGGGGCAAGCAGGTTAAAGTGAAAACCTCCATCGATAATACCGCGAAAGATCATCGTGTCCGTCTGATGATTCCAACCGATCTCCAGACCGACTTTTCAGATTCGGCCGGTCACTTTACGGTGGACCGTCGGGGCTTGGTTCACGACAAAGATGAGGATGGAAAATACTATCCGGAAATGGCGTTGCGCCCGATGAGTGTATTCTGCGATGCCTCTGACGGAACGAACGGCGTGGCGGTGCTCAATAACTGCCTGACCGAATTTCAATTGGTCGAGGATGATCGGCGTACACTGGCCCTGACCCTGTTGCGGGCCACCCGGAACCGCATCTGCACCGAAGCGCGTGTTTCTTCTGAATATCCGGATGCCCTCGGCAGCCAGATGCTGCAGACGGTGGAATATGAATATGCAATTTATCCGCACTCCGGAAACTGGGATGCGGGCAGGGTCTATGCCGAAGCGGATAAGCTGAATGCAAAACCGGCCGTCACGCAGATCTCTATGAATCGGGGCGGCGACCTGCCGACGACGGCTTCGCATTATGCCATCGACAACGATGCACTGGTGCTGTCATCCGTGAAAAAAGCCGAAGATCGAGATTCTCTGGTACTTCGGCTTTATAATCCGACAAATGAAAATCAGGAGGGCACGGTTCAGTTTGGTTTGCCGGTTTCCAAGGCCTGGAAGGCCAATCTGATTGAAGAACGCGGCGAAGAACTTCCGATGGTGGATGGTTCCATTGCGCTCTCCGTTCCTAAGGGTAAGATTGTGACCATTGAAGTGGCCTAAGTTTGAAAATCCCTGACCGGAAAATCGATATGAAGCTGAAAAATGTAGATCTCTACCGTCATCAGGATGCGGGGTATGATCCCTATTTAATTACGCCGGGCTGGCAGGTCGCTCAGTTGAATTATGATGAGCCGGAAGCGTTGGGAAATATTAAGCGGCTTGATGTTCACCATGAAACCGACGAAGCCTTTTATATGATGGAAGGTAAAGCCGTTCTGGTGGGGGCCGAAATTCATGGGGATCAGATTCAGTATGATCCCCAAATCATGGTGCCCGGTGTGGTCTACAATATCCGCAAAGAGGTCTGGCATACGATTGTCATGCTTCCGGGCGCCCGGGTGCTCATTATCGAAAATGCAGACACCCATCTGAATGATTGTGAATTTCATTATTTCACTGAGGAACAGAAAGCGGATTTTGTGGAAGAAGTTACACGGGTGCTTGAGTCCGCGGAAGGATCATGAGACAGCAGGCCTGGGTCCGGTGGGTTTATGTTCCTGAAAACTGCCTGACCAGCATGAACGGCAGAAGGGTGAACGATGTGAGAAGACTGATCTGTGCGGGGCTGATGAGCGCTTTTGCTGCGACCGCCTGGGCACAACCGAATGTGGTGGTGTTCATGGCGGACGATTTCGGCGTCGGCGGTATTAATGCGTATGGCGCGCCGGAGGCGCTGTTGAAAACGCCGCACCTGAACTCATTGGCTGAAGCCGGTATGCGGTTCACCAATGCCAATACGCCGGCCTCCATCTGTTCGCCGACGCGCTATGCACTGCTGACCGGTCAGTATGCCTGGCGCGGGCCGTTGCCGTTCGGCGTCGTGAATGTGTTTGATCCGATGGTGATTAAACCGGATCAGATGACGATGCCGAAATATTTTCAACAGCTGGGCTACACCACAGCACAGATTGGAAAGTGGCATCTGGGCTATAGCGACATGCCGCGGGTTGATTTCACGAAAAAGCTTACGCCGGGGCCGAATGATCTTGGTTTTGATTATCATTTCGGTCTGCCGCAGAATCTCGATGACATGCTGCGGGTCTGGATAGAAAACGACGGGGTGTGGGGACTGCGGTCGGATGAAACCAGTCCGTATGCCAAAAGTTTTTATGGAGGTCCGTATCTTGGGTTTGATGCACCGCAACGCAGTCGCGAAGAGGCCAGTGAGTTTCTGACCGAAAAGGCCGTCCAATGGTTGGAAAAGCAGCATGCTGAAAAGCCCTTCTTCCTTTATTTCGCTTCGCCTGTCGCACACCACCCGATTGTGCCGTCGGAACGCATGCGCGGAAAGAGCAATTGCGGGGCCTATGGCGATTTTGTCCAGGATCTCGACTGGTCGGTCGGGCAGCTTATCCAAATCCTCGAAACACAGGGTTTGATGGAAAATACAATTTTTGTCTTCACGTCCGACAACGGCGGCGATATTCCCAGTGACGAAAAGCGTCCGGAAGGGCAGGCGCGTGAAGCCGGGCTGATGGCGAATGGGGAATATCGCGGTGACAAACATACAATCTACGAAGGCGGTGGCCGCGTTCCACTGATCGTCCGTTGGGACGGTAAGGTCAGGCCGAAGTCAGACAGTGACCGCATGGTCAGTATTGTTGATTTGTTTTCCACGCTGGCCCATCTGGTTGAAGGTCAAGAGACTGAAATTCCGGAAGCGATAGATAGCAGTAGTTTTGCCCCGACGCTGGCCGGAAAGAAACAGCCGCCGCGTCTTCCAATGGTTGGAACCAATGCCGGGGGTTTGCAGTCGATCCGCGACGGCAACTGGAAATACATTGATCCGCAGTTCCCGGAAGGCGCACCCAAAGGCCTGCAGAAAAACTTTGCAAAGGAAGCCGAGCCGGCTTTGTATAATCTCGATACTGATCTTTCGGAAGAGAAGAATGTTATCGATGACCACCCGGAAGTCGTTCAGCGTTTACAGGCAGTGTTGAAAGAATATCGTACAGGAAAGGGATCTCGCTAGATATGAATTTTAAACTATACCTCGTGGCGTTTTTCGTTGGCCTTGGGCTGACTTCGATTGCAAAGCGCCCTAACATTGTTGTGATTATGTCCGACGATCAGGATTGGCGGCATATGGGCTTTATGGGGGGCGATGTGCATACCCCTAACCTCGACCGTATGGTGGATGATGGGTTGTGGCTGACCGACTATAATGTAACCTCCACGGTGTGCTCACCCTCGCGCTACTCGTTTCTTACCGGCCGGTATGCGGGGCGTTGTGAGGGAGAGTCTTTTATGCAACTCCATCCGGAAGGGTCGCAGACACAGGTGGAAAATGTCTGCGAGCTGGAAGAGGATCAATGGAACCTCGCAAAAGTGCTTCAGCAGAACGGATATAAAACCGGGTTTGTGGGTAAATCGCATCTGGTAAAGCACGATTGGCTGCATCGTCATAAGTGGAAGGAAAACGGGTTTAAGGAATATGCCCAGGATGCCGACCCGAAAGATCCCGCCGTTACGGCGGCGATGCAGTTTAATCATCAGAAATGGTGCGATGAACATAAAAAACACGGCTTTGATTATGTCGATGGAGTCTATGCGGCCAACCTGCGTGAGTTGTTTAATGATTCTTCAAATGTGCACAACCTGGACTGGAGTGTGAATAAGGCATTTGAGTTTCTTGATACCTATCAGGATGAACCCTTTTTTCTCTATTTTTCAACGACCCTGCAGCATGGCCCGGATCCGTGGGATAACCAGTATTCGCTGGATGCTGATCCGCGGATAACCGGCGAGGGCTATCTGAAAGAGCCGCTCAATGTGCTGCCTTCACGGGAGGATGTAAAGAAGCGGAATGCCGCGGCTGGAAAAACGGAAGATAAAGGCTGTTTTCTTTGGCTGGATGACGGCGTCGGCGCGATCATGAAAAAGCTTGAGGAGTTGGGGCTGGAGGAGGATACGCTCGTGATCTTCTCTCCGGACCACGGGTACTATCGCTTTTGTAAATCGACCCTGCATGATTACGGCATGCGGGTGCCGATGCTGATGAAATGGCCGGGTAAAATTGAAGCGGGGCGGAAATATGACGGCTTGGCCGCGAATATTGATCTGGTTCCGACGCTGCTGGATGTGGTGGGCGTGAAAGCTCCGAAAGATTATGCGCTGGATGGCGTAAGCCTCAAGCCGGCTATGTTCGGGGATGATGCGCCGGTTCGTGATGTGCTGTTTTCCGAGATGGGCCATGCGCGCGCGGTTAAATCCAAGGATTGGAAGTATATTGCGGTGCGCTACCCGGAAAAGGTTCAACGCCGTATAGAGCGCGGCGGCAAGTTTACGAACTTTGACGGTATGGCGCCGATTGAGCGGCCGTATCACACGCGGAATGGCCATCTGGGCTATAATGCTTCATTGCAGAATCCCCACTATTTTGAGACGGATCAGCTCTACAGTTTGCAGCATGATCCGGCAGAGGATGATAATGTGTTCAGCCAATATCCGGAAGTGGCGGGCATGATGCAGAAAACGATGAAGGCCGAACTGGCTAAATTTCCGAACCGGCCGTTTGGCGAATTTGCAGGGGAACAGAAAAAACCGCGTTCGAGTAAAGTGGTGCTGGAGTCCGGAGCGGTACTTCGAAACTCCAATGATGAAGCTCAGATGAGCTCGGTAAAGTTCAAAGGTGCTGATGTCTGGAGTTCCAAGGTTCGGAATAATGCGCCGACGTTTTTCTATTTTAAAGTGCAGGATGCCAAGCTCAGGAACGGCGATTTTCCGATGGTGGATTTGGAGATTGAATATCTTGACGCCGGAAACACCGAAGTTCGGGTGGAATTCGATGCACAGGATCACGGCTTTAAACTGGCAGACCAGTTTTGGGTAGGTGAAAGCGGCGAATGGAAAACGATCCGCATTGAGCTGGATCACGCCCGTTTTTCCGGGAAGTGCAATGGCGGCGATTTCCGGTTGGGGTATCTCAGTCCCGATCAGGCGCCGATGATTAAGTCGGTCTCAGTTAAACTGGTGGAGTAGTATGAATAAACTGAGTTCGTTTATGCGGAGGGGCGTATGTTTTGGTTTCTGTTTTATGTTGGCGGGCCTGGTCCTGACCTCCTGTCGTACACCGGATCATTCCGCTGAATTCAGTTTTGTTCAACTGTGTGATACCCAGCTCGGTATGGGAGGGTATGAGCATGATGTGGCCACCTTTACTGAAGCAGTGGATCAGATAAACCGTCTGAACCCTGACTTTGTTTTGGTCTGCGGGGATCTGGTTCAGGATCGAAACGAAAAATCGTTCGTCGATTTTAAACGAATCCGAAATGGTTTTACCGTTCCGTGCCACTGCGCTCCGGGAAATCATGATATTGGGAATAAACCGACCGCAGAATCGCTTGCCTATTATCGGTCTGTGATCGGGAAGGATTATTTTTCATTCGAGCACAAAGGGTATACTTTTGTGATTGTGAATACCCAGCTATGGAAGGTCCGTGTGCCGGAGGAGTCGGAGCTGCAAGATGCCTGGCTGGAAGGCGTGCTGGAATCTGCATCCCAAAAACAATCGCCTGTTTACGTTGTGGGGCACTATCCGCTGTTTCTCGGGGATCCCGATGAAGCCGAAGAATATATGAATCTGCCTGTGGCCAAACGGAACGAGCTGCTCCACCTTTTTGAGCGAAGTGGTGTGGTTGCGGTGCTGGGTGGTCATACACACAAATTGACCATGAACGAATATAATGGAATTCAGATGGTCAACGGGGAAACCACCAGCAAAAATTTTGATAAGCGGCCCATGGGCTTCCGGTTATGGCGTGTGCCTGAATCCGGTAAAGCGACTCACACCTTCGTTCCCCTTGAGAGCGAAAAAAAGGAACAGCATGTGGAGAAATAGACTGAATACGGAAAACATGAAAAAGTACGTCATTATCAGATGGGTCTGCGTTGCGGTTTTTTGCTCGGGATCGGTGTGTGCCGAAAAGGTTAAAATCCTGCTGATGGGCGATACACAATATGTATTGAATACAAATCCACAGTATGGTGATCCGGAAAATTTTCTGGATACCATGGCTAAAATTACCACGGATCCGGTTACAAAAGATGCGGATTTTCTGATTCATATGGGTGATATCATCGAAACCGGTCGGGGCAACGATATTCCGGCATCGTATATCTATGCCAGGAAGGGATTCGATTCTCTTAAAAAAGGCGGCATGCCCTATGTGCTGAATTTCGGGAACAACGATAATGGTTCAGATTATAACCATACTTTTCCAATCGGGGATTATAAATCCTGGCCGTCGTTTGTGGATCATTATGAAGGCCATTTAAATGTGGCCCATCATTTTGAGGCCGGAGGAGTTGATTGGCTGGTTATCTCCATACGATTTAAAGCAGATGGTGATACGGGGCTAACAGCGTGGGCAAAAAGTCTGATTGAGGCTCATCCTGAAAAACGCGTGATCCTCGTTGCACACGACCAGTATATGAGCAGCAAAGAGATTGGCGAAATGGCCAGAAAATTTCCGAATACGGTTCTGTTCTGTGCGGGACACAATGCCAGCGGAGTGGAAATGATGCAGGGGAGTGATGGCCATCCAATCGGTTACATTCGAACCTGCTGGCATAATAAAGATCTGGATTCATATCTGTGTGTGGTGGAAATCGATACGGTTGCAGGTACGGTGAGCAGTCGCTACTACTCTCCCTACTGGGAGGATTTCGGGGATGATCCGGAGTCGCTTCTTTATCGGTCAAAGAAAAATCCATCCGGAACGGGTGCTAAAAATCAATATCAGCATCCGTGGATATGGAAGGGTTTTGATTTCAAGAGAATCGATTAGAAGCGCAATAATTCTTTCTTGGCTGCGAATACGGAACATTTTTTAAGTTATTGGTTATGGCATGTCCTAAATGTCCGGGGTTAAACGTTTAATCGTAAGAGGTGTTGCTGCGAGGCCATAAGGTCTCTGTCGCGGTAAAAATAAGGAGTTGGCAATGAGTCTGAATCGCAAAAATTTTCTGAAAGCCGGAGCGGTTGCCTCGGTTGGTTTTCCGTCCATTATACGGGCTCAGGGGCTGAATGAAAAACTGCAGGTCGGTTTTGTGGCCGTGGGGGGGAAGGCGAAGACCCATACACGAGAATGTCACAACCATGGTCTCCACTGTGTTGCGTTTGCGGATGTAGATAAGCGGACCTGGGGCAGTGTTCTTGACAAGGAGGGCTGGCAGGGCGCGGCCGGCTATACCGATTGGCGGGAGGTCCTTAATAACCACGGGAAAGAATTGGATGTGGTTTTTGTGGCGACTCCGGACCATACCCATTTTGCACCCAGCATGACCGCGGTTTCTATGGGCATTCATTGCTACACGGAAAAACCGCTGACCTGGTCGGTTCGTGAGGCACAGTTACTGACAGCCGCCTACGAAAAAAATAAAAATGTGGTCACTCAAATGGGAAATCACGGTCATGCGATGGAAGGTTGGCGCGTGGCCTATGAGCTGGTGAAGGGCGGCGCAATCGGGGAGGTGAAGGAATTTCACACCTGGACGAATCGTCCGGTCTGGCCGCAAGGCGGGGATAAACCGGATTACACCTCGCCGGTTCCGGACTATCTGAATTGGGATGCCTGGCTGGGCTCAGCGGCATTTCGTGAATATACAGGGCCGAACGAACATTCCCCCCGTGCAAAAGATGGAACACCCCGCGGGCCTTATCATCCCTGGTGTTGGCGCGGGTTTGTTGATTTTGGTTCCGGTGCGCTTGGGGATATGGCCTGCCATACCACGGACGGTATTTATGCGCTGATGAATCCGGGTTATGCGGAAACCGCTGAGCCACTGGAGATGACCGGGCCGGTGACGGATCAGTATCCTCGGGGTATGGTCGTTCGGAATACCTATCGTGCCACGGCGGAGCGTCCGGGATTTGCCACCTACTGGTATGAGGGAAAGGATAAAAACGGGAATGCGTATATGCCGGAGACACCGGAGGAGCTGCTGAAGGATGGTGCGAAACTTCCAAGGACTGGAAACCTGATTATCGGTACCAAAGGTAAAATGCTGGTGCAGGGCGACTACTGGAACAGCCCGCGCATAATCCCGGAAACCAAACGCCGGGAATTCGGGCGTCCGGAAAAACTGCTGGAGCGTTCGCCGGGGCATCATGCGGAATTCTTTATGGCGTGCCGCGGGGAAAAGCCGCGCGAATTCAGTCAGTCCAATTTTTCCTATTCCGGTCCGATGACCGCCAATATTCAGCTGGGCAATCTTTGTGCACGTGCAGGCAAAAAGCTGGTGCTGAATGAACAGGGCGAAATTGTGAATGATAAGAAAATAAATGAACTGGCCTGGCGCGAGCCCCGAAAGGGTTGGGGTCCTTTAAAAAGTGTGGTTTAAGGAGGCTGACATACCGGATGAATAGAAGGAATTATATGTCCTTACTCGCAGCAGGAACCATGACGGCCTTTGCCGGAAGTGCTGAAAAGACACGCGTCTATTTCGGCACATTTACTAAAGGTGAAGGCAAGGGTATCTTTATGAGTGAGCTCGACCTGAAGAGCGGTCAGTTGTCGGAGCCGGTTCCGGTTGGGGAAGCTGTGCGTCCCGGGTTTCTGGCCATTCACCCTGATGGAAAGCATCTCTATTCCGTCGGTGAAGCACCGGGGTTTTCCGGTAAGGGCGCCGACTCGGTATTGGCCTATGCAATTGATCCGGCCACAGGAAAGTTGACCTATCTGAACAAGCAGCCGGGAGGCGGGGTGGAGCCCTGTCACCTGGTTATTGATCCGTCCGGAAAGTATGTGCTGACGGCGCAGTATGGCAGCGGTAGTTGTTCCGTTTTTCCAATCCTTGGAAACGGCCAGCTGGGAGCAAAAAGCTCATTTCATCAACACAAAGGTTTTTCCGGCGTAAATGCCAAGCGGCAGGAAGCACCGCATGCGCATTCCATTATGCTCGACCCGACGGGATCTCTTGCGCTGGTAGCTGATCTGGGAAAAGACCAGGTTCTTGTTTATGGGTTTGACCGTTCAGTCGGACAACTAAAAGCGCTTTCAGAAATCGATATGCCTCCGGGCAGTGGGGTGCGTCATACCGTTTTTCATCCGGCCAAACCGTTCGCTTATGCAAACATGGAATTGACCTCTTCGGTGAGTTCATTTTCCTATGACCTGAAAACCGGGCGTTTTCATGCAATGGAAACGCAGTCGACCCTGCCGGACGGTTGGGAGGGATTGAAAGCAGTGTCGGAAATTCGGATTACACCAGACGGGCGCTTTGTTTATGTAGCCAATCGCGGGCACGACAGCATTGCTGTTTTTGCGGTGGATCAGGAGAGCGGAAAGCTTACGTTGGCCGGTCATGAACCGACGCGTGGCAAATTTCCACGCAATTTTAATATCGATCCGACCGGCCGGTTTCTGATTGCGGCCAACCAGAACTCAGGAAACATTGTAGTTTTCAGGATAGATCAACAGACCGGCTTACTTACTTTTACGGGATCTGAGGTGAAGGTTCCAAAACCGGTCTGTGTTGCATTTTAAAATAAGAAGGTAATTAACTATGAGTTTGTATCCATTAAAATTTAAACCCGTCTATAAAGATTATCCCTGGGGGAATACACGGCTTCCTTCGATGTTTGACCGGGAAGCTCCGGCAGGCATCTACGCCGAATCATGGGAAGTCTCAACCCATCCTGATGGGGAGAGTGTCGTTTCCAATGGCGAGCTGAGCGGAAAGACGCTTTCCGAAGTGCTTCAGTTATCCGGCAAAGACGTACTGGGTCGTTCGGTGGAGGGAAATGATTTTCCCCTGCTGATCAAATTGATTGATGCGGCAAAACCACTAAGTGTGCAGGTGCATCCAAATAACGGCAATGCCGAATCGGTGCAGGGCGAGCCCAAAACCGAGATGTGGTATTTCCTCAACGATGAGCCATCCCGGATTTATTGCGGCCTGAAGCCCGGAACCACACGGGATGATTTTATTCATGCCATCGAGCAAGAATCCTTTGAAGAGATTCTGCGTGCCGTACCGGCGGAAAAGGGCGGGGCGGCTTTTGTTCCGGGCGGGCGGGTACACGCCATTGATGCGGGCTGCCTGATTCTTGAAATTCAGCAGAATTCCAATACCACCTATCGCGTTTATGACTGGGGTCGTATGGGGAATGACGGAAAACCACGCGAAATGCATGTCGACAAGGCCCTGCAGGTCATCGATTTCGAGGATGCCGAAGATCCGGCCTGTTTGCCGGTGGTGAAAGCTCCGGGCATTCGGGAAATCTGCCGGTCTGACTTTTTTGTCCTCGATGAATTGACGGTGGAGGGGAAAATGGAGCAACTCGCTGATGGGACCACATTCCATGTGCTGTTCTCTTCGGAGGGCGAATTTGAAATTTTGTATGCCGGCGGTGAAAAAGAGCGGGTAGCAAAAGGGTGTTCGGTGCTGATTCCCGCTGCTTTAGGTTTATACAACCTTGGCTCAGCAACGACCGTTACCATACTTAAAACATCTGTGCCTGCTTAACTCCCCGGGAGAACTACATGACGAATATAAAAAATTGGTTAAAAGAAAAAATGGTCTCGTCGGAGGCCTATGATGCAAACGGTCTGCTGAATAAATTTCTGTCTGAGATGGATGCCGGCCTGACCGGAGATGACAGTTTATTGGCTGACGTGCCCTCCGGAAAGTAAAAGAGTTTTGGAATCTATCGAAACGGAGCGTATCCAACCACCCCAAAACAGGTTTTGAAGGGCAAAGAAACGTTTCTGAACAACTGGGGTTGCGAGAGGGCTCAGGTTCGCTTTATCGTCCTGTAAGGAGTGCCGATCCGAATGGAGAGTCATTTTTAGAAGGTTCGCATTACCATCCACTATAAACTCCTTTTAAACCATGAAGCGCGTTGCAGGTTGTTTCTTTATCAACCTTGTAGTCAGTATGATACATGAATATGTCTGGGTGTCAATGGGCGTTGCGACTATCTGAAAAACAGTGCGTTTTTGTGAGCGAAACCCGAAGTTTCCCCCGAAGTTTTCAGCTTGTTTCACTTCAGGATTTCGACCACTTCCGCTGCAAGATCGGGGTGTGAATACCATAGTTTGGCATCCTTCCGGATCGGTAGTGTTATTGATATCGGGCGGTATTCGGACCCGGTGCTGTATCGTCCTGTTTCTCCAGGCCTCGATCCAGCTTGTATCATGTTTCGGTGACAACGGAGGAAGAACAAGGTCCCCGTTAATAAGAAACGCCTCTGCATAGTCATTGTCGGGAGGAAGGCCTTGATTGTGGTTGATTCCTGCAAATGAGGCTTGATCATTAATTTATAGGACCGGCACCTTTCCACGAGCTGAATATTCGGGCGTTGAGTGGAGCCTAAGCTCCGCTC
>CAZAPF010000014.1:0-26749 GCA_964486885.1 uncultured Verrucomicrobiota bacterium
TGTATGACCTCAGTTTAAGTTTCTTTCCACATATGCTGATATTAAAGCGGTATAGGTGGAAAATGTTTATCCTTTGATGTTTATTGGTATCTTTAAAAAGGTTTCGGTTCAAGAAATAAGAAAGAGATAGACCGTCGGGTATGCGAATTGGCTTATGTCATGGTTTCAATGATCAGTGACGGGGCTTCAACGGTGTCGGCTCCTATTGAGAATGCGGAGTTCAACGTTTCCATGAGTTGATACCTGTTTTCGTGTCCGTTGGAGTGGATGATGCAGAGAGGCTCGTCTTTCTCGACGTGCTCGCCGATCTTCTTCAAATTCGAAAGGCCGACGGCGTGGTCGATGGTGTCGGTGGTCTTGACGCGTCCGGCTCCGAGCAGCAGTGCGGTGCGGCCAATGGTTTCAGCATCGCATTTTGAAAGATAGCCGGTAGCGGGGGCTGGTACGGGCGTTTGTTTTTCGGCTTGGGGAAGTCCTCTTTCGAGATCGCCGCCGTGGCAGGTGACCATTTGTTCGAAGGTTGCAAGGGCGGTGCCATCCTGCAAGTGCGGACCGGGGTCGCCGCCCCCGGCTACAGCGAGCATGCGGGAAGCTAACTCGGTGGTAAGCGAGATTACATCCTCGGGGCCTTTACCGTTTAGCACGTCGATCGATTCCTGAATTTCGAGGGCATTGCCGACGTTCCGGCCAAGCGGCTGGTTCATGTCGGTGATGAGCGCGGTGACTTTTTTGCCCATGGCGGTGCCGGTATCCACCAGTGCTTTTGCCAGAGCACGGGCTTCTTCGAGGGTCTTCATAAATGCTCCGGATCCGCATTTAACATCGAGCACCAGTGCGTCGATCCCCTCGGCCAGCTTTTTGGACATAATGCTGGAAACGATCAGCGGGATGGAGGGCACGGTGGCGGTGACATCCCGCAGGGCATAGAGCATTTTGTCGGCCGGGGCTATTTCAGCGGTCTGCCCAATCATGGAACAACCGCAGGTTTCCAAGGTTTGGAAAAATTCGGATTCGGATAAGTCTACACGGTAGCCGGAGATGGATTCGAGTTTATCGAGTGTGCCACCGGTAATACCGAGTCCTCGGCCGGATATCATGGGCACAGTGGCGCCACAGGTCGCCACGAGCGGGGCGAGGGGAATGGAGGTTTTATCGCCGATGCCACCGGTGGAATGTTTGTCGACCTTGATGCCGGGAATCCGGTCGGGATCAATGACGCTGCCGGATTCCATCATGGCGATGGTGAGGTCGGCGGTTTCGCGGGGAGTCATGCCCTGAAAATAGATCGCCATGGCAAGGGCCGACATCTGGTAGTCGGGAATCTCGCCTTTGGTGTAGCCGTCGATAAAGCTACTGATTTCAGAGGAGTCGAGTTCGGCTCCATCGCGTTTCTTTTCGATGATCCATTGCGGCAACATGCGAGTGAAGATACGCTGGATTTTAAAGTGATGGCAATGGGAAAAGCTGCATGGACGCTGCTCTTGTGAAAGGGATGTGTATTGCGTATGATTCGCGAATTGATCGAGGATATCTTCTGATGAAGCAACGACGACCGGCTAAGAAACTATTAGGACTTCCCTATGAACTGGGCGTTACGCTGAGCTATCTGGTCTTTGCACTGGCATGGATTTTATATTCGGATCATGCGCTTGCCGCGATTGTATCCGATCCGGACGAACTGATTCGGTGGTCAACCTATAAGGGGCTGGCCTTTGTGGTATCCACCGCGCTTTTGCTGTTTGTGATCCTCAAGCATCTTTTTACCGGCCTCCGTTCAGTCCAGAATGAGATCGAGGACAGCGAAGAGGTCTATCGACTGATCATTGAGAAGCAGTCGGACATGGTGGTGAAGGTGGATACGGAAGGGCATTATCTTTATGTGAGCCCGTCCTACTGCCGTGTCTTCGGAAAGACGGAAAAAGAGCTCATCGGGAAAACCTTTATGCCGCTGGTGCATGAAGATGATCAGGCTTCTACAGCCGAAGCCATGAAAAAACTGTTTGAGCCGCCGTACGAAGCCTATATGGAACAGCGGGCCATGACCAAAGACGGGTGGCGTTGGCTCGCCTGGCAGGATTCGGCGATTCTGGATGCACGTGGCAACGTGGCAGAGATTATCGGAGTCGGTCGTGATATCACGGCCAGGAAGGAGGCGGAGAAGGCGTACCGCGAAAGCAATGAGCGGCTGCACCTGGCCACCCGGGCCGCTCAAATTGGCATCTGGGAATATGACATAGTTAACGACAAGCTCATTTGGGATGAACAAATGTTCGGACTTTATGGAGTGTCGGTATCTGATTTTTCCGGCCATTTAGATGCTTGGCAAAAGACCGTTCATCCAGAGGATTTACCCGGGGCTGAACAGCTATTTATGCACGCCATCGAAACAGGCGGTATGTTGGATACTGAATTTCGTGTGGTTTGGCCGGATGAATCCGTTCATTACATCCGTGCGTTGGCGATGATTGAAAAGGATGCCGAAGGGAATTCAAAACGGGCCATTGGTACCAACTGGGATGTCACACGCAATAAACATATGGTTACGGCGTTACAGGACAGTGAACAGAATTACCGCCAGCTGTTTGAAAATATGACCACCGGATTTTTCCTGTTTGAAGTGGTTGAGGATTCGGCTCAGGTACCGGTTGATTATAAGATTGTACAGGCCAACCCCGCTGCGGAGGAGATTATGGGATCCCGGCGCAAGGACATGGTCGGGCACTTGTTTACGGAAACCTTCCAGCCGATGGAATCCTACTGGCTCGACGTTCTGGCCAAAGTGGTAATGACCGGAAAGCCGTCGGCGTATGAAAACCGGGCTGAAGCAATTGACCGCGTACTTTCCACCTGGATATTTGTTCCCAAACCGGGCTATCTGGGCGTCGTGTTTTCCGATAATACCGCACGTCGGACTGCGGAGGATGCGGTCCTTCGTGCACAGCAGCAGTTGCAGCATATTTTCGACAATACAAAAGATGTAATTTTCCAAATTGATCTGGAGGGAAATTATATTTATGTGAATTCAACAGCAGAGGAATTAACGGGTTATCCGGTGTCTGAACTGCTCAGGATGAATATGATGGATCTGATTGTACCGAAGTACCATCAGATGACGGGGGAGCGGTTGAAGCGGCGGTTGGAAGGCAATCCGGATCCGGGAAATTTTGCATTCGAAATTCAACATCGGGAAGGCCATCAGATCTGGTTGGAGCTGGCCACCAACGGCGTATATGATGCTAAAGGAAATCTTGAAGCTATTCAGGGTATTGCGCGGGATGTTACGCAGCGAAAGAAAACTGAAAACGTTGTCCGCTCGCTGGTCGATGTTGGATCATCCAAAACCGGGCAGGATTTTTTTGAGGCCATTTCAATTGAGGTATTAAATGCATTAAATGCTGATTATGCCTTGGTTGGGGAGTACATGCCGGATCCCCCTGAACGGATCAGGACGATCGCACTTGCGTCCAGTGGCAAAGTAATTGAGAACATGGAATATGCGCTGAAAGGCACACCCTGCCAAAAGGTTATGGGTAGTGAAATCTGTTCATACGCCTCCGGCGTGGCGAAGCTGTTTCCGGAAGATGAACTGCTGAGGGAGATGAGTGTTGAGGGGTATATTGGTATACCTCTGCTGGATGCCCAGTCCAGGCCGGTAGGGATTATGGTGGCCCTGTTTTGTACGCCTATTGAGGACGCTGAGTTTTTAAAAACCCTGTTCCAGATTTACTCAGGACGTACGGCGCTGGAAATTGAACGTCTCCGCGCGGAGCAGGAATTATTACTTCTTTCCGCAGCAATCAATCAGTCGGCAGAAGCAATTGTTGTGATGGATATCGATGGAACCATTCAATACGTTAACCCGGCTTTTGAAACGGTTACGGGCCATGCTAAGGCGGATGCGGTTGGTGAAAACCTGTCCATCATTAACAGCGGAATGAGGGATGAGGGCTTCTTCTCTTATATCTGGAAAACAATTCGTGAGGGCACTACGTGGCGTGGCCGTTTTGTCAACCGGCACAAAGAGGGGGGGCTGAGCACATTTGAAACGGTTATCTCTCCGGTTCGGGATGAACATGGAGCGATCGTAAACCATGTGGTTGCCATCCATGATATCACCCAGAAGCTGGAAATGGAAAATCACCTGCGGCAGGCACAGAAAATGGATGCCGTCGGTCGTCTGGCGGGCGGAGTGGCTCATGATTTTAACAATATTCTCCAATCCATTCTGGGCTTCAGCGGCATTCTCTCCGCGGAACTTGAAAGCGGGACGTCCCAGCACAATGATGTGGAGGAAATCCGAAAGGCGGCCCGCCGGGCGGGCGACCTGACCCGGCAACTGCTGACGCTGAGTCGCAAGCAGCATGTTGAATATTCGGTGCAGGATGTAAATGAGATTATAAGGCGCAACGAGGGCATGATGCGCCGTTTGCTGGGAGAGCGGATTGAGTTTGTATTTGAGTTGAAGGACTCGCTGAAACCAATTCGTGCTGATCGAAGTCAAGTCGAACAGATTATACTGAACCTGTTCATTAACGCGCGGGATGCCATGCCGGATGGCGGTCGTTTGCTGGTGCGCACCGGCAATATAGATGACGAGGTTATAGCTGGTCTGGATACCAATATTCAGAATGTCGGAAACTGTATCTGCCTCACGGTATCGGATAACGGCTGTGGAATCCGCGAAGAAGTGCAGAGCCATATGTTTGAGCCGTTTTATACGACTAAGCAGATTGGGGAAGGAACCGGCCTGGGACTTTCGGTGGTCTATGGCATTGTTCAGCAGCATGGCGGATGGATTGATGTTTCAAGTCGTGTGGGAGAAGGTTCCGAATTTAAGGTATACCTGCCGGCTCTTGAAAAAGAAGCGGTGCTGAGTCAGCCCGATATGCCCGACGAATCTGCGGATACGCCGGAAGGGCGGGGCGAGACGGTTCTGGTCGTGGAAGATGATGCGGTGCTGCGGGAGTTGAGCGAGCGCATGCTGGGCGATGCCGGCTACTTCGTAATGTCAGCTGCCGACAGCGGAGAGGCGCTCGAGATATTTAACCGCGGTGCCGGCTTTGACCTTCTGTATGCCGACATCGTGCTGCCTGATGGGAATGGAGTTGAGCTTGCTAAGCAGCTTCGGGAGAAAAAACCGGGCTTGCCCGTGCTGCTGTGCAGCGGGTATTCGCCGGATGAAAAAATGTATGCAGCGATGAATTCCAATGGTTTTCGCTATCTTGAAAAGCCGGTTGCCTCAATACAACTGCTTCAAACTATTCGGGATATGCTTGATGAAAAGCAACGGGTATAGTCCACTAAAGGCTGATTCGATGGAGAAGTAAATGGCACGCATTCTGATCATAGACGACGATGAAACGATTCTTAGCGTTTTCAAACGGTTTTTATCCGGCAAAGGATATGATGTTGAGGTGGCGACCGATGGCCGCATCGGGTTGCGGGATATCGAAAAGCAGCCGGTCGATCTGGTAATCACCGACATCATGATGCCGGAGACGGATGGTCTTGAGGTGGTTATGGCCATTCGGGGCAAGGGCACCGATGTTCCCGTAATCGCCATGTCGGGCGGTATGCATGCGATGCCGATGGATTTCCTGCCCATGGCCAAAAAGTTCGGGGCGTGCAAAGTCCTCTATAAACCGATTGAACTCGAAGACCTGCTCGAAGCAGTCGAAGAAGCTCTTGGTTAACCTTAACGGATTGCTATGGGTCACGGAGTCCGTGCTATTTTAACTCCGCGCACACCCCTTGTTCTCCAAAGACAAACGGCACTTTGATAAAGGCGATCTTTCTTCCGATTTTATCCGCCTCGGCCTTCCGGGCAGCTTCGAAAGCTTCCTCTTTCAGCGCCATATCGCCACGGCTTGCCTTGATGGCGGCCTCAACGGTTCGGAAGCGGGTCGTCTTAACAATCTCTGCCATCTCAAAAAGTCCGAGTAATAGTTGTGCGCCATAGCCGCGGCCGATCACATCGTAGCCCGGACGTCCGAAACCATGATCCGATGCCGGGGCATGGTCGGGGCGGAAAACACCCTGCCAGCCAAGGTCAACGAGGGTATGCACCACTTTGGCCAGTTCTTCGCGGTGTTCGGCATGGTGGCCTTCCCGGAAATTTTTACCATCGGTTTCGATGGGGCGCAGATGGATATGCGGGAAGATGTCCTCCATGGACATACCTTTCATGCTGCCGTATTCCGCAATCTCGCGGATGACGGTGGTGATATCCCGGTTGCCCTCATTCGCCATCAGCGAGCCGATGCACATGTTTACGCCGCACCCGTGGTCGAGCAGGAATTTATATCCAGCCGATCCGCCGACCGCGCGCGGTGTTCCGAGGAACGGTGAGAATGCGGGGTCGTCGGCATGGCAGCACAGGCGCACGCCGGCTGCATTGGCGACCGGCACTACTGCATTGAGGAAATAGGCAATGTGTTCCTGCAGTGTGTCGACCGACATACCCTCATATTTCGAGACCGCGGACCGGAAATCATCGAGTGTGAAGCCTTCCTGCGCGCCGGGCAGGCCTGCTGTGATCATATCGATCAGGCGTTGCTGGTGCTCCGTGTTTCCATCGAGATATTTATCCCAATACAACTGAGCCTCTTCGATTTCGTCGGGGGTGAAAGAGTCATCGTCTAAATAGCCCTGTGGGTTGTCATGGCGCTTGAGCAGGAAAATATCAAACGCCGCGAAAGCCGCATGGATATATTTTAGTGTTTTGGAGCCGTCCGGAAGGTTGGTGATACTGGTGCGGGTCCAATCGGCCACCAGCATAAAGTTGCCGACCACGTTATTGACTCCAAAACGACCGAGGTTTTGCAGGCTGTGTTTATATTTCTGGATGTGTTCTTCCCGGTCGGGACTTCCGTTTTTAATGTCTTCGGTAAAAACAAGGCTTTCAGCGGTATCCCAGACCAGGCCGGTGCGTTCGCCATTGATCTTGTACCATTGGAAGAGTTTCATGCCTTTGAGATCGGCCGGGGCATCGGAATGGGGCAGGAATTCGACTTCAATTTTTCGCTTGGCCACTTCGGTCTCTGTCCAGATTTCCCCGGCGGGAATATGGTGCAGTGCCGTAATAATATTGGTAACCCCCGGTGTTTGCTGGATATTCCGTATAGATACTACGTCTTCCGGTCCAAACCATCGCATTCCTGCGCGTACGCGTTCCCGATTCCAGTTTTGATTAAAAATTTCGCTCATGTTTTTTCCTGTGGTTAAAATTTATCTGAGTAATGCCTGAATACCGCCCTTAGACCGTTTATTTCCGCATTTAGAGTCGTATTTAGCCCGGTTGGTAAATCGCGGGGAATATCGGGGGAGATGTGTTAAAAGGCAATATATTTCCTTGCATTAAATGTTATTTAGACTATATCTCAAACCATTGAGGAACAATTATAGCTTTGGCTTGGACGAAGGATATTCAGCATAGCAGGAGGGCTGTCGATAACCTGTTGATAAGGTCTAAAGCGTTGGTTTCGCGAAAAATAGACCGTGTTGCGGAGTAATCCAGGTGCATCCGGTGATTTATGGTTCCTTGATTGAAGGTTAAGCACCGTTGGCTGCCGGTAATTTTTACTTTTACTGGATAGTGCATCGGCGGTTTAGGCGGATTTGCTGTAAGCGCCTGAGTTTGTAGACGAAGAATTGAAAACTTCATTAGTGGAGATAAAAAATGACGGATCAGAAATCAAAAAAATATTCGCTGCTCGTAGCAACCAGTATGGGCGTACGGCTGACGCCGGTTGAATCTCAGCCGTTCCACTGCAGCGATACCTTCAAGATGCAGGCCACCAGTGCGGAAAGCAATGTGGCCAGTGTTTCTTCCTATCTCGGATTACCGGTCAAGGTGCTGACCGCATTCGTTAAGGACAGTCCGGTTTCGCACTTCATAAAAGATAACCTCAAAAGCCGCCGTATGGATTTTGAAGGTCCTGAATTTGAACAGGGCGATCCCTGGGGATATCGCCATCAGATTAATATGGCGGACAGCGGATGGGGCCCACGCGGGCCACGGGTACAAAACGACCGGGCCGGCGAAGTCGGAAGGGAACTGAGTGCGGATGATTTTGATCTGGAACGAATCTTTGCGGAAGAAGGCGTCCGTATCGTGCATCTGTCGGGGTTGGTTGCAGCACTGTCCCCGAAGACCTCGCAGCTCTGTTTGGATATTGCCCGTGTCGCCAAGGAAAACGGTTCGCTCATTTCCTTTGACCTAAACCACAGAGCCAGTTTCTGGAAAGGGCGCGAAGAAGAACTCGCAAAGGACTTTGCCGAAATTGCGTCCCGCAGCGACATTCTGATCGGCAACGAAGAAGACTTTCAGCTGTGCCTGGGTATCGAAGGGCCGGAGTCCGGAGGCGAAGGACTGGATGAAAAAATTGACAGCTTCAAAGAGATGATCGGGCGGGTGCAGGCGGCCTATCCAAATGCCAGCTACTTTGGAACAACGCTTCGGGAAGTGGTTTCAGCAAACAGCCATATGTGGGGGGCACTGGTTACGGATGGTAAGGATTGGGAAATTATCAAGCCTCGCGAAATCGGCGTGAAAGATCGCATCGGCGGTGGCGACGGATTTGTAGGCGGTTTGCTCTACGGCATTCTCAAGGGTTGGGATGTTAAACAATGCGCAAGGTTTGGCTGGGCAAGCGGTGCGCTTGCGGCAACAATGCTGACGGATTATGCCCAGCCTGCTGATGAGGATCAGCTCTGGAGTATTTGGAATGGCAATGCGCGAGTGAAGAGATAATGGAGTAGTGGAGCTCAGGAGTGGTGGAGTAAGGGAGCCGGCGTGCGCAGTGCAGAGCCGATACTCTATTTCTCCAATGCTTCTACACTTCATCTCCGAAGGAGATACTTATGAAAGCAGATATTGGATTGATCGGATTGGCCGTTATGGGTGAAAACCTGGTTCTCAATATGGAGAGCAAGGGGTTTACGGTGGCTGTTTTCAACCGCACCGTAGAAAAAGTGGAAAAATTTATTTCCGGCCGGGGCGCGGATAAAAACTTTATCGGGTGCAAGAGCATTGAAGAGCTCTGTGCAAACCTCGAGCGTCCCCGTAAGGTCATGATGCTGGTAAAGGCCGGTCAGGCCGTGGACGACTTCATTGAAAAGGTGATCCCGTATCTGGAAGAGGGCGATATCATTATCGATGGTGGAAACAGCCACTATCCCGATACCATTCGCCGCACCGAGTATGTTGAAAGCAAAGGATTGCTGTATATCGGAACCGGTGTCTCCGGTGGCGAGGAAGGGGCATTACTCGGACCCTCCATTATGCCGGGCGGCTCGGCCGCAGCATGGGAATCGGTAAAGCCGATCTTTCAGAAAATTTCTGCACAAACCGATGCCGGCGAGCCTTGTTGCGAATGGGTCGGCGATAATGGAGCCGGCCACTTTGTAAAGATGGTACATAACGGTATTGAGTATGGCGATATGCAGATGATCTGCGAAACCTACCAGATGATGAAGGAAGGTATGGGCCTCTCGAACGAAGAGATGCACGAAGTCTTCAAGGACTGGAATGAAAGCGAGCTCGATTCTTATCTCATCGAAATCACACGCGATATCCTCGGCTACAAAACCGAGGATGGCGAAGCGGTTATTGATCAGATTCTCGACACGGCAGGCCAGAAGGGTACCGGAAAATGGACGGCGGTTTCCGCGTTGGATTGCGGGCAGCCATTGACGCTTATCGGCGAAGCCGTATTTGCACGCTGCCTCTCTGCTCTTAAAGATGAACGTGTTGCAGCTTCGAAGGAACTCAGTGGTCCGGATGCGTTATTTGAGGGTGATAAAGCGGCAATGATCGCGGACCTGAAGCAGGCGCTCTATGCGTCCAAGATTGTTTCCTATGCGCAGGGCTATCAGCTCATGCGCGCCGCGGCGGAAGAATATAACTGGAACCTCAATAATGGCGAAATTGCCCTGATGTGGCGCGGCGGTTGTATCATCCGTTCCGTATTCCTCGGCAAGATCAAGGATGCTTTCGATACAAATTCTGACCTCGTCAACCTGTTGCTCGATCCCTTCTTTAAGGATGCGGTTGAAAATGCACAGGCGGCCTGGCGCCGGGTGATCATGAAGTCGGTGGAACTGGGTATTCCGATGCCGGCGATCGGTGCGGCACTGGCTTATTTTGACGGCTACCGTTCCGCCCGCCTTCCGGCCAACCTGCTGCAGGCGCAACGCGACTATTTCGGTGCACATACTTATGAGCGCCTCGATAAACCGCGTGGAGAGTTTTTCCACACCAACTGGACCGGGCGCGGCGGTGATACCGCTGCCTCTACCTATATCGTGTAGACGGGGCTTCCAGCTTCGTTGCGTTGGGGCCGGGAGCTCACTCGTGCGCAACGAAGCAAGTTACTTCATCTACTTTGGAGGGCACTATGATTAATAAATTCGGTGAACAAATTTCGATATCTGAAGCAGAGCTTCGTGAGCTGGTTTTCCAATGTCTGGATAAGGCGGGGGATCTGAACAAAGTTCTGATTCTTCCGCCTGACCATACCCGCCTGAATTCGATGGCGGGTCCAATCACGGCTATGGTCTATGAAAAGCTGACTGGGCAGGGTGCGCAGGTGGATATTCTGCCAACTCTGGGAACGCATAATCCAATGACGGAAGCGCAACTGCGCATGATGTTTGGCGATAGCATTCCGATGAATGCCTTCAAGGTGCACGACTGGCGCAACGAGGTGGTTCGCAAAGGTGAAATTTCAGGAGAGATGCTCTCCGAGCTGTCAGACGGTAAGGTTGACTACGCGGTAGGCGTTGAAGTGAACCAACTATTATTCGATGGCTATGACCTGATTTTGTCCGTGGGTCAAGTGGTGCCGCACGAGGTGGTTGGCATGGCTAACTATACCAAAAATATTGTGGTCGGAGCCGGAGGTTCGGACATTATCAATAAATCGCACTTCCTCGGTGCAGTGGCCGGCATCGAAAGCCTGCTGGGTCAAACCGACTCGCCGGTTCGCCGGTTGTTTAACCACGCGGTTGATACCTATCTGTCCGACCTGCCGATTACCTACATGCTGACCGTGATGGAACAGGACTATGAAACGCGTGAAATGCACATGCGCGGCTTTTATGCCGGCGAAGATGCTGCCGTTTTTGAAGAAGCCTGTAAGTTGGCCCGTGCGGTGAACATTACCCTGTTGGATCGTGAACCGAAAAAGGTGGTCGTCTATCTGGATCCGCATGAATTTCAAAGCACTTGGCTGGGTAATAAATCCGTCTACCGGACGCGCATGGCGATCGCCGACGAGGGCGAGCTGATTGTGCTGGCGCCGGCGCTTAAGGAATTTGGTGAAGATCCGACCATCGATAAGCTGATCCGGAAGTTCGGTTATTGCGGAACGCCGGCCACACTGAAATATGTGGAAGAGGATGAAGAACTTCGGAATAATCTCGGTGCAGCGGCTCACCTGATCCATGGATCCTCGGAAGGCCGCTTCTCCATTACCTATTGCCCCGGGGATGGTGTGACGCTCGATGAAGTCCGATCGGTTGGATTCGAGGCAGCGCCTTATGAAGAAATGGCTGCGCGTTATAATCCCGATGAACTCAAAGATGGATTTAATACGCTGCCGGACGGCGAGGAAATTTTTTACATTAGCAACCCTGCACTTGGCCTTTGGGCTTATAAGGAAAAGTTTGCGGAATAAAGAGGACTTATAAAATGACAAATATTGGAATGATTGGCCTGGGCGTGATGGGATCGAACCTCGCGCGGAATATGGTATCGAAAGGATTCTCGGTTTCGTGCTACGACTGGGATGAGTCGTTGCGGAACGATTTTTCTGAAAAGTTCACCGATGGATTTACACATGCAGACAGCCTGAAGGATTTTGTCGAATCCATTGAACGGCCGCGCAAGGTCATGATCATGATCAAAGCGGGATCACCGGTTGATTCCGTGCTGGGCGAGCTCGCTCCATTGCTGGAACCGGGCGATGTTGTTATTGATGGTGGTAACTCGCAGTGGCAGGACACGGATCGTCGTATTGCGTTCTGCGAGGAGCAGGGATTGCTCTTTGTGGGTTGCGGAGTATCCGGCGGAGAAGAAGGCGCGCTCAATGGTCCTGCGCTGATGCCGGGCGGTTCGGAAGGTGCCTGGGAGCTGATCAAACCGGTCTTTGAAGCGATCGCTGCGCGTACCGCCAAAGGTGCGGTCTGTGTTAACTGGATCGGACAGGGCGGTTCCGGGCATTTTGTAAAAATGGTGCACAACGGCATTGAATACGGCGACATGCAGATGATCTGCGAAACGTATCAGGTTATGCGGGATGGCCTCGGTATGTCGAACATTGCGATGTCGGAAGTGTTCGGTCGTTGGAATAAAGGAAAGCTCGATTCTTACCTGATTGAAATTACACGGGATATTCTCGCGTACGAAACTGAAGACGGCGAACAGCCCGTTGATTATATTCTCGATGCCGCCGGGCAAAAGGGGACCGGTAAGTGGACTTTGATTGCCGCGCTTGATGCCGGTGAACCGTTGCCGCTGATTGGCGAAGCGGTATTTGCCCGTTGTCTCTCCGCACTGAAAGCCGATCGCGAGGAAGCCTCGAAAGTGTTAATCGGTCCGAAAGCAAAAATTGATGTGGCGCAGGAGGATTTTGTGGCGGAAGTGAAGGAAGCGCTGTATGGCTCTAAAATTATTTCCTATGCACAGGGCTTTCAGTTGATCCAGCAGGTTTCGAAGGAGCGCGATTGGAAAATCGACCTGGCCGG
Organism: uncultured Verrucomicrobiota bacterium; assembly: GCA_964486885.1. GTDB lineage: Bacteria > Verrucomicrobiota > Kiritimatiellia > Kiritimatiellales > Pontiellaceae > Pontiella. The sequence continues at coordinate 12,748 of CAZAPF010000014.1, forward strand.
CCTGGCCCAGCTCTGGCGCGGCGGGTGTATTATCCGCTCCACGCTGCTGCGCACCATTAAGGAGGCATTTGAGCGCGAACCGGAACTTTCAAACCTGCTGCTCGATCCCTTGATTTCGGAGTCGGTCGGAGAGGCGCAGGTGCACTGGCGCGATGCCGTTGCGCGTATGACGCGCGCCGGAATTGCCTCTCCCGCGATGAGCTCGGCGCTGTCCTATTATGATGGCTTCCGTACAGCGCGCGGATCGGCCAATCTGCTGCAGGCGCAGCGCGACTATTTTGGTGCGCACACCTATGAGCGGACGGATAAGCCGCGCGGTGAGTTTTTCCACACGCAATGGTTTTAAAATACAGGAGTTTTCAGAATGAAAAAATTTATGGATACGGATTTTCTGCTGCAGACTAAAACAGCAATCAAGCTCTATCATGACCACGCGGCCCGCATGCCGATCTACGACTATCATTGTCACTTGCCTCCTCAGGAAATTGCAGAGGACAAGCAATACGATAATCTGGGAGAAATCTGGTTGGGCGGCGATCACTATAAATGGCGCGCCATGCGTACCAATGGGGTTGATGAAAAATACTGCACCGGCGATGCATCCTGGCGCGACAAGTTTCAGAAATGGGCGGAAACGGTTCCGCAAACGCTGCGCAATCCGCTGTATCATTGGACGCATCTGGAGCTGAAGGGTTACTTTGATATCGACACCTTGCTCAGTCCGGAAACGGCCGGAGAAATCTACGACGAATGTACGGAAAAGCTGCGCACGCCGGAATATTCAGCGCGGAACCTGATGCGTAAGATGAAGGTTAAGCTGGTATGTACGACGGATGATCCGATTGATGATCTGAAATGGCATAAGCAGATTGCGGCCGATGGTTTTGAAATCAAGGTGCTGCCGACATTCCGCCCGGATAAAGCGGCCAATCTGTCCGACCCGGAAGCCTATAAGCATTATATCCATGCACTGGAAAATGCATCAGGTTCAACCATCAGTACCTTTGCAGAGCTGGTTGCTGCTGTTGATAAACGGCACGCCTATTTCCATTCTGTCGGGTGTCGGTTGTCTGATCATGGTGTCGCGTATGTGCCCGATGCAGAAGCCTCGCCATCCGAGTTGGATGCCATTTTCAGTAAAGTGATGACCGGGGATATGGCATCAGCAGAGGAACAGGATGCCTTTCTCGCTGCGTTCCTTTATGAAGCGGGCAAGATGAATCATTCGCGCGGTTGGGCGCAGCAGTTTCATGTGGGAGTCTTTCGTAATAACAACAGCCGCCTGTTTGATGCATTGGGTCCGGATACCGGATTTGATTCCATTGCCGACTACCGCCAGGGACCGGGATTTGTCCGGTTGCTGGATCGGCTCGATTCTTCGAACCAGCTGGCAAAATCAATTCTGTATAATATTAACCCGTCGGACAATGAACTGTTTGCCACCATGATCGGTAATTATCAGGACGGCTCCGTTCCCGGTAAAATCCAATATGGATCCGGCTGGTGGTTCCTCGATCAAAAGGACGGCATGGAAAAGCAGATGAACGCCCTTTCGAATCTTGGACTGTTGAGCCGGTTTGTCGGGATGCTGACCGATTCGCGCAGCTTTCTGTCATATCCCCGCCATGAATATTTCCGCCGCATTCTCTGCAACCTGATCGGTAACGATGTTGAAAACGGGGAAATCCCGGCCGATATGGAATTGCTCGGTGAGATGGTGGAAAATATCTGCTACAACAATGCGGCTGAATATTTCGGGATTGAGCTGTAATCAATTGCGGTGAAATCGTGCTCTGAAGCGTTCTCCCAGTCGATGAACCCGTTTGGTCATATTGGGGAACCTGTGGTGAATCCAGTCTCTTATGCGACCAAAAAAGGGAATATGGTCGGCTAGCAGGAAAACGCCTATGGCAAGAAAAATGAAACCCTGCAAAATCGGAAGAAAGCATCCGGCGATCCCTAGAACCAGAAAAAACCAGCCCGCCACATGCTTGAGCACCAGCTTGGTGTGCTTGTTCCAAATGAGCCGTTTCATGGATTGAACCTTTGGTTCAGTTAATGGGGAATAGTTAATCGTTAACAGGGCTGTTCAGGAAGCCTAATAACCAATAACTATGAACAATTAACCGCCGTCCGCAGGACGGCACAAAAAAAACCACGGACTGGTGAAAAGTGTGACCTAACCTCGTGGTTCCAAGTGCCACACTTCCTCATCGGGTCCGCCGAAGGGGGGCGACGGATACCCGATGATTCCGTGGTTTGGGATCATAGACCCTCAAGCTCTTCCCAGCGTTCAAAACTTTTTTCCAATTCAGCAGGAATGGCCTCTGCCCGAGCCGTTACGGCCGTTATTTTGTCCTTTTCCTGCTGATAAAAGGCCGGATCAGTCATGGCCTGCTGGATTTCTTCCAGCTCAGATTCCAGTTCCTCAATTCGTTTAGGAAGGTTCTTCAGCTCTTCCCGCTCTTTATTGGAGAGCTTGCGGGTAGCCTTTTTCTTTTCCTGCTTTGGTGCAGATCCCTCTTGCCTAATGCCTTTTGCCTCTTGCCTCTGCAATAACCAGTCATCGTATCCGCCGGCATATTCGCCAATATGCGCGTTTTCTTCAAATACCATGGTGCTCGTGACCACATTGTTAAGAAAGGAACGGTCATGGCTGACCAGTAGCAGGGTACCGTCATACGCTGCCAGCAGTTCTTCCAGCAGTTCCAGCGTTTCCACATCCAGGTCATTGGTCGGTTCGTCCAGCACAAGCACGTTGGAGGCGTTGGTAAACAGCTTGGCCAGCAGAAGCCGGTTACGCTCACCTCCGGACAAGACCTCGACCTTCTGGCGCGCGCGGTCAGGTGTAAAAAGAAAATCCTGCAGATAGCCCAGCACATGTTTCTTGCTGTTGCCGATCGTAATCATTTCTTCTTCGCACACATTTTCAGCAACTGATTTCGTTTCGTCGAGGGTGGCCCGGTGCTGATCAAAATAGGCGACTTCCAGCTTGGTGCCGTGGTCGACCGTGCCATGGGTCGGCTTCAATTGGCCTAATAGAATCTGGATCAGGGTTGATTTGCCGCAACCGTTCGGGCCGATAATACCGATCTTGTCGCCCCGCATGATTTCCACATTCAGGTCCTTAATCAGCGGCGCGCCATCATAGGTATGGGAAATTTCTTTTCCGACGATTACCTTGCGGCCGGAAACGCCCGCTTCCGCCACCTGCATATTAACCGTGCCAGTGCGTTCGCGGCGCTGGCTGCGTTCATTGCGCATTTTTTCCAGTGCGCGCACGCGGCCTTCGTTGCGTGTTCTGCGGGCCTTGATGCCTTTCCGGATCCAGACCTCTTCCTGTGCCAGCTTTTTATCGAACTGGGCCCATTGCTCGGCTTCGCCGTCGAGCAGGGCCTGTTTCCGTTTAAGGTAGGTGTCGTAGTCGCACGCCCACGAATGCAGGCGCCCGCGGTCAAGTTCCAGAATGCGGGTGGCCAGTTTGCGTAGGAATGCTCGGTCATGTGTTACAAAGACCAACGTCCCTTTGTAGCGCCCGAGAAAGTTTTCCAGCCATTGGATCGATGCAATATCCAGATGGTTGGTCGGTTCGTCCAGCACCAGGATATCCGGTTCGCAAACGAGTGACTGTGCCAGCAACGCACGGCGTTTCTGTCCGCCGGACAGTTCGTTGAAGCGGAGTTCATTTTCAAGGCCGACCAATGAGACCGCCTTGTCGACCGCCTGATGCGATACATAATCGTCGTGTGGATCTTCCAGTCCCTTGAACACCAGATCTTCAATGGTGCCGGTCAACTCATGCGGCACATTCTGTCGCAGTCGCCGTACTTTCAGTCCGGGTTGGCGAATAATTTCGCCTGAGTCAGGCTCAATGAAACCACTGATAATTTTGAGCAGGGTGGATTTGCCTTCTCCGTTGCGGCCCACCAGACAGATGCGCTCGCCCCGCTCGATCTGCAGGGTCGATCCATCCAGCAGGGGAGATGCGCCGAATGCCTTATGTATATTTTGTAAACTAAGTAATGCCATGTCTTCGGTTGTTAATTGTTAATCGTTATCAGTTGTTGGTTGAGTACTCCGCAGTGTCGGGATTTTCCTGTTAACAAATAACCATTAACCAATACCTGCTTCTGCAAAGCAGAAGTCGCGCATTCTCCAGATTTTCCAGAGGTTGGAAAGAAGAATTGCAGTAAAGCCCCTTAAATCGGTAGCATTCGGGAAAATGAAGGGGTCTCTATGAAAGTCGTAATGCTCATCCTATCAGTATGTCTTGCCAGCGCTGTTCACGCTGCCGAAGTGAAGTCTGTCCTTTTAATAGCAGGAAAACCGAGTCATGGACAGGGGGAGCATGAATTTCCTTCGAGTTGCGATATACTTGCCAAATCGCTGAATGATTCCGGTTTGAACGTCAAAGCCAAGGTAAAGTATCAGGCTTGGCCAAGTGCTGATGAACTGGCCGCTGTGGATTCAGTCGTTATCTATTGCGATGGCAATGAAGACCATTTATTAATCGGAAATGAAGGTGCGCTGCTGGCCCTGTCGAACCGGGGGGTAGGACTCGTATTTCTGCACTATGCGCTTGATGGCATGCCGGGATTGCTGGATGAGACCCTTCTTAAAGTAGTCGGCGGGTATTATGTCGATGAAGTCTCACAGAACCCGCTTTGGACGATGAAGGAGCCGATCATTGCATCGCATTCAGTGACCCATGGCGTACAGCCGTATGAACTAAAGGACGAGTGGTATTATAACCTGCAGTTCGCTGATGTGAATCCGGTGTTTCAGGCCATTCCGCCCCAGGAGGAAAAAGTACATACCTTGGCGTGGACCTATGGCGATAACGTATTCGGCTTTACCGGAGGACATTTCCACAGTTCATGGGGGCAGCCTGATTTTCGGAAGATGGTGTTGAACGGGATCGTCTGGTCGGCCGGGCTTGAAGTGCCTGAGGGGGGTGTTGAATCGGCGAATCCGATTGTGGTGAAAAATAAATCCATTCTGCATGCGATCGCCAAGGGGGATCCGGTGGATACCAAAAACCACCTCTTACTGGGGGCGGACGTAAACGAGAAAAACAAGCAGGGATGGACGCCGTTGCACTTTGCGACGGTTCGTGGGAAAACCGAGTGTGCCGAAGTGCTCATCGCCAAAGGCGCCAAACTCGATCTCCGGACCGGGACCGAAAAAACGCCCCTGCACTTTGCAGCAGACCGAGGCTTCCTTCCGATTGCTGAATTATTGGTAGAGAGCGGGGCGGATATTCTGGCGCAGGATGATGAAGGTTGGACTCCTCTGCACTATGCTGCTGAAAAGGATCACATTGATGTGGCCGCCTATTTAATCGAGCAGGGAGCCGAGGTAAACCTGCAATCTGCCCGCGGAGGAACCGCCCTGCACGAAGCTTCGGCATCCGCCAGTGCGGAGATGATTATCCTGTTGCTGGATCACGGTGCAGACCGCACCTTAGCTGCAACCAATGGTTATATCCCGCTCGACTATGCCATTGAGCTGGGCAATGAGGCGGCGGAAAAACTGCTGCGATAACGATATTTTTCCTGTCCGGATTCGCCATTGCGCTGTATGCGTGATTGGCGTATTCTCAGGTTATGGATCTGACGCAGGAAGCCAGCGTTTCTACAGGGATTCTTTCGAGCCATGCATCTCAACCCCGGTTTCGGAAACTCCTCGGCAATGGTCGGTCTGCTACCGTTTACCGGATGGTCACCGGGCATGGAGATACCGCCCGAAAGGTTTTTACGGGGAGCACGGCCGCTGCCATTGCACATCTGATTTTCTATGGAGCTCCGCTGGACTATCGGTGGAACCAAGCGGCGGTAGAATCTGCTTATTATCGACGGAAGACGCTCCGCTTATTATTAAAACATTGGTTTGGCAATGAACTGTCGATGGCGGATGCCTATGGTTGGGGGAGTGATAAAAATGAAAAGGCGCTGTATCTCGATACCGCATATTGTCCCGGTCAGCTTGCGCGTCTTTACTCTCCATTTTACTTTGGTAAGGATGGCGAAATAAACCAGTTGCGCAAAGAGGTGCTTCCCAAACTACAGCACCATCTGCGTGAGGCGGGTTTTGTGGGCACGGTTTGGCAGGCAGGTTACGGCCAGCCCTGTGCTTTTCCTAACTTCCTCTGCATTCGCCCCGATGATGATCGGGATGGGATAAAATGGGTGTGGATTGATGCGGAATCAGGGGTGCCGGCCATTGTCAGTTATGATCTCCCGGCGCTTTTTTCATTTTATATTCCACAGGCCTTTAAACGCCGCCGCATTCTTTTTGATGATCTGAATGCGGATCAGTTGAGGAATTATATTCAGCAAAATGAAACGTCGCTAAAGCAATCTCTGGTGGGTGAAGAATGGGTCGAGTTGAATGGCCAGATCAATAAGTTGATCGCGGCTCAGGAAAAATGGGCAGGGGAAACCCGTTTTTCCCGCTCCCTTGGATTTAACTTTTTCACGGGGGTTATCACCGAGGCAGAATATTCGTATTATCTTCAGCACCGCTTGAAATGGGCGGCATTTCTGTTGCGCTATCTGGCTCGAAAGATTCCGAATAAACTGTATGAAAAATGCGCGGAATATTTCCGGTTTCTACGGAGCAAAATAAAGTTGGCTGAATGGGTTCGCATGTTGGTGCTGGGCCTTGTTTCACCCGGATGCCGTCTGGAGCTTTGCCGTAAATATGCCCGGCGTAGTATTGGTCACTGGGTTCGCTATCAGCGGATTACTCAGGCGCAACAAAAAATATTGATGGCTGAGCTTCATGATCATGAAAAAAGCCTGTGGTTGGCGGATTTCGGTGTGCATCTGGCTATAAAGCCGTTGGGGTACCTGCTGCGCTTTACCTTGGTTCCCTTGCTGGTTCACTATGAGCTTATCTCCTTAAGTGCGGCCGGAGTCCTGTTTGTTTTTATGGGTAACATGTTGCGAACAGCGCACACGTTGCTCCGCTCCGTTGAGTGTCTTATTAAACGTCTTCCTGTTCCGTGGATTGCCATCGCCATTACTCCCATCCCCAGTATTGGAACATTGGCATTTCCCTGTCAGATGCTTCACAGTGCCCGGAAGGGGCATCTGATTTCACAGATGATTATCTATGAAACCTGTTCTGTTGCTGCCGCGGCCATTCCAATATGGGGCGGACGGGATAATGGATGGGAGCACCGGGCCAACCAGTTTGCCCACCGTTTAATCTGGGCACTTAGGGCGTAGGTTTCCGACTACTTGTTATCGAGTTTAAACGCTTCTTTTTCGCATAGGCCCAGTGCGATCTCCCTCGCGACATAGGAAATCAGTTGCATCTTTTTTTTGAAGTAGTTTTTAGCCGGGGCAATTTTCCGGGCGGAAAAGCGGGTGATGCTGTTGTGCGGGTAGGCGTGCGTGCCGACGGAGTAGACAATTCCCGCCGGGCCGGCATCGACTATCTGCAGATGAATAATCACATCGTACCGGCCGAAAAACCGTTTCCCGGAAGCATGCACCACATAGTCGAATGAGTGTTTATCGGTCTGTTTTCGGTAGAGTTCGGTTATATCGGCCCGATGGCCTTTTTCATTGATGTAGTAATATATTCCCGGTGCAGTGCGGATCACGGGAAAATCAACTTTTCCGGTTTGGGAGATGGAGCGAACAAATTCTTTTTGCACCGCTTCAAGCAATTGGGGCTGAGCCAGTACACGGCAGGCCGTTTTAAATTCAATGGGCAGGACCTCGCTGGTGCCGAGACGGATACATTTTTTTTCGAAGATATCCGCGGCATCCGTGTTTTTCACCAGGTCAGCCGTGCTGGCTGCAAAAGCGATGGTCGCCAACAGGGTGAATAGCATCTGGAGCGCAAACCGTTTCATGGGTGTGCCATTAGATGGGATTGAGAGGGCTGCAATCAATTCCAGAGTTGGAAATTTATGGAACTAAATTCCGCCGCCGTTTTTAAAGTTGAGGTGCAGGCCGCATTCTTTGTGTTCCGGACTTTCCCACCACCAGCGGCCGGAGCGCTCGTCATCGCCTTCTTTGCAGGGGCGAGTACAACAGGCGCAGCCGATGGAAAGGTAGCCTTCGTCGTAGAGCCGGTTGTGCGGAACGCCGTGTTCTTCCACATAAAACCATAGGTCGGCTTGCGACCAGTTCAGCAGGGGATTGATTTTAACGAGTCCCGGATGCACCGGGTCTTCTTCGATAAAGCTCAAATCCTGCCGGCCTTCGCTCTGGTCAGCCCGGCGTCCGGTGATCCATGCACTGTAACCTTCCAGTGCACGTCCCAGCGGTTCTACCTTGCGGATGCCGCAGCACTCCTTTCGGTTATCCACGCTTTCCTTGAAAGAGAAGAGCCCTTTTTCGGTTTCGAGTACCTGCACAGCATTGTGTTTCGGAAATACCCATTCGACATTGATGCCGTACTTGCTGCGGATCGCTTCCGCACACTCGTAGGTTTCTTCCGGAAGGCGTCCCGTATCAATGGAGAAGACGCGAACCGGTTTATTCACCTGATGGAGCATGTCCATTAAAACCAGTCCGCCCAGTTGGAAGCTGGTCGCCATGCAGATATCATCGCCGAAATGGTCGATGGATCTTGAAAGAACCTTCACCGAATCCTTGGGACTTACCCCATCAAACAAATGTTTAAGCTCGTTCATTGTCCTATGCGCTTACCGGTTCTGTAACCAGTGAAACTTTCTGAATGCTGATAGCGTCAACCGGGCAGGCGGCCACACAGGCGCCGCAACGGATGCAGTCTTCCTGGTTGATCCATATCATATTGACGTCGTCCGCCGTTTCGGCGATTTCCCAGCCTACAATGCGGCCTTCGTCATCTTCCTTCAGTTCCTTGACCTTCAGGATGCACTCGGGGCGCGGCTTGGCCTTCACGCACCAATCGCAGAAGATGCACTTGTCAGAATCGATTTCGTATTTGTAGTGGCACTGGTAGCAGCGCTGGGTTTCCTCGACGGAGGCATCCTTGTCGAAGCCAAGTTCCACTTCCGTTGGAAGGTCGCGCTTTTCCAGTTCAATCGTCGGCATCTTCTGCAACGGAACGGCATCCATTTCGCGGATACGGCCTGAATCAGTAACATCCTGAATCTTGGCAAAATCCTTCAGGCGGGTTTTGCCGGTCAGGAACTGGTCGACCGCACGAACGGAATCCTTGGCATGCCCGATCGCCTGAATCAGCGAGCTGGCGCCTGTTGCAAAGTCACCGGCCACAAAAATCTTTTCTTTAGCGGTGGAGTAGGCAGAACCGCTCTTGAGCCAGCCATCTTCTTCAACAAGCTCGGACTTCAGCTTTTCATCAATCCAGTCGGTATCCGGGAACTGACCGGTAGCCAGCAGTACGGTATCGACCTGCAGTTCAAATTCACTGCCGGTAATTTCGACAGGACGGCGACGTCCGCTGGCATCGGGTTCTCCCAGCTCGGTGCGAACAAACTGCATTGCCGTGACCTTCCCGTTTTCACCGACGTAGGCCTTCGGGCTTACCATGGTTTCGAGCGGAATATGTTCGTGTTCGAGTTCTTCAATTTCGCCGGGCGTCACCAGCATTTCGTCGACGGAGCGACGGTACCAGACGCCTACGTTGCCCTTGGGAACGCGCAGGATGGAACCGGAAGCAACCTTGTCGGCCTTTTCTTCTTCAATCTGCACGGTCGTGGCGCCGAGACGACGAGCGGTACGCGCGCAGTCCATAGCCGTAAAGCCGCCGCCGATAACAACCACCTTTTCGCCGATTTCGGTTTTGCCGGTATCGTTAACTTCCAGCAGGAAGTCGAGACCGTGGCGGATGCCTTCGAGGTCTTTACCCGGCAGGTCCAGCAGGTTGGGGCGCAGGGTTCCCGCCGCCATAACAACTGCATCGTTCTGTTCGGTCAGCTGAGAGAGCGTGATTTCCTTGCCAATCTCCGTATTGCACTTGATTTCAACGCCGAGTGCGGTGACCTGCTCGATTTCCTTGGCGATGAGGTCACGCGGCAGACGGAATACAGGAATACCCTGGTTCATCATGCCGCCGGGTGTGCTGTGCTTTTCATAGACCGTAACCTGATGGCCGAGCAGGGCCAGCTGGCGGGCTGCGGCGAGGCCGGCAACACCGGAACCTACAACGGCCACGCTCTTGCCGGAATCGTTGAACCATTTATCCATCTTAACCAGATCCCGCTCATTGTAATCAGAAGCCGAACGTTTGGAAAAACAGATGGCCACGGGATCGCCGAGGTCTTCCCAGCCATGGCGGCATTCCGATTCGCACGGGCGGGCGCAGACGCGACCGAGCACGGCGGGGAATACATTGTCGCGCAGGTTGATGTCGTAGGCATCCGCATGGCGGCCTTCGTAGATCGCCTGCAGATAGCCGGGAATATCGGTGGAAGCCGGGCAGGCTTTCTGGCAGGGAATATTTTTCCCGAGCCAGTCAAAGTCCTTCGGCGCGTTGGCTTTTCCGTTCAACTTGGAAAGCGCATTCGAGGAGAGGGGGGCATCAACTGTCGGGCGGGTTTCCTGCCAGCCGCCGAGTTTATAATCCTGCGGCGCGAGATGTCCGTCGGAATCTTTGTCCTGTCTTTTAGAGGCATCAATGATCTGCTGCATCAGCGGATTGGTGCTGCCGCTGGAAATGGCGCGCCCGGCAAAAATAACGGCCGAGTAGACATCGCCGCGGGCCTGGTCTTTTTTGTGGTGGGCCAGGGCAATCAATTCAAAGATGCGCGTTTCCTGAGGCACGCCCTGGCGGCAAAGCAGTTCCACGGCCTCGTTGTACTGGCCGCCGTTAATGAGTTCTTCAGCTTGGTTTAATAACTGTTCCATAATTCAAATCCGTTCTACTTTACCAGTTCCTGAAATTGTTCGATGCCGATGCGTTCGCAGAAGTCGACAAACAGCTCGCCGTCATTTTCGCGGTTGGCTAAATAGGTATCGAGAACCTTCTTTACGGCGGGGACGATTTCGTCGTTTGTAACATCGCAGAGATATTCGGAAATCTTGCCGGCTTCGCTCATTTTTCCGCCTACAAAGATACTGTAGCCTTCAATGCTACCACCTTCAGGATTGCGGGTACGGGTTCCGCGCAGGCCGAGATCCGCTACCCAGCCCTGGGCGCAGTTGTTCGGGCATCCGGTAATGTTGATGCGCAGCGTGCCGACCTTTTTCCAGTAGGCTTCGTCAGTGGCCAGCGCCGCATAGAGGCGGTGGTAGGCATCCGGCGAATCGGAGACGGCCATTTTACACATGGTCGTTCCCACGCAGGCCACGATATCCGGCAGGTGCTCGTGTCCTTCGGTCTGGAAACCGGCTTCGTGCAGGGCGGCAACCAGTTTGTCCACATTCCCGTTGGGCACGTCATGCAGCTCAAGATTCTGACGGTTGGTGAACATAATCACGCCGCCGCCGAATTCGTCGGCCAGTTTGGAAATGGCACGGGACTCGTGGGTTTTGAGTTCCGAACGCGGAATCAAAACACGGACAATGCTCTTGCCGGCTTCCTTCTGCGGGATCACCGCTTCGCCGTTGATTGACATACGACCAATGTTAGGCGTCGGGTCCTTCGCATATTCGATGGTATCGAGGCCTTCGACGCCTTTTTCTTTCATGATATCCATCAACACGTCGCCGAATTTCCTGGCGCCCATGTTGTCGACCACAACCTTCAAGCGGGCATGTGCGCGGGTCCGACGGTTGCCGTGGCGGCGGAACGCTTCGATGGCGGCGCGCGTAACGTCGATAACCCGTTCTTCCGGAACCCAGTCAAAAATAAGTTTAGCCATGTAGGGGCGGGCACCGAGTCCGCCGCCGGCATGGAATTTCCAGCCCACAACACCGTTGCGTTCGACCGGAACCCAGCCCTGGCAGTTCATCAGCGTCTGTGCCAGCGCATCATTGCTGGATGCCACACTGATCTTATGCTTGCGGGGCAGGTTGCGCTGGTTCTGGATTTCTTCGTCTTCGGCCATCCAGCGGATGATCTTGAGTGAATCGCCCACCTGATCCGGGCCTGATCCGGCAAGGGAATCGCCGATAATGTTACGCGGAACATCGCCGCAGCCGTTCTTGGTGGTGATGCCCACTTCGGCCATGCCTTCAATAATCTTGTAAATGTCTTCCTTGCGGATCCAATGATACTGAAGCGTCTGGCGGGTGGTGATGCAGAGCTCGTCCTGCGCATATTTTTCACCCAGATCGACCGCACGGTTAAACTGCTTGGTGGTCATTTTACCGCCGGGGGTCACTACGCGGATCATGAAAAAGCTGGGCTGCAGCTGGTGGTAGACTCCGCTCCACTTAAACATGGCCAGTTCGTTCGGGCTGATGTCTTCGAAGGGACGTTTTGCAATCTCGCGGAAGTCAAAGTCTGGATCGATCTCCAGCTTGTCCTTTTCCACTTGCGTTAAGTCGGGTTGTGCTTTCATTATTGGGCCTCACGATTAATTCGTTTTGAAATTGATGGGGCGGATAATAGCTGGAATGATGATCGTTTCAATCATTAAATTAAAAAACTGTACGTGATATACATGATTTAAATACCTACAAAGGTGTGCATAAATGCAAGACAGTCCCATCAGCGTTGCTTATTCCCCATGTCCTAACGACACGTTTATCTTCTGTCAGCTGGCTCAAACCGCTGGTATTGAGACCTATCTGCATGATGTGGAGACCCTGAACCGCTTTGCCTTTGGCGGAAAATTTGATGTCACGAAACTTTCTTTTCATGCGTGGTTGCTGGTGCAGGATACGTATGAACTGCTCAATGTCGGGTCTGCCCTGGGGCGTGGATGCGGTCCGCTGGTGATTTCAAAAGATCCTAAACCGCTGACCGAAGACTCGGTGATTGCCGTTCCGGGTGAATACACGACCGCCCATTTGCTGCTGCGCCTTTGGAATCCGGAGTTGAAAAACCGCATCTTTATGCCATTTGATCAAATTATGGACGCGGTCCGAAACGGGAAAGCGGATGCCGGCGTCATTATTCATGAAGGCCGCTTTGTTTACGAAGAGCGGGGATTCCGCTGCATTCAGGATCTGGGCGAATGGTGGGAAGGTACCACCGGCCAGCCGATACCACTCGGTTGCATTGCGGCGCGCAAAACATTGGGCAGGAAGCGCATTGCTGAACTTGAAGAAGTGCTCAAAGAATCGATACAGGCCGCATTTAAAGATCCATCCATCGCCGCCGACTATATAAGGGAGCACGCGCAGGAGCTGGATGAAGACGTGACGAGCGAGCATATTAAAACCTATGTAAACGATTTTACCCTCGATCTAGGTGATGAGGGCCGCGCGGCGATTAAGGAATTACAACGGTTGGCAAAGGAATCAGGAGTTATCTAGTGGAGGGACGACCTCTGTGTCGTCCTATCCCTGCGAGCGTAGGACGGGACAGAGCGCTGGTGGCATGTACCCCCAGTCTCCAACGGTGAAAAATGACTGAACCCAGAAAATTCTATGATCGCAAACGGCCAGCCCATCAAATGGTGTCGGATCGGTGTAATGCTTCGCGGATTATCCACCTCACGGTATGCACAGAAAGACGAAAATCTATTCTAAGTAATAAAGCTGTTCATCAGCTCTTGATCGATTCATGGAAAAAAGCGGATGCATGGCTAGTTGGACGTTATATTCTGATGCCCGATCATATTCATTTATTTTGCAGTCCTGTTGGAATGGAACATCCTGCGCTAAAGACATGGGTAAATTATTGGAAGTCGCTCTCGGCCAGGAATTGGCCGAATCAGGAAATTGGGAAAGTGTGGCAGCGGGATTTTTGGGATACCCAGTTACGTATAGGCGAGAGTTATACTGAAAAATGGCATTATATGGTCAATAATCCTGTGAGAGCGGGCTTAACGGAGTCGCCAGCAGATTGGCCATACCAAGGAGAGCTTAATGAGTTGTTATGGCATGATTGAATCAACCTGGTGGGACGAGCTATACGTCGACCTATTAGTGGAGGGACGACCTCTGTGTCGTCCTAACGGCAGTGCGGGACAGAACCTTTCCTT